>NZ_LSJY01000126.1 GCF_001556865.1 Sphingobium sp. CCH11-B1 | reverse complement strand
CGCCCCGCCCGCTCCGCCGCCGCCCAGCGCGCCGTGCAGCGCGCTCGCCGCGATCGAATCCAGCACCCCCACGGCGATCCGCCGCAGATCCTCGAACCCGAACTTGCCCGTCCGCACCGCCCGCAGCAGCCCCTGCTCGATGCGCCGTCCGGCCCGCTCCGCCCCGTCGCCCAGCGGCCCTTCCAGCCCCGCCCGCATCGCCTCGACATCGCGGCTCAGGCCCTGCGTATCGGCCCGCACCCGCACGACCAGCGTCTCGATTTCCTCATCCATCCCGACAAGCCTCCCTCAGTCCCGCGCCGAGTCCGGCATGGCGCCCATCAGCCGCGCCAGCTCCGCCCCGTCCACGCCCTCTCCCGGCGCATCCTCCCCGCGCGCGGCGCGCAGCACCGCCGAAAGTTCCGCCGGGGTCGCGCGCCAGAATTCGTGCGGCCGCCAGCCGAGCAGCCATCCCGCCACCCCTGCCAGCCGCGCCGCCGCCTCAGCGAAGCGCGTCACCGCCCGGCCAATATCTGTTGCACGATGGTTTTCAGCGCCGGCGTCACCTTGGCCAGGCCCACGGCCACCACCGCCTCGCCCAGCGCCTCGCGCGTCATCCGGTCGCGATCCACCAGGCAATGCCAGAACAGCGCCACCAGATCGCCCAGCGACAGCCTGCCGTCCGCCGCTCGCTCCACCAGCGCGAACAGCGGTCCCACTTCCGCCTCGGCCGCCACCAGCGCCCCGAATGTCGGCCGCAGCGCCAGCGCCTCGCCGCCGATCTCCAGCGCCGCTTCCCCGCGCTCGGGATTGGGCGCGCTCACAGGCTCACCACCGCGCCGGAGCTTTCCAGGCTCAGCGCATAGTTGCGCTCGCCATTATAGTCCCCGGCATAGTCCAGCCGCGTGACCAGGAATTGGCCGCGCATCCGCTCGCCGCTCTCGAAACTCAGCTCATAGCTGTCGATCGTGCCCGACAGCGCGTGGTTGCGGATGCGCACCTCGGCGGCCGATCCGGTGAACAGGCCGGCGGCGGACACGCTGACCGATCGCACGCCCGCGCCCGACAGCAATTCGCGCCAGCCGCCCGAATCCTTGCTGGTGATGTTGACCGCCTCGCCGTTGACGGACAGTTGCGTGGTCCGCATGCCCGCCACCGTCGCATATGTTGCCGGTGTGTTGCCGTCGCCCACTTTCAGCAAGAAAGCACTTCCCTTTTCCACGCCCATGTCGCATCCTTTCTTCAGTCAAACCGTGCAAAATGCAGGATATGGAGAGGTCCCCATGATTGTTGCCGCTTCGCTCGCGATGATGCTCGCCGCCGCGCCCTCCGCCGACGCCGTGGGCAATGGCCGCAAGGAATTTGCGAAGTGCCTCTCGTCGCAGGTGCAACCCTCGCTCGACAAGAAACTGACGGCCGGCGACTTCCAGGCCGCGATCAAGAAGGCCTGCGCCGACAAGGAAGCCGCCTTCCGCGCCGCCATCGTCGCCCAGGACAAGGCGGACAAGATGTCCGACAGCGCCGCCAATGCCGACGCCGACGACCAGATCTCCGAATATGTCGACAAGATCACGTCGGAATATGAAGAGAGCAGCCGTCCAAGCTGACGCCGGCCGGCTTCACCCAAAGCGTCACCCCGGTCTCGCGCCGGGGTCTCGCCGCGTTGCCGTGCCTTGCCGGCTGACCGTCGGCTACGGGCGTCACGCCTCCCGCACCGCTCTTAGCCGATAATCCACCACCGCGCGCCATCCGCCCGCCGGCCCCGGTCCGGCCCGCGCCACCCGCGACCGCGCCAGCCGCGCGCCGACCACGCGCCATCCCCCTGCCGGCAGGATCGTGCCCATCGCCGCCTCGACCCGCACGATCATCGCGCCCAGCGCATCGGTCGCGTCCCCAGCGATCGCCAGCCCCACCGTCAGCCGCAGCTCGCGCCCCTCAATGTCCTTGCCGCCCCAGTCGCTGCCGATACATTCGCCGGCAAAGCCATAGGGCATCGCCGCCCGGCCCGGTTCGCCATCATGCACGCCGTTCACCAGCGCCATCACCGCGCCGCGCACCGCCACTTCCGCGCTCATGCCCCTCTCCCCGCGTCCCGCCCGGCTTCTCTCAGGCCAAGGTCGCGCATCCAGCGCGCCAGCAGGCCCGCCCCGCGCGCCCGCACCGCCTCGCCCTCGACCTCCGCCTCCACGCCTAGCGCCCGCATCGCCTCCGCGATCCGCGCCCGCCGCAGCGCCGCCCGATCCTCCAGCATCGCCATGATCCTCATGCCAGCCGCATCCGCCGCCATGGCCGCCACAGCGCGCTCACCACGGCGGGCGGCGTCGCGCTCTCGCTGCCGCGCGCCAGATAGTGGTCCGCCGCCAGCCGCACGATCCCCTGCCGCAGCGCGTCGGGCACGCCGTCCAGCGCCTGCGCCATCCCCGCCTGATAGGTGACGGCCACCAGCCGCGCCTCGCCCGCGCGCGTCACCCGCACCCATCCGTCGCCCTGGGCGTCGATATCCACGGCATATCCGTCCACCGGCAGCGGCTGCGCCAGGCCGTCCGAGTCGATCGCCGCCACCTGCGTCACCGCCAGCACCGGCCGCGCCGTCAGCCGCTGCCAGCTCGCGCTCGCCGCCACCGTCTCCTGCGCCTCGCGCGCGATCAGCCACTGGCCCACGAACCGCTCGCACAGCGCCCCCGCGCCGCGCAGCAGTCCCTCCAGCACGCCGTCCTCGTCCGCGCCGCTGATGCGCAGATAGGCCTTCAATTCCGCCAGCGACGCCGCCGCCGCCCCGCTTTCCCCGTCCGTCAGCATGGCCCCGTCTCCCGCCGCCAAAAAAGAAAGGGAGGAGCGCGCACGCCCCTCCCTTCAGTCGTCCCCGTCCGCTCGCCGCCCGGTTACGAAGCGGCGAACTTCATCAGCTTGCCACCGCCTCGTTTACGAAGCGGAGAACTTCATCAACTTGCCGCCGCCTCGTTTACGAGGCGGAGAACTTCATCAGCTTGCCACCGCCTCGTTTACGAGGCGGAGAACTTCATCAACTTGATCGCCTCCGAATTCGCCACGCCGCCGCCGATCCGCTTGACGGCATAGAAGTGGACGAAGGGCTTGTTGCTGAACGGGTCGCGCAGGATGCTCGTCTCGCTGCGCTCCGCGATGACATAGCCCGCCTGGAAGTTGCCGAAGGCAATGGAAAGGCTGTTCGCCGCGATGTCGGGCATGTCCTCGGCCTCGACCACCGGATATCCCATCAACGTCGCCGGCTGCCCCGCCGCCATCGACGGCTGCCACAGGAACGCCCCGTCGGCCGTCTTCATCTTGCGGATGACGGACAGCGTCGCACTGTTCATGACGAAGCTCGCCCCCTGGCGGTACGGCGCGCGCAGGCTCTGGATGAGGTCGATCAGCCGGTCCTGCGGATTGCTCGCAGGGAAAGCGCCCGCCGCGCCCGACGCCACATATTGCAGCGATCCGAACGCGCGCACCGCGTCCGCTTCGTTGGTGGTCGTATAGGTCAGGAAGCCCTTGGGCTTGTTGGTCCCGTTGCCGTTGACGAAGGCCGCGCCCTCCGCCGCCGCGAACTCCCGCGCGATCTCGTTGGCCAGCCATCCCTCGACATCGAACTGCGCGTCGTCCAGCATCGCCTGGGATGCCGCCGGATTGGCGAACAGCTCGCCCGAAGGCGGCACGATCTCGTTGAAGCTCGGCGTTCCCGTCTCGGCCCGCGCGCCCGTCTCGCTCGCCCATCCCGACACGATGCCGCCTGCCGTCACCAGCTTGCGATAGCCCGCGCTGCCCGTGCGCACGACATTGGCGATGGCGCGGACCGGCGAAATCGCCTTCAGCGTCGATCCGATCGCCAGGTCGATCTCGCGCGGCACCGCATAGCCGCCCGCCGCGCCCGAAGCGCCCGAAAAGCTCTTCAGCTCCACGCCCGCCTCAAGTCCCTGGCGCAGATAGCGCTCCACGAACGCCGCCCGCGCGGGGTCTTCCGCCCCGCCCTTCACCCCATCCAGCGCCGGCCGCCGCGCGCTCAGCAACGCGCCCTTCAGCGCCGCCACCTCCTGCGCCAGCCCCTCGATCCGCTCCCCCTGCGCCACCGCGTCAAGGCTCGCCTCCAGTTGATCCGTCATGCCCGTCTCCACAAAAAAGGCGGCCCGAAATGGACCGCCGCACCAGTCCTTCTCCCATGGGAAGAAGGATAAGAAGCCTTGCCAGCCTGCCGGCTAGGCGAAGCTGGATAAGGGGGAGCGCTCCACTCCCACCACCCGCGCCAGCGGCTGCATCGGGTGCGTCACCACGCTGACCTCCACCAGTTCCAGCGCCAGCAGTTCGCGCGGCCGCGCGCCCCGCGCATGCCTGACGCGATAGCCGAAGCTGAGGCCATTAACCGCGCCCGCCTCCAGCGCCGCCGCCGCCTCGCGCCCGGCGGCGGTCGCGCGCGAAACCCGCCCGATCACGCGCAGCCCGCGCTTGTCCTCGCGCGCGCTCTCGATCCGGCCGATGACGCTGCCCGGTCCATGCTGCCACAGCAAAGGCACGCCCTCTGCCGCCACCTCTCCGAAGGCCCCGGCCCGCACCACGTCGCCGCCCCGGTCCACCCGGTCGAATATCGCCGCATAGCCGGCAAAGCGCAGGTCGCCGCCCTGCCTGCCTTCCGTTCCTGCTGCGCCGGTCGAAGCACGCCCGCCTTGCCCGCCGCTCATCCCTTCGCCAGCCCGATCAGCCCCGTCTTCACCGCGATACCCAGCAAGACCAGCGCCATCGCGATTCGCACCGCCCAGCCGATCACCGCGCCCCGCGCCGCCTTCTTGGCGTCACGCCAGGCCGACAGCAGCTCGCGCAGTTCCCGCACGTCACCCTCCGCATGCCCGTCCGCCAGGCCCAGCCGCTCCAGCACGCGACCCGCGCCGATCTCGCTCGCCTCCTCGATGAGGGCGCGGATGGTCACCATGTCGGCCACCTGCCCGTCCGCCTGCGCGACCAGCCGCGCCAGCATCTCCTCCTTCATGATCCCGTCCTTCCCTTCACGCGCCCACATGGGCCCTACAGTCCAAGCATCGCCTTCTTCTCTTCCGCCGTGAGGAAATCCGCCGCAGCCACCCGTTCCCACAGCGCCGCGCGCTCGTCCGACAGCGCCGGCACCGCGTCCAGGTCCGCCTCCACCACGACGCCCGGCCACCATCCGCCAAGACCCTGGCTCAACCCGCCGCAGATCTTCGCCACCAGCGGCAGGATCGCCTGCCGCCACAGCGCCTTGTTCGCCTCGCGATAATTGGCGTAGCTATTGTCGCCGGGCAGCCCCATCAGCATCGGCGGCACCCCGAAGGCCAGCGCGATCTCCCGCGCCGCCGCGCTCTTCAAGCCCACGAAATCCATTTCGGCCGGCGTCAGGCTCATCGCCTTCCAACTGAGCCCCCCTTCGAGCAGCATCGGGCGTCCCGCATTGGCCGCACCGGCAAAGGCCGCCTCCATCTCGCGCTTCACCCGCTCATATTGTTCGGGCGACAGCACCGATCCGTCGCCGGGCTCATAGACCATCGCGCCCGAAGGCCGCGCCGCATTGTCGAGCAGCGCCTTGTTCCAGACGCTCGCCGCATTGTGGATCGCGACCGCCCCCGCCGCCGCGCCGGTACAGCCAAGGCCATAATGGTCGTCCAGCGGATGCAGGCCTTTCAGATGCAGCACCGTGGTCCGCCCCGCCGCATCCTCGGGGTGCAGCCGCGTCACGCTCTCCCCCACGCGGTAGAGATAGGCCGCCGGCCATCCCCGCGCGTCGGCTTCCACGCTCACCCGCTCGGGCCGCAGCGCGAACAGCTCGGCCGGCATCCCGTCCGGCCCGGCGATGATCTGGACATAGGCGTTGCCGTGCAGCAGCAGGTGGCAGGCCAGCGTCTCGATGAGTGCCTGCCCCGCCGACGCCCGCCCGACCAGGCCAAGGACGCGCGCCGCATCGTCGACGCCCCTTGCCTTGAGCGCACAGGCCCCCGCGCCCTCCGACACCAGCCTCATCGCCCGCTGCGCCACGGCATTGCCCATCACGCCCGCGCGCACTTGCGCCTCGTAGCTGGCGGGCCATTCGCCCAGAGCCACCGCGCCCGTTCCCCAGGCACGCGCCAGCACCGGCCGCGCATCCTCGCGCGCGGCCGCTTTCGTGAACCATTTCATGGATTGTCCCCGCCATAAAAAAACCTCTCCCCGTCGGGGAGAGGATAGTGGAGCCTGGGTGGCGCAGCCGCCCTAGCGAAACGTGGAAAGGGGGTTCAGCGCCCCGTCACGGATTGCGTGCCAGCACCCGGTCGCAGGTCGAGTCCGTGCCCTCGCTCTTGCCGATCAGGCGGCCCGCCACCGCGCCAGCGCCCGCGCCCAGCAGCGTCTCACCAACGCTCCCGCCCGCCAGCAGGCCGACGCCCGCGCCACCGGCCGCGCCGATCACCGTGCCCTTGTCGCGGCCCTTCTTCCCCTTGAGGATGCAATAGCGCACGTCGTCCCGGTCGCGCGGCGCCGCCCGGGCGATCCGCGCCCGATCCTTGCTGTTGAGGGACGCCGCCATCACCGGCGCCGCGACCAGCGACACGCCCGCCGCGACCGCCATCAACATCATCTTCTTCATTGCACTTGCTCCGTTGGAATTCATCTGGATCAAGAACGATGAGGCCAAGGCGCGGGTTCCACCCTTCTCCCCTCGTGGAAGAAGGATAAGAAGCCTTGCCGCAAAGCGGCTGGGCGAAGCTGGATGAGGGGGCCGGCGCAACACCGTCTCTGCCCACACATCCCCGTCATCCATGCAATCAGAAACGAGCGGGATGCCGGGTCAGGCCTGTCCCGCGCTTGTCGAAAACCCCGGCACGACGATAGAGCGGCAGGAAGCGACCAGGTGCAGACATAAAGATGGCCGTCACCCCAGCGAAGGCTGGGGTCTCAGGAAATGCTGTGCATCATGGCCTGAGATGCCAGCCTTCGCTGGCATGACGGGACAGGAA
>NZ_LSJY01000125.1 GCF_001556865.1 Sphingobium sp. CCH11-B1 | reverse complement strand
GTTCGGCCTGCGCATGGGCACCGCCAGAACGCCGGGCCGGCGTGCCGAACGCCTAACGGCGTTCTATGCGCAGCGCCCGGATTTGAAGGCTCTGTTTGCTCCGCTCATTGCATCCATGGAGGCGATTGAGGAGCAGCTGCGCGCATACAATCGCTTGCTCAATGACCGGGCAAAGGCGGATGCGGTCTGCGCCCGGTTAATGAGCGTTCCTGGGGTTGGACCGATTACCGCGCTTACCTACACCTCGACCATCGAAGATCCGCAGCGTTTTGCCAGAAGCGACGATGTCGGCGCCTATGCGGGGCTTGTGCCCCGACGCAGTCAATCGGGAGAACGCGATGTGAGCGGACATATCTCCAAGGCGGGAGATCCCATGTTGCGTAAGGCGCTTTACGAAGCGGCCAATGTCGCGCTGTCAAAGGTGAAGCGGCCATTTGCCCTTCAGGCGTGGGGCAAGAAAATGGCCGAAGCAAAGGGCGCCAAGCGTGCCAGAACGGCCGTTGCGCGGAAGCTCGCCGCATTACTCCATTCGCTTTGGCTAAACGAGACGGAGTTCCGCTGGGCCTGATCCCCGCGTTCCTCATCCCGTTTAGCCATGCCCCGGACGATCTCGTCAGTTTTGTAGAGGGTCAAACCTCGTTTGGGACACAGAGACGTCCACCTATTCCGCTCGGCCGCGATCATGAAGGCTCGGATGAAAAGCAACCACAGCTGTCCGATGACCTCGAAGACAACCATTGGCGAACGGGAAAAAGGAAGAGCAATGCAGGAATCAATTAGACAACA
>NZ_LSJY01000124.1 GCF_001556865.1 Sphingobium sp. CCH11-B1 | reverse complement strand
GCAATCTGCCCGGCGAGGTGTGCGTTGTCAGCGACAGCACGGCTGCCGTTTTGCTCGGTCTCAGCGAGCGCTGCCGAAAGGCGCGCCATTTCTTCTGTAAGCGCCGCGTGCTTTTCCCGTTCTGCAGCAAGGGCACCGCGAGCTTCCTCCAGTTGCGCGTCCCGTTCATCCGTCAGTTCGTTCGCACGGGCCCAGGCCCGCTCGATTTCCTCCTGACGCTCGCGCAGGTTGCCTTCCAGCGTTGCAATCTGCCCGGCGAGGTGTGCGTTGTCAGCGACAGCACGGCTGCCGTTTTGCTCGGTCTCAGCGAGCGCTGCCGAAAGGCGCGCCATTTCTTCTTTAAGCGCCGCGTGCTTTTCCCGTTCTGCAGCAAGGGCACCGCGAGCTTCCTCCAGTTGGGCAATGCGTTCACCTTCTGCCTCCGGGTCTGACAGGCTATCGCAGCGTTGACGCAGCTCATTTATGAGCTGCATATCCTCGGTACTATCGCTTTCGTTGTAGACCGCACGCGACTGCCAGGTGCGCGCATTAAGCGACGGGTAGCGATAATACACGAAGGCCGTGTTTAATGGCTCGGCGCTAGGTCCCTTGCGGAAGATCGCTACGAAATCGTTCCACACATCGCTATGACGATTGCCGATGAAGCTTTCGACTAGATCTATTTCCAGTCCCTGTAAGCGCGCATGCTCGGCCAAGGCCAACCCGGCATCGGGATAGAAGCGCCAGCAGTCCATGGGATAACGATGAACCGTCCCATTCGAGGGTGCATTGACGTAGATATGGCCGCCGGGCCGGGCAGCGCGGCACATGCGCACGAACGTGTCCCAGAAGCGTGTGTCGTGCTCGAACACGGAGGAGGCCATGACAAGATCGAAACTGTCGTCCTCAACCGGAAAGTCGGCTCCAGGATCGATTACATGATCGACCGAAGGCCCTTCTTCCAGATCCAGCCCAGTATATTGGGTAGTCGACGCCGCGGCATCCCGAAGGCATCCGTTGACGTTGAGTGAGCCTATTTCCAGGATCTTTGCATTGGGAAGATCGCTGTACGTACGCATGACCAGCTCCCCGATCCGATACGCAGAATCATGCATGTACGTCACTCCATTGCCGCCTCCCGGTCCCCCTATGAACGGACCGGCAACTTCATGCGGCTTTGCTCAATCGCCTCTATCTTGCAAGGCTGGAGACAGGAAAACCCTGTTGGAAGCGATCATTTGCCTCCAACGGGGTTTATCCCCATTGGCGCAGTTGCCATTCGACCGTCTGTGCAACACCCTCGCGAAATGGCGTGATGGTCTTCCACCCCAACAACTGCTCCGCCTTCGCAGGATCCAGGATGTTGGACGGCGCGTCAGTAGCCCTGTCCTCGACGTGTTCGCGTGCGATGCGGCAGCCCAGAGCCGCCTCGACCGCCTCGAGAACCGCAAGGATCGAGCGCCCTTCCCCGCTGCCTATATTCACAACGTCGTTCAGAGGCTTTTGCTCGAGTGCACGAATGATCGCCTCTACCGTATCGTCAATGTAGAGATAATCCCGTTCGCTCAATCCATTGCCAAAGATGGTAAGAGGTTGCTCCTGCCTGAACTTTTGCAGGATCGTGCCGATAAGCCCCTGTCCGCCCGCGCCTGTCTGGCCTGGACCGTATGGGTTGGCGACGCGCAGGATATTGAACCCCATCTCCGTCCCCCGACATAGCATCCTCAGGTACTGTTCAGTGAAAAGCTTGGTCATTCCATACGAATTCAGCGGAAAAGTAGGGTGGTCTTCCGTGATCGGCACAGTCATGGGTTGGCCGTACACAGTTCCACCAGACGACAGGAACGTGAACGAGCTGACCCCGGACACAATGCATGAGTTGATGAAACTTACATGTGGAATAATGTTGCTGTGGATGTCCGGGACGACTTTGTTGTTACCGATCGCCGCATTGGAAGAGTTGATGAGCTGCACCACATGGGTGATACCAAACAGCTTCCGGTGGGTTTCAATATCATCGTGCAGGTCGACCAAGCGCATTTCCGCTCGATCGCCGAACGCCTTCTCGAAATCGAGGGGGAAATGTCGGCCAAAGCAGACAGTCTTGTAGCCTCGCGCCAGCAAAGCAGCGGTGAGATGGCGACCGATGAAGCCATTGGCACCGAAAACTCCTACAACAATCATCTTTTCCTCTATTTCGGTCGCGTGGGACCATCAAAAGCCGGTGCAGGAGAACACCACGGAGTCCGATCGCCTCATATTCGAAACAGCGAGGGTAGCACTTTTCCTGTCATAGGCGGTTTCGCGCAAGTTCCCTTCGCTACGTGTGAGACTGGATGCGAAGCAGGCCCATCCATTAGGCGCCTCGGTAGAAAATCCAATCACGATCGTTCCTGTCGCACAATCCTGGGCCATGGCTAAGGAACCGGCCGTCTGACCTCCTCGCCGGTCGCGGACAGCGCAGGTGCCAGACATCAATGGCGGTTTACCTGATGCGATCACGGCGGGCGCCGCGATCGTGTCAGGCCCGACCTTCAGTGCCGGCGTTTCCCTACCCGGCCCAATCTCAATTGAGACGTCATCATCAGTCATGACCAGCCTGCCCGCCTCGGTCTGGCGTGCGGTGGAATAGATGCGCCAAGCAGGCCTGCCTGGTGCGCCGTACCAGGAAAGCGCATATTGGGCGGGCAGCGCCACGGCATCTGCCGCCCCGTCCACCACTTCGATGGACTTGTCCCCAAACAGGATGCCCAACCGATAATTCGCTCCATTGTTAAGGATCGACAGCGGGTTGGTGCAGCTTTGCGGCTCCCCCATTCCGATCCCGCAATCTAATCTCAAATTGTTCAGCAACTGCTGCGGATTGAAGTTGTAAGGGTTGGCGAAAGGAGCCGGATTTCCTTCGTTCTGAATAGAATTTTCATCGTTGATGAGCAGCCGGAAAGCCGTTTTCCCTCGCGGGACATATCCTTCAGAGTACTGCGCCCAGTGAAGGTGGGGCCGATCGCTGTCGGCGACGACAAGGTTTATGCTCCCGATGATATTTTCGGCCCTCTCACTGTAGTTGTCGCTCGAACGCGTGCCGAAAAAAGCCCCATAGTTGCCGGTGGTGGATAACGAATAGAGCTGCACGATTCCGCTCAGGTCGGTACCCGGAACATAGCGGTTGGCCCATGTTTCCCCTTCGCGAGAGGCGGCACCAAACAGGCCCGTTCTTGCCCCAATGGTATTGACCAGCAGGTTACTCGAAGCATCGAAGCGTGGCTGGTCGGTGTGCTGCGAGATGTCTGGGTAAAGTTCTGTCCCTACTAAGACCGCGTCGCGCTCCTTCGCAGCCGAATCCTGTGCCCGCAGACTAGCGAGACTCTCGTCTCGGGAGGCGTCTGCGATGGTTCGCTCCTCATCGGCCCATCCGGTTCCCGGAGATCCGACAACAAGGGTGGAGCAGACCAGCGCCGCAAGCTTCGCCCGCCCTTTTTCGCGGAGGCGCTTCCTTACGGACAGGTCGATCATGCAGCAAGCTCCTGACAATATGTGATATGCCCCCCCTTAGCCCGGCTTATTCACCGGCGGGGGTCTGAAGGTTGGCGGGAGTGGCATAAGCCTCT
>NZ_LSJY01000123.1 GCF_001556865.1 Sphingobium sp. CCH11-B1 | reverse complement strand
ACACGAGCCGCCGCCCACATGTCCCTTCATCTCTCAACAATGTCAAAGAACCAGCACCTTTAGGAGGACAGCTAGCCTCCCTCGAAAATTCTTTCGAGGGAGTTTCGTCCCGTTCCTGTTGGCGACCAGCCGTTCGATGCCGCTGAAGGCCTCGTCCCGTCCGGTGAGGGGGCATATATGGACGGCAATCCGACCCGTCAAACCCTTTTTGCAATTTTATTTCAGAAATTTTTCGGAAGTTCCGCGCTACATCCTCCCCCATGATTCATTGCCCTTATGGAAAGCCGCGCGGATGACCCTGCAGGATGCCGACGCCGAAGATGCAGGGTTCGGCTCCCGCATACGCAGCGCCATCTTCTGGCGTTCCGGGAGTCAGATCGTCTCGCAGATGGTGAGTTGGGTGGTGACGTTGGCCGTCATTCGCCTGCTCGATCCGGCCGATTACGGTCTGTTCGCGATGACTCAGGTGATCCTGAACTTCGCCACCTTCCTTAATGGATATGGCTTGGTCAGCGCGCTGGTTCAGTCCGCCACGGTCGAAACCCACAGGCTGCGCCAGGCCTTCACCATCATGCTGCTGCTAAACGGCGGACTGGCGCTGACGCAACTGCTGATCGCGCCCTTGGCCGCCGATTATTACGACCAGCCCATGGTGGCGGATTTGCTGCGGGTGCAGGCGCTGCTTTATCTGTCGACACCTTTCATCTCCGTTCCCGAGGCGATCATGGGACGCGCGCTCGATTTCAAGCGGCCTGCCATCGTCAACCTGATCGCGGCGATCACGTCGGCAGCCACGGCGCTGGTGGGCGCCTTGTCGGGCTGGGGTGTGTGGACTCTCGTGTTCGCGCCGATCGCAGGCTTCTGGATCAAGGCGGCGGGTTATGTCATCGCGACAGGTTTCCGCCCTATTCCGACCTTCGACTTCCGCGGAACGGGCGCCATGGTCGCCTATGGCGCGTCCCTGCTGGGCGGTCAGTTGTTCTGGATTGTCCAGAGCCAGGCCGACATCTTTATCGGCGGCCGTATGCTGAAGCCGCATATACTCGGCCTCTATGCCGAAGCGCTGTTCCTCACGCAGATTTTCGTCAGCAAGTTCGTGCCGCCGCTCAACGATGTCGCCTTTCCCGCCTATGCGCGGATGCAAAAAGATCTCAGCCGCGTCGCATGGTCCTTCTGCAAGGCGGTGAAGCTGCTGCTGCTGCTGACATGCCCGATTTACCTAGGAATGGCCGTGACCGCGGAGCCGCTGGTAGAGACATTGTTCGGGCGCAAATGGCTGGACATGGCGCCTTTCGTGTCGATTCTGGCGCTGGCGATGCCGTTCATGACGCTGCAAGTGATGTTCGCGCCGGTCAGCAATGCATTGGGGCGACCGGGCACGACCGCGCGAATCGCCGCGGCCGGGGCGGTACTGATGCCCCTCGCCTTTCTGATCGGGATACATCAGGGGGGCGCGATCGGGCTGGCATGGGCATGGCTGGCAGCGTTTCCCGTGCTGACCGCGATCACCGCCATCATGGCCGGCAGGCCCATGGGATTGCGCATCGCGGATGTCGTGCGCGCCGCCGCGCCGGGGCTTGGCTGCGCCATCGTCATGGCGGCCATTGTCATGGCGGTGGACTCGATGCTGCCTCCCCTGCCCGCGCCTGCCAGACTGGGCATATTGGTTCCCGCCGGCGGACTGGCCTTCCTGGGCGCGGTATCCCTGTTGGCGGGCGAAACGCTGAAAGAACTGGTGGCGCTGGTCGTCCGGCGGACTCCGCCCGTTCAGGCGGGATAATCCAACCGATCAGGCGGTCTGAATATAATCGCGCAGCGCCGCGGCCTCCGATTCGATACTGTCGATTCGGAATTTGACCAGATCCCCGATGGAAACCATGCCGACGAGCGCGCCATCGATCACCACGGGCAAGTGGCGGATGCGGCGCTTTGTCATCAAAGACAGGCCATTCAGCACCGGTGTCCGATCATCGATGGTGATCGCCGGCGCGGTCATGATCTCTCCCACATCGTGATCCAGCGCCGCAGCACCGTCCCGAGCGACCAGGTGCACCAGGTCCCGTTCGGAGAAGATACCGACCACCTGTCCATCCTTCACCACCGGGACGCAGCCGATCTTGCGATCGGCCAGCAACTGCACGGCGAAAAGCACGCTGTCGGACGGCCCAACCTGAATGACGTCGCTTCCCTTACGTTGCAATATCGCCGCGATTGTCATGGCTGCTCTCCTATGTTGCCACAAAGGCTCCTGTCAGGGCTTGATGATCCCACTTTCGCGGCCCAATGAAAAGAGATGACGCGCAGACAGGCCCTGGACGATCCCCAGATCGCCGCGACCGCTTGGAAACGGTTCCGGCGAATCATGGCATGGATGGCGGGGGGCGCCACGCTTTGCGTGGGACTGGCCCTGCTGTTCTTGTATTGGCGCGTCGGTCAGTTGCCCATACACATGGTGATTGCAACCGTTCTGGGTGTCTGGCTGACCTTCATGCTTGGAACGGCCCTGATGGCGCTCGCATTCCTGTCGAGCGGGACGGGCCATGACGAACAAGTGATGGATAGATTGAAGGACGAGGTGCCATTGGATGACTGAGCAACGAGGCGAACCAGCATTGCGGGTCGTGCCAGGCCCGAGGGACATTAACGCCAACGGGCATATTTTTGGCGGTTGGGTGCTCAGCCAGATGGACATTGCCGGTGGCATCATGGCGGCCCGGATAGCGCAAGGCCCCGTCGCCACCGTGGCGATCGAGGGAATGAAGTTCATCAGCCCTATCCTGCTGGGCGACGTCGTTTCGGTCTACGCACGGGAAAGACGGCGCGGGCGAACGTCGCTGGCCATTCACATCGATGTGGTGGCAACGCGCGGCATCGCGCAGACCGAGGTGAATGTCACCAGCGGCGTATACACCTTCGTCGCGCTGGACGCCAATCATCGCCCCCGCGCGCTGCCGGAGTAAGGCGCGCGGATACGGTCAATGCCTATTACTTAAGCAGACGCAAGGAAGGGGACGGCGCCATGGACGCCGTCCCCTTCCTGATTCGCTGCAGTGGCCTTATTCGGCCGCTTCGGCGGTGGTGGCGCGGGGGCGGCGAACGCGCTTGCGAGGCGCGTCCCCTTCCTCCGTCGCCGCGTCTTCGTTACGGGCAATCGAGGGCGGGAGGACCGCCGCGTCAAAGCTTTCCGCCGATTCCGCAGGCGCGGCTGCCTTGCGCGGTCGGCCGCGGCGGGGACGGACAGCCTCGACAGCCTGCTCCGGCGTGTCCGCGGCCGGCGCTTCTACCGCCTGGGCAGCGGATAGCGAGTCCGCTGGCGTGCCGGCCGGACCTTCAAAGCCTATCTCGGGCTGCGAACCGCCATCTTCCTGTGGCGAGAAGCGGTCGCGGCGATTGCGATCGCGGCGATTGTTGCGATTCCCGTCGCGATTGTCGCGCCCTTCTTCTGGCCGGCGCTCCTGATGGCGGGGCGCGCGGTCGTAGGCCGGCTGCTCGCCACGGAAATCTTCCATGCCTTCATCCGCGCCGTCGAAATCGTCGCCATCTTCGTCGAAACTGTCTTCGCGCGGTCGGAAGCGCTGCTGCTGCTCTTCCTGACGGGCGCGATTGTCGGCCAGTACGCGAAAATAATGGTCAGCGAACTGCAGATAATATTCGGCGTTCACCCGATCGCCCGCCATCTGCGCGTCACGCGCCATATTCTTGTATTTCTCAAGAAGCTGGGCCGCATTGCCGCGTGCGCGGTTGTCGATCCGGTTGCCGTTGTCGCCGCCGCCCCGATTGTTGCCGTTGGGGCGACCATTATTATTCCGGCCGCGATTGCGGCGGCCGGCCTGCCGGTTGTTGATCAAGACATGATCCTTGCGTTCGCTGTGTCAAATTTCACTGACAACACTGTTCAGTCGCCATCTCCAAGTACAGCCTGTCCTTCAGGCCGTATACGGCTCCGCCGGGCATGATCCTGCCCGGATCATCACCCCAGCTGCCAGCGGCGCTTGCGCAGCGAGCGCCGTCATGACTTTCAGGAGCGGGGAAACGACTTTTTGTATCAATGGCCTAACAGGCCATGTCACAAGATGGAGCCGCCCCTGACGCTGATGTAGTGCCTTTTACGGCATAAACCAAGCCATTTTCGCCCGGACAGGCGCAAATCCATGTCAATCGCGCGTCACAATGAGGCAACGGTCGTGTCCGGCTAGATCGCGCCTGACCCGAACGTGCAGCCCATGGGGCCGAATGAGCGTGCAAACGCTGTCCGCCTGTCGATAGCCGATCTCGATCGCGGCCATGCCGCCCGGACCGATCAGGCGGGGCAGCGCGGGCGCGATCCGGCGGTAATCGTCCAGCCCGTCCACGCCGGCGAACAAGGCTGCGGCGGGATCATGGAGCACGTCACCCGACAAGGGTTCGTCGAGGCCGATATAGGGCGGGTTGACGAGCAGGAGATCGAACGGACCGTCCACTCCCTCGGCCCAGTCGCCCAGCCGGAATATTGCGCGATCGTCCACGCCCAGGAGACGCGCATTTTCCTGCGCGATTCCCAAGGCGGCCTGGGACGCATCGATGCCAACGCCCAGCGCCCGCGGCCATTGATCGAGCGCCGCCAGCAACAGCGCGCCCGACCCGGTGCCAAGGTCCAGAATGGTCGATGGCGCACGGCTCGCAAAATGATCCACCGCCGCCTCGATCAGCGTTTCGCTGTCGGGCCGGGGGATCAGCACGTCGGGCGTCACTGCCAGGCTGATCGTCCAGAAATGGCGGATGCCGGTGATATGGGCGACGGGTTCGCCTGCCTTGCGACGGCCAAGCAAGGCTGCAAAATCCCGAGGGACCGTCAGATCGCGCTGGCGCAGCAGCATGTCCGACCGGGACAGGCCAAGGGCGTGCGCCATCAGCAGTTCAGCGTCGAGCCGGGGCGTATCGCTGGAAGCCGCGAGCTGGACGGTCGCTGCGCGAAGCGCGTGGGTAAGGGTCACCCCGCCCCGTCCAACTGCGCCAACCGCGCGGCTTCATCCTCCGCAATCAAGGCGTCTATGACCTCCGCGAGGCCGGGGCCTTCCAATATCTCCGGAAGCCGGTGCAGCGTCAGGTTGATGCGGTGGTCGGTCACGCGCCCTTGCGGGAAATTATAGGTGCGGATGCGTTCCGACCGGTCGCCCGACCCCACCATCGCCTTGCGCGCGCCGGCCTGTTCGCTATGGGTGCGTTCCCGCTCGGCCTCGTAAAGGCGCGCGCGCAGCACCTGCATCGCCTTGGCCTTGTTCTTGTGCTGCGACCGTTCGTCCTGCTGCGTCACGACGATGCCGCTAGGCAGGTGCGTGATCCGCACCGCGGAATCGGTCGTGTTGACGTGCTGTCCGCCGGCACCCGACGCACGATAGATGTCGATCTTCAGATCGGAGTCAGCGATCTGGACATCCACCTCCTCCGGTTCGGGCAGGACGGCCACGGTCGCTGCGCTGGTGTGGATGCGTCCGCCGCTTTCGGTCACGGGCACCCGTTGGACGCGGTGGACGCCGCTTTCGAACTTCAGCCTGGCGAACACGCCCGCGCCGTTGATACTGGCGACCACTTCCTTGAAGCCGCCCTGTTCGGAGGCGTTGGCGGAGATCATCTCCATCTTCCACCCCTGCGTATCGGCATAGCGCTGATACATCCGAAACAGGTCGCCGGCGAACAGCGCGGCCTCATCGCCGCCGGTGCCGGCGCGGATTTCCAGCATGGCGGGACGGGCGTCGGCGGCGTCGCGGGGCAGGAGCTGCAATGCCAGCGCGCGCTCTGCGGCGGGGAGCTGGCTTTTCAGCAGCTGCATCTCCTCCTGCGCCATTTCCCGCATCAGCGGATCGGCCTCTTCGCCTCCGGTCATGGTTTCCAGCGCGGCCAGTTCCTGCCGCAAACGACGCAATTCGCGCGCGGCGGCGGCGACCGGCTCGATCTCGGCATATTCCTTGGAGAGTTTGACGAACGCATCGGCGGGCAGATCGGCGCGCGTCATCGACGCCTGCACCTCATCCCGGCGCGCCTCGATCTGCGCGATGCGTTCGGCGGAGATGTGCATTAGTCGGCGGATAGCCGGATCACAGCATCAAACTGACTCCCCAGCGGAGCCAACATATGGCTGTCGATGGTGAAGTCAGCTTTCAACGCTTGTAGAAGTTTGAGCACCATTTCGTCACCGGCTTCATGATCATGGCTTGCCCTGATCGAAATGCCGACATTCCTTCCGCCGTCCCCAAGCTGCCGTTCACCGGTCACGATAATGCGGCTTTTAGACCTAGCCTTGGATGCTAATTCAAACCTTCTTTTCGCGGCACCCCGAAAGGCCATGTCTACTTTAACCCCCGCGCGGCGGAGTTTGGCGACAATCTCTGTCGCATAATGTTCAGCGGCCGTATTTTCGGGAATAATGGAAACATCTGGGCGCTCGATATCCGGCATATCCACCAGCATCGCCAACCGCTCGATCCCCGCCGCCCAGCCGACCGCCGGCGTGCTCGGACCACCCAGATTCTCGATCAGCCCGTCATAGCGGCCGCCGCCCAGCACCGTGCCTTGTGCGCCGAGGCGATCCGTCACGAACTCGAAGGCCGTGTGGCGATAATAGTCGAGGCCGCGCACCAGGCGCGGGTTGCGTTCATAGGCGACACCGGCCGCGTCGAGCCCGCTGGTCACCTTCTCGAAGAAGCCGCGCGCTTCCTCGGTTAGATAAGCGTCTATATCCGGCGCGCTGTCCGCCACCGGCCGGTCGCGCGGGTCCTTGCTGTCGAGGATGCGCAACGGATTCTTGGCGAGGCGCTCTACGCTTTCCTCCGAAAGCTGGTCGCGATGCGCCTCGAAATGCGCGATCAGCGCGGCGCGCCAGGCTTCGCGGCTGGCGGCGTCGCCCAGCGTATTGAGGGTTAGGGTTACCCCCTCGATCTTCAATTCGCGCAGTAGCTGGTCGCCCATGACCAGCAGCTCCACGTCCGCGCCCGGCTCGGCCGCGCCGATGATTTCGGCGTCAAGCTGGTGGAACTGGCGGAAGCGGCCCTTTTGCGGGCGCTCGTAGCGGAACAGGGGGCCATGGGTCGCCACCTTCAGCGGCGCATATTGCTGCCATCCTTCGGTAATATAGGCGCGGCTGATGCCAGCGGTGAACTCCGGCCGCAGCGTGATGGAATCGCCGCCGCGATCCTGGAACGTATACATCTCCTTCGAGACGACATCCGTGCTTTCGCCCAGCGACCGGGCGAAAACAGCGGTCTGCTCGAACACCGGCACTTCGACTCGCTGGAAGCCGTAAAGACGGCGCACCCGGTCGAAGGTCGCGACGACATGCGCGAACCGCTCCTGAAACGCCTCGGCTGTGCCGCCCAGCATGTCCTGCGTGCCGCGTACTGGACGCGGCGTTTCTGTTTTCGCCATGGGGCAGCGCCTTTAACCGTAAATGCGGCCCAAGGAAACGCGCTTTTTGCGACCGTGGAACAGGGGTGGACGGCAACGGACGGGCAGGCCATGCTAGGGACAATGAGGCCGTCCGGCCTTCTCATCTTTTCTGGAGACATCCATGATCCGCAGCCTTGCTGCCGCATTCTGCCTTTCCACAGCGATTGCCAGCCCGCTCCTGGCGCAGGAGACCATCCGTTCGAAGCCCACAGCGCTGCCGGTGGACAGCGGTAAAGCTGAACCAAAGGACATAGCCTATCCCGGCGGTACGATCCGGCTGGAGGTCGACGCGAGCGACACCACCCAGCGCATTTTCCGTATCAAGGAAACCATCCCGGTGGCCCAGGCCGGGCTGATGACGCTGCGCATGCCCGAATGGCTGCCTGGCAACCATGCCCCGCGCGGGCAGATCGAGAAGCTGACCGGCATTACCTTCACCGCCAATGGCCAGCCCGTCGCATGGAAGCGCGATCCGCTCAACGTCTTTGCCTTTCAGATCGATGTGCCGCAGGGCGCGACCGAAGTCGTGGCGCAGTTCCAGTTCCTGTCCGCGACCGCAGGCAATCAGGGCCGCGTCGTGGTGACACCAAAGATGCTGAACATCCAGTGGGAGAGTGTCTCGCTCTACCCAGCGGGCTACTACACCCGGCAGATCCCGATCCAGGCGACCGTTACCTATCCGGCAGGCTGGCAGGCCGCGACCGCGCTGCGCGGTACGCGGAACGGCAACAGCATTGCCTATGAAACGATCGATTATGAAGCGCTGCAGGATTCGCCGGTCTTTGCCGGCCGCTATTTCAAACCGGTGGACCTTGGCCATGACGTCACGCTGAACATCGTCGCGGACGATGCTGACGAACTGGACTTCAAGCCGGAGCAGATGGCCAAGCACAGGAAGCTGGTGGACGAGGCTGGTGCGCTGTTCGGTACCTATCATTTCAACCATTATGACTTCCTGCTCGCCATCACCGACGAGATGGGCGGTATCGGCCTGGAGCATCACCGGTCGTCCGAGAACCAGGTCGAGCCGGGCTATTTCAAGAAATGGGATTCGGGTGAGGCGCTGCTCGACCGAAACCTGCTGCCCCATGAATTTACCCATAGCTGGGATGGCAAGTTCCGCCGCCCCGACCTTTTGTGGACGCCCGACTTCAACGTGCCGATGCAGGACAATCTGCTTTGGGTCTATGAAGGACAGACGCAATTCTGGGGCTATGTGCTGGGCGCGCGGTCCGGCCTTTTCTCCAAGCAGGAAACGCTGGACGCCTATGCCCAGATCGCCGCGAAACTCGACACGGCGGTGGGTCGCCAATGGCGTCCGATGGAGGATACCACGCACGATCCGATCATCTCGGCCCGTCGACCCAAGGGCTGGGTCAGCTGGCAGCGGTCGGAAGACTATTATAATGAAGGGCTGATGATCTGGCTGGAGGCTGACGCGATCATCGCGAAGGCGACCCGCGGCAAGAAGGGACTCGACGATTTCGCCAAGGCCTTCTTCGGCATCAAGCCCGGCGACTGGGGCCAGGTCGTCTATAATCGCGGCGACGTCATCCGGACGCTCAACGACATCGCGCCTTATGACTGGGCCGGCTTCTTCCAGAAATATGTGGATCAGCCAACGCGCGAAACGCCCAAGGGAGGCTTCATCCTTGGCGGCTACAATCTCGTCTATGGAGAAGAGCCCAACAGCATCACCAAGGCGTCGGAAGGCGCGAACAAGATGGTCGATCAGAGCTTCGGCATCGGCGCGATCGTCAAGAATGACGGCGAGGTGACCGGCGTCATCTGGGACAGCGCGGCATTCAAGGCGGGTTTGACGGTCGGCGCCAAGATACTCGCGGTCAATGGCGACGAGTTTTCTGGTGACGTCTGGAAAGCGGCGATCAAGGCAAAGTCACCGATCCAGATCATCCTAAAGCAGGACAAGTATTTTCGCACTTTGACGCTCGATTATTCGGGCGGCTTGCGCTATCCGCGCCTCGAAAAGACAGGAGGGGGTGAAGGCAGCCTGGACCGGCTGCTGAAACCGAGAACATAATCACCCGTAACCCAACAGGTAGGATAAGGCGTTACCCATGAATATCGAACTGATCCCGGTCGGCGACGATCCGCCCAACAGCCTCAATGTCATCATAGAGGTGCCGACCGGCGGGGAGCCGGTGAAATATGAGTTCGACAAGGCGTCGGGCGCGCTGTTCGTGGACCGCATCCTGCACACGCCGATGCGCTATCCGGCCAATTATGGCTTCGTGCCGCATACGCTGTCGCCAGACGGCGATCCGCTGGACGCCCTGGTCATCGCCCGCTCGCCCTTCATTCCTGGAGCCGTCGTGGCAGCGCGACCGATCGCGGTGCTCAATCTCGAGGATGAAGCGGGCGGCGACGAGAAGCTGGTCTGCGTGCCGGCCGACTCGGTTTTCCCCTATTATTCCAACGTGTCGGAAAAGGACGACCTGCCCGGCATCGTGATGGAGCAGATCGAGCATTTCTTCACCCACTATAAGGATCTGGAGAAGAAGAAGTGGGTCCGCGTCGGCACCTGGGGCGGGGCCGAAGATGCCAAGCGCATCACGCTGGAAGCGATCGATCGCTACAAGGAAAGCAAGAAGGCCGGCTGAGCCGCTTTTCTGACGGACAAAGAAAGGCCGCGCGGAGCAATCCGCGCGGCCTTTCCGTTCATATGGCTTTTAGGGCGGCGCGCTAGATCAGGCGATCCGCCTCCAAAGCCATGGCGAGCGAATCCCGCATGCGCGGCATCCGGGCATGCAGCCGGGCGTCAGCCTCCACCAGCCGGTCCACGCCCGCCTCGAGCTGCGCTTCGTCCAGTGTGAAAGGCAGGCGCAAGAAGCGTTCGAACGCACCGCCCACCCCGAAACGGGGACCGGCCGCCACCCGTACCCCCATGCTTTCCGCAAGCGCGGCGAGTGCCGTCGCTTCCCCGCGCGGCAGTTCGGCCCAGAGCGACAGACCTCCTGACGGGGACTCCACGCGCCACTGCGGCAACCGTTGTTCGATCAGCCGCAACAGATGATCGCGCCGGTTTCGCAATATATCGGCGCGTTCGCCCAAGCCCACATCGGCATCGATCAGTTGCGCGGCCGCGATCTGCTCGACCACCGGGCTCGCCATGTCCATCGTCGTGCGCAGGCGGCCCAACGCCGCGACCGTTTGCGCATCGGCCCTGATCCATCCGACCCGCAACCCGCCCCAGAAAATCTTGCTGGCCGATCCCAGCGTGATGACTTGCCGCCCGGATGGATCGTGGATCGCCACGGGCGGCGGCGGCGCGAAATCCAGGCCAATCGCTACCATCGTTTCGTCGATGATGAGCGGCGTGTGGCTGCGCGCCGCGGCAGCGACCAAAGCGCGCCGCGTAGCCGGGTCCATGCTGCGCCCCGTGGGGTTGTGGAAGTCCGCGATCACATAGGCGAACCGAGGCGATGTCTGACGGAACGCCGCTTCCATTGCGTCGATGTCCCACCCATGGTCGGGGAGCCCCACCGGCACCGGCACCACATGGGCGCGCTGCAGTGCCTGGATGGCGTTATGGTAGGTCGGATGATCGATCACCGCCCGGTCTCCCGGTCCCGCCAACCACTTGAGCAGCAGGGAAAACCCCTGCTGCGCACCATTGGTCACCATGATCTGGTCCGGGGACGTCGGGCAACCGCGCCTTTCATAATGCCCCGCAATCGCGCACCGCAGCACCTTGAGGCCAAGCGCGTCATAGCCAAGATCGCCAAGATAGGCCGGCAAGGCCTCCACGGCATGCGCATAGGCGCGCGCCACACCCGGCGCGGCGGGAAGGGCGGCATGCGTCCAGTTGAGCAGATTGGCGCCAGGGGCGCTTTCCGACTCGACCGGCACCGCTTCCGCGCGTGCGGTCGGCAAGCGCGTGACGCTGCCCGACCCCTGCCGGCTTTCGAGAAAGCCCTCATCGCGCAGCCGGTCGAACGCGGCCGCCACTGTCGTGCGGGACAGGCCCAGCGCCGCTGCCAGTTCGCGCTCGCCCGGCAGGCGCACGTTGAGGCCGATCCGCCCGTCCAGCACCAGCATCCGCAGCGCTTGGGCAAGCTGGCGATAGGCAGGCTCGGCGCTGTCCAGCGCACGCCACGCGCCCAGCAGGCGAAGGAGGGAAGGGGGACGCAACAGCGAAGTGGACATGGCAGACTTCCCGCATAACTGTAGGCGGCGTCCATCTAGCCAGAATTGGCCTCGGTAAAAAAGGCCAATTCTGCCGAACCTGCATTATCCGCTTCCATGCCGCGCGTCACTGCACCGTCGAGGCAAGCGGATTGCGCGCGAAGGCGCATTGACCGTCGCTGTCGGTCGGGCATGATCCCCCTGTCCGTCTCCCAGTTTTCATAGGGAATCCCGCATGCGCGCCCTCATGCCTGCCGCCTTGTTCCTGTCGACATCCGCCGTCGCGGCCGATCCGCCGCAGCCGGCGCTTGCACCGCTGGCGTTCGAGCAGATCGCGCCGGCTGGGACGAAGATGCCGCGGTTCAAGGTCGATGCCGCCTGGCCGGCCATGCCCGGCGACCTGCTGCTGGGGCAAGTCAGTGGCGTGGCTGTGGGGCCGGACGATTCGGTCTGGATCGTGCACCGTCCTCATTCTCTCACCAACACGGATACTGGCCTTGCGCAGAATCCGGCGATCGCTGTCTGCTGCAAGCCCGCGCCGCCGGTGGTACGTTTCAGCAAAGAGGGGCGCTATATTGT
Organism: Sphingobium sp. CCH11-B1; assembly: GCF_001556865.1. Classification (GTDB taxonomy): domain Bacteria; phylum Pseudomonadota; class Alphaproteobacteria; order Sphingomonadales; family Sphingomonadaceae; genus Sphingobium. The sequence continues at coordinate 38,156 of NZ_LSJY01000123.1, read as the reverse complement.
CGGCTGGGGCGGCCCGGCCAGCGCGCCCACCATCGACGGCGTCAACCAATGGCCTGCCAGCCTGCATGGCGTATTCGTCGACAAGGGCGGCACAGTCTGGTTCGGCGGCAATGGCAAGGGCGACCATGTCGTCATGAACTATAGCGCGGACGGCACATATATCCGCAGCTTCGGTCGTCGGGACATGACCGGCGGCAACGACGCCACCGACCAGCTCGGCAACCCGTCGGACGTCAATCATTCGGATGGCATGGTGCTGATTTCGGACGGCTATGTAAATCGCCGGGTAATCGTCTTCGACGGAAAGACAGGCGCTTACAAGGGACGCTGGGGCGCCTATGGCAAGCCGCCGGCCGGGCCCGTTCTGCAGGGCGATTTCGACCAGAGCCATGCCGTCGATCCAAACCGCGCAGCCGATCCAAAGGCTGCGCATTTCAACAGCATCGTCCATTGCGTCGTGCCAACAAAGGACGGCCATCTCTATGTCTGCGACCGCAACAACAATCGCGCGCAGCTGTTCAAGCGGGGGAAGGATGGCAGCCTGACGTTCGTACGCGATCTCGTGATCGCGGGAGAAACCGGCGGCACCCACACCGTCACCGACATCGCCTTCTCGCCCGATCCCGAACAGACCTATCTCTACGTTGCCGACATGATGAACGGCCGGATCTGGATCCTCCGCCGCAAAACGCATGAAGTGCTTGGTGCCATCGGCCGGGTGGGACGGCAGGCCGGGCAGTTCACCTGGCTCCACAGCATCGACACCGACAGCGAGGGCAATATCTACGCCACGGAAGTGAACACAGGCCGGCGCATACAGAAGCTGGTCTTTACCGGTATCGAATAGAGGACCGTCAGCCGGCGATCAGCCGGACATAGGCGCTCGACACCCAACCGCTGGGGCAGGGACCGGCATAAGGCTGCTTCCGATCCACGGGTGTGGACACGCCGCAATCCGCCGCGTCGTCGGTCGGACCAACTCTCGGCACCGGCTGCACCACGACACCCAGCCATTTCTGGTCGAGGCTGCGCGTGCAGATCCAGGTCCGCCGCCCTTCTTCGAGACGGGCCAGTTCCTTGGCGTCCGCGAAAGGGGCGCTGCGCAGGCTAAGCCCTTGACCACCGACGCGCGTAATCTGCCCCAGCGCGCCGCAGGCGTCCAGTCGCGGGCCATCCTCACCAATCGTCACGGGGCGGGAGACAGGCGCATCCATGCGGCTTTCGGGCACCTCATCACGCGGCGCGCCGGCGAGCGAGCTGTTTGGCAATTCCTCATAGATGTCGTTGCTGCGGGAACAGCCCGGCGCAAGCAAGAGGATGGGCAGGATCAAGGCAGGGGCAAAGCGCATGATCGCAGTGATAGACGGGGGCGGGCAAGGGCGGAAGACGCCATGTTTCGCTTTAGTTTCACGGCCGCCTTCCCTATATGCTCGACCATGAGCGAAGAACCCGTGAACTCTCCCAACAGCAATGATTATGGCGCCGACAGCATCAAGGTGCTGAAAGGACTGGACGCTGTTCGCAAGCGGCCCGGCATGTATATCGGCGACACCGACGATGGCAGCGGCCTGCACCATATGGTGTTCGAGGTCAGCGACAATGCGATCGATGAAGCGCTGGCCGGCCATTGCGACCGGATCGTCATCACGCTCAACCCTGACGGATCGGTGAGCGTGGAAGATAATGGCCGCGGCATCCCGACTGGGATCCACAAGGAAGAGGGCGTGTCCGCCGCCGAGGTCATCATGACCCAGCTCCACGCAGGCGGAAAGTTCGAGAATACATCGGACGACAATGCCTACAAGGTGTCGGGCGGCCTGCATGGGGTGGGCGTGTCGGTGGTCAACGCCTTGTCCGAATGGCTGGACCTCAATATCTGGCGGGACGGCGAGGAGCATTATATGCGCTTCGCCTATGGCGACGCGGTCGCGCCGCTGAAGGTGATCGGCAAGGCGCCAGAAGGAAAGAAGGGCACCCGCGTCACCTTCCTCGCCTCGACCGAGAAGGTGCCCGGCGATGGGGGCACCTTCAAGAACCAGACCGAATACGACTTCGACAAGCTGGAGCATCGCTATCGCGAACTGGCCTTCCTCAACAGCGGCGTGCGGCTGTTCCTGATCGATGCGCGACATGAGGAAAAGAAGGAAGTCGAGCTGTTCTACGAGGGCGGGATCGCGGCCTTCGTCAAATATCTCGACCGAAACAAGAATGCGTTGATGCCCGATCCGATCGCCATCGCGGGCACGCGCGACGATGTGACGATCGACGTCGCGCTGGAATGGAACGACAGCTATTATGAAAATGTGCTGTGTTTCACGAACAACATCCCGCAGCGGGACGGCGGCACGCACCTGGCCGCCTTCCGCGCGGCGCTGACCCGCACGCTCAACAATTATGCCGAGAAGTCCGGCGCGCTCAAGAAAGAGAAGGTGTCCCTCACCGGCGAGGATATGCGTGAAGGGCTGACCGCGATCGTCTCGGTCAAGCTGCCCGATCCCAAATTCTCTTCCCAGACCAAGGACAAGCTCGTCTCCTCAGAAGTGCGCCAGCCGCTGGAAAGCCTGATGGCCGACAAGATGGCGGAGTGGCTGGAGGAAAATCCGGCGCATGGTCGTATGATCGTGCAGAAGGTGATCGACGCGGCGGCCGCGCGCGAGGCGGCCAAGAAGGCGCGCGAACTGACCCGGCGCAAGGGCGCGATGGATATCGCTTCGCTGCCCGGCAAGCTCGCCGACTGTCAGGAGCGCGATCCGGCCAAGTCCGAACTCTTCCTGGTCGAGGGCGATTCGGCGGGAGGCTCCGCCAAGCAGGGCCGTAATCGCCATAATCAGGCGATCCTGCCGCTCAAGGGGAAGATCCTGAACGTCGAGCGCGCGCGGTTCGACCGCATGCTCTCGTCCAAGGAGGTGGGTACGCTCATCCAGGCGATGGGCACGGGCATCCGCGACGATTTCAACCTGGAAAAGCTGCGCTACCACAAGATCGTCATCATGACCGACGCCGACGTGGATGGCGCGCACATCCGCACGCTGCTGCTGACCTTCTTTTATCGCCAGATGCCGCAGATCATCGAAGCCGGGCACCTGTATATTGCGCAACCGCCGCTCTACAAGGCGACGCGTGGCCGGTCCGAAGTCTATCTCAAGAACGAAGCGGCGCTCGAGCAATATCTGGTGGACAATGGCGTCGATACGATGGTGCTGGAAACCAGCGGCGGTGCACGCAGCGGCGACGATCTGCGCGGGCTGATCGAGCATGCGCGGCGGATGCGGGCGGTGATGCGCTATGTCCCGCGCCGCTACAATCCGCAAATCATCGAGGCGCTGAGCCTCAATGGCGCGCTGGAACCCGAACTGTCGAACGACGCGCAGGCGGAGCGTCTGGCCGCGACCGTAGCCTGGATGGACACGCGGGATGCCGAGGGTCGCTGGTCGGGACGCATCGCCGAGGAGGGCGGTTTCCATTTCGAGCGGCTGTGGCGCGGCGTCACCGATCATCATGTGGTGGAGGGCGGCTTCATCGGATCGGCCGAGGCACGCAAGCTGCACACCATCGCGGGCGAAGATGCGGGAAGCTATGGCAGCGCCAGCCGCCTCGTCACCGCCAAGGCGGCCGCCGCGGCGGAAGAAGCGGGCGAGGATGAACTGCCCGTCTCGACGAAGGGCGTGACGGTCATCTCCCCGAGCACATTGCTGGATGCTATCCTTGCCGCCGGGCGCAAGGGCCTCGCGATCCAGCGCTACAAGGGTCTGGGCGAGATGAATGCCGAACAGCTCTGGGAAACCACGCTGGACCCCGATAATCGCTCCATGCTGCGGGTCGAGGTTGAGCAGGCGGACGTGGCCGACGAAATCTTCTCGCAACTCATGGGCGATGTCGTCGAATCGCGACGCGAATTCATTCAGGACAATGCCCTGAACGTCGCCAATCTGGATGTCTGATGCGATGGAGCGGGTCCGTTGCGGCTGGGCCGGAACCGACCCGCTGTACTGCGCCTATCATGACGAGGAATGGGGGGTGCCCCAGCGCGATTCGCGCATGCTCTGGGAGACGCTGATGCTGGAGGGATTCCAGGCGGGGTTGGCCTGGATCACCATCCTGCGCAAACGTGAGGGCTTTCGCGCCGCCTTCGCCGGTTTCGATCCGGACCGGGTGGCCGCTTTCGGTCCCGCCGATGTCGAGCGGCTGATGGGCGATGCCGGCATCGTGCGGGCACGCGCGAAGATCGAGGCGACGATTACAGGCGCGCGCATTTTCTGCGCGATGCGGGACGCTGGCGAGGATTTCTCCACCTATATCTGGTCCTTCGTGGGTGGCGTTCCGTTACAGGGCGATGGAGTAACCGTCGCAACGCAGACGCCTTTGTCCGTTGTGGTCTCCAAGGATCTGAAGAAGCGCGGGTTCAAATTTGTGGGCCCAACCATCGTCTTCGCCTGGATGCAGGCAGTCGGGCTGGTGAATGATCACGCCTCCACTTGCTTCCGGCGGGAGGCGCTGAGCGCGTGAGGCACCTGTCCGCGCTGGCATGCCTCATTTTGCTGGGTGCCTGCGGCAGTGGGCAGCAGCCCGCCGACAACAATCGGTCGGAAAAGGCAACACCGGCGGACAGGGTCGTCCCGCCGATCGACCATAGTGGCGAGACCCGTGACGTTCACCCAAAAGCGCCGCCTCGCCCGACATCCAAGCCTTTGGTTTCACGTGAAACATCCGCTGACACGCGGACAAGCGCAGGCAAGGTAATGCGTTATCGTGCGATCGGCACCGAGCCTTTTTGGGCCGTGACGATACAGGATTCCACGGCCATGCTCGAGCGGCCGGACCATCCGCCCCTGCGCTTTGCGATCGTGCAGGAGAGCAATGATCGGGCGATCCGCTACCGCGGCGACGGCTTCACCCTCACCGCGACCCAAGGCCCCTGTAGCGACGGGATGAGCGATGCCATCTGGTCCGATCGCGTACAGATCGCCTTTGGCGAGGGGACATTGAAAGGATGCGGCGGCGTTCGTGAAGACATGCGGGAAGAGCCCCGCTGATCGTTATGCGGATCGGACCGCCTGAAGAAAGGGACGATGCCATGACCGCCGATTCCACCCGTCGCGACATGCTGATCGCTGCGGCCACCATCGTCCCTAGCTTGTCGATGGCTGCAACCGCCGCCGCGCAGATATCGACGCAGCCGCCTGTTCCGCCCAGCGGACCGAAGAAGACGCTCGGCATGGTCCTTTTCGACGGCTTCGAACTGCTCGACGTGTTCGGGCCACTGGAAATGTTCGGAATGCTCAAGGACCGGGTGGAGATCGTCATGATCGGCCCAAGGGCGGGTCCGGTGAAGAGTGGTGCCGGGCCGGCCGCCATTGCCGATGTCGGATTCGCCGATGCGCCCAAGCTCGACATCGTGATGATTCCGGGCGGCATCGGCACAAGGCGCGAGGTCAACAATGTCGAGTTCCTGGCTTCGATCAGTGCGATAGCGCAGGCGACACCGCAGGTGGCGACCATCTGCACCGGGTCGGGGGTTCTTGCAAAGACCGGCCTGATCGACGGGGTCAAGGCGACCAGCAACAAGATGGCCTGGAAATGGGCGACGTCGCAGGGCGCACGGGTGCTTTGGGTGCCGCGCGCCCGGTGGGTCGAGGATGGCAAATATATCTCCTCCTCCGGCGTGTCGGCGGGGACCGACATGGCGCTCGCCCTGATCGCCAAACTCTACGGGAAGGACATGGCGCATTGGGTCGCGCACCGTGCCGAATATCGCTGGAATGAAGATGCCGGCGACGATCCCTTCGCCGCGTTGAACGGCCTCGGCAAGTAATCAGTCCGCGCGCATCGCTTCCGCCACCAGCGCCTCGGCCTCCATCAGCAGCGCATCTTCCGCCGCCGATTGCGCCACCTGCTCGCGCCCGATCAGAATCAGCACCGGCACCGCGAGCGGGCTCACCCGGTCGAGCGTGACGTGCAGCATCGTCTGACTCGCCCTGTCAATGAGGTCGCCAAGACGCCCCACATCGGTCATGCGCGCACGCGCGTCCGCCCAGGCGGCCTTGAGCAGCAAATGATCGGGCTGATATTTGCGCAGCACGTCGTAGATCAGGTCGGTCGAGAACGTAACCTGCCGGCCTGTCTTGCGCTTGCCGGGATGCTGTCGCTCGATCAGGCCGGAAATCACCGCCACGTCGCGGAACGCGCGCTTCAACAGGCTCGACTGTTCGACCCAGTCGACAAATTCATGATCCAGTATGTCGGCGGAAAACAGGCTCTGCGGATCGAGCACCGGTTTCATCCCATACACAGCCAGCGCATAGTCATTGGATACAAAGCCAAGCGGCATCAGCCCTTGGCTTTCCATTCTTCGAGTGAGCAGCATCCCCAGCGACTGATGCGCATTCCAGCCTTCGAAACTGTAACAGACCAGATAATGCCGGCCTTCGTGCGGGAAAGTCTCGACCAGCAACTGTCCGGGCTCGGGCAGGGCAGAGCGCAGCTTCTGCATTTCCAGCCACTCGCGCACATCGGGCGGAAAACGGGGCCATTCTTCCGGCTCCGCCAGAAAATGCCGCACCCGGTCGGCCAGCCGGGTCGACATCGCCATGCGGGTGCCACCCCAACTCGGAATGCGCGCCTGCTTGGACGTGGCGCGCACGACAAGGTCGGTCGTATCCATCCGAACCACCTCCAGCGCCATGCCGGAAAAGAAGAAGCTGTCGCCGACGCGCAGTTGGGCGGCGAACCCTTCTTCGACCGTGCCAAGCTTGCGGCCGTTGGCGAACCGCACAGCCAGGGCGGGCTGATCGACGATGATACCGGCATTCAGGCGATGCTGCTGCACGAAACGCGGATGGGATACGCGCCACATGCCATCCGCATCATGCGTCAGCCGCTTGAAGCGATCATAGGCGCGCAGGGCATAGCCGCCCCCCTCGATGAAATGGAGGACATGATCGAAGGCTTCTCGACCAAGAGCGCTGTAGGGAGTGGCGGATCGGACTTCGTCCAACAATTCTTCCGCCCGGAACGGACCGGCGCAGGCGAGGCCCATCACATGCTGGGCCAGCACGTCCAGGCTGCCCGCCCGGAAATCGTCGGCGTCCCGCTCCCCTGCCTCCACCGCGTCCAGAGCGGCACGGGCCTCCAGATATTCGAACCGGTTGCCAGGGATCAGGATCGCCTCGCTCGCTTCGTCCAGCCTGTGATTGGCGCGCCCGATCCGCTGCAGCAAACGGGAGCTGCCCTTGGGCGCCCCCATCTGGATGACGCAATCGACATTGCCCCAGTCGACCCCGAGATCGAGCGAAGCAGTCGCCACCAAGGCCCGCAGCTTGCCAGCCGCCATGGCCGATTCGACCTTGCGCCGCGCTTCAATGGACAGGCTGCCATGATGGATGGCGATGGGCAGGTTCGCCTCGTTGGCAGACCAGAGTTCCTGAAAGATCAACTCCGCAAGGCCGCGCGTATTGCAGAAGACGAGCGTCGTCTGCCGCGCCGCAATTTCCGCCATTACCTGATTTGCCGCATATTTGCCCGAATGGCCTGACCAGGGGATCCGGCCTTCGGGGATCAATATGGTAACATTGGGATCGACCCCTTCCTCCCCCAGCACCGCCGTTACAGCGTCGATGTCGCCATCCGGCGCGAGCCAGGCGCGGTAAGCGTCCACGTCCGCGACGGTGGCGGACAGGGCGACACGGCGCAGGCCGGGATTGATCGCCTGCAGGCGCGCCATGGACAGGCTGAGCAGGTCGCCGCGCTTCTGCGTGGCAAAGGCATGGACTTCATCCACGATCACCGTCTTAAGGTCCGCGAACAGCAGGGCGGCATCGGGATAGCTGAGCAGCAGCGACAGCGACTCGGGCGTCGTCAGCAGGATTTGCGGCGGCTTCACCCGCTGGCGTGCCTTCCGGTCGGATGGCGTGTCGCCTGTGCGCGTCTCTACCCGGATCGGCAGGTCCATCTCCGCGATCGGCGTCAGCAGATTGCGTTGGACATCCACGGCAAGCGCCTTCAGCGGCGAAACATATAGCGTGTGCAGCCGATCAACAGGATTCAGGATCAGGTCGCACAGCGTCGGCAGAAATCCCGCGAGCGTCTTGCCCGCACCAGTCGGAGCGACGAGCAGGGCGTGGGCACCGGCATCGGCGGCCCCCAGCATCTCCAGCTGGTGGCGACGCGGCCGCCACCCGCGCGACGCGAACCACTGGTCGAGGATCTGAGGAAGGGAAGACGGCATGAGAAGCATGTAAGAACGACCGGCCCGGCAGGAAAGCGCCTCGTCATGCTCGAAATATAGATACCCAACGGCGACAGTTTATTTCAAACTCCTCTGGCCCTTGCCGCACTCCATGCTTATGCTTCGCATCAGGATGAACGGCGCATCAGACGCCGTACGAAGCAGGAGATTTGAGCATGACCGGCGAAACCGAAGCCGACCTGTCCGGCGCAGAACCCAGCCGCAACCGCCGCCGTCCCAAGGCCCCGATCATGGAGATCGATGGACGCCGCCTGAAGCCGGCGACGCTGATGATGGGCCATGGCTATGACCCGACCCTATCCGAAGGATCGCTCAAGCCCCCGATCTTCCTGACATCCACCTTCGCCTTCGACAGCGCTGCCGCTGGCAAGCGCCATTTCGAGGGCGTGACGGGCATCCGTCCCGGCGGTGCGGAGGGCCTCGTCTATTCCCGATTCAACGGTCCCAACCAGGAAATTTGCGAGGATCGCCTGTCTGTATGGGAAGAGGCGGAGGATGCGCTGCTCTTTTCCAGCGGCATGTCAGCGATTGCAACGACATTGCTGGCGCTGGTGCAGCCGGGCGACGTGATCGTCCATAGCGCGCCACTCTATGCCGCGACCGAATCCCTGATTGGCCGCATCCTCGGCAAGTTCGGCGTTCAGTGGCTCGATTTCCCGGCCGGGGCGACTGAGAAAGAGATTGGCGCGGTCATCGAAAAGGCGAAGGGGCTGGGCAGGGTGGCGCTGCTTTACCTCGAAAGCCCCGCCAACCCGACCAACGTCCTGGTCGACTTGGAGGCGGTAGTCGCGCAGCGCGACTCGCTATTCGCCGGCGAAGACCTTGTTCCCCCAATCGCCATCGACAACACGTTCCTCGGGCCGCTGTGGCACAAGCCGATCGCTCATGGCGCGGATCTCGTCATCTACAGCCTCACCAAATATGCGGGCGGCCACAGCGACCTGGTCGCTGGCGGGGTGCTGGGCAGCAACGCGCTCATCAACGCGATCCGCCTGATGCGCAACACCATCGGCACCATCCTCGACCCGCACAGCGCCTGGATGCTGCTGCGCAGCCTCGAAACATTGGAGTTGCGCATGAGCCGGGCAGGCGAAAATGCCGCGAAGGTCTGCGCCTGGCTGAAGGAGCAGCCACAAGTGGAGAAAGTCGTGTATCTGGGCTTTCCGGAAACGGCGCGGCAGGCGGACATTTATCGTCGCCATTGCACCGGCGCGGGATCGACCTTTTCTCTCTATCTGAAGGGCGGGGAAGCGGAAGCCTTCGCCTTCCTCGACGCGCTCAAGATCGCCAAGCTGGCGGTCAGCCTGGGCGGCACGGAGACGCTGGCCAGTCACCCCGCGGCGATGACGCATCTCTCGGTGCCGGCCGAGCGAAAGAAGGCGCTGGCGATCAGCGACAATATGGTGCGGATATCGATCGGCTGCGAGGATGCGGACGACCTGATCGCCGACTTCGCCCAGGCGCTTCGGCAGATCGGCTGATCCATGGGCCGACCGATGCTGCTGGTGGGCCAGCCCCTGCTGGCGCCCCTGTTGCCGCTGCTGCGGGCCAATTATGACGTCATAGTGCTATGGGAATCGCCTGCGCCCGACGCGCTTGCGAAAGTCGATGCGGCCGTTTGGGCAGGGGAATTTTCGTTCCCGGTGACGCTGATGGATGCGATGCCCCGGTTGGGGCTGATCGCCTGCTTCACTGTAGGCTATGATGGCGTCGATCTCGATCTCGCCCGCCGGCGGGGCGTCGCGGTCGCGCATGCGGGCAATGCCAATGCGGAGGATGTCGCCGATCACGCCATCGGTCTGATGATCGCCCACCGCCGCTGGATCGTGGGCGGCGACAGGCATTTGCGGGCGGGCGAATGGACGATCGAGGCGAAGACCCGCACCCATTCGATGGGCAGCGCGCGCTTGGGCATCGTCGGCATGGGCGCGATCGGGGCCGCCGTGGCCGAGCGCGCGCAGGCGATGAGGATGTCGATCGCCTGGTGGGGACCGCGCGACAAGCCGGGCCTCCCCTGGCCGCGTGCCGCAGCGCTCGACGCCCTGGCGCGCGACAGCGACATATTGCTGGTCGCGGCGCGAGCCGACCAAAGCAATCGCGGGATGATCGATGCGGACATCATGGCGGCGCTCGGTCCCAGTGGCTTGCTGGTCAATGTCGCGCGCGGTCAGCTGGTGGATGAAATGGCGCTTGTCGACGCGTTGAAGGCGGGCCGGCTCGGTGGCGCGGCGCTGGACGTGTTCGATCCCGAACCTACTGACCCCCTGCGCTGGATCGACGTGCCCAATATAGTGCTAACGCCGCATACCGGCGGGGCGACGCACGAAGCGGTCGCGCGTATGGCAGAGACGCTGATGAGCAATCTGACATGCCATTTCGCCGGCACCCCAATGCCCTCGCTGGTGCGGGAGATGGCTTGAACCGCGCCAAGCCGGCTAGTGGCTTCCGTCGCGGCGCAGATCGGAGAGGGCAGGACGGGCGCGCGGGATCGACGCGATTGCTCATCAAGCGACATCAGAAAGCGCTGGCCAAAGCCGAGCGGGATCAGAATTTGAAGATCGTGCCCAGATAGACGGCCTGGCTGTCCTGCCGCTCATCCGTCATCGGTGTCAAACGACCCGCCACGCTATTGTTGTAGCGTACGCCGGCCGTGACGTTCAGGTTGCGAGTGAGCGAGTAGGAACTGGCAAGATCCAGCGAATAATCCTTGTCAGCTGACGGATTGCGAACCGTCGCTGCCGGCTCACGCCGGGTCTCCAGCAGCACCTTCGTGCTGAACCGGTCCTTCTTGCCGTCCTCCAGCGCGAAATTCTTGGCGTCGACCATCGTTTCGACCGGAACAGGGTCCAGAGCCTTGCGGCCCACTGCTTCAGGCAGCGCGAACTTGCGCCAGCTATGCGCCCCGTTCAGGCTGAATGCGACCGGCGTGATATTGATCGGATCGATCGTACGGTTCACCGCGACGCGATCGTCGCTTGCGCGCACCATGACGGTAATCGACCGCTGACCGCTGAGCGATCCGCTGGTCGGCGTGAAACGGAAGCCCTGCCCGCTCGCCTTGGCTGCGATCTTCGCATAGGCCGCCGCCAGCCGTGGATCCTTGATGGTCGGCGTAAAGGAGGAAATGCTGCCCAGCGCGCCCAGCGATACCGGACTATCGCCACGCATGTGGACCATGTCGGCCACGGCACCGAAAGCGGGAGACAGCATGAAGCCGGCCACGGCCACCGCCGCGCCTGCCACTGCCAAATGTCCCCTACGCATGCCCATGACCCGAATCTGTCCCCGCCGATATATATTTCAAGACGCACTACACCCACAAAGACGCCACTGGCTAGTGCCGTAACGCCTTTTTGTCGGAGCTGTTGCATCGAATACACAGAAGATGATCATGATGCCTGGCGCCTGTATCACGGCCATGCACCGTCCCCCTTGCCCCGCGCGGCACGGCCACTATAGAAGCGGGCAGTTTTTCGTCTTTTTCAAGCTAGGACATGCCTGATGGTCCGCCGCCTTTCCGCTCCCTTTTCCGCTGGCCTGCTGCTGGCCGCGAGCCTGCCCCTTGCAGCCTGCGGCGGCGGGGCCAAGGACCGTCCCAAGGCGGATCTCGCTGCCTCTAAGGTCACGACCATCGGCGTCAACGCCTATCTCTGGCGCGCGTCGCTCGACACCCTGTCCTTCATGCCCATGGTGCAAACCGATTCGAACGGCGGCGTGATCGTGACCGACTGGTATGCTAATCCCAACTCGCCGGGCGAACGGATGAAGCTGACCGTGTCCATCCTGGATCAGGATCTGCGCGCCGACGCCGTGCGCGTCGCGGCGAGCCGGCAGGTCAATCAGGGCGGGCAGTGGGTCGATGCGCCGGTCAAGGCCGCCACCACGCAGAAGCTGGAGGAGATCATCCTCACCAAGGCGCGGGACCTGCGCCGCATGGCGATCGCTGGCTAACCCTGCCCCGTTCGGGAGCACAGGCGGCCCCGCGATCCGATTACACCATCCGATCACGAGGGGCTGGGCTTTTGCAAGGCCCAGCCCGATTGCATTTGTAAGGACGAGACATGCAAAGGCGCTTCAACCCGCTTGAGGCCGACGCCCGTTGGCAGGCGACCTGGGATGAGAAGCAGAGCTTCAAGGCGGATGACGCGTCCCCGAAGCCTCGCAGCTATGTGCTGGAGATGTTCCCTTACCCGTCCGGGCGCATCCATATCGGCCATGTCCGCAACTATTCCATGGGTGACGTGCTGGCGCGCTTCCGCCGCATGACGGGGCATGAAGTGCTCCACCCGATGGGCTGGGATGCCTTCGGAATGCCCGCGGAAAATGCCGCCATGGAAAAGAAGGTCCATCCGGGCAGCTGGACCCGCGACAATATCGCCAACATGCGCGCGCAATTGAAGAAGCTGGGCTTCGCGATTGACTGGAGCCGCGAACTGGCAACGTGCGAGCCGGACTATTACGGCCATGAACAGGCCTTGTTCCTGGACATGCTGAAGGCGGGCCTGGTCTATCGCAAGGAAAGCGCGGTCAACTGGGACCCGGTCGACATGACCGTGCTGGCGAACGAACAGGTGATCGACGGTCGTGGCTGGCGGTCTGGCGCGCTTGTCGAAAAGCGCAAGCTTTCCCAGTGGTTCCTCAAGATCACCGCCTTCGCCGACGATCTGCTGGAGGGGCTCAAGAGCCTCGACCAATGGCCCGAAAAGGTGAAGCTGATGCAGGAAAACTGGATCGGCAAGTCGGTCGGCCTGCAATTCCGTTTCGACTTCGCGCCCTTTCCGGAAAGGGAAGAGCTGGAAGGACTGGATGCGGGTGCGGGAATCGAGGTCTATTCGACCCGGCCCGACACAATCTTCGGCGCCAGCTTCGTCGCGATCGCGGCCGACCACCCGGTTGCCCAAGCCGTGGCAGCGAACAACGCGGATGCCGCCGCCTTCGTCGAGAAGTGCAAGGAAGGGGGCACCACCGCCGCCGAGCTGGAAACGGCGGAGAAGCTGGGCTTCGACACCGGCCTTTCAGTCACGCATCCTTTCGATCCTGATTGGCAGCTGCCTGTCTTCATCGCCAACTTCGTGTTGATGGACTATGGCACCGGGGCGGTGATGGGTGTGCCGGCGCATGACCAGCGCGACCTCGATTTCGCGCGCAAATATATGCTCGCCGTGGAACGGGTGGTCGCAGCCGATGGCGAAGCGGGCAAGCCTATCCACGACGAAGCCTATGTCGGTCCCGGCCGCCTCGTGAATTCGCGCTTCCTCGACGGCATGAGCGTGGAGGAGGCCAAGGCCGCCGTCATCGCTCGCGCGGAAGGCGAAGGCTGGGGCGAGGGTAAGACGGTGTTTCGCCTGCGCGACTGGGGCGTCTCGCGCCAGCGCTATTGGGGGACGCCGATACCGGTTATCCATTGCGACAGCTGCGGCCCCGTCGGCGTGCCCAAGGATCAGTTGCCGGTCGTCCTCCCCGAAGACGTCAGCTTCGACATTCCCGGCAATCCGCTGGATCGCCATCCGACCTGGAAGCATGTCGCTTGTCCCCAGTGCGGCAAGCCGGCCGTGCGCGAAACCGACACGCTCGACACATTTGCCGATTCCAGCTGGTATTTCATCCGTTTCGCCAGCCAGCCCAAGGACAAGCCGTTCGACCGTGCGACGGTCGAGCAATGGCTGCCCGTCGGGCAATATATCGGCGGCGTGGAACATGCGATCCTGCATCTGCTCTACGCCCGTTTCTGGACCCGCGCTCTGCGGCATATGGGGCAGCTCGACTTTGCTGAACCCTTCACCGGCCTGTTCACGCAGGGTATGGTGACGCACGAAACCTACAAGGCCGGCGACGGGAGCTGGCTGTCGCCGGGTGAAGTGAAGAAGTCGGGCGACGACTATACCCATATCGAGAGCGGCGCGCCGGTGACGGTCGGCCGCGTCGAGAAGATGTCCAAGTCCAAGAAGAATGTCGTCGATCCAGACGACATCATCGCCCAATATGGCGCGGACGCGGTGCGCTGGTTCATGCTGTCCGATAGCCCGCCGGAACGCGACCTGCCCTGGACCGAGGCCGGAATCGAGGGCAGTTGGCGCTTCGTCAATCGCGTCTGGCGGCTGTTCGGCGAAGCGGACCTGTCGGCGCAAAGACAGGACAAGCCGCTCGACCGCAAGCTGCACCAGACGATCGACGGCGTGGCCAAGGATATCGAGGCGCTGGGCTTCAACAAGGCCGTGGCCAAGATCTATGAGCTGGTGAACGCCATCGAAAAAGCGAAGCCCTCCGCGTCGCGTACCGCCGCGATCCGTGCGCTCGCGCTGCTGGTTGCGCCCATGACGCCGCATCTGGCCGAGGAAGGCTGGGCGGAAATGGGCGACGCCTTCAATGAGGATTGGGGACTGATCGCCGACGCCGCCTGGCCCGCCGTCGATCCAGCGCTGCTGGTCGAGGATGAGGTCACGATTGCCTGTCAGGTCATGGGCAAGCTGCGCGACACCATCACGGTGCCCAAGGGGACGTCGAAGGAGGAGCTGGAACGGCTCGCCATCGCGGCGCCCAATGTCGCGCGCATCCTGGACGGGGCAACGCCCAAGAAGGTGATCGTCGTTCCCGACCGGCTGGTCAATCTGGTCATCTGAACGCCATCAGTCGCTGACCTGTCGAAGCCCTTCGACAGGTCAGCTGCGAACGGTTATGGAGATTGGCATGAAGTCCTGGCTCCTGCTCCCCATCGCCCTTGCCACCCTCAGCGGCTGCGGCCTGCGTCCTGTCTATGGCGGCGGCAGTCACGGTACCGTTGCGCAGGCATTGGGCAATGTGGAGGTTGCGCCGATCGACGGAAAAGGTGGCTGGCTTGTCCGCAATGCGCTCAACGACCGGCTGGCCGCCATGCACAGCGGCAGCGGCCCGCGCTATCGGCTGGTCGTGAAGCTCGACGATCAGATCAGCGGCTTTGGTTTGCGCGCGGACGCCGCCGTCACGCGTGAACGCCGCACGCTGCGCGCCCGCTACCAGCTGGTGGACGAAGCGACAGGCACGCAGGTTCTGGACGCGACGGCGGGATCGGACGCTGGCATCGACGTGACGTCCAGCGAATATGCGACCATCGCGGCCGAAGATACCGCGCTCGAGCGCCTGTCCCAGACGGTCGCGGACCAGATCGTCACCCGGCTCGCCCTTTTTTCGCGCAAGGCCGGCAATCCTTGAAGGCCAATCGCGGTCAGATGGAGCGGGCGCTGGATACGCCGCCCGCCGACATCCGCTTCTTCCTGCTTTACGGTCCCGACGAGGCTGGAAGCGCTGCCCTGGCGAAGCGGCTGGAGCGCGGAATGGGACCGCAGGCGGAGCGGGTGGACCTGGACGGCGCCACGCTGAAGGACGATCCGGCCCGGCTTGCGGATGAAGCGGCATCCTTCTCCATGTTCGGCGACCGGCGCTGGGTCCGCATAACCGGGATGGGCG
The DNA here is from genome assembly GCF_001556865.1 of Sphingobium sp. CCH11-B1. Taxonomy (GTDB): domain Bacteria; phylum Pseudomonadota; class Alphaproteobacteria; order Sphingomonadales; family Sphingomonadaceae; genus Sphingobium. The sequence goes on along the minus strand of NZ_LSJY01000123.1, from coordinate 22,468 downwards.
ACGAATCCGCGCCAGCACTGGCCGCCCTGCTGGAAGCGGAGGCTGCCGGAAATCCCGTGATCGCTTTGGCGGGCGCGCTCAAGCCAACATCGAAGCTGCTGAAACTGGCGCTCGACCACAAGGCGGCGCTGGCGCTCATCTCCTATCAGCCCGACGCGCGGGAAGCGGAGCAGATCGCGATCGGCATCGCGCGGGAAGGCGGACTGCGCCTGCCGACCGAACTGGCGCGCCGCATCGTCGATCTCGCCAACGGCGACCGGGCGTTGATGGCGGGCGAGGTCGAAAAACTGATCCTCTATCTCGACGCGGCGCCGGAGCGACCATGCGAAGCGACCGCCGAAGCGCTGGAGGCCCTGTCCGCCGACAATCCCGACACGGAGATCGGGCCGTTGGTCAACGCGGTGCTGGGCGGCGATCTGAAGGCGATGCACAAGGAACTGCAGCGCCTTGCCGAAACGGGGGCGGCGATGGCGTCGGTCATCCGCCCGTTGCTCACGCGCGCGGTGCTGATCGCCCACATCCGCGCCGATTTCGACGCCAGCGGGCGCCTGGAAGGCGCGGTGGAGGCGGCGGGCAAGGCGGTGTTCTGGAAGGAGAAGGGCCTGGTGACCCGCCAGGTGCGGCAATGGGACGCAGCCGGCGTCGCTCGCGTGATCCAGCGGCTGCTGGACGCGGAACGCGCGACCCGGTCGGGCAGGGGAACGGGCGACCTGATGGTCAGGCAGGAATTGCTGACCATCGCCCGCCAGGCGGCGCGGGAGCGGGCTTGATCGCATTTCCCGCTGGCACCATATTGCCGGCATGGACAAGCTCACTCTTTCCGACGCCGAATGGCGCGCGCGCCTTTCGCCTGAACAATATCATGTCTTGCGGGAGGCCGGCACGGAACGCGCCTTCACCGGCAAATATAATGGCAACAAAGCGGATGGCGTCTATTATTGCGCCGGCTGCGGCGCAGAACTGTTCGATGCGGAGGAGAAATATGACAGCGGGTCAGGCTGGCCCAGCTTTACCGCGCCCGTCGACATCGATGCGGTCGAAGAGGTCCGCGATTCAAGCCACGGCATGCTCCGTACCGAAGTGCGCTGCGCCAAATGCGAGGGCCATCTGGGCCATGTCTTCCCCGATGGTCCTGGCGTCAACGGCCTGCGTTACTGCATGAACAGCGCCAGCCTCGACTTCAAATCCCGCGCCGAATCGAAATGATCCGCCTGTCCTGCGTTCATCGCTGATAAATCCGCTCTTCGCATGAAGAGCGCATGCGCAGCTTTCATGCGTGATTGCAGCATTTGCGCTGGCAGACGTGGGGATTAGCGCCTATTCGGGGCGGCATAGATGGCAGGATCAGGTAAGAGCAGGGCAGCGCCCACGGGCGCAAGAAAGTGGCTGATGCGCGGGCTGAAGGTCGGCCTGGCGGCCGCAGTGGCAGGCCTGCTGGCGCTTGTCATCGCCGTCGTTATCGCCATGCAGTCGCTGCCCAGCTATGACAGCCTGAAATCCTCTCCCAATGGCCAGATGATCCGCGTCCATGCGGCGGACGGCAGCGTGATCGTGTCGCTGGGGCCGAGTTTCGGCCGCTGGATGAATTACGACCAGATCCCGCAGGTCATGGTGGATGCGATGATCTCCACCGAGGACAAGCGCTTCTACCTGCATCCCGGCGTCGATCCGGTCGGCATGGCGCGCGCCGCATGGGTGGCGATCGAACGGCGCGGGACCGGGCGACGCTGGCAGGGCGCATCGACCATCACGCAGCAGGTCACGCGAAACATCTTCCTCAACAACAGCTACAGCTTCGGTCGCAAGGTCCGGGAAATCGTGCTTGCCCTTGCGCTGGAGCGTAAATTCTCCAAGCGGCAGATCCTCGAACTCTACCTTAACAAGGTCTATTTCGGCGGAGGCGCGTATGGGATCGATGCCGCCAGCCGCAAATTCTTCGGCCATCCCGCCTCCAGCCTCGACCTTCCCGAAGCCGCCATCATCGCAGGGCTGGTGAAGGCTCCGTCCAGCTATTCACCGACGGCTGATGCCGACGCCGCGATCGGTCGCGCGGGCGTCGTGCTCGACCTGATGCAGGAAAATGAGAAGATTTCGGCATCTGAACGGGCGGCCGCCGACTTAGGTGGCGTGAAGATGGCGCCAGAACCGCCGCAGAACAGCGTACGCTATTTCACCGACTGGGCCTTGCCGCAGTTGGACGTGCTGATCGACGAACCCAACGAACCGCTGGAAGTCTATACCACCATCGATCCGGCCACGCAAAATGCGGCGACGGCGGCGATCAAGGCCAACGTGCCGTCCGGTACGCAGGGTGCGCTGGTCAGCCTCGACCGGGACGGCGCGGTACGGGCGATGGTCGGCGGGCTTGACTATGTAACATCCAACTACAACCGCGCGACCACCGCCACCCGCCAGCCCGGATCGGCGTGGAAGATCTTTGTCTACATGGCCGCGCTTGAGGCGGGCTACACACCCGACACCGGCATCACCGACGAACCTGTGACGATCAATGGATGGAGCCCGCGCAATGCCAACGGCAAGTTCGCCGGCGACATCGATATTCGCACGGCCTTTGCCTATTCGATCAACACCGTGGCGGCCAAGCTGGGCGTCGAGGTGGGCTTCCCGACCGTCGCGGATATGGCGCGCCGCTTCGGCATATCGACGCCGATCAACACGCATCCCTCGATGGTGCTCGGCACGTCGGACGTGCGGCTGATCGATATGACGCGCGCCTTCGCCTCGATCGCGCGAAAGGGGATCGCAGTCGCGCCCTACGGCATCACGAAGGTGACCACCGCCGATGGACGTCTCCTCTACCAGCATCAGGACGATACCAGCCGCGTTCTCGTCGCCCCCTGGGTCGCCGCAGGCATGACCGACCTCATGCAGACCGCGGTCAGCACCGGTACCGGCCGCGCGGCACAGATCGGCCGGCCGGTGGCGGGCAAGACCGGCACCACGACCAGCAACAAGGATGGCTGGTTCCTCGGCTTTTCCAGCGGCATCACCACTGGTGTCTGGATGGGCCGCGACGATGCCCGGGCCGTCGGCGTGCTGCAGGGTGGCCGCGCCCCGGCTCGCGCTTTCGCCGCCTACATGAAGGTCGCCGTCGCCAAGCGCCCCGTCGAACAATTCGAAACGGAAGTCACGCTTCCGGAATGGCAGCTGGAGCCCGACGAGGAGGCCTATTACAACACCCCCGATCCCGGCATGATGGTCGATGAGAATGGCTTGCCCATCGAACGGCTGCAGCCCCGTGAATCCGGGGACGAGTCGGACGAGCCACAGATGGAGGTCGACCCGCAGGATCGGCCGCAACCACCGCGCATAGACCAGCAGTGGATCGATAATGTGCTTGGACGCGATCGCCAGCGTCAGCAGCAACGGCCTCCGCCTACCCCCTGACGCGCCCGACCGCTCACGCGGTTCACCGTCTTCGCTGATCGTTGGCAGCCATCTTCATGCTTTGCGCTGCACTTGCGTCAGGCAGCAGGAAATCGACCTTGCCGCGGCCGAAATCGATCGCCACCCGATCGAAGATGCGCAGTGCGCTGATGCCCAGCATCAGGGCCGGCTTGTCCTGCAGCCCCAGTTCGGCAAATGGACTGGCGTCAGCGAATATCACCGGCACGCGGACAAGGTTGACGCGGCCAAGCCGGACGGACTGGATCTGCCCGATCTGCCCCGTCAGCGTGCCGCCGGTGACGCTGGTGAGCACGGCCGTCAGCATCTCGGGCGCGCGCTTCTTCGCGACCAGCTTGTCGCGGAGCGCCAGATTGCCAACGCTATAGCGCGAGCCCGTGTCGAGCATGATGTTCACCCGCATGCCATTCACTTCGGAATCGAGCAGGATCAACTGCCCGCGCCTGCGGCGCGCTTCCACGACGATGGTGTCCGGGTCCGCCGCTTGCGCGCGCCGGCTGCTGCGCGCGATCTCCATCTGGCCCGTGCGGAAGTTCATTGTCACGCGCTTGGCGTGGAGGCTGTCCAGCCCCAGCAGCCCCGGCGCGCCCAGATGTTCGCCTTCCAGCACCGGCGCCTCTATGTCGTCCAGTGTCCCCCCGGCGAAGTCCAGCCTGGGTACCGCGACCGTGCTGGCTTCGGACCGACCAGTCATGCTCAGGATGGTCACATTGCTACGGGGCGGCAGGGCCAGACGTTGCGCCAGTTCACGCGCTATGACTGTACGCTGCGATCCTGTGTCGATGACGAAGTTCCATGGCCCCTTGCCATCGATCCGGATCGGCACGGTCACCCGATCATCGGCGGGCGGACCAGTGCGAACCACCGCAGGCGGAACATCGGGATCCAGCGTTGGCGCGACCTGCCCCACCGACGGCCCGGCGACCGCCAGCGCCACGCCCACAAGCACAGGGAACCGCGTCATGGTCTTTCCATCCTCTCCTGGCACACTATATCACGCCGACAGGCCATCGCGCCAGCGCCACCGCTCGGCGCCGCGGTTGGAAACAGGCGCAATTCCGTCCTTCACCGCCACGATCCCGCCTTGACGACATGGGCGGCCTGTCGCTAAACGCAGTTCTGTCTCATCCTTGTCCGTCCGGAACGAGGATCCTTGGCTCTCGGCCAGACTATTTCCCTCCTTTCCGGCCCATTTTCCCACCCTCCGCATCGGACCGACTCGCACATGCATCTCAAGGACCTCAAGAAAACAGTGCCCGCAGACCTCGTCACCATGGCCGAGGAACTCGGCGTGGAAGGCGCGTCGACGCTGCGCAAGCAGGACCTGATGTTTGCGATTCTGAAGGCCGAGGCCGAAAATGGCGAACAGATCATGGGCGAGGGCACCATCGAAGTGCTGCCTGACGGCTTTGGCTTCCTGCGCAGTCCCGAGGCGAATTTCCTCGCCGGCCCCGACGACATCTACGTCTCTCCCAACCAGGTCCGCAAGTTCGGGCTGCGTACCGGCGACACGGTGGAAGGCGAAATCCGCGCACCCAAGGATGGTGAGCGCTATTTCGCGCTGACGAAGCTCACCACGGTCAATTTCGACGATCCCGATGCCGTGCGCCACCGCGTGAATTTCGACAATCTGACGCCGCTCTATCCCGAGCAGAAACTGCGCCTCGACACGCTCGACCCAACGATCAAGGACAAGTCGGCCCGCGTCATCGACATCGTCTCGCCCCAGGGCAAGGGCCAGCGCACGCTGATCGTCGCGCCGCCCCGTGTCGGCAAGACGGTGATGCTCCAGAACATCGCCAAGGCGATCACCGACAATCACCCGGAGGTCTTCCTGATCGTCCTGCTGATCGACGAACGGCCGGAAGAAGTCACCGACATGCAGCGCAGCGTGAAGGGCGAAGTCGTGTCGTCGACCTTCGACGAACCCGCCACGCGCCACGTCCAGGTCGCCGAAATGGTCATCGAAAAGGCCAAACGCCTGGTGGAACATAAAAAGGACGTGGTGATCCTGCTCGATTCGATCACCCGCCTCGGCCGCGCCTACAACACGGTCGTCCCTTCCTCGGGCAAGGTTCTGACCGGCGGTGTCGACGCCAACGCGCTCCAGCGGCCCAAGCGCTTCTTCGGCGCGGCGCGCAACATCGAGGAAGGCGGATCCCTCTCCATCATCGCCACCGCGCTGATCGACACGGGCAGCCGCATGGACGAAGTCATCTTCGAAGAATTCAAGGGCACCGGTAACTCCGAAATCGTGCTGGATCGCAAGGTCGCGGACAAGCGCATCTTCCCGGCGCTGGATGTCGGCAAGTCCGGCACCCGCAAGGAAGAGTTGCTGGTCGAAAAGCCGACGCTCAGCAAGATGTGGGTCTTGCGCCGCATCCTCATGCAGATGGGCACGGTGGATGCCATGGAGTTCCTCCTCGACAAGATGAAGGATTCCAAGACCAACGAGGATTTCTTTGCGACGATGAACCAGTAAGAGACGGAGACGTTAGGCCACGATGTTGGACCTTCTTGCCACTGCTGCGTCCGCCGCTCAGGGTATCGGCTCTCCCGCCGAAATCTGGCAGCATATCATCAATGATTTCAGTGATATAACGTCACCATCCGCTCTATCAGCCTTTGTGCAGGTGCTGATGATCGACGTGCTGCTGGCCGGCGACAACGCCATCGTCGTCGGCGCGCTGGCGGCGGGCCTGCCTGCCGATCAGCGCAAGAAAGTGATCCTGATCGGCATTCTTGCCGCGCTGGTGCTGCGCATCGCCTTCGCCTTGGTGGTCAGCCAATTGATGCAGATCGTCGGCCTGATCCTGGCGGGCGGCTTGCTTCTGCTTTGGGTGAGCTGGAAGATGTGGCGCGAACTGCATCCGAAACGCGGGGCCGACACAGCAGACCCAAGCGACGACGATGTGTCGGGCCTGCGTCCGGCGAAAAGCTTCGCCGGCGCGGCATGGGCCGTCGCCGTGGCCGATGTGTCGATGAGCCTCGATAATGTGCTGGCAGTCGCGGGGGCTGCGCGGGATCATCCCGGCATATTGATGATCGGACTGGTTCTATCCGTCGCACTGATGGGCATCGCCGCCAATGTCATCGCCCATTATATCGAACGGTTCCGCTGGATCGCCTATCTTGGGCTCGCAGTCATCGTCTATGTCGCGGTGAAGATGATCTACGACGGCTTCGTGGATCAGAAAGTCGGCTTGCTGTCCCTCTTTGCCTGATCGGAATAAGACAAAGGGGGGGCGCCATGATGGCGGCCCCCCCTTTTTTGATGCGAGGGAAGTCAGGGGATCAGCAGGGTCGACCCCACCGTTTGCCGTGATTCCAGTGCGCGATGTGCTTGCGCCGCATCGGCAAGAGCGTAGCGCTGGCCGATCACCGCCCCCACCACACCCTTTTCCATTCGGTCAAACAACCGTCTCGCGGTGTGCGCCAACTCTTCCGGCGTCGCGACATAATTGAACAGCGTCGGCCGCGTCACATAGAGAGATCCTCCCCGGCTGAGGTCGAGCAGGTTGACCGGCGGGACCGGACCCGACGCATTGCCGTAACTGACCAGAAGACCGCGTGGCTTCACCGATGCAAGCGACGCACTCCAGCCCGCCTTCCCGATGCCATCATAGACAATGTCGACACCTTCCCCGTTGGTCCGCTCACGTACCTGCGCGGCAAGATCATCCATCGGTGCGTGCAGGCTGAAGTCCGCGGCAACGGACGCCGCCTTCGCCGCCGAGCCGCTGTGGGCAATCACCACCACGCCCTTGTCTCGCAGCCAAGGCACCAGGATTGAGCCGACCCCGCCAGCGGCGGCATGGACCAACGCCGTCTGCCCGGCTTTAAGCGGCCAGACATCCTCCGCCAGGAAACAGGCGGTCATGCCCTTCAGCATCATCGCCGCGGCATCTTCGAAACTGATATCATCGGGCAGATGCACCACCTGCGTCGCCGGAACCCGCCAATGGGTGCAATAACTGCCCCGCGCCGTGGCGCACGCGACCCTGTCGCCCACTGAAAACCCGGATACGCCAGGGCCGACCGCAACGATTTCCCCGGCGGCTTCCGATCCCAGCGTCAGGGGCAGATCGGCAGGATAGAGCCCGCTTCGGAAATAAGTGTCGATATAGTTGAGGCCGACCGCCTTGTTCTCGATAAGCACCTCGCCCTGATCCGGCGCACCGGGGTCAAAATATTCTCGCTCCATGACGTCAGGACCGCCATTGACGCGAATGACCATTCGCCAGGCGGCTCCGCTCACGCGAGATGCTCTGCGAAAAAGTCCGCCGTCCGGCGATCGGCCAATTGCGCTGCGTCTTCCACGCGGCGATTGCCCATCTCGGCGGCAAAGCCGTGATCCAGCCCCTCATAATCATGAAGGGTAACGTGCCGGTTGTCCGCCAGCCCGTCATGCATTGCCTGCTGCGTTTCCGCGGGAACGAAATGATCAGCTGTCGGGATGTGGAGCATGGTCGGCTTGCCGATGGCATGCTGCTCACCCAGCAGACCGTCGATTCCGACCCCATAATAGCCGACGAACGCGTCGCCGTCGGTCCGACATGCGGACATGAAGGCGAGACGGCCGCCAAGGCAGTAGCCGACGACCCCGACTTTGCCCGTGCCACCAAGCGCAGCCCGCGCTGCCTTGATCGCCGCTTCCAGGTCACGAATGCCCTGATCCTGATTGAACCGTGGAATATAGCCGAGCGCCTGCTCCATTTGCTCCGGCACATCGGCATCCAGCTCGATATGGGGCGCAATTCGCCAGAACAGGTCCGGCGCATAGGCAAGGTAGCCCGCCTTGGCCCAGTTGTCGCACTTGCGTCGGATCCCTTCATTCACGCCAAATATTTCCTGGATCACGATGATCGCTGCGCTGGCCTTTTCTTCCGGAACCGCCACATAGGCGTCGAACTGCGCATCTCCTTCCAGAGTCTTCACCGCCACGAATTCGCCCATTACAATGTCCTTTGCAGCTTTGATTGGCGCATATTGGCGGATCACGCGGCCCGCGCAACGCCCGATTTCTTTTAAATTTGCATCGGCGCGCCCTGTTGCGGCATGACCCTGAAAGATCGTGCCGGAAAGCTATTGAAAGGCGGGACATGAAAGTAACCGTAGACGTCGATTGCACCCCTGCCGAGGCACGTGCCTTTTTGGGCCTTCCCGACGTGACGCCCATTCACGAAAAATATATCAAGACCATGCTGGACGGCTTCGACGGCGTGGGCAGCGTCGAGCAGATGGAGACCTTGTTCAAAAGCTTCTCTCCCCTGGGCGATGCAGGGATGCGCCTGTTTCAGCAAATGATGAACGTTGGCCTTGCAGGCATGGGCACGACGAAAGACGAAAAGAAATAGCAGCCGCGTGACCGATAGCATCTTCGCCCTGTCGAGCGGGCGACCGCCCGCTGGCATCGCCGTCCTCCGCATCAGCGGCCCCCACGCCAGGCAGGCACTTGAGGCCATGGCCGGCAGACTGCCGCCGCCGCGCGTGGCGAGCCTTGCCTTGCTGAAAGATCCGCAGGACGGCTCAGCCCTCGACCGTGGCCTGATCCTATGGTTGCCCGGGCCATCGACCGTTACGGGCGAGGACATGGCGGAACTACATTGCCATGGCGGGCGCGCCGTCATCGCGGCGGTGGAGGGCGCCCTGGCCCAAATTGCCGGGTTGAGGCGAGCGGAAGCGGGCGAATTTACACGGCGCGCTTTTGCGAACGGCCGCATGGACCTTAATGCGGTGGAAGGTTTGTCCGATCTGCTGGCGGCGGAAACGCAAAGCCAGCGCCGATCAGCGCTCCTCATGGCGGAAGGGCATTTTTCCAGGAGGATCGCGGGATGGCGGGCGCGCCTGTTACAATTGTCTGCCATGGCGGAAGCAGCCCTTGATTTCTCTGATGAGGACGATGTGCCTGCTGAGGGCATTGAAGCCGACATTTCGGCGCATGTGATCGCCCTCCGGGATGATGTCGTGCAGGCGTTGAATGCTCCGTCAGCCGAGCGGTTGCGGGATGGCGTCCGGCTGGTGATGGCTGGTCCGCCCAACGCAGGCAAATCCACGCTGCTCAATGCCCTCGCAGGTCGGGACGCTGCGATCGTGTCGGATATCGCCGGGACGACGCGGGACCGCATTGAGGTTCCCGCCGCACTCGGCGGCGTGGCCTTCCTCCTGACGGATACGGCGGGGTTGCGGGAGCAGACCGATGACCCGGTCGAGGCAATCGGGATCAACCGTGCCAAGGCCGCTCTCGACGCCGCCGATCTCATCCTCTGGCTCGGTAATGCCAGCGATCTTCCTCGCGACGACGCGATCCTGATCGCGGCGCAGGCGGACCGGATCAAGGATGACAGGCCGGGGCTTCGGCTGTCGGCGGTTACAGGGGAGGGGATGAAGGCGCTCGTCGCGCTCTTGCTGCAACGGGCATCCCTGTTGCTGCCCGGCGAGGATGACTATGCCTTGCATGACCGGCAGCGGCGTCATCTCAGCCGGATCGCAAGTCATCTGGATGCCGCTCTATCGGTCCAGAAAGACATGTTGCTCGTCGCGGAGGAGCTGCGATTGGCCCGCAGCGCTATTGACGAACTCACCGGATTGGCCGGCACCGAAGACATGCTGGATCAACTCTTCTCCGGCTTCTGCATCGGAAAATGATCGATGTTCCACGTGGAACGCTTTTGACCGGAGCCCGCCTTTTCTGGTAAGGGCGTGCCTATGCGAACAAGCTATGATGTGATCGTCGTCGGCGGCGGCCATGCCGGTTGCGAAGCGGCAGCTGCGGCTGCGCGCAAGGGCGCTTCTGTCGCGCTTCTCACGTTCAGCCGCGAAACGGTGGGCGCGATGTCCTGCAACCCGGCAATCGGAGGCTTGGGCAAGGGGCATCTGGTCCGGGAAGTGGATGCGCTGGACGGCCTTATGGCGCGGGCAGCCGACGCAGCCGCTATCCATTATCGGATGCTCAACAGCAGCAAAGGCGCGGCGGTTCAGGGTCCCCGTATTCAGGCCGACAGGAAACGGTATCGCGCGGCAATCCACCAATTGCTCGACGCGGTCGAGGGGCTCGACATTCTGGAGGGGGAAGCGAGCGCTCTGCTGCTATCCAATGGCACGGTGGCGGGACTGACTCTTGTGGACGGCCGCACCGTGCATGCACCCACCGTCGTGCTGGCCACTGGCACCTTCCTCGGTGGCAAATTGTTTCGGGGGGAAGAGCGGGAAACAGGCGGACGCGTTGGAGAACAGGCTGCCACTCTGTTAGGCCAGCAGTTACGGGCACTCGATCTGCCGATCGGCCGTCTTAAAACCGGAACGCCGCCGCGGCTGGATGGCCGCACGATCGATTGGGCGCGCCTGGAGACACAGCCGTCCGACATGGGCGACTGGACGATGTCGACTATGTCGCCCGGCCGGACTCTTCCGCAGCTGGCCTGCGCGATCACGCGCACGAATGAAGAAACGCATGCGATCATTCGGGCCGGCCTCGATCGCTCGCCTTTGTTCGGCGGAGCGATCGAGGGCAGGGGCCCCCGTTACTGCCCCTCGATAGAAGACAAGGTGATGCGGTTCGGGGACCGTGACGGCCATCAGATATTTTTGGAGCCGGAAGGGCTCGATGACCATCTCGTCTATCCGAACGGGATCAGCACGTCCCTTCCGATTGACGTTCAGATTGCGATGATCCGGTCCATGGCCGGACTGGAACGGGCGAGGATCGTGACGCCGGGCTATGCGGTCGAATATGACCATATCGATCCGCGTGCCCTCGATGCCTCGTTGCAGGTCAAAGCCCTTCCGGGCTTGTTTTGCGCCGGCCAGATCAACGGCACCACCGGCTATGAGGAGGCAGCGGCGCAAGGGCTGGTGGCTGGCGTCAATGCGGCTGCGTTTGCCAAAAATCTTCCAGCCATAATCCTTGATCGAACCAGCTCCTACATCGGTGTCATGATCGACGACCTGGTGCTTCAGGGGGTGACGGAACCCTATCGCATGCTCACCGCGCGCGCCGAATATCGGTTGCGTCTGCGCGCTGATAACGCCGAAACGCGCCTCGGCGCGCTGGCTTTGGCGCATGGCATTATCGGCCCGGAACGCGCCGCGCGTTTCGCCGAACGTGACGAGCTTCGTGCTGTAGCCCAACAGGATCTGGCATCCCAAAAGACCGCCACCGAGCTTGCACGACTCGGCGCGGCCGTTCGGCAGGATGGCTCGCGTCGCAGCCTTTTTGAATGGGCCCGGTTTCCCGAAGTCGATCCTTCGCTGCTGCTTGAACTCGCTCCTGCCCTCCGCAAGGCCCCTTTCGACCTTCGGCAAGAGATATTGGAAGACGCCCACTACGCGCCGTACCTTCAACGGCAGGAGGCAGAGGTTGCCGAGCTTCGACGCAACGAACGCGTCGCTTTGCCTGCGGCCCTCGACTATCGAAGCATAGGGGGGCTTTCGCTGGAAATGATTGAACGCTTCGAGGCCGCCCGACCGGAAACGCTTGCCGCAGCGTCCCGTATCCGCGGCGTGACTCCCGCTGCGTTGGCAGCCATTCTCGTCCATGCCCGTCGCGAGGCTGCGTGACCGAAGACGATGCACGGGCATGGTTGCAGGCCGAATTCGATGTTTCACGTGAAACATGGCAGCGGCTGGAAGACTATGTCTCCCTGCTCCTGGAGGCGTCGAAGGAACAGAACCTCATCGCCGCTTCGACTGTCCCCCATATATGGGCCAGGCATGTTGTCGATTCGGCGCAACTATTATTGCTGGCCAAAGATGCGGGAGATGGAAGCTGGGTGGACCTGGGTTCGGGCGCAGGCCTCCCCGCCCTCGTCATTGCCTGCCTGGACCAGCGGCCGATGCTGATGATCGAAACGCGCCGCAAGCGGGTCGACTTCCTGAATAGTGTCATTGATCAGCTCGGCCTTGATCACGCCAAAGTGTTCGGAGGCAGGGTGGAAGTTGCGCCGGCCATGAACGCGGCGGTCATCAGCGCCCGAGCCTATGCGCCCCTTCCAAAGCTTCTGGCGTCCGCTGCCCATCTGGCGAACAAAAATAGCTGTTGGGTGCTGCCGAAAGGCCGAAGTGCTGAAAATGAACTGGAGGCGGTGCGCGGGTCGTGGCAAGGTGTGTTTCACGTGGAACCCAGCGTAACGGATCGCGACAGCGCGATCATCGTTGCTCGCGGTGTCCACCCGATTGGCAAAGGGAAACATCGTCCATGATCCGTATCGCTATCGCCAATCAGAAAGGCGGCGTGGGCAAGACGACGACCGCGATAAACCTTGCCACTGGTCTGGCGGCTACTGGCCTGCGCGTCCTGCTTGTCGATCTCGATCCGCAGGGCAACGCGTCGACGGGACTTGGCGTTGGCCAGGCGGAACGTAACTATTCCAGCTACGATCTCCTTGTCGGCAACTGTGCGCTTGAGGACAGTATCGTCACCACGCGTGTACCAAAGCTCGACCTTGTTCCTGCAACGCAGGACCTGTCCGGGGCCGAGATCGAGCTGATCGAGTATGAAGAGCGTACCCACAGGCTGGAGAGGGTATTGTCCGAAGCGCCATCCGGCCGCTGGGATATATGCCTCATCGACTGCCCACCCTCTCTCGGCCTTCTGACCATAAACGCGATGGTTGCCGCGCAATCGCTGCTCGTTCCGCTGCAATGTGAATTCTTCGCGCTCGAAGGGCTGTCGCAATTGTTGCAGACGGTCGAGCGCATTCGGGGTCGCTTTAATCCCGGCCTCTCGATCATGGGTGTGGCCCTGACCATGTATGATCGCCGGAACAGGCTGACCGATCAGGTGGCGGACGATGTGCGGGCCTGCCTTGGCGATCTCGTATTTTCGACCGTCATTCCCCGCAACGTGCGCCTGTCCGAAGCTCCCAGTCATGGCGTTCCAGCGTTGATCTACGATTTCCGCTGTTCGGGCTCCGAGGCGTACATGCGCCTTGCCCGCGAATTGATTGCCCGCTTGCCCCGTCAGGAGGTCGCAGCTTGAGCGAGAATATGGCTGACAAGCCGAAGGCAGCCAAGCGCCCGCAAGGACTGGGTCGCGGTCTCTCCGCGCTACTGGGCGATGTCTCGCGGGAAGAGCCTGTGGCATCGGTCACTGCTCCGGCCAATGGCAAGGCTGTGCAGAGTATCGAAGTAGCCTTGATCCATCCGCATCCGGAACAGCCGCGCCGTCATTTCGATGATGGCGCGCTTCAGGAACTGGCCGACAGCATCGCAAAGCGCGGCGTCATCCAACCCATCATCGTCCGCCCTCATGGCGGCGGGTTCCAGATCATCGCAGGCGAACGCCGCTGGCGCGCCGCGCAAAGGGCGCAGCTGCACCGCATACCCGCCATCGTGCGCGACTTCGACGAGCAGGAAACGCTGGAAATCGCGCTGATCGAAAATATCCAGCGCGAAGATTTAAATCCGATCGAAGAAGCCGAGGCCTATCGCAAGCTGATTGCGGAGTTCCACCATAGCCAGGAAGCGCTCGGCCGCATTGTCGGCAAGTCGCGCAGCCATGTCGCCAACCTCATGCGATTGCTCGAATTGCCCAAGCCGGTGCAGGAACAGGTCATGTTCAACCGGATCAGCATGGGTCATGCGCGCGCGTTGATTGGTGCGCCCGATTGCGAACGACTTGCACAACAGGTTGAATCCAAAGGTCTTTCGGTTCGCGATACGGAGCAACTTGTCCGACGGGTGAAGACTGGCGAGGATGCACCGTCGGCGCGTCGACGAGCAGGAGCCTCGCTGGAAAAGGACCCCGACATCGCCGCGCTCGAACAGCATCTCGCCGACATATTGGGCCTGAAGGTCGAGATTGCGCATGATGGCGCATCCGCGGGCGGCAGCTTGGCGCTCCGCTATTCCAATCTGGATCAGCTCGACATGCTGTGCCAGCGTCTGTCGGGCGAGCGCATCTGACACAAGGCGGGGGAGGGGACAAGCGCCACGCATAAATGCCGTTGCGCCACTGGCTTTTTCCGGCGCCGCCCCTAGGTTGCAAGCATGGCCGACATGCTTTCCACCACTTCCGCCGCGCCCTCCGTCATTCGCCGCAGCGACTATCGCGCGCCGGACTGGCTCGTCCCGCAGATCGATCTGGAATTTGATCTCGACCCTGTCCTGACACGGGTTCGCGCGCAATTGTCCGTGACGCGCAATGGCGATCACGATCAGCCGCTCAGGCTGGACGGCGACGGCCTTGTTCCGCTGGAAATAAGGGTGGATGGTCAACCCCTCTCGCCCCAATCCTGGTATCTCGAAGCAGGCGCGCTTATCCTGACGCTGCCCGGCGATGCCCATCACATCGAAACGCTGGTCGAGCTCGTCCCCGAAAGCAACAGCAAGCTGATGGGACTCTATGCCAGCGGCGGCCTGCTTTGCACCCAATGCGAGGCAGAAGGGTTTCGCCGCATTACCTTCTTCCCTGATCGCCCCGACGTGCTGTCACGCTATAGCGTGCGTATGACGGCCGACAAGGCGCGCTTCCCGATATTGCTGGCCAATGGCGATCCGATCGATACGGGGGAACTGGATGACGGACGGCATTGGGCGGTCTGGCACGACCCTTTCCCGAAACCCTGTTATCTGTTCGCGCTCGTGGCGGGCGATCTTGCCTGCAACGCCGACCAGTTTGTCACCGCTGGCGGGCGTACGGTTCGGCTTGGCATTTGGGTGAAGGAAAGCGACCTGCCGCGTACCAGCCATGCGATGACAGCGCTCAAGAACAGCATGGCCTGGGATGAACGCGTCTATGGCCGGGAATATGATCTCGATGTGTTCAACATCGTCGCCGTCGCGGACTTCAATTTCGGGGCGATGGAGAATAAGGGCCTCAACATCTTCAATTCGCGTTACATCCTGGCCGATCCCGAAACGGCGACCGACGTCGATTATGACGGCGTCGAAGGGGTGGTGGCTCATGAATATTTCCACAATTGGTCGGGTAATCGCGTCACGTGCCGCGACTGGTTCCAGCTCTCCTTGAAGGAGGGCTTTACGGTATTTCGCGATCAGAATTTCTCGGCTGACATGGGCTCCCATGCCGTCAAGCGGATCGAAGATGTGCGCGTGCTGCGCGCGGCGCAGTTTCCGGAGGACAATGGGCCGCTCGCCCATCCTGTCCGACCCGAATCCTACATGGAAATCAGCAATTTCTATACCGCGACCATCTACAACAAGGGTGCCGAACTTATCCGCATGATGGCGCTGATTGCCGGTCCGGAACGGTTCCGGGCGGGCACGGATCTTTATTTCGATCGCCATGACGGGCAGGCCGCGACTTGCGAGGATTTCGTCCGGGCCATGGAGGATGGCGCAGGTCTGGATCTCGGGCAGTTCCGTCTATGGTATGAGCAGGCAGGAACGCCCCTGGTGCAAGCGTCCCTCACCCATGACCCCGCCACCCAGAGCGTCGAACTGGTCCTCGAACAATCCATTCCCTCAACACCGGGGCAGCCGGTCAAGCAGCCGATGGCGATCCCCTTACGCGTGGCGCTGTTCAATCCGGCGACCGCAACGCATCATGGCGACGAACTGCTGATCC
Source organism: Sphingobium sp. CCH11-B1 (assembly GCF_001556865.1). Lineage (GTDB taxonomy): Bacteria > Pseudomonadota > Alphaproteobacteria > Sphingomonadales > Sphingomonadaceae > Sphingobium. The sequence continues at coordinate 6,513 of NZ_LSJY01000123.1, read as the reverse complement.
TGACAGAAGCGCGGGAAAGCTTCGTGTTTCCCGACTTTGCCTCGCCGCCCATATTGTCGATCAATCGCGGCTTTTCGGCACCGGTGATCGTGCAGACCGACCGCAGCCAGGCCGATCTCGCCTTCCTGTCGGCGCATGATGATGATCCGTTCGCCCGCTATGAAGCGATGCAGCAATTGATGGTCAACGTGCTCCTCGCCCTGACCTCGGGGCAGCCAGCGGACGAGCAGGCCGTGGTAGACGCCATCCGCTACACCCTGACCGACACTGCGCTCGATCCGGCCTTCGTGGCGGAGGTCATCCGCCTGCCCAGCGAAGCCTATCTGGGCGACCAGATGGCGCGGGTAGAGCCTGACGCCATCCATAGGGCTCGGGAGGCGCTTCAGGCGCGCATCGGCGTTGATCTCGAAAATCTGTGGCGCGAAGTCCACGCCGGAACCAAAGCCAACGGCTTTTCGACCTCGCCCGCCGCGAAAGGCGCGCGCAAGCTCCGCAACGCGGCGCTTCATTACCTTGTCGCCTCGGGCGCGTCAGATGGAGCGTCTATCGCCTTCGCGCAGTTTAGCGAGGCGGACAATATGACGGAACGTCAGGCGGCGTTGGGAACGCTCGCCAACGGGGGCAGCGCGGAGCGGGAAGCAGCCCTCGACATCTTCTACAACCGCTATTGCGACGACGCGCTGACGCTGGACAAATGGTTCCAGACACAGGCCTTTTCGCTCCATCCCGACACTGCCGACCATGTCGCCGCGCTGTCCCGCCACAAGGATTTCACGCTCGCCAATCCCAATCGCGTGCGCGCCCTGTTCGGGGCCTTCGCGGCCAATCAGTGGGCGTTCCATCACAAGTCCGGCAAGGGATACCGCATGGTTGCCGACTGCATCATCGCGCTGGACAAGCTCAACCCGCAAACCGCCGCGCGTCTCGTGCCACCGCTTGGCCGGTGGAAGCGGTTCGACGAGGGCCGCGCGTCACTGATGCGAGCGGAGCTTCAGCGCATATTGGCGGAACCGGGCCTGTCGAAGGACGTGACCGAACAGGCGAGCAAGAGCCTCACCTGACCCTGCTGCCCGGGCACCCGCATATCAGGTGCCCAGCAAGCAACGGGCTTCAGTCCTTCACCGCCGCCGCCCATGCGGCGACGTCGGACGCCACCTTGTTCGCCGCAGCGTTCAGCGGCGCGCCGACCGTGGACGCCTCGATCTTTCCGCCCACAGGCACGCTGGCCGTGAAGCGCTGCCGCGCCAGCGCCTTGCCCGCCGGGGTGGTCAGGACGGCATCATAGGTGACGATCGCGCTGCCGCTCGGTTCGTCGATCTGAAAAGCGACCAATTCCCCGGACAGGCGCTGTCCGCCGTCGCCGGAGAATTGACCGCTATCCAGCACGACCCGGTCCGTCGTCGCCGAAATCGTTTCCGCCAGCAGGCGACGGAACAGATGGCGCGGAGTGTCCGCCCATTGCACCTTGGTCACATAAGCGACCGACGTGGCGCCGAGCTGCACTGGCACGCGCACCGTGTCCAGCATGCGCGGCGCTTCCGGGTCGGCAACGATGAGCGTACGTCCTTCCCCGGCCACGCGAGTCGTCCCCGCCGGAACCTTGTGGGTGGCATCCAGCGTCAGCAACCGTTGCGGCGGCTTCGCGCCGATCGAAACGCATCCCGACAACAGCAGCGCGCCCGCAGCCGCTCCCAACAGGCCGGACGCTTTCAAGCCCCGGCGTTTCGCATGGATCATGGTCCGCATCTCTCTCATCATGGCTTGTAATCCGGTAGCTTGGGCGATCCGACCAGCGAGCTGGCACCCTGCTGGTCCAGCTTTTCCGCGACCCCGCGGAAGGATCGGGACATCTCGCGCAGATCGCGAACCAGTTGGTTGACCTCCGGCATGGTCTGATTGCTGAAACTGCGCACGCCCGGCTGCGCCTCTGCGATCGTCTTGTTGAGCGTGTCGATGCTTTGCGATGCGGCCTGCACGCTCTTGCGCAGGTCCGCCATCAAGGGCCGGCCCTCGTCGTTCAGCAACGAATCGGTCGTCGCGGCCAGCTTGCCGATCTGTTCAACCGCAACGCCGGTCCGCTGTACCGTGATACGCGCTTCCGCCAGCGTGGCGGCGATTTCGGGGCTCCGATCCGCCAGCGCATCGGATACGCGCTCGACATTGGCCAATATGCCGGCGATCGACTGCTGATTCTTGTCGTTCAGCAGCTCGGTCAGTCGCTCGGTCAGCGTGGACAGCCGCTCCAGCAGCTGGGGCGCATTGTTGAGCAGCTCGCCCAGAGCGCCGGGCTTGGTGGGGATGACCGGCACGCCGTCGGGGCAGGCGGCCAGCACATTTTCGACCGGGCACAGGATCGGCGGCGCGCCCTTGACCGCGCCGTCCAGCACGATTTCGCTCACGCCGGTAAAGCCGACGCCAGAAATGGTGGCTGTCGTCCCCTGCAGAACGGGCGTGCCATCCTTTACGGAAATGCGCACCTTCACGAAACTCGGATCGCGCTTCCACAGTTCGATCTTCTCGACCTGTCCGGACGGCACGCCTGAATAGTTGACCGCGGACCCCTTCGCCAGGCCGTTCACCGACTGTTTGAAGAAGATGTCATATTCCTGACTGTCGCCCTGCGACAGGCGGGAAAACCAGAAGGCGGCGGCCATGATGGCCGCGATCAGCAGCAGCGTGACGGTGCCCACCAGTACATGGTTGGAACGGGTTTCCATATCCTATCGCCTTCCGTCCGGCGGGCTGTCCGCCGCCCTGTTCTTTTCGCGCGTGACCGCGGCCGTTGCGGCGCGGCCGCGCGGGCCGTTGAAATATTCCTGGATCCACGGATGATCGGTCGCCAGCAGTTCCTTGATGCTGCCGACGGCGATCACCTTCCGGTCGGCCAGCACCGCCACCCGGTCACAGATCGAATAGAGGGTATCGAGATCGTGGGTGATAAGGAAGACGGTGAGACCCAGCGTCTGCTGCAACTGGCGCGTCTGTTCGTCGAACGCCGCCGCTCCGATCGGGTCGAGGCCGGCGGTCGGCTCGTCCAGGAAGAGGAGATCCGGGTCAAGCGCCAGCGCACGGGCGAGGCCAGCGCGCTTCTTCATCCCGCCGGACAATTCAGCCGGATATTTGGGGCCCGCTTCGGTCGGCAGGCCGGTCATGCGGATCTTGTAGGCGGCGATCTCGTCGCGCAGCTGCGGGCCGATGTCGGGATAATATTCGCGGATCGGCACCTCGACATTTTCCGCCACCGTCAGCGTCGAAAACAGCGCGCCACCCTGGAACAGCACGCCCCACCGCTTCCGTATGGCCAGCGCCTCGTCATCCAGACGCCCGATCATCGATTCGCCAAAGACGCAGATTTCGCCCTCATCGGGCGTCTGCAGGCCGATGATGGAGCGCATGAGCACCGACTTGCCGGTGCCCGATCCGCCGACCACGCCCAATATCTCGCCCTTGCGCACGTCGAGGTCGAGATGCTCGTGCACGACCTGATCAGCGAAGCTGTTGCGCAACCCACGCACCTTGATGGCGATGTCGCTATGCTCGAACGCTTGCTCGACACGCTGCTCCTCGGCCGCCTGGATATTCTCCTCGCTCATCAATTCCACCCGACCCAGGTGAAGAAAACGGCAAAGAAGGCGTCGATCACGATGACGAGGAAAATCGCCTGCACCACCGCGGCGGTCGTCCGCAGCCCGACCTCCTCGGCATTGGCCTTGACCTGCATCCCCTGGAAACAGCCGGCCAGCGCAATGATGATTCCGAAGACGGGGGCCTTGATCAGGCCGACCCACAAGTCAGTGATGGGCACGACCTCCCGCAGACGCTGCACGAAGGTGATTGGCGGAATTTCCAGCGATACCGCGCACAAAAAACCGCCGCCGATGATGGCGACGATGGAGGAATAGAAGCCAAGCAGGGGCATCATCACGACGACAGCCAGCGTGCGTGGCAGCACCAGCGCCTCCATCGGAGAAACGCCGATCGTCCGCATCGCGTCGATCTCCTCGGTCAGCTTCATCGTCCCGAGTTGCGCCGCGAAGGCCGATCCGGACCGCCCAGCCACCATGATCGCGGTCATCAGCACGCCAAGTTCGCGAAAGGTGAGCCGGCCGACCAGGTTGATGGTCAGCATCTCCATGCCGAACTGGCGCAGCTGCACTGAACCCTGCTGCGCGATGACGATGCCGATCAAAAAGCTCATCAAGCCGATGATGCCCAGCGCCGAAACGCCCACCACTTCGAACCGCTGCACCACGGCATTGACGCGAAAGCGATGCGGATGGCGCAGGATGTTCCAACTCGCCACCAGCGTCCCGCCGAAAAATCCGACCAGACCGACCAGAGTCGATCCTGCCGCCGTCACCGCTTCGCCGATCTGGCCGACGACGCGCCGCATGGGATGGATATGGTCGGGCCGGATGGACACCGGTTCGTCCAGTTCGCCCACCGCAGCGATCAAACGCGCGGCATCGTCATTGGCGCCGGTGACTTCGCACCCCAGGCGGCGGGCGGTGCGGTGGACCGTCCATGCGCCGATCGTATCCATATGATCGACATCACTCAGGTCGATCGCCTGCACCGGTCCTTGCACCGCGTCCAGCCGGTTCGGCAGATCGCGCAGACAGGCAATGGCCATGGACCCGGACAGGCGGAGCACGCTGCCGCCATCGCGCGCGTCTTCGGCAAGATCAGCGGCTTTGTTCATGCGATGGATTTAGTGGTCCATTATCGGTTGCACGGCAAGCCGAAACGGCCCATCCGCAAGCCAGAACGAAGGGCATGGACAAAAGTTTCGGATACGGCATGACGACGCATCGGCTGGCGATTTACGATATGGACCGCACGGTCACGTTCAGCGGCACCTATACCGGCTTCCTCCTCCATGTGGCGCGCCGCATGGCGCCGTGGCGACTGCTGCTGTTCCCCTGCGTCATCCTGCTGATGCTGGCCTATGTGCTAAAGCTCGTCACGCGCCAGCGGCTCAAGGAACTCAACCAGGCGCTGATGATCGGCTATCATGTGGAGCGGGCGAAGCTCATGCCGCATGTCGAAAGCTATGCCGATTCGGTGATCGCCACCGCTTCCTACCGCCTCTATGTCGAGCCGATCGCGCACCGCCTGGGCTTCGACGCCGTGATTGCTACCGATCATCTGAGCCAGGATCTGCGGTATGTCCGCGCAAAGATCGCCGGGGAAAATTGCTACGACACCGGCAAGCTGCGCATGATCAAGGCATGGATGGCAGCCGAGGCAATCGACCGCGGACAGGCGCATATCCGCGCCTATTCCGACCATGTGTCGGACGCGCCGATGCTGGAATTCGCCGACCTGCCCTTCGCCGCCAATCCGCACAAGCCGCTGGCCAGGCTGGCAGCCGAGCGTGGCTGGACGCGGGTCGACTGGACCTAATAGCCGGTCAGTCCGTCGATCGCCGCCCATCCGTCAGCGCCGATGCCGCCCAGCATGTATCGATGCGTGGCTTTCATCCCGCCCAGGGCGATCACCGGCCGGTCGATCCGGCTGGCGATCATCGCAAATCCGACACGGCCGAGGGTCGAGCGACCCGGATGCGATCGGGTGGGAAAGAGCGGCGAGACGAAACAGAGATCGACGCCGCGCGCCGCGACGGCTTCCCGCACATCATGCACTGGCGCGCTGCGCAAGAGCGGCCGGGCCGCGCGCCGCCGGTCGCGCCCATGCACGCCATCGGCGCGCCATGCCGCCGCCTGCCGCGCCGTACCACCAAGCAACAGGATCAGCCGCCGCCCAAGCGCGATCCGTCGAAGCGCGTCGAACAGGGCGCGCCGCTGTGCCACAGGCGTCGCATGATGGCGAAAGACGATCCCGGCCGCGCCCTTGGGCAACCGCGCCGCAGTCGCGAGCAGCGCAGCATCGGGCACGCGTTCATCCGTCATCAGCCAGAGCATGGGCTGCTTTTTGCGGTGGCGGGCGGACATGACCCTCGCCTATAGCAGCGCCGATGACGACCGACACCCCTGTTGACGATGCCGCCCTTCGCCTTGCCGCCGTCCGCGAAGCCATGGATCGCGCCGCCCGCCTGACGGATCGCAGCGGCGACGACATCCGCCTCATCGCCGTGTCCAAGACGCATGATGCTCCGGCCATCCGCCCGCTCATAGAAGCCGGCCAGCGTGTCTTCGGCGAAAATCGCGTGCAGGAAAGCCAGGACAAATGGCCCGCGCTTCGGGACGAATGGCCCGATGTGGAACTGCATCTGGTGGGTCAGCTGCAATCGAACAAGGCGACCGAAGCGGTCGCCCTGTTCGACGTCATCCACGGGCTCGACCGGCCCTCGCTCCTGACCGCGCTGGCGAAGGCGATGAATGCAACCGGCAAGCGCATCCCCTGCTTCATTCAGGTCAATATCGGCGCGGAGGAGCAGAAGGGCGGCTGTGCCATCGCCGACACGCCGGCACTGATCGCTGCCGCACGCGACGCCGATATTCCTGTGCTCGGCCTCATGTGTGTGCCGCCTGCCGAACTGGAACCCGCGCC
>NZ_LSJY01000122.1 GCF_001556865.1 Sphingobium sp. CCH11-B1 | reverse complement strand
TGGTGACACGCCTCGAAGAGGAGACCCGGATCGGCAAAGGCGGGACCCTGGCGGCGCAGCTGTCGCGGCTCGACCTGATCGTGCTCGACGAGCTCGGTTATCTGCCGTTCGCCCGCTCGGGAGGGCAGTTGCTGTTCCACCTCATCAGCAAGCTTTATGAGCGGACCAGCGTCATCATCACCACGAACCTCGCCTTCGGCGAATGGCCGACCGTGTTCGGCGATCCCAAGATGACCACGGCGCTGCTCGACCGCGTCACCCACCACTGCGATATCGTCGAGACGGGCAACGACAGCTGGCGCTTCAAAAACCGCAGCTGACAGCCACCTTCGGCGCCTTCAAAAATCTATCTTGCGCTGCGCGCGCCTCCGGTCGGGCTACGCCCGCCCTCCGCCGCACGCAGCGCAAGGC
>NZ_LSJY01000121.1 GCF_001556865.1 Sphingobium sp. CCH11-B1 | reverse complement strand
TGTCCCCCGTCAGCACCAATGGCACAGATTTGAGGTTGTGATTTAAGGAGGGTTGGGGCTTCGTCGTAGTGACGAAGGAACGAAGATGAAGACCCAACCCTCCGTGAAAAAATCCCCTCCCAAGAAGGCCCCAGCTGAGCGGGTGGTCAAGGATATCCGCCGAGCAACCCGGCGCCATTTCTCTGCCGAAGAAAAGATCCGCATCGTGCTGGACGGCCTGCGTGGTGAGGACAGCATCGCAGAGCTGTGCCGCAAGGAAGGCATCGCCCAGAGCCTGTATTACACTTGGTCGAAGGAGTTTATGGAAGCAGGTAAGCGCCGGTTGGCCGGTGATACCGCCCGTGCCGCGACCACTGGCGAGGTGCAGGATCTGCGCCGCGAAGCCCGCGCCCTGAAGGAATGCGTGGCCGACCTGACGCTGGAAAACCGTTTGCTCAAAAAAAGCATGATCGCGGATGGGGGCGACGAAGAATGAGGTATCCCGCATCCGAGAAGCTCGAGATCATCAGGATCGTCGAGCAGTCCCACCTGCCTGCCAAGCGAACGCTGGACCAACTCGGCATCGCCCGGCGGACGTTCTACCGCTGGTATGACCGCTACCTCGCAGGCGGCCCGGAGGCGTTGGCGGATCGGCCATCGGCTCCAGGCCGGGTGTGGAACCGGATCGCGCCCGAGGTGCAGGACCAGATCGTCGAAATGGCGCTGGAGCAGTCCGAGCTGTCACCGCGCGAACTGGCGGTGCGATTTACCGATGAGCGCCAATACTTTGTGTCCGAAGCTACGGTTTACCGCCTGCTCAAGGCCCACGATCTGATCACCAGCCCGGCATACGTCGTGGTGAAAGCGGCTGATGCGTTCCATACCAAGACGACCCGGCCGAACGAGATGTGGCAGACCGATTTTACCTACTTCAAGATCATCGGGTGGGGCTGGATGTATCTCTCCACCGTGCTCGACGACTTCTCGCGCTACATCATCGCCTGGAAGTTGTGCACCAACATGCGGGCCGAGGATGTGACCGACACGCTGGATGTAGCGTTGGTCGCATCCGGATGCGACAGCGCCACGGTGTTGCACAAGCCCCGGCTGCTCAGCGACAATGGTCCCAGCTACATCGCGGGCGAACTGGCTGAATACATCGAGGCCAACAAGATGAGCCACGTGCGCGGCGCCCCGATGCACCCCCAGACCCAGGGCAAGATCGAGCGCTGGCACCAGACCCTTAAAAACCGCATCCTGCTCGAGAACTACTTCCTGCCCGGCGACCTTGAGGCCCAGATCGAGACCTTCGTCGAGCACTACAACCACCGCCGATACCACGAGAGCCTAAACAACGTGACGCCCGCAGACGCCTACTTCGGCAGGGCACCAGCCATCATCAAACAACGCGAAAGGATCAAGCGACAGACCATTGAACATCGGCGCTTGCAACACCGTAAGCTCGCCGCCTAAAACCCAACAACAGACGAGGCCCGCACTCCGCTAATTTACGCCGCGACCTGTGCCAAATGTTCTGACGACGGACA
>NZ_LSJY01000120.1 GCF_001556865.1 Sphingobium sp. CCH11-B1 | reverse complement strand
CTTTTTGCACGCCGATCACCCCACGAAGGGGGTGCCTATTGCACGCTGATCCTCAATGATGCTTCCGATTTGGTGCCGGAAGCTTTCGTGAGGCTCACCGCCCATGCGAAAGACGCCCCTCTCCCATCCAGCTTCGTACCTACAGAGAATTGCTCGCAACCTTTTCGTTGATCGCACAGGTCGGACCAAACGCGCGGAAGCCGCCTTTGGGAAGCAGACATCAGAACATCTCGAAATTGCAGTGGAGCCGGATCAGGGCCTTGCGATCGAGGCAGCCGACGCCCAGTGTCTCTACCGAAAGACCGTGTGCCCTTCCCCACAAGACGCGGCAGGTCTTTATCATGCAGCGTGCCAAAACATGGCCTACAAGCAGATATCCGAGGAACTTGGCGTCTCTATCCCGACTGTCCAATATCATTTCGGCCGCGCGAGCGCGCGGATCGCGCAAGCGCTGGATGGTGAATGATGATCGATAGGCCTTCAGATGCCTTGCGCGACGAAGCGGCTGCATGGTTCGCCGCCATGCGCGGTCCGGCGGCAGCGGACCGGAAGACAGAGTTTTGACGCCGGGATGGCCGCCAGCGCATCGCATTGGGCAGCCTTTGCGAGGATCTGCGAAATTTAGACTTGGAAAAGGGCCTGGAATTCGATCACGAATCCGCGATCTGGGCCAATCGCCTTCCTTGCGATGGCTTGCTTCGGTGTCACCGTTATC
>NZ_LSJY01000119.1 GCF_001556865.1 Sphingobium sp. CCH11-B1 | reverse complement strand
GTGTATAAGAGACAGGGTCTTAACCCCTGCCGCCGGTTCGTCATGGTTCGGGACGGATCAGTGCAACATAATGGGGGAGATTATTTGCACTTTATGAAGCGGCCTTTCGCATCCTTGCAGGGCGCCTTTTTGACGGGCGCTTTCGGGGTGCATTTGACGAACTTGCCCTTCGCGTCCTTGCAAGGTGCGGCGGACGCGGGAGCGACGCTGCCGAGGGCCAGGGCAAGTCCGAGGAGGGCGGTGGCAACCATCTTGGTCATGGGTCGTCTCTCATGCAGAAGAGAGGGGGTGCCGGGCTCGACAGGGGTGCGAGCCCGACGCCCTCTCTATGCGCCCCGGCGGCCTGCTTTCCTAATGAACTTTTCGTCATGTTGCGGACAGGTTGCGGGACGCGAAGAGGGCGTCGGAGCGGGTGCTGCCGACGCCCTTTTCAGGCCGGGACGCGGGGTGTCGCCCATCCCGCCGCGACCAGGACGCTTCGCGCCCGAGTGCCGCTGCCCCCTCCCCGGACGGGAGGGGCATAGGCGTCAGAGCGCGGCCTTGAGCTTTTCGACCAGGTCGGTCTTTTCCCAGGGGAAGAAGTCGCCTTCGGGCTTGCGGCCGAAATGGCCGTAGGCGGCGGTCGGCCGGTAGATCGGCTTGTTGAGGCCAAGATGCGTGCGGATGCCGCGCGGGGTGAGACCGCCCAGGTCCGTGATGGACTTGATCGCGTCTTCGATCCTGTCGTCGCCCACCGTGCCGGTGCCATGGGTGTCGACATAGAGCGAGAGCGGTTCGCTGACGCCGATCGCATAGGCGATCTGGATGGTGCAACGGGTGGCGAGGCCGGCGGCGACCACATTCTTGGCGAGGTAGCGGGTGATGTAGGCGGCCGAACGGTCGACCTTGGTCGGATCCTTGCCGCTGAACGCGCCGCCGCCATGGGGCGATGCGCCGCCATAGGTGTCGACGATGATCTTGCGGCCGGTAAGGCCGGCGTCGCCGTCCGGCCCGCCGATTTCGAAGCTGCCGGTCGGGTTGATGTGATAGACGGTGGCGTCGGAAAGCAGTTCCGCCGGAAGGATGTCGGCAACGACGCCCTTCACATAATTTTTGAGTTCCGCTTCTTTGTCGCCCGTGTCGTAGCCCGGCGCGTGCTGGGTCGAGACGACGATGGCGGTGGCGGCGACGGGCTTGCCATTTTCGAAGCGGAGCGTGACCTGGCTCTTGGCGTCGGGCTCCAGGAAGGGGGCTGCGCCCGAATGGCGGTCGGCTGCCATCCTCGCCAGGATCTTGTGGCTATAGTCCAGCGTCGCGGGCATGAGGTCGGGGGTTTCGTCGCAGGCGAAGCCGAACATGATGCCCTGGTCGCCCGCGCCTTCATCCTTGTTGCCGGCGGCGTCGACGCCCTGCGCGATGTGCGCGGACTGGGCGTGGAGGTTGTTTTCGAAGCGGAAGGTTTCCCAATGGAAACCGTCCTGTTCGTAACCGATGCGCTTGACCGTATCGCGGACCGCCTTTTCGATTTCTTCCTGCGCGCCGGGCGCCCACTGGCCGTTTTCATAGACGCCCTTGCAGCGGATTTCGCCGGCGAGGACGACGAGCTGCGTCGTGGTCAGCGTTTCGCAGGCGATGCGGGCTTCGGGATCCTTGGAAAGGAACAGGTCGACGATGGCGTCGCTGATCTGGTCGGCGACCTTGTCAGGATGCCCTTCGGACACGGATTCCGAGGTGAAGAGATAGTTTGAACGCATGGTTGCTCCAGTCTGATGCTGTGTCTGCGTATAAAGAAATCTTTATGTGCAGCGGACGCCTTAGCGTCTGCTTCGCCGGGTTGCAATGGCGGCACCCAGCAGCAGGGCGGCGAAGAGGAAGGGGAGGAGGTTGCCGAGCCGCGCGAACAGGGTCGGCGGAAGCGCCGGCGGCAGGCCGGATTCGAGATAGCCCGCGCGGTTGAGGCCGAGCGACCGCAGCACCTGGCCGCGCGCATCGATCACCGCCGAAACGCCGGTGGGCGTCGAGCGGAGGATGGGGATGCCTTCCTCCAGCGCGCGAAGGCGGGCCTGCGCCAGATGCTGCACCGGCCCCCAGCTGCCGAACCAGGCGTCGTTGGAGGGGTTGAAGAGAAAGGCGGGGCGGTTGTTCGCGTCGACGACCTGGCCGGAGAAGATGATCTCGTAACAGATCTGCACGCCCATCTTCATGGCAGGGCGGCCGGTGGCGGCGGGCAGGGTCAGGCTTTGCGGGCCAGGGCCGGGCCAGAAATCGGCGTCGCCGGGAACGAGGCGCGAGAGGCCGAGCGGGGTCAATATCTCCCGCATCGGCAGATATTCGCCATAGGGGACAAGATGCGCCTTGGAATAGCGCCCGGCGATGGTCGCCAGCGGGGTGACGATCCACAGGCTGTTGTTCGCGCCGACGAGTTTCTGCGTCGTGACGCCCTGTTCCGTGACGGGCCTGAAATAGACCTTGTCCGCGCCGGTCATGAGCAGGTCGCCGGGGCCGAGCAGGGCGGCGAGGCGGGCGCGCCAGTCGGGTTCCATGTCGAGATAGGCGGGGATGGCGGCTTCGGGCCAGAAGAGGAGGCGCGGGGCGGGGCGCGGCTGGCCGGAGAGCGTCGCGAGCGTGCGGAAGTGGCGATATTCCGCCTCCACCGAATATTTTTCGTCCTGGCCGATATTGGGCTGGACGATGCGGATGCGGGGCGCGCCCGGCGGAGTGGGGGGCGCGGCGGACAGGGTTCCCCAGAGGGCGAGGAGAGCCAGGGGCGCGGCGATCAGCGCGGCCGCGCGGAACTGGCGGCGGATCGCCAGGAGAAGGGCCGCGGCGGCGAGGATGGCGAGCGCGCCGAGGCCATAGGTGCCGATCAGCGTCGCGGCGATGGCGATGCCGGTGGGCAGCAGCGCGACCCCCAGCGGGTTCCAGGCAAAGCCGGTGAAAAGGGTGGCGCGCAGATATTCGGCAACGAGCCAGGTGGCGCCGAAGAGGAGCGGGAGCGCGGCGGCATGGCGCGCGCCGGGCGGCGCGATCAGGCGGGATGAAGGCGGGTGGCCGAAGGGGATCAGCCTCCCCAACAACCAGGCCCCAAGCGTCGCCAGCCCCGGATAGACCGCGAGGTAGAGGGAGAGCAGGATCACCGCGCCATAGCCGAACCAGTGCGGCATCGCGTCCTGATAGGTGAAGGCGTGGGCGATCCAGTTGAGGCCAAGGGTGAAATGGCCAAGGCCGAACAGCCAGCCCCGCAGGAAAGCGGCGCGGCGGTCGGGCGCGGATTCGATCAGGGCGATGAGCAGCGCCAGGCAGGCGAGCGTGACCGGCCAGAGCGCCAGCGGCTCGAACCCCGTGGCCGACAGGAAGCCGGCGGCGAGCGCGGCCAGCCGGGGACGGGCGAGGATCGCGCGCATCGGGCGCTTCAGCGGCCGATCGTCGCCATGGTGGCGTTGGAGCATTTGTCGCTCTTGTGCGTCCCGCCGCCCAGCATCGAGGCGGCGAGGAAGCCGCCGACCAGCAGCAGCAGGAAGCCGGCGGAGAGCAGGGCCAGATATTTTTCGATGAACGCCTTGATCGGGCGGCCGAATTTCCAGAACAGGAAGCCAACCAGGATGAATTGAAGGCCCCGGCTGAGGATGCTGGCCCAGAGGAAGGTGAAGAGGGGCAAGCCGACGAAGCCCGCCGTGATGGTGATGAGCTTGAAGGGAATGGGCGTTGCGCCCTTGATCAGGATGATTTCCGCCCCGTAGTCGCGCAGGTAGCAGGCTGCGACCGGGAATTTGGCGGACAGGCCCAGGGCATCGAGAATCTGGTGCCCCAGCGCTTCATAGAGGAAATGGCCGATCGCATAGCCGAACAGCCCGCCCAGCACCGAGGCCAGCGTGCAGATGATGCCGAAGCGGATCGCGCGTTCCGGCTTTGCCAGGCACATGAGGCCGAGCAGCGGATGCGGCGGAATCGGGAAGAAGCTCGATTCCATGAAACTGACGGCGAAAAGCCAGCCTTCGGCATGGCGGTGCGCGGCCTTGGCCAGCGTCCATTGATAAAGCCTTGTGAGCATCGCGGGCTGACCTAGCCGAGATCAATCCGGCTCGCCAGCGCTTTCGCAGGTGCAGCGTGGCGGCGGTGCGTGTCTGCGCCGCCGGTCGGCCGCCCGCGGGGCATTTTGTGCGCCTGGGGCCTGCGGTCTGCCGGGACGGCGTTGACGAGTCCGTGCCGTGTGGGCAGAAGCCCCCAACCCCTTTTGTCCGGTCGCCGCGTTTGAACATCCCTCCGATTCCCTGGGCCAAGGTGCGGCAGCGCGCAGGCGGCCTGGCATTTGCGCTGGTGCTGAACCTGCTGCTGCTCCTGGCGCTGTTCACCCTGTCGCCGCGGTTCGAGCCGCCCCGGCAGGAGGATCGGTTGCCCGTGACCTTCGACGTGGAGGCGGGGGAGAAGACGGAGCAAGCCCAAGCCAAGGCGGAGAAGGCGCAGAAGCGCGAGCAGGACAGCGCCGCGCCGCAAAAAGCCGCCGAGCCGGTGGTGCGCCCGCCGGTTCCGGTCGAGAAGCCCGCCGAACAGCCGCCGTCCCCCTTCCCCTTCCTGACGCTGAGCCGCGAGCAGATGGCGTCCGCCGATATCGGCAACCTGCCCAAGGCGGCGCAGGGCGCGGGCGCGGGCAAGGGCGACAGCGCCGCCGTGTCCGGTCCGGGCGAAGGGCCGGGCGGGGTCCAGCTGTTCGAGGCGGAATGGTACAGGCGGCCGAGCCATGCCGAACTGTCCCCCTATATCCCCGCCGATGCGCCGGCGCGCGGCTATGGCCTGGTCGCGTGCAAGACGGTCGATCATTATCATGTCGAAAACTGCCAGACGCTGGGCGAATCGCCGATGGGATCGGGATTTGCGCGGGCGGTGCGGCTGGCGGCGTGGCAATTCCTGGTGCTGCCGCCGCGCGTCAACGGCAAGGTGATGGTGGGCAGCTGGGTGCGCATCCGCATCGATTATACGCGCACGGTCGTGGGGGACGACGGGGCAGGGCCGGGCGAATAGCCTTTGCGCGCCGGGTGGACCGTTCGCGCCGGGGCGCTTTGCGGCATGAGGCCCGGAAAGGGAGACGGGCGATGCGCGCAGCCATTATGACGTTCGACGGCTACAACGAACTGGACAGCTTCGTCGCGCTGGCGCTGCTGAACCGGGCGGCGGGATGGCGCGCGGAAATCGTTTCGGATAAGAAACGAGTTATCTCGATGAACGGCGTCGGCATCGACAATGCGGCCCTTGTCGAAGGCCTGCCCGACTATGACGTGGTGCTGATCGGCAGCGGGGTGCGGACGCAGGCGGTGGCGGCGGACGCGGCGCTGATGGCGCGTATCCGGCTCGATCCGGCGCGGCAGATCATCGGCGCGCAATGTTCGGGCGCGCTGCTGCTGGCGCGGCTGGGGCTGCTGGACGACATGCCGGTATGTACCGACACGACCAGCCGGCCGTTCGTGGAGGCGGCGGGCGCGGCGGTGATCGAGGCGCCTTTCCATGCGCGCGGGACCATCGCCACGGCGGGCGGGTGCATGGCGGCGCATTATCTGGCGGCCTGGGCGATCGGGATGGGGAGCGGGGCGGCGGCGGCGCGCGGAGTGATCGACTATGTCGCGCCGGTGGGCGAGAAGGCGGAGACGGTGGCGCGGGTGATGGGCGTGGTGACGCCCTTCCTGACGCCGCAGGAAATAGTTGCAATTTGATACGGGAATGCCATGCTGGCCTTCCGGTCCGACACCCGTCCGGTGCCTGTCCTGCCTGAAGAAAGGAGATGGCATGAATGATTTGTGATCGGCCTTGGTGCTCGGCGTCGTGGCGT
>NZ_LSJY01000012.1 GCF_001556865.1 Sphingobium sp. CCH11-B1 | reverse complement strand
GCTGGGCGCGCGACGGCTGAAGCTGCCCAAGGGCGGGCGCGGCAGCCTTGAGGATGCGCAGGCGGCGGCGGCGACCGGCCAGATCGCGCTGTCGCAATGCTGGGCCAGCCTGCTGGCCGAACGCGGCATCACAGCGGCGCAGATGCTGGTGACGCTGGACGATCTGGAAAACAGGCGGCGTTACCTGAATGCCTCCGCCACGCTGGAACGGCTGATGGCGCTGGGCGTGGTGCCCGTGGTGAACGAAAATGACAGCGTGGCGACGGCGGAGATCCGCTTCGGCGACAATGACCGGCTGGCGGCACGTATCGGACAGGCGGCACGGGCCGACGCGGTTGCGCTGCTGTCGGACGTGGACGGGCTTTACACCGCCAATCCGCACGTCGATGCGAGCGCCATGCTGATCGAGACGATTGAGACGATAGACGACGCCATCATGGCGATGGCCGACGGCGGCTCCGCTTCGGGCATGGGATCGGGCGGCATGGTGTCCAAGATCCAGGCCGCGAAGATCGCCACGGGCGCGGGTGCGCACCTCGCCATCCTGTCCGGCAAGGTGGACGCGCCGCTCGCTCACTGGGCGAACGGGGGGAAGGGGTCGATTTTCCTGGCCGCTCCCGCCAAGGGCGCGCGCAAGGGTTGGCTTGCGGGGCGGCTGACCACGCTGGGGCGGGTGGTGGTGGACGCTGGCGCGGAACGGGCGCTGGGCAAGGGCAACAGCCTGCTTCCCGCAGGGGTGGCGCGGGTCGAGGGCCTGTTCGAGCGCGGCGACGTGGTCGACATCGTGGCGCAGGACGGCCGTGTGATCGCGCGCGGCCTGATCGAATATGACAGCGAGGCGGCCGCGAAGATCGCCGGCCGGCGCAGCGAGGAGATCGCGGCCCTGCTGGGCGAGATGCACCGATCCGTGCTGATCCACCGCGACCATATGGCGATGGTCTGACTGGCCATGGTATTCCGCATTGCGATGACAGGCGCGACGGGGTTCGTCGGCGCGGAGACACTGAGCCAGGCGCTTGGCGAAGGAGTGCGCGTCAATGCCCTGACCCGCAGCGCCCAGCCGCCGCGCGCCAAGCTGAAATGGGTGCCCGGATCGCTTGAGGACGCGGCCGCACTCGATACGCTGGTGCGCGATGCGGATGCGGTGGTGCATATTGCGGGCGTGGTGAACGCGCCTGACCGGGAGGGGTTCGAGGCCGGCAACGCGCGCGGCACCGTGGCGGTGATCGACGCGATGCGGCGGCGGGGCATTCGGCGGCTCGTGCATGTCTCCTCGCTCGCGGCGCGCGAGCCCAGGCTGTCCGACTATGGCTGGTCCAAGGAACTGGCGGAAAAACATGTAAAGGCGAGCGGCCTTGACTGGACCATCGTGCGGCCGCCGGCGATCTACGGCCCCCGGGACCGCGAGATGCTGGAACTGTTCCGCATGGCAAAGCGCGGCATCATGATGCTGCCGCCGGGCGGGCGGTTGTCGGTCATCCATGTCGCCGATCTTGCCCGGCTGCTGCTAAGCCTGGCGCAGGAGCAGGAAAACAGCCTGACGCGCACTTACGAGGTCGATGACGGCACGGCAGGCGGATGGGATCACAAGGATTTCGGCGCGGCGATCGGACGGGCGGTCGGCCGCAACGTGCGCGTCATGGCGACGCCGCAATGGCTGCTGTCAATCGCGGCGCGCGCCGACCGGCTCGTTCGGGGCAAGCGCGCCAAGCTGACGCCCGACCGGGTCGATTATTTCTGCCATCCCGACTGGGTGGTGGGGAAACGCAAGCAGCCGCCCAAAAGGCTATGGCTGCCGCAAGTGCCGACCGAAGAGGGGTTGAAGGCGACGGCGGCGGCCTATCGGGAGAAGGGGTGGCTCTAAATCCGGCTTAGTGCCGCACGGAATGCGTCCGTTGGCGGCCCGTTGCCCGGCATGACCGATCCCGACATAGAGCCTTTTCGAAGCGGACGGCATCGTCCGCTGCCTGGGAAAATGCGGAAGACAAAAGATAACTAGAGCATAGGGCGACGGAACATAGCGGCGCCACGCTGGACTGAAGCCTAACGATCCTCCGCCGCCGGCTTTTTCGCGCGCTGTTCGGCCAGGAATTCGCTGATCGCCTGCCCGCTGGCATTGAGCAGCGGAAAGGTGCGCGCGTCGCTCAGCCAGTCCGGCCGCCGCGCCGCGCTGCCGTAGATTCCGATGCCGAAGGTGACGCCGAAGACCAGGACCAGCGCCAGCACCGCCGCGCCGCTGGCCGAGCCGACGAAGGCGCTCAGCAGTTCGGCCGCGGAGGCGTGAAACAGGCGGATGGCGAAGATCGCCAGCACCCAGGCGATCAGCGAGAGTGTTTCCAGCACGAAGCCGCGCATGAGGCCGAGCACGGCGCAGCCGCCGATGGCAAGCAGGACGAGGATGTCGATGGCGTTCATTGCCGCCGTGGCTATCCCCTGCCCAGCATCTGGTCAACAAGCTGGCTCAAGGTGCGAAAGCCGCTCACCGCTATCCCCTTCACCCCGTCGCTGGCCGATGCGGGCACGAAGGCGCGGTTGAAGCCGAGCTTGGCAGCTTCCCGCAGGCGCAGGGGCGCATGCGCGACCGGGCGTATTTCGCTGGACAGCGCGACTTCGCCGAACAGCACGACGTCGGCGGGAACCGGGCGTTCCGAAAGAGCGGAAATCAACGCGGCGGCGACGGCCAGGTCGGCGGCCGGATCGCTCAGCCGATATCCGCCCGCGACGTTCAGATAGACTTCCGCCGTCGAGAAGCTGAGGCCGCAGCGCGCCTCCAGCACGGCGAGAATCATGGCGAGGCGGCCGCTGTCCCATCCCACCACTGCCCGCCGGGGCGTCGCGCCGCTCGACAGCCGCACCACCAGCGCCTGGATTTCGACCAGCACGGGCCGCGTCCCTTCCAGCGCCGGAAAGACGGTGGCGCCCGTCACCGTTTCGTCCCGATGCGTCAGGAACAGCGCGGACGGGTTGGCGACTTCCTCCAGTCCCTCCGCCACCATGGCGAAGACGCCGATCTCGTCAGTGCCGCCGAAGCGGTTCTTGATCGCCCGCAGGATGCGATACTGATGGCTGCGCTCGCCCTCGAACGCCAGCACGGTATCGACCATATGTTCAAGCACGCGCGGGCCCGCGATGCTGCCATCCTTGGTCACATGGCCGACGAGGATAAGCGCTGTGCCGCGCTGCTTGGCGAACTTGATGAGTTCCTGCGCCGACGCGCGCACCTGGCTGACGGTGCCGGGCGCGCCTTCGATCAGGTCGCTGTGCATCGTCTGGATCGAATCGATCACCAGCAAGGCGGGCGGCGGGCCGTCGCCCAGCGTCGTCAATATGTCACGGACCGACGTGGCGCTGGCGAGCTGGACGGGCGCGTTGCCGAGGCCGAGGCGCTGCGCGCGCAGGCGGACCTGATCGGCGGCCTCTTCCCCGCTGATATAGGCGACAGACAGGCCCCGCGCCGCGATCCGCGCCGCTGCCTGGAGCAGCAGGGTCGATTTGCCGATGCCCGGATCGCCGCCGATCAGCGTCGCCGATCCGCTGACGATGCCGCCGCCAAGCGCGCGGTCGAACTCCGCGATGCCGGTCGAGGTGCGCGGCGGCAACTCGACATCGGCGTCGAGGCCGACCAGCGTGATCGACCGCCCGCCCCCCTGAAGGTCATGGCGCGCGGAGAACACGGTTTCGGCCGCTTCCTCGACGATGCTGTTCCATTCGCCGCAATCCTCGCACTGGCCCTGCCACCGGCTGGTGACGGTGCCGCATTGTTGACAGACGAATTTGCGCTTTGCCTTGGCCATGCCACGGCTATGCCGGGACAATGCGAACATTGCAAGAACATGCCATCCCGCTCTGGAAACATCCGCGCCGCTGGCGCATTGATCCGGCATGACAACGATCCGCGTCGCGAGCTACAATATCCGCAAGGCCATCGGCACGGACAGGCGGCGGGTTCCCGAACGGGTGCTCGAGGTGCTGAACGAGGTGAACGCCGACATCGTCGCCCTGCAGGAGGCGGACCGGCGGTTCGGCGTTCGGTCAGCGGCCATCCCGCCGCAGCTGATGGACAAATTCAGCGACTATAAGCCAGTGCCGCTCAACGTCCAGGTCGATTCGATGGGCTGGCACGGCAACGCGCTGCTGGTGCGCAAGGCCGCCGAGATCGGCGCGCATGACGTGCTGCACCTGCCCTATCTGGAACCGCGCGGCGCGACCATGGCGGAAGTGTCCATGGGCGGCGCGAGCGTCCGGGTGTTCGGCATGCATCTCGACCTGTCGGGGCTGTGGCGGCGCAAGCAGGCGGCGGCGGTGATCAATGCCGCCGCGCAGCGAACGGCGATGCCGACCGTGCTGATGGGCGACCTTAATGAATGGAGCGCGGAACGCGGCTGCCTGGCGGACTTTGCCCGCCATTACTGCTTCGCGCCGTGCGGGCGCAGCTTCCACGCGCGGCGGCCGGTGGCGCGGCTCGACCGGATCATGCATTGCGGGCGGATGACGCTGAAGGACTGCGGCGTCCATGAAAGCGCGGCGGCGCGCAAGGCTTCCGACCATCTGCCGATCTGGGCGGAATTCAAACTTGGGTAACGCCGTCCTCCGTTCGTTTCGGGCGGGCATTGGGTTGCGATTTCCGTCACCCTCTGCGACGTTCCTGCCATGAAGGAGCGGGAACTGCGCCTTGCGCTGGTCTGCTATGGCGGGATCAGCCTGGCGGTCTATATGCATGGCATCACGAAGGAGCTGTGGCGGCTGGCGCGGGCAAGCCGCGCCTTCCACGATAATGCGCCCGCCAGCCAGGGCAGCGAGGCGGTGTACCGGCAAGTGCTGGAGGCAATCGAGGCAGCGAGCGGCATCCGGCTGCGCGTCATGCCCGACATCATCGCCGGGGCGAGCGCGGGCGGCATCAACGGCATCTTCCTGGCGCAGGCGATCGAGACCGGCCAGTCCCTGGACCCGCTGACCGACCTGTGGCTGGACAATGCCGATGTCGACCGGCTGCTGGATCCCGATGCGCGGCCGGCGCGGGCGCTGACCAAATTCTGGGCGACGCCGCTCGTCTGGATGGCGGCGCGGCGGCCGGGCGACGCGGTGGAGCGCACCGTCGCCCCGGACACGCGGGAAGAAGTGCGGATGAAGCTGTCCCGCTTCATCCGGTCGCGCTGGTTCGAGCCACCTTTCGGCGGCGAGGTGTTCACCACCATGATCCTGGAGGCATTCGACGCCATGGCAGTGGCGGAACGCGGGCCGCCCCTGCTGCCGGAGGGGCATCCGCTCGACCTGTTCGTCACCGTCACCGATTTCGAGGGCCATGCCCAGAGCCTGAACCTCAACAGCCCGCCGCAGGTGATCGAGACCGAGCATCGCCTGTCCATCGGCTTTCGCGCGCGGGGGCGAGAGGCGCGTGCCTTCGCCGACCCGGTGGAGCTGACCTTCGCGGCGCGCGCGACGGCGAGCTTTCCGGGCGCATTCCCGCCTTTCACCGTGCGGGAGCTGGACCGGGTGCTCAAGCGCCGCCATCGCGGCTGGCCGACGCGGGAGGCGTTCCTGGGCCGCGCGCTGCCCCGCCATGCCGCGCGCGGGACGGCGGAGGACGCCGTGCTGATCGACGGATCGGTCCTGGCCAACGCCCCCTTCGCGCAAGCCATCGGCGCGCTGCGCAACCGCCCCTCGCGGCGGGAGGTGGACCGCCGCTTCGTCTATATCGATCCCAAGCCCGGCCGTCGCTCCATCCGCCTGAACAAGGATGGCGAGCGGGAGGATGCGCCTGCCGGGGAGACCGCGCCCCTGCCCGGCTTCTTCCGCACGATCTTCGGCGCGCTGAGCGACATTCCGCGCGAACAGCCGATCCGCGACAATCTGGAGGCGATAGACCGCCATTCGGCGCGCATCCGGCGCACGCGCCGGATATTGGACGCGCTGCGTCCGGGCATAGAGGCGGAGGTGGAAAGCGCCATCGGCAAAATGCTGTTCCTCGATCGCCCGACGCCCGCGCGCCTGTCGGCCTGGCGCGCCAAGGCGCAGCAGCGGGCGGCGGGCGCGGCGGGATTCGCCTATCCGGCCTACGGACATCTGAAACTGTCCGGCATCGTCGAATCGCTCAGCGATCTGCTGTTCCGCCTGTCGGGCGAAGACAGCGCGATGATGCGCGAGGCCTATCGCCAGGCGATCTGGGCGCAGGTGCGCAAGGACGGGGCGGACCAGCTGACCGGCTCCAACGGATCGGCGGCCGCGCCCGTCGCCTTCTTCCGCGCCCACGACCTTGCCTTCCGCATTCGCCGCCTGCGCTATCTGGCGCGGCGGCTGGGGGACACGCTGGAACTGGAAGCGGAAGCGGACGACCCGGCGGTGCAGGGGATGCACGACGCCATCTATGGCGCGCTGGCGCTCTATGCCGAATGCGAGGATGCGGATTTCCACGGGGCGCAGGTCGCGGACGCGGCGAAGGACGTGCCGGGCGACGCGGGCGGGGCGCTGGCGGCGGTGGCGACCGCCCGTGGGCTCAAGGCGCGGGACGAGGCGGCGGACCAGATGCTGTCCGACGCGTTCGCCGCGCTGCCCAAGGCGGGGCGGCGGACGATGCTGCTCGCCTATCTCGGCTTTCCCTTCACCGACATCGCCACGCTACCGTTGCATCAAGGTGACAGTCTGGACGAATATGATCCGGTCAAGGTGGACCGGATTTCGCCGGAGGATTGCGGCGCGATCCGCGCCGGCGGCGCGGAACAGACGCTCAAAGGCATAGAATTCAACAATTTCGGGGCATTTTTTAGCAGGGCCTATCGGGAAAATGATTATCTTTGGGGCCGATTGCACGGCGTCGAGCGGCTTCTGGATATCGTGAATAGTGCAACACCCATAGCCAGCCGTCTTCCCCCTGAAACGGTTGCCACGTATAGGCGGGCGGCGTTTCTGGCGATCCTGGACGAGGAAGAGTCGCGGTTGTCCCATGTGGGCGACCTGATCGCCAGCTTGCGGGAGGAAATCGGGTGAGCGGGCGTTTCGTGCTGGTTCCGTTGGTGGTGATGCTGGCCTTGGCCGGCTGCCGCGATTCGTCTGCCGACAGCGCCCAGGCCGGCAACGTCGGCGCGCCTGCGCCACTGGACCTGCCGCCCGCGCCGCTCGCCATTGCCGAGCCCGATGCGCCCCCGCCCGTGAAGCCCGCCCCCTCGCCCACCGTCACCGTCCGCGCGCAGCCCGCGCCGCGCAACCCGCTGGACCTGCCGGCCAGCGGCGACGAGGCGGCGATCGAACCCTTCCCCCGGGAAGTCACCACCTTCATGGTGGATCGCGATGGATGCGACCATTTCCGGGGCGAAGAGCCGCATGACGCCGAACGGCGCGCCTATATCGCCGAAAGCGTCGCGGAACTGTGCACCGGGACGGACGCGCGGCTGGCGATGCTGCGGCGGCGATATGCCGCCGATCCTTCGGTCATCGCCGCGCTCAAGGGCTATGAGGACCGGGTCGAGACACCCGCTTCCTACTGACGGTCAGGGGGCGATCGCGTCGATCGCCCTGGCCATGTCGATGTCCCGCTGTGACAGGCCGCCAGCGTCGTGGGTCGTGAGCATGATCTCAACCCGGTTATAGACGTTGGACCATTCGGGATGATGGTCGGCCCGTTCCGCCATGATCGCGACATGGGTCATGAAGGCGAAGGCGGCGGCGAAATCGGCGAAGGCAAAGCGGCGCACGATGCCGTCGGGATCTCCGGCGGCGGTCCATAGCGGTAGGTCAGCGAGCGCCAGCGCCCGTTCCTCATCAGTCAATTTAGCAATCATGTCCCTATCCTGATCCCGTAGTTTGGCCTATGTCGCAGCGATGTCGCCCAACGGTCAACCGCTCCGCTTCGCCCCCACCAGGGAAGAGATAGAGGCGCTGGCGCTGGAGGCGCTGGGACGATTGCCGCCGCCCTTTTCCGACCATCTGGCCAATGTCGTGCTGTTCGTCGAGGAATTTGCCGACGCCGACATATTGAAGGACATGGAGATAGACGACCCGTTCGGCCTGACCGGCCTCTATAGCGGCCGGCCGGTGGGACAGGAGGCGCAGACAGGGGATGCGCCGCCGACCGTGCATCTCTATCGCCGGCCGCTGCTGGACGAATGGGTCGAAACGGGCGTGCCGCTCGACGCGCTCGTCACCCATGTGGTGGTGCATGAGATCGGCCATCATTTCGGCCTGTCCGACCTGGACATGCATGTGCTGGAGGACATGGTTTCGCCATGACCGGCGCGGCGCTGCGGCTGACCGGCGTCGCCTGCGCGCGCGGCGGGCGAATGCTTTTCCGCAACGTGTCGCTTGACCTGAAGCCCGGCGGCGCTGCGCTGCTGACCGGCCCCAACGGTATCGGGAAGTCGAGCCTGCTGCGGCTGTGCGCTGGGCTGCTGCCCGCCCTTGCCGGCACGGTGGAGCGATCGGGCGGCGTGGCGATGACGGACGAGCGGCTGGCGCTGGATAGCGACCTGCCGCTGGCAAAGGCGCTGCAGGTCTGGGCCGGTCTGGATGGCGCGAGGCCGGGCGCGGTGACAGCGGCGCTGGAGGCGATGGCGCTGACGCCGCTCACCGACCTGCCGGTGCGGATGCTGTCGACCGGGCAGCGCAAGCGCGCGATGCTGGCGCGGGTGATGGCGAGCCGCGCGGGCCTGTGGTTGCTGGACGAACCGGGCAACGGGCTGGACGATAGCTCGCTCGACCTGCTGGGCCGCGCCGTGGCGGATCATCTGGCTGGCGGCGGGATCGTGATCGCGGCGTCGCACCAGCCGCTTCCCTTGCGCGATCCCGTCCATGTCGCCCTGGCGGACCATCGGGCGGAGGCGGCGTGAAGCGGTTCCTGCTGCTCGTCCGCCGCGACCTGCGCCAGGCCTGGACATCGGGCGGGCTATGGCTGCCGGTCGCCTTCCTGTTGCTGGTCGCCAGCCTCTATCCCTTCGCGGTCGGGCCGGACGCGGCGCTGCTGGCGCGGACGGGGGGCGGGATGCTCTGGATCGCGGCGCTGCTCGCCAGCCTGCTGCCGGTCGACCGGCTGGTCGGACCGGACATGGAAGCGGGCGTGCTGGACCAGATCGCGCTGCGCGGCATTGGCGAGGAAGCGGTGGTGAGCGCCAAGCTGGCGGCGCACTGGCTGGGCTTCGGCCCGCCGCTGATGATCGCGGCGCTGCCCGCCGCCGCGCTGCTGAAGCTGGAGGGCGAAACGATCCTGAAACTGGAGGCGGGGTTGGCTGTCGGCACGCCCGCGCTGGCGGCGCTGGGGCTGCTGGTCGCGACGCTGACGGCCGGTCTGCGGTCTAGCGGCGCGCTGGCCGGGCTGCTGGCGCTGCCGCTGGCGGTGCCGCTGCTGATCTTCGGCGCTGGAACGCTGGGCGACGGCAGCGGCGCGGCGATCAAGTTCCTGGGCGCGGCGTCATTGCTGCTGGTGGCGATCACGCCCTTTGCCGGCGGGGCGGCGATCCGGGCGGGCCGGGAATAGGATTTTGCAGCCTTAACTTCGCATATTTCCCGCAGGATGCGACATGATGTTGCGCCGGGATGATCCTATCGGAAAGCGGGGCGGACCGGCCAGACCCGCGCAGCTGCGGACAATAGCAGCCGCTGGCCGCGTAGGAGAGACGGCAGCCTTTGCCGTCCGCCCTGCGCGCTCTCGACAGTTCCCGGTCCTTGCGCCAAAGGCGACGCATGTTCGGCATCGTCGCATCCATCCTGTTCGTCCTCATATGGTCCACCGGCTTCATCGTCGCGCGGGCGGTGGTGCCGCATGGCACGCCCGAACTGATCCTGGCGGTGCGGCTGGCGCTGGTCGCCATGCTGCTGGGCGGCGCGGCGTTCTACGCCGGGCAGCCCTGGCCGCGCGGCCGGAAGCTGGCGCTTCATCTGGCGGCGGGCGCGATGCTGCACGGCCTTTACCTGACGCTCGGTTGGGGGGCGGTGCAGCACGGCATTCCCGCCGGTATCATGGCCCTGCTCGGCGCGCTTCAGCCGCTGGTGGTCGCGGTGGCGAGCGTCTTCCTGCTGGGCGAGAGACTGCCGGCGCGGGCGTGGGCCGGGCTGGTCATCGCGATCCTGGGCGTCGCCTGCGTGCTGGAACCGGCGATCGCGCGGGGCGGCACCGCCGGCGTCAGCCTGCTGCCGGCGGTGGCCGGCGTCGTGGCGGTGCTGGCGATGGCGGGGGGCACGCTGATCCAGCGAAGCGGGCTGGCCGACGATCCCATCCTGGTGTCGGGCGCGGTGCAGAATATGGGCGGCGCGCTGGTGACGATCGTCGCCACCCTGCTGGGGGGCGCGTTTCGCTGGGATGGAGCGCCGATATTGTGGATCGGGCTGGGCTGGTCGGTGCTCGGGCTGTCGGCAGCGGGCCTCAGCCTGCTCGTCTGGCTGGTGCGGCATCAGGGGGCGACCCGCATGTCGATGCTGTTGCTGCTGGTGCCGCCGCTCGCCGCGATAGAAGCCTGGCTGCTGTTCGGCGAACGGCTGAGCGCCCTGCAGCTGGCGGGTTTCGCGATGGCGCTGGGCGGCGTGCTGATCGGCCGTGCGCAGGGACGCAAGGAAGCGGTGGCGGAACCCGCCTGACCCGTCAGCCCTCGCGCAGCCTTTCATGGTGGCGGATCACTTCGTCGATGATGAAGCGCAGGAATTTTTCCGTGAAGTCGGGGTCGAGATTGGCGTCCGCGGCGAGTTGCCGCAGCCGGCCGACCTGCCGTTCCTCCCGGCCCGGATCGGCGGGCGGAAGGTCATGTGTCGCCTTATACTCGCCCACGGCCTGCGTGATCTTGAAGCGTTCGGCCAGCATGAACACCAGCGCGGCGTCGATATTGTCGATGCTTTCGCGATAGCGTTTGAGTGTTTCGTCCATGCGGGGCTCCGTTCGGATCGGGCGGTTCAGTTCGGGCGCTTTTTGCCGCTTCCGGCCGATCGCGCAAGCCATTACCGCTTGCCTTTCGCCCGTCGCGCCGCCACATGAGCCGGGTCATGACAGCCCCCGCCCCCGGTAACGTCCATCCGATCGGTCGCGCGAACGCGGAACCGTCCCTTTCGCCCATCATGAGCCTGGTCGCCGACGGCATGAACCAGGTCAATGCCGTGATCCTGGACCGGATGCAGTCGCGCATTCCGTTGATTCCCGAACTGGCCGGGCACCTGATCGCGGGCGGCGGCAAGCGGCTGCGCCCGATGCTGACGCTCGCCTGCGCCGACCTGGTGGGCTATGCGGGCAGCCGCCATTACAAGCTGGCCGCCGCCGTCGAATTCATCCACACGGCGACGCTGCTGCACGACGATGTGGTCGACGGGTCGGGAATGCGCCGGGGCCGCAAGACCGCCAACATCATCTGGGGCAACAGCGCCAGCGTGCTGGTGGGCGACTTCCTCTTCTCCCGCTCGTTCGAGCTGATGGTCGAGGCGGAGTCGCTCAAGGTACTGAAGATCCTGTCCGGCGCGTCGGCGGTGATCGCGGAGGGGGAGGTCAACCAGTTGACCGCCCAGCGCAAGATCGACACGAGCGAGGAGCAATATCTCGACATCATCGGCGCCAAGACCGCCGCGCTGTTCGCCGCCGCCTGCCGCATTTCCGCCGTGGTCGCGGGCCGCAGCGAGGCGGAGGAGCAGGCGCTGGACGTTTATGGCCGCAACCTCGGCATCGCTTTCCAGCTGATCGACGACGCCATCGATTATGAATCGGACGGCGCGACGATGGGCAAGGATGCGGGCGACGATTTCCGCGACGGCAAGGTGACGTTGCCGGTGATCCTGGCCTATGCGCGCGGATCGGACGACGACCGGGCCTTCTGGAAGGCGGCGATCGCGGGCCACCGGATCGGCGCGGAGGATCTGGCCCATGCCACCATGCTGCTGCGGCGCACGGGCGCGATCGCGGATACGCTGGCGCGGGCGCGCCATTATGGGCAGCGGGCGATCGACGCGCTGGGCATGTTCGATGCCGGGCAGGCGAAAGCGGCCCTTACCGAAGCGGTCGAGTTCGCTATAGCCCGCGCCTATTGAGGATTTCGGCGGCTTGGCCGTTATCCTCCGCAAAGCATGCCGTTCGCCCTGCGCTTGCCGAAGGGTTATTCTTTCTCTTTCAGGAAAGCCAAGGGCTTCGACAGGCTCAACCCGAACGGGATGAGGGGGTGAAGCCAACTCGCCCATGATCCTTTCCCCTGAAACCATCGCCTTCCTGATGGCCGCCGCGCTGACCGCGTCCTGCATCGATGCGATGGCGGGCGGCGGGGGCCTCATCACCCTGCCGGCGCTGATGGCGGCGGGCGTGCCGCCGGTGCAGGCGGTGGCGACCAACAAGCTGCAAAGCTGTTTCGGCACTTTCGGGGCGTGCATCGCCTATGCCCGGCGCGGGCATATGGACCTTGCCACCTACAAGGGGCCGGTGATCGCGGCGTTCATCGGGTCGGTCGGCGGCGCATGGCTGTTGCAGCGGGTCGATCCGTCGATCCTGGCGGGACTGATGCCGGCGCTGCTGGTCGCCATGGCGGCCTATTTCACCTTCTCGCCAAAGCTGGGCAACGCCGACAGCCATGCGCGGGTGGGCATGGCCGGCCTGTCCGGGCTGATCGGCGTGATCGGCTTTTACGACGGCTTCTTCGGGCCGGGCGCGGGCGCTTTCTATACCACCATCTTTCTGGCGCTGGGCGGCCTGTCGATCCTGCGGGCGACGGCCCAGACCAAGGCGGCCAATTTCGCGAGCAACATCGCCGGGCTGCTGACCATGCTGGCCGGTGGGCACGTGATCTGGATCGCGGGCCTTGCGATGGCGGCGGGCAGCATCGTGGGCGGTCAGATCGGATCGCACCTCGCCATGCGGTTCGGGTCGCGCCTCATCAAGCCGTTGCTGATCGTCATGTCGCTGGCGCTGACGACCAAAATGCTGCTGGACCCCAAGAACCCGGTCCACCTCTACCTGTTCGGTTAGGCGCCCTGGTCATTCGGACTGGAGCAGGATCGCCACCCGGCGCCGCAGTTCGTCCACCGCGAAGGGCTTCGTCAGCACTTCCATGCCATGTTCGATATGACCGTGGTTCAGCACGGCGTTTTCGGCATAGCCGGTGACGAAGAGGATCCGCAGGTCAGGGCGCAGCGCGCGCGCGGCATCCGCCACCTGCCGCCCGTTGAGACCGCCCGGCAGGCCGACATCAGTGACAAGCAGGTCGATGCGCGCGCGCGATTCCAGGATGCGCAGCCCCGTGGGACCGTCGCCTGCCTCCACGCATTGATAGCCAAGATCGCTCAGCGAGTCACAGACCAGCATCCGCACCGACGGTTCGTCATCGATCACCAGCACGGTTTCGCCTGCGTCAGCGCCGACGGGAAGGTCGCCGGCGGGCACGATGTCCTCCGCTTCCGCCTCCCCGCGATACCGGGGCAGGTAGATGCAGACCATCGTGCCCTGCCCCGCTTCGGAATAGATACGCACATGGCCGTTGCTCTGCCGCGCGAAGCCATAGACCATCGACAGGCCCAGCCCCGTCCCCTGCCCGATGGGCTTGGTCGTGAAGAAGGGATCGAACACCCGGTCGATGATCGATTTTTCGATGCCGGTGCCGGTATCGCTGGTGCAGATGGTGACATATTGGCCTGGGGTCAGGCCATGCTCGCGCGCGATGCGATCGTCCAGCCAGCGATTGGCGGTCTCGATCGTGATCCGCCCGCCATGCGGCATGGCGTCGCGGGCGTTGATGCACAGGTTGAGCAGCGCGTTTTCAAGCTGGTTGGCGTCCACCAGCGCGGGCCAGAGGCCCGACGCCGCGATCGTTTCCACCGATATCTGCGGCCCCACCGTCCGCCGCACCAGTTCGGAAAAATCGCCGAGCAGGCGGTTGACGACGATCGGCCGGGGCGAGAGCGTCTGGCGGCGGGAGAAGGCGAGCAGCCGGTGGGTCAGCGCCGACGCGCGGCGGGCGGCCCCCTGCCCCGCCGCCAGATAGCGGTCGACATCGGCCATGCGGCCCTGCGCCAGCCTGACCCCGATCATTTCCAGCGCGCCGCTGATACCGGCGAGCAGATTGTTGAAATCATGGGCGAGACCGCCGGTCAACTGGCCGACCGCCTCCATCTTCTGCGCCTGGCGCAGGGCGGTCTCTGCTTCCTCGCGCTCCGCCAGCGCTTCGGCGATGCGGGCTTCGAGCGTTTCGTTGAGATCGTGCAGCGCCTTTTGCACCCGAATCTGGTCGGTGATGTCCTTGAACAACACGGCAACCTGGCGATTTTCGAAGGGGCCGACGCGGAAGGAGGAAATGTCGAGATGATGGCCGGTCGCCTCCAGCTCGCGCTGGAAGCGGATCGGCTTGCCGGTGCGCAGCACCCCGCCATAGAGTTCGACCCAGCCCTCCGCTTCGTCCGGCACCATTTCGCGGACCTTCTGGCCCACGACATTGGGGATGCCGGCGTGTCGTTCATAGGCGGCGTTGGCTTCGACAT
This sequence comes from Sphingobium sp. CCH11-B1, assembly GCF_001556865.1. Classification (GTDB taxonomy): domain Bacteria; phylum Pseudomonadota; class Alphaproteobacteria; order Sphingomonadales; family Sphingomonadaceae; genus Sphingobium. Next base: position 10,842 of record NZ_LSJY01000012.1, on the reverse strand, counting down.
GGATATAATCGCTCAATGGGCCATGGGGACCATCGAGAAACTCGATAATGCAGAAGCCCTCGTCCATCGTCTCGAAAAGAGTGCGGTATCGCGCCGCATCTCCCGGCAGACTTGCCATTATCCCTTGCCCTTTGAAGCGCACGCCCGACACCGGCGCGTTTAACATGGATCATTAGGCGGCCGAACGTATGGGGAGCCAACTGTTTCCGCACAAAGGAAATTTCCTGCCCTTGCAGCGACCGTCTTTTGACGCAAAGGGAGGGGAATGAGCGACCTGCCGATCCATGCCGTGCTGCCCCGATTGCTCGCCGCCCTGCGCGACAGGCACAGTGCGGTACTGGTGGCGCCGCCCGGCGCTGGCAAGACGACCGCGGTCGCGCCTGCGCTGCTGGACGAACCCTGGTGCGACGGGCAGGTGCTGTTGCTGTCGCCCCGCAGACTGGCCGCGCGCGCGGCGGCGGAACGGATCGCCGAACTGATGGGCGAACAGCCCGGCGGCACCGTCGGCTACGCGACGCGGATGGACAGCCGGACGAGCGCGCGCACGCGCCTGCTGGTGCTGACCGAAGGCATTTTCGTGCGGCGGATACAGGATGACCCGGAACTGGCGGGCGTATCGGCCGTGCTGTTCGACGAGGTGCACGAGCGCAGCCTGGACAGCGATTTTGGGCTGGCATTGGCGCTGGACGCGCAGGATGCGTTGAGGCCGGACCTGCGGATCGTGCCGATGTCGGCGACGCTGGACGGAGCGCGTTTCGCATCCTTGCTGAACGGCGCGCCGATGATCGAGAGCGAGGGGCGCATCCAGCCGCTGGAACTGCGCCACATCGGCCGCGCGAGCGAAAAACGGATCGAGGATGAGATGGCGGCGGCGATCCGCCGCGCGCTGGCCGAGGAAGCGGAGGGCGACCTGCTCGCCTTCCTGCCCGGCGTGGCGGAGATCGAACGCACGGCCGAGCGGGTCGAGGGCGTGGCGGAAGTCCACAAGCTGCACGGCAGCCTTGACCCGGCAGCGCAGCGGGCGGCGATCCGGCCGTCGCGGGAAGGCCGGCGCAAGGTGATCCTGGCGACGTCGATCGCGGAAACCAGCCTGACCATCGAGGGGGTGCGGATCGTGGTGGACAGCGGCCTGGCGCGGCGGCCGCGCTATGATCGGGCCGCGGGCGTCACGCGGCTGGTGACGGAACGCGCGAGCCAGGCGGCGGCGACGCAGCGCGCCGGTCGCGCCGCGCGGCAGCGGCCCGGCGTCGCCTATCGGCTGTGGGAAGCGGCGGCGACGGCCGGGATGCCGCCATTCGATCCGCCCGAGATATTGGAAAGCGACCTGTCCAGCCTGCTGCTCAACTGCGCGCTGTGGGGCGTCAACGACCCGGCGAGCCTGCGCTGGCTCGATCCGCCGCCCGGCGCCGCTGTCGAGGAAGCCCGGCGGCGGCTGAGGGTGCTGGACGCGCTGGACGCGGACGGGCGGATCACGGCGCATGGGCGCATATTGGCGAAGCTGCCCCTCGCGCCGCGCCTGTCGCATATGCTGGTGCGCGCGGGCGAGATGGGGCTGGCGCAGGTCGCCGCCGACGTGGCCATGCTGCTGGGGGAGCGCGGCATCGGCGGGCAGGACATCGACCTGACGGCGCGTCGCCAGCGCTGGCGGCGGGAAAGCGGCAAGCGCGCGGACGCGGCGCGGGCGATGGCGAAGCGGTGGGCGACCCTTGTTCCGCTTCCCGCCGGGGGGAAGGGGCGATCGGAGGCGCGCGATTCCGATCGGCCCCTCCTGCCGGTGGGAAGGGGAGAAGGGATCTGCCTCGCCCTCGCCTTCCCCGATCGCGTCTCGAAGCGCCGGTCCGCAGACGGCGCCGACTGGGCGAGCGTGGGCGGGCGCGGCTTCCGCCTCGATCCGCTGTCCCCGCTGGCGCGGGAGGAATGGCTGGCGGTGGGCGAGGTGCAGGGCAGCGCGGCGGGCGCGCGCATCCTGTCGGCCGCGCCGATCAGCGAGACGGACGTGATCGCTTTGTTCGGCGATCGGATCGCGGAACATCGCACCGTGCGGTTCCGTGCCGCGAACGGGGGCATAGAAGCGTTGCGGGAGCGGCGGATAGGCGCTGTCAGACTGTCCAGCGGATCGGACGACCGGCCCGATCCCGACGCTGTTGTCGCGGCCCTGGCGAGCGGCGTGCGGCAGGGCGGCCTCGACCTGCTGCCCTGGTCGGAAGCCGCGCAATCGCTGCGCATGCGAGCAGGCTTCGCGGGCGTAGAAGCGCTGTCGGACGCGGCGTTGATGGAAAGGCTGGACGAATGGCTGCCGCCCCTGCTGTCGGGCAAAAGGCGGCTGTCCGACATCGATCGGTCGCAGCTTTCGGGCGTGCTGGACGGGCTGATCGGATGGGAAGGGAAGAGCCAGCTCGACCGGCTTGCGCCGCCCGATTTCCGGTCGCCCGCCGGCAGCAGTCACGCCATCGACTATGCGGCCGAGGGCGGACCGCGCGTCGAATTGCGCGTGCAGGCGCTGTTCGGCCTGGCGGAGCATCCGACCGTGGGGAGCCAGCGCATCCCGCTGGTCCTGTCGCTGACATCGCCCGCGGGACGACCGATCCAGACCACGCGCGACCTGCCCGGTTTCTGGGCGGGCAACTGGCGCGACGTGGCGAAGGAGATGCGCGGGCGTTATCCCCGCCATCCCTGGCCCGACGATCCCGCGTCAGCCAGCGCCACGCTGCGCACCAAAAACGCCGACGCCCGGCGCCATGGCGCGCCCAAGTCTTGACTTGGCGGCGAACGCTGGTGCAACGCAGCACAAAGATTTACCCGGAGTCTCCCGCGATGACCGCGCGCATTTACCAGATCCAGAAGAACGCGATGCAATCGGGCAAGGCGCTGACCCATAAATGGGTGCTGGACTTCGTGCAGAGCGAGCCGCGCAAGCCCGATCCGCTCACCGGCTGGACCGGGTCCGGCGATACGCAAAGCCAGGTGAAGCTGACCTTCCCCTCGCAGCAGGCGGCGGTCGCCTACGCGGAAAAGTATGGCATCGCGTACGCGATCATCCCGACCCCGCCCAAGACGTTGAAGATCCAGGCCTATGCCGATAATTTCCGCTGACGCGGCGGCACGGCCCACATATTCGGGCGCGATGCTGCCCGATTGACGCCTTATTCACTTGCCAAAGGGCAGGGAGAGGCGGCAAAAGCCGCGCTTTGACGGAAAGATTTTCACGATAATGACGGATCGCAGCGCAATTTTCGATAGCGTCGCCGCCCAGATCGAACCCTTCAACAAGAAGGGGATCGACCTTGCCGAAGAGACCAGCTTCGCCGGCGATCTGGAATGGGACAGCCTGACGGTGATGGATTTCGTCGCGGCCATCGAGGATGAGTTCGACATCATCATCACCATGAACATGCAGGCCGAGATCGAGACCGTGGGCCAGCTGGTCGACGCGGTGGCGAAGCTCAAGGCCGCCTGATTGCAAAACACCGTTCGTCCTGAGTAGCCGTTGAGCGAAGTCGAAACGGCGTATCGAAGGACGGGGCCGGCGCGAATGCTTCGATACGGGCCTTCGCCATGCTCAGTCCCTATTCAGCACGAACGGGTTGAGGGATAGATATATGACCGAAGCAGCCGCAACCGCGAACGACGCGCACACCCCCGCCGAAACACCGGCCGCGCGCGACCTGTTCTCCAAATTCGATGCCCTGATCACGGAGCGCGAGGCGCTGTTGGCGACGGGCGTGCGCGATCCCTTCGCCATCGTCATGGATGAGGTCAAGTCCCCCACCCAGGCGGTCATCAAGGGCAAGGATACGATCCTGCTGGGCACCTATAACTATATGGGCATGACGTTCGACCCGGACGTGGTGGCGGCCGGCAAGAAGGCGCTGGACGATTTTGGCGCGGGCACCACCGGCAGCCGCTTGCTCAACGGCACCTATCAGGGGCACCGGCAAGTCGAGGACGCGCTCAAGGAATTTTACGGCACGTCGTCGGCCATGGTCTTTTCGACCGGTTATCAGGCGAACCTGGGCGTCATTTCCACGCTGGCCGGCAGGGGCGACTATGTCGTGCTCGACGCCGACAGCCACGCCTCCATCTATGACGGCTGCTTCCTGGGTGACGCGGAGATCGTGCGGTTCCGCCACAACAGCGTCGAGGATCTGGACAAGCGGCTGAGCCGCCTTCCCGCCGACGCGCTGAAGCTGGTGGTGCTGGAGGGCGTCTATTCGATGCTGGGCGACGTCGCCCCCCTGCCCGCCATGGTCGCGGCGGTGCGCAAGCATGCCAATTGCATGATCCTGGTGGACGAAGCGCACGGCATGGGCTTCTTCGGCGCGAACGGCCGCGGCGTTTACGAGGAGCAGGGCGTCGAGGGGGATGTCGACTTCGTCGTCGGCACCTTCTCCAAGTCGGTCGGAACCGTTGGCGGCTTTTGCGTATCGAACCACCCCAAGTTCGAGATATTGCGCCTCGTCTGCCGCCCCTATGTCTTCACCGCGTCCTTGCCGCCCAGCGTCGTCGCCACCGCCGCGACGAGCATCCGCAAGCTGATGCATGCGGGCGACAAGCGCGCGCACCTGTGGAAGAACAGCCGGCGGCTGCACAAGGGCCTCATCGACCTTGGCTTCAAGCTGGGGACGGAAACGCCGCAGTCGGCGATCATCGCGGTCATCCTGACCGACCAGGCACAAGCCGTCGCGATGTGGCAGACGCTGCTGGAACTGGGCCTCTACGTCAACATGGCGCGCCCGCCCGCAACGCCGGCCGGCACCTTCCTGCTGCGCTGTTCGCTGTGCGCGGAACATAGCGATGAGCAAGTCGAACAGATCATCGGCATGTTCGAGGCGGCGGGCAAGGCGACCGGCGCGATCGGCTGAAGGCTCAGGCTGGATAAGGCATGTTAGGGACGGTGCGCCTGCCCTGTTTCCCGAAAGCCCTTGTTGGGATAGTGTAACGGTCCATGGCCGACCTTCACCCAGAGCCGGAACAAGGATGGCGCCCCCGCGCGCGAAGGTCCGTCCCGCTGTTGCTTGCCGTGCTGCTGGTCGGGGCGCTCGGTCTTCTGCTCTACACTGCCAGCAATGCGTCGCGCGACCATGCGCGGGCGCTGGCCGAACAGCAGCATAGTTTCGAAATCATCGCGCTCGCCCGCGCGTTCGAGGCGCGCACCGCCCGCGCCGAAGTGACGCTGGCGCGTTATGTCATCAGCCTGGATCCCGACACCGGCCGCCTGTTCCAGGATGAATGGCGCAGCGCGGGCAGCCAGCTCAAGGCACTGGGTTACGCCACGCGCGGGTCGGACTGGCAGAACGGCAATGTCGAGGCGCTGCGCTACGCCTTCGAGCAACGCGGCAAGACGCTGAACGAGATCGGGCTGCGTACCACCTACGACCAGAAGATGGCGGCGCTCGCGCGCTTCCACGAAGCCGGCAAGTCTCGGGACGTGCGGCGGATCACCGCCCTGCTCGACCGGGTCATCCAGGCGGAGAATGACCGTCTGCGCGAACGCAGCCTGGCGGTGACGCTGGCGGGCGACCGGACCGAGACGATCGGCCGCACCTCCCGCCTGCTGGGGCTGGTGCTGCTGATCTGTGTCCTGTTCGCCGCCTGGTTCGCCAATGCGGCCTATAGCGAACGGCGCAAGGCGCGGCAGGCAGCGGAGGCGGAGGCAGAGCGCGCCGACCGGCTGGAAGCCGCGGTGGCGCAGCGCACGGCCGAACTGTCCATCGCCTATGAACAGCTCAAGCGCGAGTCGGCGGAGCGTGCGGCGGCCGAGGACCATCTGCGCCAGATGCAGAAGATGGACGCGGTGGGCCAGCTTACGGGCGGAATCGCACATGATTTCAACAATATGCTGGCCGTGGTCGTGGGCGGTCTCGAACTGGCCAAGCGCAACCTGCGGCTGAAGCCGGTGGAAGCGACACGCCATCTCGACAATGCCATGGACGGCGCGAACCGGGCATCTGCGCTGACCCGCCGGCTGCTGGCCTTCGCGCGATCCGAACCGCTGCTGCCCAGCGCGGTCGATCCCGATGCGCTGCTGGCCGGCATGGCGGACCTGATCGACCGCGCGATCGGCGACCAGATCATCGTCACGTTCGCGCAGGCGGCGGGCGGCTGGCGCATCTTCGTCGACCGGCACCAGATGGAAAATGCCATCCTGAACCTGTGCGTCAACGCGCGGGACGCGATGGAGGGACGCGGGCGATTGACGCTGTCCACCGCGCAGGCGACGCTGAAGGCCGGGGAAGTGGGCGATTGCGCGGCGGGCGACTATGTCGTTCTGACCGTCGCGGACGACGGATGCGGCATGTCGCCAGAGGTGCTGGCGCGGGTGTTCGAACCCTTTTTCACGACCAAGCCCGTGGGCAAGGGCACGGGCCTTGGCCTCAGCCAGATTTTCGGCTTCGTCCGCCAGTGCGAAGGCGATGTGCGCATCGAATCCGAGCCGGACAAGGGCAGCAGCGTCCACCTGTATTTGCCGCGTTCGACCAGGGAAGCGGCGGTCGGCGAGCAGGAGGAGGCGTTCGCCCAGACGCCGGTGCGCCATCCGCCCACGCGCATCCTGGTGGTGGAGGACGATCCGCGCGTGCTCAACCAGACGATGGCGGCGCTGGGCGAACTGGGCCATCTGCCGATCGCCTGCGACCATCCGTCCAAGGCGATCAGGCTGCTGACCAACAATCCCGACATCGGACTGATCGTCAGCGATGTGCTGATGCCCGACATGACCGGGCCGGAACTGGTGAAGAGCCTGCCCGTCCCGTTGCAGCACATCCCGGTGCTGTTCGTCACCGGATATACCGGCGACACCGGCGAAAGCGCCGATTTCCAGGGGCATGTGGTGCTGCGCAAGCCTTACACGCTGGCAGCGCTGGGTCAGGCGCTGGCGACGGCGCTCAGCGGATCGCACCTTTCCGGAACAGCCGCGGCAGCAGAGTGAGCGCGCCGATCAGCGGCCATCGCCGCTGCCAGGGACGTATGGCGATCTTCGTGCCGGCATGGCGATTGATCTTCCAGGCAAGATAGTCGATTCCCCCGGCATAGGTGAAGCTCGCCTTGGCGAGGCGCAGGACGGACAATCGCTTGCCCCGGCGCTGGAGCCGGCGCCAGACAAGGGGGGCGTCGGGCGGCGACGGCGGCAGGCCATCGGCCAGCGCCGCTTGTCCGAACCGGCGGTAGCGGTCGGGATCGGCGTCCACGATGGACAGCGAGCGGCCTGTCTTTTCCGCGCGCAATTCCGCATCATAAGTGAGGCCAAAGCCGGTCTTCCATAAGGCGAGCACGTCTTGCGCATCCTGCGCCATCGGCCGCGCGAGCGAAAGCAGCGTGGGAGCGGCCTGCGCCACAGCAGTGATCGTGCGGCGGCGGGCGAGGTCGTCCGCCGCCCAAAGCAGGCGCGAAGGCTGGGCGAAACGCGCCCAGACCGAGACATTGTCCGCCTGCCGCCCGTTCAGCCGCGCGAAGTCCGCTTCGGACAGGACGGCATATTTGGCGATGAGTCCCTGATGTTCGAACGGAAAGACGTTGGGCGGGATCAGGCGGTTGGCCCTCGCCAGCCAGCTCTTGCCGTAAGCCGCGCGGTAATCCGACACGATCAGGTAGAAATCGAGCATCAGCCCGTCGAGATTGGCTTCGCGCAGGCAAGAGCCGTAGAACAGGACGGCGCGCGCGGCGCTGGGGTATCGGGCCGCCAGCGCGCCCGCCATGGCGGCGGCGCGCGGATCGGCCGGGCCGGCGAGTTCCGCGGTGACGAGGGAGGAAAGCTGGTTCGCCATAACTGCTCCGCCCGCCATCGCAGGGCACCGGCGATCTTTCAATCCCCGTGACAGCGGAAACCGGGGCCAGGCGCGCGGACGACGGGTGGAGAACAGCCTCCCCACCCCTCGCGTCGCATCATCGGCGCGTCACTCCGCCGCCTGCGCCAGGTCCGGCTCGTTCCAGGTCAGCACCGGTTTGCGCGCGGCCAGCGTTTCGTCCAGGCGGCGGCGCGGCGCGTGATAGGGCGCGCCCTTCAGCGCCTCGTCCCCCGCCTTGGCCCGTTCCGCAAGGCTCCGCAGCGCCAGGATGAACTGGTCCAGCGCCGCCTTGCTCTCCGTTTCGGTCGGTTCGACCAGCATCGCGCCATGGACCACCAGCGGAAAATACATGGTCATCGGGTGGAAACCTTCGTCGATCAGCCCCTTGGCGATGTCGAGCGTGGTGAAGCCTTCGGCCAGTCCCTTGTCGCTGAACAATGCCTCGTGCATGCAGGGGCCGCTGCCGCCGAACGGCGCGTCCAGCACGTCGTCCAGGCTGCGCAGGATATAGTTGGCGTTGAGGACCGCGTCCTCCGCCACCTGCCGCAGGCCGTCCGCGCCATGGCTGAGGATATAGGTCAAGGCGCGCGTGAACATGCCCATCTGGCCGTGGAAGGCGCTCATCCGGCCGAAGCTCTGCGGCATCTCCTCGCCGACATTCTCCTCCTCGATCAGGTGGATCGTGCCGTCCGCCATGCGCGCGGTGTAGGGCAGCGGGCCGAAGGGGGCGAGCGCTTCGCTGAGCACCACCGGGCCGGAACCGGGACCGCCGCCGCCATGGGGGGTGGAGAAGGTCTTGTGCAGGTTGATGTGCATGGCATCGACGCCAAGGTCGCCGGGGCGCACCCGGCCGACGATGGCGTTGAAGTTCGCGCCGTCGCAATAGACGAAGGCCCCGGCGGCATGGACCGCATCGGAAATGACCTTCATGTCGCGCTCGAACAACCCGCAGGTGTTGGGATTGGTGATCATCACCGCCGCGACGTCCGGTCCGAGGCGCGCCTTCAGCGCTTCCAGATCGACGCGGCCGTCCGGGGTGGCGGGAATATCCTCCACCTTGTAGCCGCAGAAGGCCGCCGTGGCGGGATTGGTGCCATGGGCGCTTTCGGGCACCAGCACCACCTGGCGCGCGTCGCCACGCGCCTCCAGCGCCGCGCGAATGCACAGCAGCCCGCACAATTCGCCATGCGCGCCGGCCTTGGGCGTCATCGCGACGCCGTGCATGCCGGTGAGGTCGATCAGCCAGAAGGCAAGCTGGTTGATGACGGCGAGCGCGCCCTGCACCGTCGATTGCGGCTGCAGCGGATGGATGTCCGCGAAGCCGGGCAGCCGGGCCATCTTCTCATTGAGGCGCGGATTATGCTTCATCGTGCAGGAGCCGAGCGGGAACAGGCCCAGGTCGATGGCGTAATTCTGGCGGCTGAGCCGGGTATAGTGGCGGACCGTCTCCTGCTCCGACAGGCCGGGAAGGCCGATGGCGTCGGTACGGGCGAGAGTGCCGAGCCGGCTGGCGACCGGCGGCGCGGCGTCGAAGTCCACGCCGGTCGTGTCGTTCGAACCGATCTCGAAGATCAGCTTCTCCTCCAGCATCAGGGCGCGATTTCCGGTGGCGGTGCCGGGCGCCATATGCGCGTCCGCGACGGGCGCGGGGGTGGTGGGACGGCCTTCCTTGAGCATGGTCATGCCAGTTCCTCCTCAAGCGCCTTGGCAAAGCTTTCGATATCCTCCGCCGTCACCGTCTCCGTCACCGCGACGACGAGGCCGTGGCCCAGTTGTGGCGCGTGCGGGAAGAGGCGGCCAAGCGACACGCCGGCCAGCACATCCCGGTCGGCCAGGCGGCGGACGGTCTCGCGCGCGTCCTTCGACAGGATCAGCGTGAATTCGTTGAAGAAGATGTCGTTCAGCAGCGTGACCCCCGGCACCTTCGCCAGCCGGTCGGCCGCTTCGACGGCGCGCCCATGGTTGAGCGCGGCGAGCTGGCGCAGCCCCTTTTCGCCCAGCAGCGTCATGTGGATGCTGAACGCGAGCGCGCAGAGACCCGAATTGGTGCAGATGTTGGACGTCGCCTTTTCCCGGCGGATATGCTGTTCGCGGGTGGAAAGCGTCAGCACGAAACCGCGCTTGCCCGCAGCGTCCACCGTCTCTCCGCACAGGCGACCCGGCATCTGGCGGACATATTTCTGCTTGCACGCGAAAAGGCCGAGATAGGGGCCGCCGAACTGGAGGCCGACGCCGATCGACTGGCCTTCGCCCACGACGATGTCGGCGCCCATATGGCCCGGCGCTTGACACGCCCCCAGCGCGACCGGCTCCGTCACCACCGCGACCAGCAGCGCGCCGGCCGCGTGGGCGGCCTCGGCAAGCGGGGTCAGGTCCGCGATGCGGCCGAGGATGTCGGGATATTGGACGACGACGCAGCTCGTATCCTTGTCGATCCCTGCGATCAGCGCGTCGATGTCGGTGGCGGCATCGAGCGTCGGCGCTTCATGCACCAGCGTGTCGCCGGTGAATTTCGCCATGGTCTGGGCGACCGAGACATAATGGGGATGAAGGCCCGACGACAGCAGCGCCTTTGCGCGCTTCGTGACCCGGCGGGCCATGCCGATCGCTTCCCAGCAGGCGGTCGAGCCGTCATACATGGAGGCGTTGGCGACATCGCAGCCCAGCAGGCGCGCGACCTGCGTCTGGAATTCGAACAGCACCTGAAGCGTGCCCTGCGCGATTTCCGGCTGATAGGGCGTGTAGGCGGTCAGGAACTCGCCGCGCTGGATCAGATGATCGACGCTGGCCGGCACATGGTGGCGATAAGCCCCTGCCCCCAGGAAGAAGGGCGCTTCCCCTGCCGACAGGTTCCGGCGGGCGAGCGCGGTCATGTGGCGTTCGACCGCCAGTTCGCTGGCATGGTCCGGCAGGCCGGGGATGGTGCCGGGCAGCCGCGCTTCGGCGGGGACGTCCACGAACAGATCGTCGATCGAAGACGCGCCGATGACAGAGAGCATCGCCTGCCGGTCGCTGTCGGTAAGGGGTAGATAACGCATGTCATTCTCCACTCCCCTCC
>NZ_LSJY01000118.1 GCF_001556865.1 Sphingobium sp. CCH11-B1 | reverse complement strand
GCCAAGAACATACCGTTCAATGGTGCGTCAGGCACGGTGCAGACTGTCCAGATAACGCCACTAATTCCTCCCGTGCATACCCTTCATCGCCCCACTTCTCGCGCCCGAATGAGCGATCAAGGCGGCTCTTGTGCCGAGTCCAGTGGACAGTTTCATGCCCCCTAGTGGCGTAATAGCCGTGGACATCATGGAAGGCGGCGAAAGGTGGAAGCTGGATGCGGTCGGCTGATGGGATGTAATAGGCCTTGTCGCCGCCATGGTTCACGGTTGCGGGGATGCTGGCAAAGAATGTCTCGGCGGCTTCGATGCGCTCCATCTCCGGCGCGGGCTCCGGTATGATATGGAACCGTTCGGGCAAGCCGTCGATCTGCGCCACGTTGAACACGGTATAGGTCTTCAGAAAACGGAAGCCCTGTTCCCGATCCTCCTCCCTGTCATCGTCATGCACGGTCTTGGTGCTGTCGCCATAATAGACCACGGTCGCACCATGCTCCCCCTTGCGCACCTGCGCGCCCAAGGCTTGCGCCTGCTTGTAGGTCATCCATGACGGGCTGACGAAACCGGATGCCTGCGCCTCTATCCACAAGAGAAGCACGTTGATCCCACGGTAGGGCTGGCCGGTGGCGCGCAAGGGGCGAGCCTGCCCGGACTTGGCGATGTCGCCGCCGCTCCACGGTTTCAGCCAGGGGCGGGTGCCTTGTTCAAGCTCGGCCAGGATGCGGTCGGTGATACGGCTGTGAGGGTCTTGCTTGCCGGTGTTCTGGGTCATTGCTGTTACTCCCTTCCAATCCGCGCAGTGGGTCATGCCGCGCATGACCCCTGCCGACCCGGCGAGGGGCGGAGAGAGTGGGGGCAAGGTCCGGTGCCGGGGGTGGTGCGGGCGCAGCGCAGCGAGCCACGGCCCCAAAGCGGCATCTTGCAGGGAGAGAGAGGCAGAGCCTCTTTCTCCCTCCAGAACTGTGGCAAGATCGAGCCGCTGGCGGCGCTCAATCGCGAGCCTAGGAAGCCATTCTACAATCGATGCACAGAAGCCGTCCTGCGGCACCGTGCCAGGGCACGCGTCATATGATATTCGACGCCACCGTAGCCGATGCCGACCTGCTCGGAGATCTCCGCATAGGTCATGCATTTCAGCCGGTGCATCAGGAAGATGCGGCGGGTCTTGCGGGGCATGGCCAGCAGTGTCCGCCGATAGACCTTCCGGACGTCTCCTTCCTCGATTCTCCAGGTCTGCTCGGGAAGTGCCGGTGCATCCCGACCCTCGTCGATCGGACAGGTGACGATGTGTGCCGGCGCCCTGCGACGCGCACGGCTAATAAGAAGGTTGCGCGCGCATCGGGTGAGATAGGCTGGCGGATTTTCGATATGTTCGACAACGCCCGCAGCGAACAGCTTCACGAAAACCTCCTGCTCGAGGTCGGGGGCATCGTCCCCTCCCACGCGCTTTCGGAAGAAACGCAGAACCCGTGCATGAGGATCAGCGTGCAATAGGCACCCCCTTCGTGGGGTGATCGGCGTGCAAAAAG
>NZ_LSJY01000117.1 GCF_001556865.1 Sphingobium sp. CCH11-B1 | reverse complement strand
CACCCTTCCCGCCCATGTTGCCCCTCCGGCCTTGCCCGCCGGCGCGAACATGAACGCGGCGAAGGTGGCGCTTGGCCGCCGACTCTTCTACGATCGGGTACTGTCGCGCGACGGGACGATGGCCTGCGCCGACTGCCATGTTCAAGCGCGCGGCTTTGCCGATGGCCTTCCGGTGCATGTCGGCGTGACCGGCGAGGCCGGCGTTCGCAACGTTCCCGGCCTCGCCAACGTCGCCTGGCGCAGCGGCCTCACCTGGACGGAAGCTGGCCTTTCGACATTGGAAGCCCAGGCGATGGTTCCGATGACCGGAACCAGGCCGGTCGAAATGGGCATGGCCGGCGACGACAAGGACATGGCGCGCCGCCTGGACGCCGACCCCTGTTATCCTGCACTGTTCGCGCGCGCCTTTCCCGGCGATCGAGGCGCGATGCGTTACGACCGGGTGACAGCCGCGCTCGCCGCATTCCAGCGGACCCTGATCTCCTTCGGCAGCGCCTACGACCGGAACGCCCTGTCGCCGCTCGCGCGAAAGGGTGCTGCGCAATTCGCGGCGTCAGGCTGCGCGGCCTGCCACAGCGGCGCGGATTTCACGGATGGCCAGGTCCATTATGTCGGCACGGCCGCGCCGAGCGAGGCGGACGGCAGCGCCTATGGCGGCAAGCCTCTTCCGCCAGGATTCGAACCCCCGCCCGAGCGGTTCCGCACGCCATCCCTGCGCAACGTCGCGGTGACCGGGCCGTGGCTGCACGACGGGCAAAGCCCCTCGATGGAAGCCGCCATCCGCCGCCACGCCGCCCAGCAGTTGGCCGACGTGGAGATGCCCGCACTTCTCGCCTTCCTCGAATCGCTGACCGACCATGACTTTCTCACCAACGCCGCGCTTGGCGCTCCGCCGAAACAGTGTCCGGTCCGCATTTCAGCGGGCATCGGGAGACCAAAAAAAGGCCGATCCCTTGGGGACCGGCCTGAAAGTTTTTAGGAGAGGATGCCTGAAAGGCGCTGTCGTTATGAAATGTTAGCGCCACCATCGCAAGTGCGAAATAAATTTTCGCAGTTGCAAATATTGCAACCATCCTGAAAAGCGCCTCAGCGCGTCAGTTTCTTATAGGCGAGACGGGTGGGCCGATCGGCGGCATCGCCCAGGCGACGACGCTTATCCTCTTCGTACATTTCGAAATTGCCCTCAAACCATTCGACATGGCTGTCGCCCTCGAACGCCAGGATATGGGTTGCCAGACGATCGAGGAAGAAGCGGTCGTGGCTGATGACCACGGCGCAGCCTGCGAAATTCTCTATGGCTTCCTCCAGCGCCGCCAGCGTCTCGACGTCAAGGTCGTTGGTCGGTTCGTCGAGCAGCAGGACGTTGCCGCCCTTCTTCAGCATCTTGGCGATGTGGACGCGGTTGCGCTCGCCACCCGACAGCTTGCCGACATTCTTTTGCTGGTCCTGCCCCTTGAAGTTGAACGCGCCGACATAGGCACGGGTCGACATGTCGTGGCCGTTGACCTTCACATAATCCAGGCCGTCCGAGACTTCTTCCCAGACATTCTTGCTGGGATCGAGATGATCGCGGCTCTGGTCGACATAGCCCAGGCGCACCGTCGAACCGATGTCGATCTCGCCCGAATCCGGGGTTTCTTGGCCCGTGATGAGCTTGAACAGGGTCGACTTGCCTGCGCCGTTCGGCCCGATCACGCCCACGATACCGCCGGGCGGCAGCATGAAGGACAGATTTTCGAACAACAGCTTGTCGCCATAGGCCTTGCTGATGTTCTTCGCCTCGATCACCTTGCCGCCCAGCCGCTCGGGCACCTGGATGACGATCTGGGCCTTGCCCGGCGTGCGGTTTTCCTGGCTCGCAACCAGTTGCTCGAACTTGGCGATACGGGCTTTCGACTTGGTCTGGCGGCCCTTTGGCCCCTGCCGGATCCACTCCAGCTCGTCCTTGATCGCCTTCTGCCGACCCGATTCCTCGCGCGCTTCCTGCTCCAGCCGCTGCGCTTTCTTCTCCAGATAGGTGGAGTAATTGCCTTCGTAAGGGAAATATTTGCCGCGATCGAGTTCGAGGATCCAGCCCACCACATTGTCGAGGAAATAGCGGTCATGGGTGATCATGAGCACCGCACCCGCATATTCCTTCAGGTGGTTCTCCAGCCAGGTCACGCTTTCCGCGTCCAGATGGTTGGTCGGCTCGTCGAGCAGCAGGATGTCGGGCTTCTGGATCAGCAGGCGGGTGAGCGCGATGCGGCGCTTCTCGCCGCCCGACAGATTTTCCACCGACCAATCCGACGGTGGGCAGCGCAGGGCCTCCATCGCGATTTCGAGCTGGTTGTCGAGCGTCCAGCCGTCAGCGGCGTCGATCGCCTCCTGCAGCGTGCCCATTTCCTCCATCAGCGCGTCGAAATCCACGTCCTCCGGCGGATCGGCCATGATCATGCTGATCTCGTTGAAACGATCCAGCTTGTCCGCCATCTCCCGTGCGCCGTCCTTCACGTTCTCCAGCACGGTCTTGGTCGGGTCCAGTTGCGGCTCCTGCGGCAGATAGCCGACCGTGATATTCTCGCCCGGCCAGGCTTCGCCGGTGAAATCCGTGTCGATGCCGCCCATGATCTTCATGAGCGTGGACTTGCCCGCGCCATTGGGGCCGACGATGCCGATCTTGGCGCCACGGTAGAATTGCAGGTTGATGTTGGAGAGCACCGGCTTCTGGGCGCCGGGGAAGCTCTTCGTCATGTTCTTCATGACATAGGCATATTGCGATGAGGCGGACATGGGTGCGCGCAGCTCCGAAAGTCAGGTAGGGAAAGTCGGGTCGAAAATTCGCGCCGGGTTAGCGGACGCGGAACATATTGGCAAATGGGGGCTGCGCCGCTACCCCTCAAGCCATGCAGAAAATCCGATCGGGCACGCTGGCCGCCCTCGCCCTTGGCAGCATCTACCGCCGTTCACGCCGCACCGGCGCGCAGCGATGCGATTCGCGACGCTGCCCTGCGCGATGATGTCGCCTATGCCTTTACCGAGGGGCTGACGACCGAGGTGGGGCCCCGTCCCGCCGGCACGCCGCAGGAAGCGCGTGCCCGCGACTGGGCAGTGGTGAAGCTCAAGGCCCTGGGGTTCAGCAATGTGCGGGCTGAACCCTATAGGATGCCGGTCTGGGTGCGCGGGCGCGACGAAGCGCGGATCCTTTCGCCCTTCCCGCAAAATCTGGTGCTCGCGGCGCTCGGCAACAGCGGCTCGACGCCCGAGAAGGGGATCGAGGGCGAAGTGATCTATTTCCCCAGCCTCGCCGATCTGGAAGCCGCGCCGGCCTCGGCGCTCAGGGGCAAGATCGCGTTTGTCGATCACGGGATGAAGGCGACGCAGGACGGCTCCTCCTACGGCTATTTCGGCGCGGCCCGGCGGCAGGGACCAAGCATCGCATCAAAGAAGGGGGCGATCGCCATCCTCATCCGCTCGATCGGCACCGACCATCATCGCGTGCCGCACACCGGCGTCCAGATGTGGGCGGAAGGCGCGACGCCGATCCCGGCGGCTGCGCTGTCCGTGCCCGACGCCGAGCAACTCGCGCGCATCATGGGCCGGGGGAAGCCGGTGCGGGTGCATCTGACGCTGACCTCCAGGATGCTGGAGGATCAGCCTTCGGGCAATGTCATCGCCGAAATTCCGGGTAGCGATCCGGCGGCAGGCGTCGTGGTCGCCGCCTGCCATCTCGATAGCTGGGATCAGGGCACCGGCGCCATCGACGACGCGACGGGCTGCGGCATCGCCGCCGCTTCCGCGCTGCAGGTCGCGAAGGCCGGCCAGCCGCGCCGCACGATCCGCGTGCTGATGGCCGGAGCGGAGGAAGTCGGCGGCGACGGCGCGCGCGCCTATTTCAAGGCGCACGGCGCAGAAAAGCACGCGCTTGCATTGGAGTCTGATTTCGGCGCCGACCGGATCTGGCGCGTCGACTTCAAACTGCCGCAGGGTCATGCGGCCCTTGGCACCCGGATCGCGCAGGCGCTCGCGCCATTGGGCATCGGCACGGGCAGTCAGGCTGCTGGCGGCGGCGCCGACATCGCGCCGCTGGTCAATGGGGGCGTCTCCGTGATCGATCTGCAGCAGGACGGAACCCGCTATTTCGACCTGCACCACACGCCGGACGATACGCTGGACAAGGTCGATCCGGAACAACTGCGCCAGAATGTCGCCGCCTGGGCGATCACGCTGGACATGGTCGCAAACGCGCCAGAAACATTGGGCGTTAACTGAACTTTTATTGTAGACAACATTCCGTCGCGTGATTCCATCGTTTCACCGGCGCAGAAAAGCATTGATTTGTGCAGCGCACACGTTAATGCGGGTCGCTCGCGTAGGGCCTCAAAATGAAGGGCCAGACGCGGCATAATGCTATGGGAGCCGCATACAATGAAGAAGATCGCAGTTGTTTTCGCTTCGGCCAGCCTGATGGCGCTCGCCGCTTGCGGTGAGAAGCCGGCCAACGAGACCGCGAACGCTTCGAACGCTGTCGTCGAGAACGTTGTCGACAACGCCGTCAATGCCGCCAACGCTGCTGACAACGCCGCGAACGCCGCCAACAGCGCTGCGAACGTTGCCGAGAACGCCGCGAACGCCGCGAAGTAATCTTCGCTTCGGCGAATATTCAAAAGGGCGGGTCGCACCATGCGGCCCGCCCTTTTTCTTGTCCTGACGGCCCGCAAGCCATTCCGCCTGTCCCATATGCGCTTTTGGATGAAACGCGATTGACGCCCTCATCCCTTCCCCGCTAAGGCCCGCGAGCGCCGGGGAGTAGCGCAGTCTGGTAGCGCGCCTGCTTTGGGAGCAGGATGTCGCAGGTTCGAATCCTGTCTCCCCGACCAATTCTCAATTTGCGGAATTTCGGCCCCGTCGCCCTCATTGGAGGGTGGCGGCGGGCTGAACATTTCAACAAGCATATCAAATGGTTGCCGGTATTCCGCTCGCAAATCGCCATACTGCCAAATGCAGTTCGATAGTACGAAATTCAGCAGTCTGCGCTTCTCGACAGAGGCTTTCGATTCGAACAGCCTGTGGGCCTTACGGGCAAGAGTAAGGAGCGCGACCCCTTCGTCCATATACGTGCTACTCGCCTCCAGATGACGGGTCATGTCACGCTGGCAACGATCGATCTCGTCGCGCCACTGGACCGACATTCGGCGGTAGAAGTCGTCGCTGACGGTCCCATCAAGCTTGTCGACGTAAACGCCTTCCAGTCGGTTCCGTAGCCGGTCGATCTCGGCACGAAGGCGAGCCACTGCCTCGTCGTGGTCACGTTTCTCAACGGAGTAGCCGTCGCGAAGCGCCTTGACGATAAGGTCATACACGTCCTCATCAAACCGCAACCGCGCCAGAATGGTCGCGAATTGCTCTTCGAGAACTTCTTCCCGGACAAAACGCTCCGGGCATTTCCCGTGATACCCCGTGCAATGATAATAGATGTATTTGCCCTTCTTAATCTCGGCGGTCAGCGCGCAACCGCAGTGCCCACACGAGATCAGACCGGTGAATGCAAAATCCTTGACCCCGCCCCCGGTCCTGGCGTGGCGGACATTGTTTCTACCGTCGAGAATGTCCTGAGCGCACTGCCACAGGTCGAGGCTGACCAAAGCTTGATGGCTACCCTTGTAAATCTTGCCCAACCATTCGAAGTCGCCCGTATAGAGACGACTGCGCAGGATTTTATGCACGGTGCTGACCGGAACAGAACGTCCGCTCTTGCGATAGACAAGTCCGGCGCCGCGGGCCATCGCGCCGATTTCCTTCAGGGAATAGTTGCCTGTAGCATACCACTCGAACATGCGGGCGATGATCGGCCCTTGATCAGGATCGACCACGATGACCTTCTTGCCGTCGGGTTCAGCGACGTTCCGGTATCCGAACGGCGCGGCGCTCGGCCAAAGGCCTTGCTCTGCCTTTTCCAGCATCCCCTTGCGGACCTCTTCGGAGAGATTGTCGATGTAGTTCTTCGCCATCAGCACTTTGATGCCGTGCATGAATTTTTCCGACGACCGAGATTCCCGCGACAGGACAATGCCCTCCTTCACGAGGTGGATCTCGGCTTCCAGTTCGTCGATCGTGACCCAATCCTTGAGATTGCGGTAGAGCCGGTCGGTTTTCTCGACCAGAACAGTGTTGATCACTTTGCGCTTTCGCAGGAACCGGATCATCTCGTTAAAGCTGGTCCGGCCGCTTTGCTTGGCCGTTTCGACATCAATATATTCACCTGCGACGACGAATCCATTGGCGACGGCGTGTTCGCGCAGCAGCTTGAGTTGGGCAGGAATCGAAAAGCCCTCGCGCTCTTGCTCGCGTGACGAAACCCGGGCGTAGATGACCGCCTTGGGCGTCTGCATGTCTTCGCGCTTCGCCCGAGCTTTCGACCTCGCCGTTGCCATGTCGATATTTCCTTCCAGTTGCAGGCACCTCGCGCCCGTCACTCACCAGGCCATTGCTCTTGCGACGCTCAGGGACTGCGCGGGATTGGCGACAAGCTCCCACGGCATCACAAGTCCGTCGGTGACGGTATCGAAAACCGATACGGGCTCAATCAACGGGTGAGGATCAATGACGTTAGCAACCTTCTTGCGCGAGCTGAAATGTGGCCTTCCAAACCAAATCGGTTGCTCGACCATAACGACGACGTGCGATCAACGACAGTATCAGTCGTCTGATCCGGGAATTTTACTGATCGCCGGTCCATCTTCATGGCCAGTCTTGGCGCTCGCATGATCCCACTCGTGCAGGGTCGAAAAGAAGCCCACAAGGTTCTCGAGAATCTGGCGGCCGTCTTCGTGCGTCAGTTGCCGATCGGTTCGCTTCTGGAACACCCTACAGGCTTCTTCTACGATCTCGTCGGAGAAGCGCCGGCTATGGCGCACTGGCTGATCAGAACAGCGGTTGTCCCGATACGGTGGAACCGACCGCGTCACTGGGACGCCTGCTTGCTGCGGTAAAGACTGATCAGGACACCGCGCACCTCGACGCCCACTTCTTCTGCCCCGACTCCCCTTCCCCTTCCATGGTCGAACTCGGGCAGACCTTGAGATTGCCCGAAACCATATGTCAGACACAATCCGAACAATAATCGTCCGGCGTAAATATGGGGAACCAGGTCGCCGGAGCACGCAGCATGCATGAGAGGTTTCCAACAGAAACCCTGTCGAGCGGCCAAGAAGCACCCGGACTATACTTCGGCGCGAATATATCGAAACGATAAAAACGAGGTTGGCCAGCCTGAAGCCACTAAGATGGCGAATTTGACGGAAAAGTGGCTATTGCTCCAGCGAAAACAACTCAAGCTCATCGGCAAGCGGCCTCGCACCCATGACGCGAGACTGCCTGAAGATAGTCGAATTGCCGGACAACGCAGACCAGGGGGATCACCCGTTCAGCTTGTCCTTGACCGCCTTGGCAGCGGAGAAGGTCAGTTTCTTCGACGCAGCGATCTTGATCGTCTCGCCGGTGGCAGGACTACGGCCCTCGCGTGCAGCCGTGTGCTTCACCTTGAACTTGCCGAACCCATTCAACGCGATCTCATCACCCTTGGCGGCGGCATCCGCAATGGCGCCGAACACCGAATCAACGATCTTTTTGGCATCGGCCTTGGTGATCTCATTGGCGGCGGCAATTTGGTCAACGAGGTCGGAATTGTTCATGACATGCTCTCCATTCGAGGGTTGGGGTCTGTAGAAAATGAGTGGGTAGGGTAGTCAGCCTTTAGCCGCAGCGAGGGATAACTTCTTGCGCGGCGCGCTGGCCTTCTTGGCAGGAGCTGGCGCTCGGACTGCCGCAGTCTTGACCTTGCCAGGCTTCCGTCCGAGCCCGATCTTCTTGGCCAGCGCGCGTCGCTTTTCGGCATAATTCGGGGCGACCATCGGATAGTCGGCGGGCAGCTTCCATTTGGCGCGATACTGCTGGGGTGTCATCTGATAGTGCGTCATCAGATGCCGCTTCAGCATCTTGAGTTGCTTCCCGTCTTCCAGGCAGACGATGTAGTCCGGCTTGACGGAGCGCTTCACCGCGATTGCAGGTTCCTGTGCGACCGTTTCGGGCTCATCTGTCGTTCCCAGACCAGCCAGCGACGCATGGACGCTGGCAATCAGGTTAGCCAAATCGCTGATCGCGACACTGTTGTTGCCGACGTGCGCGGAAACGATGTCGGCAGTGAGCGTGAGAAGGTTGATATCCTGATCCGACTGCGCTTCCATGGATATCCTTCCGATGAGAAATGGGGTGAGAAGAACTGAACAACGGATTATCGTTTCAGGCACCAATTGCAAATGCGTCGGCATCGCCCACAAACAGCCTGATAGGTCTGGGACGACTGGTGCCGCGAATAAATCATGCGGGAGCCTGCGGAACGATAGCGGCGGGAACAGCGCCGCCTCGGCTCAGCCGTGCGAGATAGCCCTCCATCAATGCAGTAGCGGCGCCGCTGAGGCTGACAAGGACTCTGCGCCCATCGCGAGGGTCCTTCTCCCGGACCACTATGCCGGCCTTCGCCAAGAGCTTGACCCAGCGAATCGCAGTGCTGTGCGGCACGCGCGCGGCATGGGCGAGACTCGATGTCGGCACGCGCTCGCCCCGTGCGGCGGCGCTGTAGAGGTCGAGCAATATATCCCAGGCTGGGTCGGCGAACAGGCCAGGCCCGAACGTCTCCTCACGCAGACGCCGCGCCTTGAGCCACCAACGGACGATAGCGAGACCAGAGTCGCGAAGGGCAAGCTCACCGGTTTCCGGATAGGCTCCTGCAAGGACATGTTCGGGCCGTGCAGTCGAGCTTGGTTCATCACGGCCATCGTTCACCGCCGATGCCTTGGGCGACAATAGCCGGAGATCCCCGAGACTCTGGAGAGGAGCCACTGAAGCACCGGTTCGCCACATGCCATTGCGTTCGTTGCAGACGACGTGTTTCCAGGCATGTGTGGCTCTCCTTGGGATGGTTGAATTCTGGTGGCGGGCTTACGGTCAATGCGCGCGGAAATCCGTTACACGGAGCTTGTGCAAATATGCTAGTGCGTCGCATTAGTGATAAAAATGCGGATTCCTCCGTTTCGGTCAGGGTTCGCTAGCGCAGTTGCGGAAACGCCGATTCAGATCCTTCGCCCAGGTCAGAACCCAGGCTGCGGCGCATGTCGGCGATGGTGTGGTTGACTATGAACTCGAGCAAATGACATTCGAGTTCATGAAGATTGCCAGCGAGGAGCTGGGGCGGGAAGGCCTTGCCGTGCGCCTTGAACAGCATGGGGATGAGAATGGTACAGGGCGGCATTCCAAGTGCGGTCACGCAGCGCAAATGATCGTCAATCCGGGTCCTGGGATTGCCGGACTCGATCTCGCGGATCCAACTCACGCTGAGACCGGCCCGCTTCGCGAGTTTGGGTTGGGTAAGTCCCTGGCGTCTGCGTTCATCCTCTATTCTCCGGCCTGACATCTGCTTGATTTCGGCAAGCGAAGATTCGTCCGGACCGGATGCCACGCTTTCGTGCGACATCGCCCACTCCTGACTACTGAATCTGGCCCGCCACGGCAGTACGACAGTCGAGGATTGGTGTTTCATACACAATTGGTCAACGCCAATTGTGGCCATTATTGCCCGATCGGGGAAAGCTCTGATCGTCGGACGCGTAATGTCTTGCCGACCTTCAGGCAGTCGCCGGCCTGAACGAGCATCTCGTCATAGGCTGTCATGATGGCTTCGGGCGATGCCAGACGAAATTGCTTCAGCGCGACAATGAAGAGCCGCGAGTTGAGTGCAGCAGGGCCTCGCCGCTGTGCCGCGGGGCCGAGCCGGTCTGCGAGTCTGGAAGTCGCCTCCGTCAGCGAGAGCGGCGCGCCTACAAAACAAACCCTTTCGCCGGCCAGGCCGGATTCCCTCAAGGTTTTCAGGTCGTCAGCGATGATACGCGTATCGACACACTCCAGATGGAGGAGTGCGCAGTAGAGCGTATTGCCGAAGGGAAGCAGCTCATTGACAAGATGGCCGAGCCGGCAATGGCAGTCGAGGAATAGCTCGACCCCGGCGGGTGACAGTTTCAGTTTGAAGGTACGCGATACCCTTCCCACTGCGCGATTCGCCCCTTTCCATCAAGTCGAGCCGATCGATCATTCCTCCTGACGGCCCTGACGCCGACCTCAAATACAACGAATTAGTAACCAAAAGCGTAACTCGCTGGCGCTTGTCAGAATGACGCAGCCACAGCGCCAAGACAATGGCCTGGCCCTTGCTCATTTGAAGTCAAAAACACCATTCCTGCCGCCACACAGCGCAGTCGATGCGGGTCAGGTTCCCTACCCGGGCTGTTCGCTCACAGGCAGGAGGCAGTCCATGTTCCTATGGGGATCTACAGGTTTGAGCATTGCAGTGCTGGCACTTGGCGCCAGCACTGCAAATGCCCATCCCGCCCCGCATGGAACGCCGACGCCCACCGCGCAGCAGCCGCGACCTCGTCTTGTTGTCGTAGAGCGCGAGGGCGGCTTCGTAATCCGCTGCGAAACCCGGCGCGGCCCGCAGAACCCCGACTTTCCCCGAGGTGCGATCCCGGCCCGTTCAATCCCATTGGGCTCCAGCATCCGCATCGATCGGGCGGCACTCCCCCATTCCAACCAGAAGGATAATGACCATGGCGAAATTCGCTAAGCTGCGGCGACTGCCGTTGATCACCTGCGCCCTCGCGGCACTCCTGGGCGGCACTGCAGCACTGGCCGCACCCGATCAGGACGGCAAGACCGAGACCAAGCTGCTCACCGAAGCCGCAGAAGCCGCGCAAGCCCAGCTCCGCCAGAGCTTCACCAACCTGCAATTCGAGGAGTTCGGCCCCGCGCCGGTCAAGGGCACGATCTATCAGGCGGTCGCGGGCGGACGCATCATCTATTATGCCCCGGCAAGCGAGCATATCCTGTTCGCCACCGTCTATGATCGCAACGGCATCAACGTCACCGCGCTGACGCAGGAAGCGAGCACGGCGAAGCGCCTGAAGCTGATCGATCCGGACAAGGCGCTGGCGATCGGTCCCACGGGCGCGCCCGATGTGATCGAGTTCACCGATCCTGACTGCCCTTATTGCCGGGCGCTCGACAAGTTCTGGACGGCCAAGGCCGCTGAAGGCAAACCGGTCCACCGTCTCGTCTATTTCGTGAGCGGCATCCATCCGCAGGCAGCCGCCAAGGCCGAACACATATTGTGCTCGGCGGACAAGGAAGCCGCATTTCGCGCGATCTACGCCGGCGCCGCCCCCAAAGCCCTCGAAAAATGTGCTGCAGGTGCGGCACGGGTCGCAGAGGACGCCGAGATTGTCCGCAAGCTCGGCATTGGCGGCACGCCGACGCTGATCGTCGATGGCAAGCTCGTCTCAGGCTTCCAGCAGGCCGAGCTCGAAGCCTTTCTCGATGGCGGCAAGGCGAGTGCCAATGCCGCGAAGTGAGGCGCCTATCCCATCTGGCGGACGCCTGAGTTCCTTCGCGGGACCATGCGGACCGGAATGCCGGCGCACGCGGCCCGTCAGGAGCCGCCCACCGCGCGCGTCGGCCGACAGCGATCATCCATCGATGCCGGCAGGCAGTGTCCCGGGAGGTTCCACGAGCATGGAGCATAAGCATATGATCAAGAAGATTGGCAACCAGGCTGTTGCCATCGCCAATGTCGGCGTCCCTTTGGCCCTCCTGGCCATGGTGAGCGGCGGAGCCCACGCCTTCACCGCGCCAGCGGCGGGCGATCTCGGCTACGACATTTACGACATCGTCGTGAACAAGGGCGTCAAGGGCCCGCTCGGCTTCGTCGGCGGCGTCGCGGCCTTTCTGTTCGGCGTCTCGCGACTGTTTTCCAACATCATGGTGGGCATCCCGACGATCGTCGCGGCGGTCGCCCTGATCAAGTCGGATTCGATCCTGCAGACCTTCGGGATGGTGATCTGAACCCCTTGGGAGTCAGCCGGTCGCCTGAGTGGACCCGCCGCCGGTGAGACCCCCGACACGCTGGAGGCCGATGGTCGGCCTTCGGAAATGACCCCTGGTGACGGGTGTCATGAAGCAGGAGGAGAAGGGCTTTGGACGAGCGTCTGCCCCAGTATCTGCACGGCCCGGTCCAGATCCTCTGGTTCGGCTCGGACGAGTTCGTACTGGTCATGTCGACCATCTTCGTCGCCGCGATCGTCGGCGGGCTGGTCGGCTGGGTGCTCATCTGCGCCCTTCTCCTTTTCATTCCGTGGAAGCGCAGCAAGCCGCGCGGTTTCCTGCCCCACCTCGCCTGGCGCTGGGGGCTGGTGCGCTTCCGTCATTATCCGGGTCCTACCCAGACCCGCTTCTTCGAGTGAGGCCGACGATGTCTTTCTTCAAGCGACGCGACCGATCCGAAAGCGATCCGCTCGCCGACAAGCCCGCCAGCTTCGGCCTCCACCGCTACCTCCAGGGTTCGGCCAACCTGTTCGAGGAGAACCGGCTGCTCAAATTCGCGATCGCCGGCATGTTCGGGGTCTCCGCGGTGCTCGGCACCCTGATCTACACGACCAACCAGAACCAGCGGACGGTGATCGTGCCGTTCGGGGCATCGGGCGACCTCTACGTCACCGGCAACGCGCCTTCGGCGGCGTACCTGCGTACCATGACCCGCAACGTGGTCAGCCTTTCGGGCACCTATTCTGCCTACAGCGCCGACAAGCAGTTCCAGGAACTGCTGAGCCTCGCGCATCCCAGCGCTTACAATGGCCTGCGCGACAGCCTTAACGCCATTCTCGACGAGCTCGCGAACAATCCGACGCTCTCGATTGCGACCTATATCAGGCCGGATCAGCCGGTCACCTGGACCTCGACCGACATTGTGGTGCCGGTCGAGAAGGTCCGCGTCATCGGCGGGGTCATCCGCAAGTTTCGCGGCAATCTCCACATCGGTTACGCCATCGACAATGGCCGCTTCTGGCTCACCCAACTCACCGAGGAAAAATTCGATGCCGAACTCCGGTAACGGACGCGCCCTGCGCGCGCTATCGGCGATGCTGCTCGCCACCGCAATCCTGACGCCGGTCCTGCCTGCCCGGGCGCAGGGGATCGTCGCCTATCCCGACCAGACCAGCACGGTTCGTCTCTCGAACCGCGACATCAACCATGTCGTCTGTGAGGGCGGCGAGATCGAGGATGTCAAGTTCTCAGCCGAGAAAGCGATCGCGGTCGAGAAGGCGGGTTCCGACGCCTGGATCAAGTTCCTGGTCAAGGAAACCGAGGATCTGGGCCAGACGACGCGCAGCTACGTCACCACCCCGTCGGAATTTTTCATCGCCTGCAACGGCGCGATCTACCCGCTTTATGCCGAGCCGTCCGACATCCCGGCGCAAACCGTGACGCTCACGCCGGGATCGATCCAGCGCGCCAAGGTCAACGCCGATCTCATGGGTCCGCTGGTCGAGGAAGACCGCGCCGTCTCGATCACGCTCGCCATGCTGCAGGACCGGGTTCCGGCAAGCTTCGCCGAAGTCGCACCGCGCGCCGGCAGGATCGTGCTTGCGGGACTTCCTGCGGCGATACTCACCGAACGGCGTCGCGTCTCGATCGAGGGCGCGGGGCTATCGGCCTCGGAATATCTGGTCGCCGCCAACGCCGATACCACGCTCGACGAGCGGACATTCCTCGACCGCAGCCTCGGCGCCAACGTGTTCGCGGTCTCGCTCGACCGATTGACGCTCAAGCCTGGCGAGACCGCGCGCCTCATCGTCATCCGCCGGGGAGAGGGACAATGAACAGCGACGACACACCCATGTCCGGCAAAGCCACGTCCGGCGAGAGCCGCCCGCTCGATGTACCTGCTGCGGAACTCGCCGACAGCCCTTACCGCACGCATCTGGCTGCCGAAGCGGCT
>NZ_LSJY01000116.1 GCF_001556865.1 Sphingobium sp. CCH11-B1 | reverse complement strand
CTTTTTGCACGCCGATCACCCCACGAAGGGGGTGCCTATTGCACGCTGATCCTCAATCGAGGCAGCCAGCACGTTCTCGATGAACGCCGTCTTCTCGATGATCTGCAGCACCGCATTGACCTTGAGATGCGTGTTGGCCTGCCGGTCAGCCAGCGCCTGACGCACGACATTGACCTGGCTCTGCCACATGGCGATCTTCGCTTCGTCGGCCCCAATGAAGCTCGACATTGAGCGGCCAGCCTCGTTGACAATGCGGTCTAGCACAGCAAACAGCAGGTCGACACTGGCGATCTCGGCCAGGGTCTCGCGGTCGTCGGTCGGCATGCCGCGGCCATAGGCCGCCTGGACGGTCAGGATCTTGTAGAGCGGGATCGATGCGACCTGCAGCAGTTCCTGTTTCAAGTCGCTGAGCCTGCCCGCATCGAAAGCGCCGCGACGCGCGGCCGCAGCGCTTTCGATGCGGGCAGGCTCAGCGACTTGAAACCTGGGTTGAGGCACTTCTCCGTCTCGTCGCAGTCGAATATGAGGACGTTGCCATTCGTGGTGCCATCCAGCAACGAGGTCACAAGCGTCGACGAGGCTTCGCCAACGATCGGCACGAACTTGCCCGGTTCATCGTCCTTGGGCGGCACGTAGATGATCGTGCCCAACAGCGTCATGGCATATTCGGCGAGCTCTTCGTCGAAGCGGCCTCCGGGCGAGAAGAACGCCGACTTCTTGAGGATCGTCCAGGTGTAGTTTCGCGGCACGCCGGGATTGACGTCGTCATACTTGCCCGACCCTTGCGCAGTCGTGCTCGAACGCTGCCCCCTGGTGCCGCAGCCGTGCTTGGCTGCGGCATAGTCGGTGAAGATGCCTTCGGAGTTGCCGATAGCTTCGCAGACGGCTTTGTCGGCAAGGTCGCCCTTCGGCCAGATCCCGCCCACCAATCCTTGTGCCATCTCGCAGGAATTGATGTTGAGGTTGTTCATGAGCTGAGCCTTCTGGCTGAACTCCTGCATGATCTTCGAGCATTCCGGGCAGACCGTGTCGATCGCCAGGCTGAAGGCGAAGCCGACGGCATTGTTGGCGACCGCCTTCAGCATCGCCACGATCTCGCTCGCGTTGATGAAGCTGAAGGACCCCGCGAAAATGTCGATACCGCCGCACCCTGCGCGGGCGCGCGGCAGCTGCAGGTTGGCAATGTTGGTCGTCTTCTGGGGAAAGCGCGTCCAGACATTGCCCAGGCTGTAATAGCCGGCCGACTGCCCCTGAAACGCGGTCGGCCCGTTGACGTTGGCTGCGCCGCCGACGTCGTTCAGAAACGAGTCCATTGAACTGCCGACGTCGGCCGATGCACTGGTGAGAGGAAGGGTGGCTGCAAGGATCGCAGCGACGACTCTTTTCATCCTAGTAGTCACGTCCAGCTTCCTTCGATGTGAGGAGGTAGATCCGGTCCTGAAGCTCGTCGGCGCTCATCACGCCGTAGCCGATCGGAATGGGGCGGCCGGTCAGGGCATCCCAGAGCACAACAGCTGGCGTAATCTTGGGCTCAAGGCCCATGCGGGTGCGCTGGTTGGTCTCGACCGTGTAATTCGGGAAATGCCGCGATGGGCCGCCATCAGTCGAAATTGCGCGGACAGCGATATGCCAGGTCGAGGCCACACTCTGTACGATCGGCGACATGACCTCGCAGGCACCGCAGCTCTGGGCGAAGAAGTAGAAGAGCCCGTAGCGCTCGGAGAGCTCGGCCATTGCCGCGTTCCGTTCCGCGGTGCGTGAATCCTGCCACTGGCGCTTGCCGAGTGTCGAAACCGGGCGCTGCAGCGTGTAGTCGAGCTCGGGATTCTGCCAGATGGCCCGTTGCCAGACGTCGCTGAAGAGCGACGCACGGTCGAGCTGGGCCCGCTGGAACCGGATGTAGGCCGTCACATTGGCAGGCGTGGGCTCGAGGATCGCCTTGGCCTTGAGCTCCCGCAAGGTCGCCGTAA
The DNA here is from genome assembly GCF_001556865.1 of Sphingobium sp. CCH11-B1. Classification (GTDB taxonomy): domain Bacteria; phylum Pseudomonadota; class Alphaproteobacteria; order Sphingomonadales; family Sphingomonadaceae; genus Sphingobium. The sequence continues at coordinate 22,373 of NZ_LSJY01000116.1, read as the reverse complement.
TCGCGTCAAGCTGGCTCGTGGCGCTCGCCGCTGGCGCAGGTGCCTTCTGTTCCGGCGGCTTGGGCCGGTTGCAATAGAACCAGTACCCAAGCCGGCGCTCCGCGCAGTAGAAGCTGTCCTGCCGCTCGTTCGTCTCGGCGCGTGGCAGCGCATCGGTCTGGGTGGTTGTCATCTGCGCGTTTGCGGGCGGAAGGCCGCAAGCGGCATTGGCAATCGCGCAGGCGGCAAGCAGCCGCCACGCGGCCTTACTGGCGTGCACTGGCATAATAGTCCTCGATCTTCTGTTGGATTTCCTGGGTGGCCTGCAGTTCGTCAGGCAAGCGGGCGGCGTCGGTGAACTCGGCATAGACTTCGCTGAAGTCCATTCGGCTCAGATCAAGCCGGGCGAACTCGTCGATGGTGAACCCGGAGCATTGCTCGGTCTTCGGCTTGCCCCAGGGCTTGTTCAGCTGCTGGCGGCCTTGTTCCTGCAGGATCCGCGAGAGCTTGGATTCAAAGCAGCAGTAGACCTTGCGCTTGGTCAGGCACACACCAAGGAAGGAGGATGAGCAATAAGTGCCGACGTAGGCGCACAGGCCCTGCGCATCCTTCTGATGCAGCAGCATCTCCTCGCGGCTGCAGCCCAGCGCTACGAGCAGCTGGATGCCCGGGATAAGCGGAAAGCCCTTGCCCTTGCAGCAATTGAGAATGCCGAACACCTTCGACGAGCAGCTTTCGCGGGTCCCCTTGAACAGGGTTAGATTGTCTGGATCGAATTCGCGGCGGGCCTGATTCATCGCGTTCAACGCGACAACCGCGTCCTTGAACTCGTCATTGGCTTCGCGCTGGATGGTCTCGCACGAGCCATCGATGCAGTAGACATCGCCATCGCAAATGAACTGATTGCTGTTCGCGGGCTGGTCCGGAACCGGGCAATCATAGACCCGCTCCCAGGTGCGGCAGGGCTCGCCAGCGAGACAGTCTTCGCGCACGAGCTTGCAGCCCGGGGTGTCTTCAAGTGTCTGGCAGTCCTGAGCCTCGGTAAACTGCGCGCAGCTGTAACTACGGCTCCATGCCCAGCAAGGCTGCGTCACGGCGATGCCATCGACAATGCGGGTTACCGGATCGCTGTCGGTGCACGTCTCGGTGTCTTGCTGGCACGCGCTGTCGGCCGCGAGGCCGGCGCATTGGCTCTCATCGCGCGTGGTGGTTACGACGTTCTCGCCCGTCACCGTATAGGGTGTGGCGCCATCGACCGGCGCGGTACAACTGACGAGGTCAACCCTGAGGTCGCCAGAGTTGCAGCCCCAGTAGATCCCGAAGTAGGGATCGCACAGGTTGATCGGATAGGACTGCGTGACCGTGCATTGCGGCGCTGGGTAGCGGTTGCAGTTGTAGACCGAAGTCGGGTCGACCCCGCTGCCGCCCACGCAGTAGTAGCCGTAGACTTGGCGTTGCTCGACCCGTGCGGTCAATGTCACGGGGCAGGTCCGGGTTTCTTGGCTGGCGGTGTAGCCGACGTTGCAGGTCGCCCTGTAGCGTGCTGCAGTTCCGCTGGCCGGCGGCAGCGGCACGCACCGTCCCTGCGAGCCGCCAATCGCCATCCCGCTCGTATAGGCGAGGGGATCTTCGCTGATCACATTGCTGCGCGCGATCGTCGCATCGAGATCCTGCGGCGCAAACCGGGCCCGCCGGTCCATCGAGTCCCGCATGGCCTTATAACCGGTATTGGTCGTGGCCTGGCTCGCCGCTTCGCGGCTCATCCGGTCGGGATCGTCGAAATAGCCCGACTGACTTGGTGTGCCGCCGAAATTGGGGATGCGACTGGCATCCGGATTTGTGGTTGCCGCACTTTGCGCGGATGCCGCCTTGTCTCGCCCGAAAGCCTTGCCGTCCGCCTTGGCAGCATCGGTTGTTGTCTGGGCGTGAAGCGGTCCGGCAAGGGTGAGCAGGAGCGTGCACACGCCCGTGAGAGAGAGGATTGGTCGTGTCATGGATCCTGCCTTTCAAGACGGGCGAGGTGCTGGGCCGCAAGCAAAGCGCCGGGGCCGCCGCCGCGCGCGAAGGTCTCAAGCGCGTAGGCTGCGCTGACATTGCCGCTCATCCGGTCGTGGGGCGGGACCTGCGTTCGACAATCGAACCCGTCGCACAGATCGAAGTCGCTGCTGGTGACGACGTAGGTGGGTACGGTCTCGATCCCGAAAGCACGGAAAAGCCGCGGGTCGATACCGACGCCGTCCAGCTGCTCGCCGGGCTTTGCGACTTTTGCCAATGCGTCCGTCAGAGCCTTGGCGCTGTTGCCAGGCAGACCGCGCAGGGCGACGATACCGCCAGCCTTGGCCACGTCGTCGATCATCGCCCGCAACGCCGCCGGCGGCATCGAGAGCGAAGCAAAGGCTATGAACCTTGGCGCATCGCCCATGCCTTCGCTGGTCATGGTGCCGGCATCGGCAACCATCCGGTCAAAGTCGAAGGTGCTGGCCGGATCATGCTTAGCACTGGCGGCAGCCTCACGGGTGAAGCGGCGAGCGTGCGCCTCGGCCTCGCTGGCGCTTGTCCTGGCCTCCCGCGCCAGCGCCTCGGCCCTTGCGCGAGCATTGGCAGAGAGCGCGTCGGCATCACTGGCGCCAGCGCTGGCGCGTGCCCGGATGGCCGCCACATCAAGGTCCGGTTCGGCCGTCTGCGCCGACGCGCCAGCGAAAGCGGCAAGGCTCGAAAGCGAGGCGATCACAATGAGATGAGGAATGGTTTTCATAGTGCGCAGCAGTTCCGCTTGCGCCAGACCAGATAGCCCATGTCCTCGCCAATGGCGGGATAGACCTGGCCTGCCGACATGAAGGTGGTGGAGGCACCAATGGGCGCGCAGGCGTAGCGGCCCTTGGTCTGCGGATTGGGATTGGTGGCCTGGAAGCGGTATTGCTGCTTGCGCATCACCGGCATCAGGTACTTGCCGCAAAGCCCCTTGCTCCCCATCGTCCCCCAGGCGACGAGCTCGCGGTGGAGCTTGTAGGAGAAGCGGGCGAGCGCGAGCCGCGAGGCTTGGACATGGCCAATGGTCGCCGAGACATTGCCGTTAAGCGGATACATCGTGCCCTGACAGCCCGCGCACCAGAACAGTTCATCGGTCGGCAGCTTAGCCGTTGCCGCCACGCAGTCGGCCGCGCAGGCCGCAAGCGCCAGCGGATTGGCGAACAGGACCGCCTCGGGGTTGATGATCGCGGTGAGTTCGCTGTCCTGCCAGAGCGGATCGATCTCGGTGATGTAGAGGATGTCGATCGAGCCGGACTCGAGGCACAGGAAGTCGGCAACGATCTCCATCCAGTAGATCAGCGGATAGGCATACCAATGGACATGCCACTGCGAGTTGTACTGGGTATTACCGCCGACCGCGGACGGCCCGGCCATCGACTTGAAGCCGATGTCGAACCCAGGATCGAGCTTCATTCCGCCCAGATTGACGAAGCACCACGGCTTCATGCTGACATCGGCGAGCCGGACCGGTTCCCAGAACCCCATGGCAATCCCGGGCCGCAGCCCGCACAGGCACACCGGCAGAGCGGGATTGTTGGTGTCCGGCCGGCTCGACGGCCAGATCTTCAAGCCCCCAATCGAGATCGGAAACAGGCACGACCAGCAGATGTCCGTGATCGGATTGACAAACTTGCCGGTGCAGCGGCCGGGACCGGCCGCTGCCTGGGCCGGGGCGCTGGAGAAGATGCTCAGACTGGCGAGCAGAAGTGCTCCGCAGAGCCACGACAAAAGGCGATTTTTCCTGCTCATGATGGCGCACGCTCCTTGGGAGGCACCGGCTGTTCGGTGATGAGAAGCGCGCGGCCCTGCTGCTCGACGGTTGCCGGCACCGCCCGAATGCCGAAGTGCTTCACCAGCGTGCCGCCTTGGTCGAAGTAGAAGCGCCGCTGGCGGGCTTTCATGAGTTCGAGCGGCGCACCCCGCACGAGGATGAGCTTGGCCTTTGTGCTGGCATAGCGACGAGTGGCCCAGGCGAGCTGTGCCGTGTCGTCGCCATCGAGGAAGACGAGGGGAGCCCGCAGCGGCACGGTATCGAGCGGATTGACCCGAGTGCCTGCGGCAATGATGACGCGGCCCTTATCGTCGGCGATATCGCGCTCGACGGTGATCGTCGGATCGAAACGCCAGCTGCGTGTTGCCGGAGCGAGGGAGAGACCTGCGACAGGCTCAGGCCGGTTGACCCGGGCGATCGTTCGCCGCTTCAGCTCCTCATTGAGGCGGGCGGTCTCGCCGGTCTTCTCGAGCTGCGTAAGCCTGGCATGGATCTGCTGCAGCAGGTCCGGTTCGATGACTGGCCAGACCGTGCCGTGCTGACCGTAATCGCGAGCCATTGCCTCTGGCGCTATGGCCAGCGCCAGCGCAGTGGCGCATATGGGGAAGGTGAGGAGCCTCACAGGATCGGCCTCCCGACCCCGAGAATGCGTGGGAAGCAAATCCAACCGATTGCGGCGTAGCGGCTGTCGAAACCGTCCTTGTGTTCGCTTGTGACGAAATAGCAGCCTTTCGGAACGCGGCCCGTCGGGCCGAGCGCGAGGGGTTCACCAAGGCGGCTCGTGAGCTTGGCCTTGGCGACAGCCTGCCCGTTGACGAAGTAGGTGCGGTTTTGCTCGGTGACGATGTCGCCCGGCACGCCGCTCACCCGCTTACCGAACGGTTTCGGCGCCGCTCCGAAATGCTTCACCAGCAACGACGAAGCGGGCGGATCGAAAAGGATGATATCCCCGCGGTGCACGGCCGCCCCGCGCGTCACCCAGAGGGCCCAGTAGGGCAGGCTGGGGCTCACGTTGATCATGAGCGCGTGGCCCTGAGCGAAGGCGGCGAGCGAGGAGAGTGCCAGCGCCCCGGCGCCAAGCCCGCCCCAAAGCACGAGACGGCGCGCGGACGCAGAGCGGATCAGGCGATCAGCGGGCAGCATCGGGAATGGCTCCCATCCGGCGCACAACATCGGCGCGCACAGATTGCGTCAGGTCCGGCGTGCTCCCGGCCACTACGGCTTCGGCAACGAGGACCGTCCGGCCCTCGCGTCCAAGCTGCTGCACCGAGGCTTCCACAGCCTTGAGGTAGGCCTGGACGCGCATCTTCGTTTCTTCTGGCGGACGACCAGCTCGTGCTTCGGCTTCGATGAAGTCGCCCATGATCCGGCTCAGCTGGACCGTGACGACCTCACGCTTCTCCAGGGTGAGCAGCTTTTCGGTCGTCCAGACACCCCACAGCACCTGACCGATCATGCCGACGCCGAGCACGACAGCGGTGAAATCGATCGATGCCAGCCGCCTGCGAAGGTTGGATGTTGCCAGAATGTTCTTCACAGCTTTTCTCCCGAGAGTTCGCGGTCGAGATCATGGATGAAGCGCGGCATGCGCCACACGACGACGAGCGTGGCGAGACCGATCAGGACGAACTTGCACTGATCGAGGAAGGTCACGCGCCGCGCGAGGTCGGCCGCCAGGAAGCGATCACCGAGATTGGCGACATGGGCGAAGAAGGCATCGGGATTGCCGCCCGATAGAAGCAGGAAGAAGAGCAGCGGCAGGCCCAGCGCCATCAGATAGGACGAGCCCAGAAACAGACTACCGCGCAGCACGATGTAGCAGCCATCGGCGATGCGCGAGCGCCAGGTCGGCACCGACGGGAATAGGGGCTGTTCGTCTTCGGGCGCATCCGTCCGGTCGAACGGGGTGACGAGGTGGAGAGGCATGAGTTTCGGAATCCTTTGATGAAGAGGTGTCAGCGATTGGGATGAGCGATGCGCTCGATGGCATCGGCGAGCTGGTGGCCGCGGGCGATCTCGGCATCGATGTCGGCGAAGGTCTGGGGCGAACTCGAGAAGAGCGTTGCCGAATAGTCGTCGAGCACGAGCCGTCCGATCGCCTCGGTCTCCGGCCCCTTGATGAACACCTCGGAATAGTCGCTCCCGGAGCGCTTGAGGCTGCGGATCAGCGTCTCGGTGCGATCGTCCATATCGAGGCGTTTGCTCGCCTTGAAATCGGCGATCGTCTCCGGCTTCTGCTGAAGGATCAGCATCCAGTCGCTGTTCTCCAGCGCTGCCGTCGCCCCGTCGGACTTGTAGTAGTCGTTGAGCGACTGGGTGGCTGTCGCAAGCGCCCCGCCATATTTCCGGCAGGTGCGGGCATAGGTTTCGACGAACTCACCCATCGAGCCGCCCTTCAGCATCGACCATGCTTCATCGATCAGTAGCAGCTTGCGCAGCGACCTTGGGCTGCGCGTCATCGCCTGGCTGGTCATGAACATGATCGCGGAGAGCACCACGCTGCGTAGATCCTCCCGGCTCGCGAGGTCGGACATCTCGAAGACGGTGAAGTCTGCATCGAGGTCGAGACTGGCCTGGCCCTCGAAGAAGGCACCGTAGGTTCCGCCAGCCATGTAAGGGGCAAGCGCAGTCGCAATGTCTGCGGCCGTGTCATGGCCGAGACTGGCCAGCATCTCGCCGACGGTGGTGACCGTCGCAGCCGCGCCATGTTCCGTCCAGACGAGGTTGACCGCCCGGTCGATCAGCCCGCGCTCGGTATCAGTCAGTTTCGCGCTGTGGCGGGCCATTTGCCCGACGATCGCCTTGATCATCCCGAAGCAGTCGAGGCGATAATCTTCGTCCTCGGCGGCGCGGGCTGCGTCGATCATCGAGAATGGGTTGAGGCAGAACCCTGCTTTCATCGTGAACTCGACAAAACGGCCGCCCTGCAGCTTGACCGAGTGCTCGAAGCTGCGGCCATCATCCATCACGACCACCTGCGCGCCGGCGCCGCGCAGCGCGGCGCACATCTCCTGGAGCAGCACCGACTTGCCCGATCCCGACTTGCCGCAGATCGCGACATTGTGGTTGCCGGCCTCGTTCTCGAACGGCGACCAGAAGAAGGGCTGGCCGCGCCGACCGACGAACAGCAGGTGAGGGTGGGCGCTGCCGAGATACTCACCCTGCATCGGCGCAATGTTGGCCGCGGTCGTCGACAGGACGGTCTTGAACCGCTTCAGCCGCTCCATGTCGGCACCGAGCCCGTCGGCTAGCGTCAGCGGCATGGCGACGAGCAGCCCCTGGATCTGCAGATAGCGTTCGTCGGTGAGATCCCAGCCCGCCGCCTTGTAGATCGACTTGATCGCGCGTTCGTGGCGGTCGCCCTGGCCGAGCGGCGAATAGGTCGTCACGCCGTAGAACACCCGCACGAGGCGGCGGCCTTCCTGGAGCTCGGCCTGAACATGTTGCCACTCGGCGGCCTGTTCGCCGATCCGCGGCAGGAACCGGGCGCTGCGGGTTCCGGCGAGGCTGGTCGTGCGCATGAATTTGAAGCCGGCCTTGGCCGACGCCGCCTCCTGGTCAGGGTAGACAAGGCAGAGCATGGTGGCGGCCGGGCACGGGAAGCGCAGCTTGTCGGTGAACAGGTCGCCGATCAGCCGCGCGCATTCCCAAGGGGCCCAGCGCGATGGCATGTTGCGGACGGCAAAATGCCGGACATCGAATGCATCGGGATAGACGGTCCCGATCTCGGGCACGCCGTCATTGACCTTGCCAGTGGGCCGGAACCGCTCGGTCACCAGGCGCATGCGGTCTTCAGCCACGACCAGTTCGATGTCGTGGCGGATCGCCTGGGAGGCGATCGGATCGTTCGGGTTGTAGGGCACCGCATCATCCTGCGGCGCCGTGGTGGGCGAGGTCAGATCATCGATCACCGCGATGAGCGCTTCGGGCCCGACTTCGACCACGCCGAGGTTGAGCGACTTGAGCATCGCCACCAGCCCCTCGCGGGTCTGTTTGAGATCCTCGTTGCTGACCGCCTTCGATGATGGCACGCCGACCGAGACGATGACCTGGTGATGCCGCGCATGAAAGGGTGCGTCCGCAGAGCCGGACTCCCAGACGAGCGAATAGAGCCGCCGCGCGCGGTGACGGGCAATCGCCTCATAGACCCCGCCCTGCATGTACCGTGGCGCAAACCACGGGGCGATGATTCTGCTGATGCGCGGGCTTGCAAGGTGGAGCACCTGAAGGCACGCGCCCGCTGGTAAGCCTTCCGAGAAGAATTGCCCGAGGATTTCTCCTGTGCGCTCGTCCGCGCCGATCAGCGGCGTGACCGAGAGGACAAAGCCCTTCGAGCGTGCGTTGAAGTACAGGCGCGTTGCCGGATCATAGACCCTGTAGGGCAGCCAGTCGGACAGCATGTCGACCATCAGCTGGGGGCGGGGCTTTTCGACGTGCTCGGCGTCACCCAGCAATCCGCTAAGCAGCCGATCAATGACGGACTTGAGTTGCTCGGCCATCACTTGGGTTCCTCGGGCTGCGGGGTGCTGGCTATCGGCTGTTCACCGGCCCTGGCTGCGGGGCGGATCGCACCTTTCGCGGCTTCAATCGCTGCGGCGCTGGGGAACACAGGAGCGCTGTGCCCCGCCTCTGGCCGAGGGGTCCGATCACGCGGGGGAGGCGGCGTGTCGAACCCCTCGACCGCCGGTGCCTTGGCACCGGCAACGGCCTCGCGCGCCGTGGAGGGGAGGACCAGCGGCGAGGCATCTGAAACTGCATTTTCGGGACGGGGGGCATCAGTGCCCGGGGTCTCCAGGGTGCTGGTCCCGTTGGTGGGCGCGGACGAGAAGGGCGACGCAAGATCGACGGTAGCATCCGAGTGTCCGTCTGTGGCTTCGTGTGCCGACGCAGCTTGAGCGGCCTTCAACTGCCGGCGGACCTGGCGCATGACGGCCCCGCTCTTGTCCTCACCCGCCTTGCGGCGCAGTTCGGTTGCCCAGCGCGGGTTGTCGATGACTGTCCAGGCGACCGCTTCATCATGGAGCGTTCCTGCCTCATCGACATGCGCTGGGAAGACGACCCGCAGGGTCCGCTCCGCCGTACGCGTGGTGTCAGCCTCCACCACGCCCGACCGGGAGCGTGTCTCGGCATGAGGCGTCGTGCCCGCCGACAGAATGTTCGTTGCCTTGGCATCGATGACGTGGGCCGGTGCGCAGTCGCCCTTGGGCGCCCGGCAGGTGAAGTCGCCTTCGACATTGGTGCCGAACGTGGCGCAGCCACTGGAGAAGCCGGCCAGGCAGGCGCAGACAAGAAGACGTGATGGAAACCGCATGGGGTTATCCTTTCGGAGCTGGGGTGGAAGCCCGGGTGGAGGTTGGGCGCAGGAATTCCCGGAGCACTGCAGCAGGCCGGAAACCCTCGAGAACGGCGCCATCGGCGGGGCGCACGATCACCGGCGTGCCGCCAAAGCCGTGTGCCCGGGCGAAGGCCTCGTTGGCATCGAGGCCGCTCGTGTCGCAGGATTTGGGATTGGCGAGCGCCAGACCAGAATAGGCCATGTGCAGCGCCAGCTCGGGCCGAGGTGCGCACAGCACCCGCTCGGCGTCGCGGCGGCTCTCTGCCCCGAAAATCGAGATCGGCCGTTCTTCGACCCGCGCCCCGATCGCCTTCAGTTCTGCCTCAAGCTTCTTGCAGTAGCCGCAGTGGAAGTCCGAGAAGACAACGACACGTGGACCATTGGCAGGGCCCCAGGTGATCGCGCCATTTGATGGAAGCTTGCCAAGCTGCACATGCCGCGGTTCAGCGTTCCGGGCTGAAGCTGCTGATGGGTTTGGGCTCCCATCCGCTTGCGCTTCGGGATTGCTGCGCCGTGCGGCCCCTGCCGCCAGCAGGTCCGGATTGAGAGCGAGCAGCCGTGCAGCCGTTAGATCCTGACGGGCTTCCATGTCATAGACCCGGCCGATCACCAGATACTTCGCAGCCCGGTCAACGTAGAAGAGCGTCGACTTGGATGCGACCTCGCACAAACCGCCAAGGCCTTTGCAGTTGATCGCGTCGATCGGCGTCTTGGGCAGGCGCAGCTTCAGTGCCTCACGCACCTTCGCCATGTCCGGAGCGGCAGTGGGGGCTGCAAGGCTTGCCACCGCCCATCCGGTTGCGGCCGACAAGGCGATGATTGCTGCCAGTCCTGCGCTGGCACGCAACCAGCGGCGGCGGCGGTTATCCCGCTCTAGAGACAAGTTTTCGATCATTGGGAGTTCCTCACGTAGACGCCGTCGAGGAACACGATCTCGACATCGATGCCGGTCGGCATCTCGACGACGGGTTGGTACTGTTCGGCGCGCTCGATCAGGTATTTGCTGACCGTGTCGGCGGCATCGGCGGCGCCTTGGCCAAGCCCGCCACCAAGGATGTCACCAGCCGAGAGCTTAGAGCGACTGCCATCGGGGTTGGTCGTGACGCCGGAGAACACGCTGTTGGCGTTTGCGGAGAAGCCACGCCCGAAACCGCCGACGATCCCGGCCAGCAGCGCCTGGCTGACCAGACTGCCCTCGCGACTGACAACGCGACCGCGCACCCCGGACTTACCGGCAAAGCTGATGAAGCCCTTGACTTCGCTTACCGCGACCCGCCCGCCAGGCTGATCGCAGGTCATGCGGGCAAGCTTCACATAGACCTTCTCGCTGCTGAGATCCCCGCGCGCCGCGCCGTTCACAACGCAGCCCTGGATCCGGGTGGTCAGAACCTTCCCGTTCTGTATGACGGATCGGGCAGGCCCCGTGATCCTCAGCACAACCGGCAGCGGATCGGTCTGGCTGGCGACGCCCGCCGAGGCGTCGACGCCGACGATAACCCGGGCCGGCGCATAGGAATTGGGCGGCAGGTAATCAGGCGAGTCCTCGACAACGACCGGGGGCGCATCGGGGCGGCCCACCCTGAGACCGCTGGTTGCCGCCTTGTCGGAGCTGAAGGTCATCAGCTTCACCTCGCCAGGCGACGGGATCATGCCGCCCTGCGGATCACCGCCTGCAGACACAGCACTGGGCTGAGGCGAACGTCCCCGCGCGTCATAACCGCCTGCCTGCGGCCCATAGGCCGGTGGCGGTACAGCTGGTGCCGTCGTCGCTGGCTGAGCGGCAAGCCGCGTCTTCAGTTCAGCATTCTCAGCAGAGATCGCATCGATCGCAGCCTGCCCATCGACCCGCATGGCCTGGTTTTCGGCCTTGAGAGCGGCAAGCTGTGCCTCGATTTCCGTCCGCGGGATGCTCCCATCCTTCAGCGCCTTTTGTTCGCGCGTGACCGCATCCAGCCGGTTGCCGTAGGTTGCGACGAACTCGCGCTGCGAGAGATCGCGGTTGACGAGGCCCGCCGTGTCGATCGTCTGCGCCGCATTGGGATCGCCAGTCTTAGCCTTGTCGTCACCGCCAAGGATGAACCAACTCCCGCCGAGCAGGGCGAGCGCTCCCAATGAGCCCAGCAGCATCTTCTGACGGCGCGCAGTGCGGGCGTTGAGCCCGGAAAGTTCGGATGGCGCCGCACACTCGGCCTGCAGAGGGGCAGGGCTTGGCGTATTGGCTGCATCAGTCATGGCCGGTCTCCGCGTTTGCGCCGACAACAAAGGCCGTGGTGCTGGTCCCGGGCTCGAGCTTCGGCTCGGCGATCGAGACAGCGAGAGTGTCGCGGGGCGCGAGATCGCGCTCGGCCAGCGTCACCGGCTTCGAACCGCGATTGTGGATACGGACCACCTTTCCGGTGAGACTGGCGCCGCGATAATCAGCTATGAGCTGGACTTCGAGATCGCCGACCCGGGCAGGCATAGCGGTCGACTGGCGGACCTCGAAGCCATCGACAGTCCGGTCGTTGGCCATGGCCTGGATGAGCCTGACGGCGCTGGTGTCGATCGGGGTCTGGCTTTCCCAATCCGCCGCTTGGGTTTTCGCGATGGCGGGGTTGGTGATGAAGACCTGGGTCGCCGGAATTTGCTCAACCCGGCACGAGACCTTGTAGACGAAGCCCTTTTTCGTGGTGGCGAAGAAGCTGATTGCCCGGGCGGCGTAGGTTTCCGGAACCGACACGTAAATGTCGCCGCGCACCGGCTCGTTGGTCACCGCAAAGTCATTGTAGGGCGTGCCGGTCGAGATCTTCGAGACGCTGGCGAACTGGTCGTCGACCAGCGCAAAGCGGGTCAGTTCCCGCGCCGAAACGCTGCACTCGATTCCGGCGCCGTCAGCGGCTTGCTTGAACTGGTCGGCAGCAAGAGCGGGGGATGTCGCTGCTGCGAGCAGTGCTGCGGAGCTCAGAAGTGAGCCCCGTGCATGGGCCCCTTTTCGGTAAGCCATCACTGGGCCTCCTTCGATTTGTCCTGTGGGGGGTGCTGGGCGAACCCTGCCAGCGCCAGGCGCAGGCCGCGGTAAGTCCAGCTGAAGCGGAAGCGGCGCTCGTCACTCGCAATCACCTGCGCGCCGACGAAGGTCTTGAGAGTTCCGGTCACATCCGAGGTCAGCCCCTTCGGATCGACAGTCATCGACCGGATCACGAATGCCTGGGTGACGTCCGAGCCGCGCTGCTCCTCGACAATCCGCACGAGCTCAGCTTTGAGCTGCCCATAGCTTGCGGGATCCGCCAGCTTCAGGATCTCGTGCATCCAGTAATCGAGGCCTTCCGGACTGCGATTGAGGAGGACAAGGGCGGCATCACGAGTGACAAGCTCGAGATAGTCGGCCTCGACCCCGGCGCTGCTCACCGTGAGCCCTTTGGAAACGGTCGGCACCAGCACGACCTCGCGGTCGCGGGTGGCGGCAAGGCTCCCTGCTACGACCAGTGCGAGGCCGAGACCGGCACTGGTAAGCGCGAACAGGTTCCGCTGGCGCAGCAGCGATTGCTGACGTTCGTGTGATATGTCGGAAAACATGGGCTTCCCCTCAACCGGCAAGCAGTCGGCAGTGAGAAGGCGGCGTTGCCTTGAGGCCCAGAAATCCTGCAGGCAGATACCAGTATGCGGCATGGGCTACCCAGGAGCTGGCGCGTCCTGCTTTTGCCTTTCGCAGTGCGAACCAGGCGCCGAAGGCGACGATGATGCCGATAAAGATATGCTGGGTGAGGATCCCCCAGGTGAAGGGGGCCAGCATTCCCGCGAACTCGTCGATGGTCCAGAAGCCGATAAGCTCCGGGTCATCGAGCCGCCGGGGAATGATGTAAGGGTCTGCCATGGCGACGCCGCCTTTTCGTCCGACCGTTCAGATGACCGCGGTCACGACCGAGGTGACGATCGGAACACCCGTGCCGACGCCGATGCCGACGCCCACCGGGACGGCGACCTGGCCGAGCGAAAAACGCCCGGATGCCAGACCGATCAGGCCGCCAGCGAGGCTGAGAACCGTGATGATCTTGCCGCCCGAGCCTTCCAGAAAGTCCGTGAACTTCGTGAGGGCAGGGGTGAAGGTCGTGTCAGCGCCCGCATAGGCGGCGCTCGCCGCAAGCGCCGCGACTGCGACCGGGATGGCAATGTTGAGGACGCTGCCAAGGTTCCTTGGGCCGAGACCTGTGACGCCGACGCGTCGGGGGAGGTTGAGAGACTGCATGTGAAGCTCCGGTTGGAGGGGTGGTCACAGCGTTCTTGCGTTCGCTGTGTGTTCCACATGCATCTAGGAAATGGTCGTAGGAAAGAGTTGTGCTCCGATCTCCGCTGAAGGTGGAAAGATGTGGACGCATTTTTTGCTGCCCAACGCTTCATGCCGACGATAATGCCGATAAATCAGTCTTCTTGCGTCGGTGACTTCCGTCACGTCCGCCGTGATTCGGCGACGACTGGGATAGAGGAACTGATTCGCCTCGAAACGAGATGTTCTATGTATGTTCTTTTCGTTTTCCTACATGCGACAATTCGCGATATGCCTGCGACTCGCACCATTGCAGAAACAAGGAGACTACAATGTACCATCCAACAACCGCCGCCAGACCGGCCAATGAAAGCCTGGCTCGCGTGCTAGCCCATGCGATCGATGCTTCAGGCAAGCCCCGCCACAGGATTGCCAATGAATGCGGGATGCATCGCGAGACCTTGCTTCGCGTTGCGCGTGGTGAGCGGCCCATCGGGCTCGACGAAGCAGCTCGTGTGCTTGCCGCCTGCGGAGCTCACCCCCGCGCATCCATGATTCTCGCGCTCGCCGGGCAGGAAGATCTTGCTTGCGAATGGATGCATGGCGAGATGGGCGAATTTCTCGAAGAGTTCTTCACCAGCCTGCCCGTCCATCTGCAGCGGACCCTGGGGCGTCGGATTGAGGATTTGCGGCCTCGGTGGGCCAATGGCACCTCACAGCTTGTTGCGCGAATGCTTGCCAAGCACATCGATGATTTTGTGGGCCGAGACATCGCGATGTCGCTGCCCCGGTAAATTCCAGAGTTCGGAGGGGACCGAACCCAAGCGAATGAGATTAGAAATGCAACATTCACCTCAAGATGGCACGCAACCCCCGCGTCTGGCCGCCACTGCACCTGCTCGCTTTCTTCGCCTCCCGGAAGTCATCGCGCGTGTCGGACTGCGCCGCTCCGCTATCTATCAACGGATGAGCGAGGGGCGGTTCCCACGGTCGCGGTCGCTGGGGCCCAAATGTGTTGTGTGGGTCGAAGCAGAAATCAACGATTGGATGCGCGAGATCGTATCAAGCTAACTTTGAATTCAGCCCTATCGCTTCCGGAAAGGGCGGCTTCCGACCCAGACCCCGTCGTTCAAGATCGCCGGATTGAGCGCCTGCTTCCGCCAATTGCAGCCACGCTGCATTAGGTATTACTCATCACGCCCCCCATGACTGGTGAGTGCTCGAGGAGCGAATGCCAGCATCTGGCCAGCCTGTTGGGTAAGATCAAAGCTCGATGTGCACACCAAAGCCCGGGCGCGGGGCAATCGTTGCCTTGCCAGAATGGGCGGCAACGATTGCCGCAACCATGGCCAGCCCCAGACCGTGACCCGGCGTTGATCGGCTGCGGTCGACCCGCGCGAAGCGGTTGAAGAGTTCGGGTGCCTCATTCTCGCTCACGCCCGGACCATTATCAGTGACGGCGAGGCTGATTCCGTTTTGGGTGCTTTCGAGGGCGATGCGGACGGTCGTTCCCTGCGGCGTGTGCTGCGCGGCGTTGTCGAGCAAGTTCGTGAGCATCTGTTGCAGCAGTCTACGATCGCCGGGCATGGTCACGCCGGGCGCAATGCTGGTCTCAAGCTGGTGGCCGCTGCTCTCCATCGCGGGCCGGAAGGCCTCGGCCACATCGGCCACCACGGCGCTAAGATCGACGGTCTGGAAGTGTGCGCGGGCGGCCATGCCTTCGACCTCTGCAATCCGTAGCAGGGCGGAAAAGACCTCCAGCAGCTCAACGGCCTCGCTTGCCGCCGCTTCGATCGCCTCGCGTTGCAGGTCCGGGTTGCGCTCGCGCAGGGCTTCGTCGAGCCGGTTTTGCAGCCGCGTGAGCGGCGTGCGCAGGTCATGGGCGACATCGCTTGAAACCTGGCGCAGGTTCTCCATCAGCCCGGCGATGCGGTCGAGCATCCGGTTAAGCGTCGTGGCCACACCGTCAAACTCGTCGCCGCTTCCGGTCAGGGGCACGCGCCGCGACAAATCGCCGGCGATGATCGCAGCAGCCGTGTGATCGATGCGGGCAAGGCGGCGGCGCGTGACGATGCCGACCAGCCAAGCGGCACCAATGCCGAGCAGCAGCATCGCGCCGAATGCGCCGAGGAACAGGAGGATAAAGCGGTTGTCCATTTCGTCGATCGCGGCGCGATCCGCTCCGACAAGCAGCCGATAGCCGCCCGGCAGGATAGTCGTCAGCGACTGCGCGATACGTTCCTCGCCGTTCGCATTGTAAGGCAGCAGTTCGACATAGCCGGGTTTCGATGGGACGATCGCATCGAGCGATCCCGCCACGGGCCTGTTTTGGGCGTCGACAAGCCGATAGCCAAGGCTTGCCGTGCTGCTTGCCGCCTCGCGCCGACGGATGGCGGCAGCCACGCCCTCATGCCCGTCCTGCCCTTCATCGATCAGGGCCTGCGTTTCGATGGCGATGCGGTGATCGAGTTGCAGTTCGAGCGCCTCATGGGTGGTTTCGAACGCCACAGCGCCGATCACCAGCGTCGCGAGCGCAAAGCCGAGAGCGACAGCAGCGACGAGACCGAACGTGCCGCGCCACCAGCGCTTCATGCGCCGTCCCTGATGAGATAGCCCGCGCCGCGCACGGTCTCTATCGGATCGCTTTCGAACCCGGCATTGAGCTTGGAGCGCAAACGGCTGAGGTGGGTCTCGACGATGTTGGTTTTTGGGTCGAAGTCGAAATCCCACACCCTCTCGAGCAGCATGGTGCGGGTCATGATGCGGCCCGGGTTGCGCATCAGTTCGGCCAGAAGGGTGAACTCGCGGGGCTGGAGCGCAATCTTGTGGCCTGCGCGCGTGACGGTCCGGCGGTGCAGATCGAGCACGATGTCACCTGCCGTCAACCGCGCAGGCTCCGCTGCCGCTGAAGGCCGACGCCCCAGCGCATGGAGCCGGGCCGCCAGCTCGGTAAAGGCGAAGGGTTTCACCAGATAGTCATCCGCCCCGCCTTCGAGCCCTTCGACCCGGTCGGCAATCCCGCTGACGGCGGTAAGCATCAGCACCGGGGTCATGTTTCCGGCAGCGCGCAGGGCCTTGACCAAAGCGAGGCCATCCAGCCCGGGCAGCATCCGGTCGACCACCATGGCATCGAAGCCGCCATCGGTCGCATGGAACAGCCCGTCGCGGCCGTCGACGCTGGTCACCACCTGATGGCCCAACTCGGCCAAGCCGCGGGCGATGAACTGGTTGGTGTCGGTATCGTCCTCGACGATCAAGATTCTCATGCGATCATTCTAGCGGCTCACTGCCGCTGCGCCAGCCACCGCCAAGCGCGCGGAACAGCGCCACCTGCGCCTGCGCAACGGCGAGTTCGGATTGCGCAAGCGAGAGCTCGGCCTGCGCCAGCGTGCGGTCGGCGTCGATCCTCAGAAGCGGTGCCGCATCGCCAAGCCGGACGCGCGCCTCGGCGCGGCGGGCGTAGAGGCGTCCTTCGTCGCGCGCCTCGGTGAGCGCCCGGTTGCGGCGCACTTCGCCATCATAAGCCGCAAGCGCTGTTTCGACATCACGTAGCGCGCGGAGAACTGCGACATCCCATCCGGCCAGCGCTGCCCGCTCGGTCGCCTCTGCCTGTTCGATCCGGGCGCGGGCCGGGGCCTGATTGGGGAAGGCCCAACTCACCAGCGGCGAGCCAGTGGCAACAAGGCCGCCGCTCAACAGGCCAAGCGCCCCGCCAAGGTTGATGCGGGGGTAGAGATCGGCACGGGCAACACCGATCCGTGCGGTGGCGGCAGCAAGGCGGCGTTCGGCCTCACGGATGTCAGGGCGGCGCAGCAGTAATGCGGTGCCATCGCCTACGGGAGCCGCTGTGCGCAGTTTCGGCGGAGCGGGGCAGGTCACGGGATTGGTGCGGGCTTCTCCTGCCGGACGACCTGCCAGCGTTGCGAGGCGGTAGCGCGCATTGGCCTGCGCTGCTTCCAGCGGTGCGATGGTCGCCCTGGTCGCGGCGACAAGGTTGGCGGCCTGCGAGACTTCCAGCGGGGAGACCTCGCCTGCCGCCAGCTGACTACGGGTGATTGTCAGCGCGTGGTCCTGAAGCGCGACCTGTTCTTGCGCGACGGCAAGGCTGCGGGTTGCACCGCACAGATCGACATAGGCCAGAACCGTATCGGCGACGACCGCGACCTTCACCCCATCGAAAGCAGCAGCCTGCGCTTCCGCATCGGCGCGTGCCGCAAGTGCGCCTGAACGGAGCCGTCCGAACAGGTCTGCGTCCCAGCTTGCGGTTACCCCCAGGTCGTAGTCCGTCGTCGGCACATTGCCCGAAGCGCTCGGCTGATTGGCGGGCTTGTCGATGCCGAGACTGCTCTCGATCGTAGTTTGAGGAAGCCGGGCGGCTTGCGCCTGACGCAGCGCCGCGCGCGCGCCATCGAGATTGGCATAGGCCACACGGAGATCGGCATTGGCCGCAAGGCTGGCCTCCACCAAGCGGTCAAGCACCGGATCATCATATATCCGCCACCAGTCATCAGGCACAGGCTCGATCGAAGCGACCGGCAGGCTCGCGAACGGACCGGAAGCCATGGCGGGATCGACCTTATTTGCCGCAGGCGGGGCCGTTGTCGCACAAGCGGTCACCATCAGCGCGGCGAGGGGGACAAAGCGCCTCATGCCACCGCCTCCGCCAGTTCCGGCTCGGGCTCCGGGCGTTCCTTGCCGAAGCGGGCATAGAGCGCGGGCATCAGGAACAGGTTGAGCGCCGTCGACGAGATCAACCCGCCGAGGATGACGATCGCCATGGGATGCTCGATCTCGTGGCCCGGCTTGTCGCCCGCGATCACCAGCGGCACCAGCGCAAGCCCTGCGCACAGTGCGGTCATCAGGATCGGCACCAGACGCTCCTGCGCACCGCGCAGGATCAGGGCCGGGCCGAACGCCTCGCCCTCGAACCGCCGCAGGTGATCGTAGTGCGAGAGCAGCATGATCCCGTTACGCGCCGAAATCCCGATCACGGTGACAAAGCCGACCAGCGATCCCAGCGACAGCACACCGCCGGTCAGTGCAACCCCGATCACCCCGCCCACCAGCGCGAAAGGCAGGCTGAGGCCGACCAGCGCGGTGATCCGGGCCGAGCGGAACTCGAGCCAGACGAGCAGTAGGATGCCGACAAGGCAGAGCAGGCCGACAGTCCACAACCGTTCGCGGGACTCCTTCAACGCCGCATACTCGCCGAGGATCTCGGGATGGTAGCCAGTGGCAAAGGGCACCTCGCCCACCGCTGCCTCGACCCCGCGCGCCACGGCGCCCAGATCGGCATCGCTGCTGATGTTGAGCGTGACATCGAGACGGCGCTGGCCGTCCTGACGCTTGATCTCGTTGGGCGCGGGCACGATCACCACATCGGCGACGTCGCGCAGGCGGACGGGCGCGCCGACCGGGGTCTGGATCATCAGATCGGCAAGCGCGTGCTGGTCCCCGCGGATTTCAGGCTCGCCCCAGAGGGCGACATCGAAAGCCTTCTGGTCGCGGTAGATTTCGCCCAGCTTCTCGCCCGCCACGAGGGTCTGCGCCTGCCGCCGCACCTCGCCCGGCGTGAGGCCAAGCGTGACCAGATCGGCCGCGCGCGGGCGGATCTGGATCTGCGGCACGAGCACCTGCTGTTCGACCTTGAGATCGGTGACGCCGGGGATGCTGGCGACCTTGCCGCGCACCCGCTCGGCGGCGGCGCGCAGCTCGTCCTGATCGGGGCCGTAGATCCGCACCACCACGGTCGCGCCCGCGCCCGAGAGCACCTCCTTGATGCGTTCGCGCAGATAGGTGAGCACGTCGCGGTAGAGGCCGGGGTAGCCTTCGACCACTTCCTTGATGCGCGCAACGCTGGCGTCGTAGTCAGCCTCGTCATCGAGGCTGATCCACAGCTCAGTGAAGTTCGGGCCGACCACTTCGTCGGCCGCCTCGGCACGCCCGATATGCGCCCCGAAGTTGCGCACGCCGGGGATCGCGCGCAGTTCCTTCGAGGCGCGGATGGTGATGCGGTCCATCGCATCGATGCCGACACCCGGCTTCTCGACGAAATGCATCAGGAAGTCGGTCTCGCGGAAGTCGGGCAGGAACTGGTCTTTGAATCCTAGATAGCCCACGCCAGAAAGCAGCAGGCCGCCCGCGACGATGCCCATGGCAAGCCGTGGCCGGTCGATCAGCCGGGGCAGGACGCCGAGATAGCGCTGCTTGAGCGAGGCGACAAAGCGCGTGTCGCGATGCTCCTTCATCGGCGCATTGGGGAGCAGCATCAGGCACATCGCAGGCGTCAGCACCAGCGCGACCAGCAGCGAGGCGGCAATCGCCAGCACATAGGCAATCGCCAATGGCCGGAAGAACGTCCCCGCCACCCCGCCAAGGAAGAAAATCGGCAGGAACACCAGCATGACGATCAGCGAGGCGAAGACCACCGCCGTGCGCACCTCAAGCGAGGCCGAGAGCACCACGGCAAAGGCCGAGCGCGGATTGCCCGCCTCGCGGTTCAGGCGCAGACGGCGGGCGATGTTCTCGACATCGATGATCGCATCATCGACCACCTCGCCAAGGGCAATCACCAGCCCGGCGATCACCATCGTGTTGATCGTCGCCCCACTCCATAGCAGCACGAGGCCCGCAGCCAGCAGCGACAGCGGGATCGCCACAAGGCTGATCATCGCCTGCCGCCAGTCGCGGGTAAAGGCGAACAGCACGATCGCCACCAGCAGGCAGCCGATCATCAGCGCGCGGGTCAGGTTGTCGATCGACTTCTCGATGAAGGTTGCCGGGCGGAAGATCGTGGTGTCGATCTTGACGTCCTTGAGGCCGGGCCGCAGCTCTTCGACCGCTGCCTCGACGTCGCGGGTCAGCTGGAGCGTGTTGCCGGTCGGCTGCTTCTCGACGATCAGCATGATGCCCGGGCCGTCGTCGATGATCGCATTGCCGATGGGGGCTGCAAAGCCATCGGTCACCCGCGCGACATCCCCCACCCGCACCGGCGCATCGCCTGCGATCTTGATGACTGTGCGGGAGAGGTCCTCGGCGGTCTGGATCGCGCCTGCCTGTTGAACGGGCAGCCGCTGGTTGGGCGTATCGACAAAGCCGCCGCCGCCGACCAGCACCGCATCGCCGGTCGCCGCGCGCAGTTCAGCCAGCGTAACGCCCGAGGCTTGCAGCCGGTCGGGATCGGCCAGCACCTGCAACTGCCGGTCACGGTAGCCCCAGACGGCGACATTCGCGACGCCCGCCACCGACATCAGCTTGGGCCGGATCGTCCAGCGCACGAGCTCGGACAGCTGCATCTGATCGAGCTTCTTGGAGGAGATGCCGATCTTCATCGCCCGGCTTGTGGACGACAGCGGCGGCAGCATCACCGGCGGGCGGGCAGCGGCAGGCAATCGCGCCTGCACCTGCGTCACCCGCTCCTGCACCAGCTGCCGGGCACGGATCACATCGGTGCCGCGCTCGAACAGGATCGTCACCGAGGAGAGGCCCAGCACCGACTTCGAGCGCAGGGTTGCCAGATCAGGCACGCCATTGACCGCGGTCTCAATCGGCACCGTGATCAGGCTTTCGACCTCCTCGGTCGACAGGCCCGGCGCTTCGGTCTGGATCTCGACGATAGGCGGAGCGAACTCGGGGAAGACATCCAGCGGCACATCGGCAGACGCTCGCAGGCCAAGCACCACCAAGAGCGCCGCCATCGCAAGCACCAGCACGCGCTGCTTGAGCGCGGAGCGAACCAGCCAGGCGAGCATCAGTGCGCGACCCCAAACTCGGTGCCGAACAGCTCAGCCGCACCTGCCGTGACCACCAGCGTGCCGGGACGCAAACCCCGCGAGAGGATCGCACGACCATCTTCGGTTGCGGCAACCTCGACCCGCTGGCGCACGTAGGTGTCGGCCTCGGTCTTGGCATAGACCCATTCGCCGCCATAGATGTCGCGCAGGATTGCGGAGGTCGGCACGGACAGCCCTTCGCTTCGCCCACCAGCGAGCGGGAGCGCGACGCTGACCCGCTGGCCGACACGATAGGCCCGATCACGATTGTCGAGCGCGAAATAGAGATCGACGGTGCCAGCGACTGCGTTCGCCGATGGCGGCGCATCGACGGGCCGCGCCGATCGTTTCGCGCCGTCCTGTCCAAGCGGCGAGATCAGCGCCGACTGGCCTTGTTGCAGCCCGGCAAGATCGCTCCCGAACACCGGCACCCGAACCCAGACGTAGCGCTGGTTGCCAAGGCTCGCCACCGCTGGCCCGAGCAGGCGGCGCTGGGCCGCAGCCGCGTCCGCAGCAGCCTTTGCCGCACCGAGCGCCGCCGTCGCTTCATCACGCGCGCGAATGCTGCCCGCTTCCTCATCGACCAGAGCCGAGGCACGATCATAGGCGACGCGCGCCAAGGCCAGCTGCGCCCGTGCCCGCGCAAGTTCGCCATCGGCAGCGACCTGCTGAGCCGAGAGCTGTTGCAGATTGCTGGCAGAATTGATGGGCGCGCCGCCGACACCCGCTGGGATGACGATCTCGCCGCTCGTCATTCGCATCACGGAAGCGGTGCCCGTCCCGATCCGCTCGGTCACAATCCCAAGCCGCTTCTGCGCTTCCGGTGTGAGCTTCAGGCGGACAAGCTCGGTTTCGTGGGCGACCGCCTCGCTGTGAACTGGCGGCTTGGGCGGCGAGGCAGGCTCGCTTCCGCAGGCGGTCAGCAGGACGGCAGGGACGATAGGAACAAAAATCAGACGAATATGCATACCCTTCGCATAAAGCGTCAGCATTGGGGCAACGTTGGCGCTGCTATACGATTTCCCAATGTGCAGCTGCGCGGCAGGTGTGACCCGATGCAAAAGTGAAATCGAGGCTGTTGGTAGCAGGCAGCTGACATCGGTTGGCGCTCCACACGCTCCCAGACACGGTCGCGTCCGCCCCTGACCAATGCGGTCAATCGGTATCCCATTCAGGAATGAGTGTTATGTTGTCTAATTGATTCCTGCATTGCTCTTCCTTTTTCCCGTTCGCCAATGGTTG
>NZ_LSJY01000115.1 GCF_001556865.1 Sphingobium sp. CCH11-B1 | reverse complement strand
GCCATGCGCACATGCCACAAGGCCGTGTTCGACGTGCCGCCGGACAATGCGGTGGAAGGGATGAGCATTCCGGAGAAGGATGCGGACGGCAAATATCTGACCGCCAATCGCGGCGTCACGTCGAACACGGCCTTGTGGCATGTGCGCATGGCGCTGAATGTTGGCGCGCTCAATTGCGAAAAATATGGACCGACCGCGCGGCTCCAGTACAACCAGATCCTGTCGATGCACCGCGACATGTTGGACAGCGCCAACGATGCGGTGGACCGCAACTACACCGTCGCCTACGGCCGGTCGGCGGTGAGTACGCGCGAACGGTTGAACACCGTCGTCTATAATTTCTTCGCGCTGCCGCCGGTCATCAAGAATTTCTGCCCGGTGGCGGTGGCCGTCGGCGCGAAGGTGCTTTCGACGCCATCGTCCCAGCTTTTGCTGAACGCGCCGCAATGGCTGGCCGAGCTGGAAAAGCCGTTTCAGGAATTTTACGCCGCCTATGCCGATTATCTGCGCCGTCTGGCCGAATGGCAGTCGCGCTTCGGCGGGACGGTGACGTTGCGGCTGTCGCCCACGCCGCTGCCGCCGCCGCCGGTGCCCCCGGGCGAAGCGCCGGCCGGGTGGAAGCCGGGCATGCCGACGCCGAGCGGCATGACGGGCATGCCGTCCGCCAATGTGCCGGTTCCGGCCGGTCCTGCGGCGAGCACGCCGTCCACCACCGTTCCGGCTCCGGCCGCGCCGTCCCCTGCGGTGCCTTCGCCTGTGTCGCCGTCTCCTGTGTCGCCGTCTCCTGCCGGTCCCGGCGCGACGGTTCAGGCCGTTCCGGCTGGTGCTCCTTGGTCTTCCGCTCCGACAAGTCCTGCGCCGGCAACGCAGCCCATGCCGGCTACCGCGCCATCGGGACCGCCACCGGTCAGCCGCACCCTGCCGGACAATAGTGTGCCCAAGCTGGTCGTGCAGCCGGTGCCGGCGGACAGCGAATAGAGCCGCGGATCAATCGCGCGCGTCGAAGGCGGCGCGCGCGGTTTCCACCTGCTCCAGATGGCGTTCGGCCCACATCCAGACGCCGCAAAAGGCGGCGCTGAGGCTGTTGCCGAGCGGGGTCAGCGCATAGTCGACGCGCGGCGGCACGACGGGATGCACCGTGCGGGTCAGCAGCCCGTCCCGTTCCATCTGGCGCAGCGTCTGCGTCAGCATCTTCTGGCTGATGCCGTCCACCGCGCGACCGATTTCGGTGAAGCGCAGCGTCCCGCGTTCCTCCAGTTCTTCCAGCACCAGCAACGTCCATTTGTCGGCCACCCGGCCGATCAGGTCGTTGACGAGCCGTTCGATGCGCGGATCGCATGTGTCACCGGGGTGGTCCAAATAGGCATTCGCCTGAGAAATTTCGTCGGCAGTGAACCGATTTGCCATGGATTTCTGCATTGGTCACTTTCGGGTGCGTATGGCACTTTATGGTGCCGTCTTTCCAAAAGAGAGTGTAGCGCTAGATAAGCGGGGAAGCCAGAAGAAAGGAGCTTTCCCATGCAGAGTTCAGCCAACACCATTCTCGTCACCGGCGGCGGATCGGGCATCGGCGCGGCCCTGGCGCATGAATTCCATGCGGCCGGCAATCAGGTCATCATCGCCGGACGGCGGCAGGCCGCGCTGGACGCGGTTGCGGCGGACCATCCCGGCATGGCGACGATGACGCTGGACATGACGGACGCCGACGCAGTCGCAGCGTTCGCGGACAGGATCGTGGCCGATTTCCCGGCGCTGAATGCCGTGCTGCTGAACGCGGGCATCATGGTGGCCGAACAGGGCATCGACCTGGACGTGGCGGAGGCGACCATCGCCACCAACCTGCTGGGGCCGATCCGCCTGGCCCATGCCCTGCTGCCGCAACTGGAGGCGCAGGCGAACAGCGCGATCCTGACCGTATCGTCGGGACTGGCCTTCGTCCCGCTGGCGGCCACGCCGACCTACAGCGCGACCAAGGCGGCGATCCACAGCTGGTCGCTGTCCATGCGCGAGCAGCTCAGGAGGCGGGTCGAACTGATCGAGATCGTGCCGCCCGGGGTGCAGACGGACCTGATGCCGGGCCATGCCGAAAATGCCGACATGATGAAGCTGAGCGACTATATCGCCGAAACGATGGCGCTGCTGCGGCAGCAGCCGACGCCAGCGGAAATCCATGTCGAGCGCGTCAAGTTCCTGAGCGAGGCGACCAGGCGCGGTGACTTCGATCAGGTGTTCGCGGCGCTCAATCAGCAGCACTGACCGTCGACGGGGCCTTGGGGGGCAGGGGGAAGAGCCGGGCGAAGCGTTCGGCCACATCCCTGTCCCCTTCGACCGTCAGCGCGCCCTTGAGGTCGTCCAGGGACGCGCCGCCATAAAGCAATGCGGCCAGCGCGTTCTGGTCGCCGGCGAAGAGGACGTCCGCGCCGCCGGCATCGCCACGATCCATCTGGAAGTCGCCGTCGCGGACGATGGCGCGAAATTCCTCCTCGCCGAAGCGGAAGCCGATGGTCGCGTCCATGTCGCCGATGCGGTCGCGCGCGATCATGGTGCGCATCGAGAGCACGACCGACGCCTGGCTCATCGGCTTGCCCGGCTCCATCGTCGGCGACCGGCAGGCCCAGCGGCCCAGCACCTGAAACAGGATTTCCGATTCGCGGCCCCAAGGCGTCAGCTCATAGATTCGGCTGGCTGCGGGCGGCGGCAGGCGGCGGCGGACCAGGACGCTGGCCGCCTCCAGCTCCTCCAGCCGCTGGGTCAGCACGTTGGCGCTGATTCCGGGCAGACCGGCGCGCAGGTCAGTGAAGCGCTTGGGCCCCAGCATCAACTCGCGCATGATGGGCATGGCCCAGCGATCGCCGATAAGGTCGAGGGCATGGGCGACAGCGCAGCCGTCCTGATAGGCGCGTTTGCGGCTCTGAGTCATATTTAGTTATCTTTTCTAACTTACCTGTTGCTTTTAATAATTCAGAGGCGCACAAAGTTCAAGCGGTGAGTCGCGGCAAGGGACGCGCGACCGGCCGGCAGCCATTCGAAGGGAGAGATCGAATGTCAAACCAGACGCCCAAGATGATGTTCGTCAACCTGCCGGTCCGCGACCTGCCAGCGTCCATCGCCTTTTACGAAGCGGTGGGCGCGGTGCGGAACGACGATTTCGCGGACGGCAGCGCCCAGATGATGAGCTTTTCCGACACGATCCACGCGATGCTGCTGACGCGGGAGCGCTTCGCCACTTTCACCGAGCGCCCGATCGCCGATGCGCGGGAGGTCGTGCAGATGGGGCTGTGCCTGACGGAGGACAGCCGCGAGGCGGTGGACGCGGTGATGGCACGCGCGCTGGCGGCAGGCGGCACGGAGCCCAACCCGGTGCAGGATCATGGCTTCATGTACGGACGCGGCTTTGCCGATCCGGACGGGCATATGTGGGATTTCTGCTGGATGGACGTGATGGCTGCGATCGAGGCGAACCGCGCCGCGACCGTCGCCGCCTGACAAGAGGAGAGACGCGATGGCTTATATGGACGGATTTGTGATCCCGGTGCCCAAGGGCAACAAGGAACGGTACAGGGAAGTGGCGGCCTATGCCGCGCCGATCTTCATCGAACATGGCGCGACCCGCGTGGTCGAATGCTGGGCGAACGACATCAAGCCGGGCAAGGTCAACGACTTCCGCACCGCCGTGATCGCCGAAGAGGGCGAGGAGGTCGTCTTTTCGTGGATCGAATGGCCTGACAAGGAAACCCGCGACGCCGGTTCCGCCAAGGTGATGGTCGATCCCCGCATGCAGCCCAAGGAGGGCGAGGACATGCCCTTCATCGGCGCGCGACTGATCTACGGCGGTTTCGAGGTGCTGGTCGACGCCAGCGCCTGACAGGAAGGGAGAGGACCGATGGCTGATCCGACCGGCAAATTCTTCTGGTATGAATTGATGACCAGCGATCCGCAGGCCGCGCTCGCCTTCTATGGCGACGTGCTCGGCTGGACATCGCAACCCTTCGGCGGGGAGCGGACGGACGACCCCTATCATGTCCTGTCCGGCAGCGCGGGCGCGATGGGCGGGGTGATGGCGATCCCGGCCGAAGCCAAGCAATGCGGCATGTCGCCCTGGTGGGGCGGTTATGTCGGATCGGCCGATGTCGACGCCGATGCGGCGCGGCTGAGCGCGGCGGGCGGCAAGGTGATGCGCGCGCCCGAGGATATTCCGGGCGTGGGCCGCTTCGCCGTGATGAGCGATCCGGGCGGCGCGGTCTTCATGCTGCTCAGGGGCAACAGCCCGGACGGGATGGAGCCCGCGCCGCCGATGGCGCCGGGTCATGTCGGCTGGCACGAACTATACAGCGGCGATTTCGACCGCGACCTTGCCTTCTACACCGGACAGTTGGGCTGGACGAGGGGCGAGGCGATGGACATGGGCGAGATGGGTTCCTACCAGCTGGTGTCCCAGACCGGCGGGACCGATTTCCAGAGCATGACCGGCGGCATCATGCCCCGGCCCAAGGAAGTGCCGGCGCCCGTCTGGCTGTTCTACTTCGTCGTGGGCGACATCGATGAAGCGGTCGCCAAGGTGCAGGCGGGCGGCGGCCAGGTGCTCAATGGGCCGATGGAGGTGCCGGGCGGCGGATGGATCATCCAGGCGGCCGATCCACAGGGCGCGATGTTCGCGCTGGTCGGCGGCAGGGGGCAGGCATGACGGACAGGATCGTGCCCTGCCTCTGGTTCGACGGGCAGGCGGAGGAAGCGGCGCGCTTTTACGTGTCGGTGTTCGGCGGGTCTGTGGACCATATCAGCCATTATCCGCAGGATAATCCGACGCCCGCGCCTGTGCCGGAAGACCGGGTGCTGCTGGTCGAATTCACGCTGCGCGGCCAGAGCTACCAGGCGCTGAACGGCGGGCCGCACTTCACCTTCAACGAAGCGGTGTCGCTGTCCGTCACGTGCGAGGACCAGGCGGAACTGGACCGCTATTTCGACGCGCTGACCGCCGATGGCGGATCGCCGGGACCGTGCGGATGGGTGAAGGACAAATATGGCCTGTCCTGGCAATTGGCGACGCGCGGCATCATGGCCAATTACCGCAGCGGCGACCGGGCGGGCATCGCCCGGATGATGGCGGTCATGATGACGATGCAGAAGCTGGATAGCGCCGCCATGCAGGCGGCTTTCGAGGGAGAGAGCGTGTGAGCGACGAGATCCACGAACTGTCGGTGAGCTGCCTGGTCGCCGCGCCGCCCGAAATCTGCTGGAAAGTGTGGACCGACCTTAAGGACCAATGGTTCTGCCCCAAGCCCTGGCGGGCCGAGGTGATCGAAGAGGATATGCGCCCCGGCGGCCGCAGCGCGGTGCAGATGTTCGGCCCCGATGGCGAGGAGACCGGCCCCATGGAGGGCGTGTTCCTGGAGGTGGTTCCGGGCAGGCGGGTCGTGACCACCGACGCCTTTCGCGCGGGATGGATTCCGCAGGCGCCGTTCCTGACGGCGATCTGGGATTTTGCGGCGCAGGATGATGGCACCCGTTTCACCGCGACCGCGCGGCATTGGGACGCGGAGGGCAAGGCGCGGCACGAGGAGATGGGCTTCGAGGCCGGATGGGGACAGATGATGGCGCAGTTCAAGGCGCTGTGCGAAACGTCCGCGGCGATCGCCTGACAGGCGCAGGCGGGCGGGAGGACGCTTTCGTCACCGCCCCCGACGCAGGTGCAACAAAATGCGCCCTGGGGTCTGGCCGTGGGCCGCGCAAGTGGTTACATGGGCCGCCACAAATCCCCGGGACCCGCCAGCGTTATCGGTGCGTTCCACAGAAGAAAGTGGCCCTTTTCCATGGACATCCGCCTTGGCCTCACCTTTGACGACGTGCTGTTGCAGCCCGGCGAATCCGATGTGCTGCCAAGCCAGGCGGACACGTCGACCTATGTGACGCGCCAGATCAAGCTCAACATCCCGATCCTGTCGTCCGCCATGGACACGGTGACGGAGGCCGACATGGCAATCGTGATGGCGCAGCTGGGCGGCATCGGCGTGCTGCACCGGAACCTGACCGTCGAGGAGCAGGCGGACGCGGTGCGCGCGGTCAAGCGGTTCGAGAGCGGCATGGTGGTCAATCCCATCACCATCCTGCCCACCGCCACGCTGGCGGACGCGCAGATGCTGATGCAGCGGCACAAGATCAGCGGCATTCCGGTGGTGGAACAGTCGGGCAAGCTGGTCGGCATCCTGACTCATCGCGACACCCGCTTCGCCGAAAATCCCGAGCAGCCGGTCAGCGAACTGATGACGAAGGACAATCTGGCCACGGTCAAGGCCGGGGTGGGACAGGACGAGGCGCGTCGCTTGCTGCACCAGCGGCGGATCGAGAAGCTGCTGGTGGTGGACGATGCCTATCATTGCGTCGGCCTCATCACCGTCAAGGATATCGAGAAGGCCGTCACTTACCCCCAGGCGACCAAGGACGATGCCGGCCGGCTGCGCGTCGCCGCCGCGACCACGGTGGGCGAACAGGGGCTGGAGCGCAGCAAGGCGCTGATCGACGCGGAGTGCGACCTGATCGTCATCGATACCGCGCATGGCCATAGCAAGCAGGTCGCCGTCGCGGTGGAAGCGGTCAAGAAGCTGTCCAACCATGTGCAGGTCGTGGCGGGCAATGTCGCCACGGCCGAGGCGACCAAGGCGCTGATCGGCGCGGGCGCGGACTGCGTGAAGGTGGGCATCGGGCCGGGGTCCATCTGCACCACGCGCGTCGTCGCGGGTGTGGGCGTGCCGCAGCTGACCGCTGTCATGGATTCCGCCGAGGAAGCGGCGAAGCAAGGCGTTCCGGTGATTGCCGACGGCGGGCTTCGCACATCGGGCGACGTGGCCAAGGCGCTGGCCGCGGGCGCTGGCTGTGTCATGGTGGGGTCGCTGCTCGCCGGAACGGCCGAAGCGCCGGGCGAGACGTTCCTCTACCAGGGCCGTGCCTATAAGAGCTATCGCGGCATGGGCAGTGTCGGCGCAATGGCGCGGGGCAGCGCCGACCGCTATTTCCAGGCGGACATCAAGGACCAGATGAAGCTGGTGCCCGAAGGGATTGAGGGGCAGGTGCCGTTCAAGGGGCCGGCCAAGGATGTCATCCACCAGCTGGTCGGCGGCGTGAAGGCGGCCATGGGCTATACCGGCAGCCGCACGATCAAGGACCTGCAGGAGCGCGCGCGCTTCGTGCAGATCACCAACGCCGGGCTGTCGGAAAGCCACGTGCATGACGTCACGATCACGCGGGAAGCGCCCAATTATCCGACGCGTTAAGGGCTGCGCGGCATGACGCCCGCCGCCCGCATACAGGCCGCGATCGACTTGCTGGACGCGATCATTGCGTCGGCGCGCGATGGCGGCCCGGCGGCGGACACGTTGATCGCGCGCTATTTCAAGGAGCGGCGCTACGCCGGGTCGCGTGACCGCCGGGCGGTGCGGGATCATGTCTATGACGCCATCCGCCGCGCTGGCGAGCGACCGGAGACGGGACGGGCGGCGATGATCGGGCTGGCGCTGGAGCGGCCGGACGTCGCCGCGCTGTTCGACGGATCGCCGCACGCGCCGCTGCCGATCGAACCGGGAGAGGCGGGGGCGCAGGGCGGGTCTGTGCCTGGCTGGCTCGCGCCGCTGCTGGCGGCTCACGTAGAGCAGGACGCGTTGCTGGGGCGGGCGCCCGTGGACCTGCGCGTCAACCGGCTGAAAGCGGAGCCGGCGGCTGTCCTGCCGCTTTTACCGGAGGCAGAGCCGGTCGCCGGCGTGCCCGACGCGCTGCGCCTGCCCGAAGGCTTTCCCGTCGAGCAGTCGGCCGCATGGAAGGACGGCCTGGTCGAGGTGCAGGATGCGGGCAGCCAGTTGATCGTTGCGGCGTGCGAGGCGCGGCCGGGCATGATCGCCATCGACCTGTGCGCCGGGGCGGGCGGCAAGACGCTGGCGCTGGCCGCCGCGATGGAAGGGCGCGGGACGCTGATCGCTGCCGATACGATCCGCTCGCGCCTTGCCCGGCTGGAGCCGCGGGCGCAGCGGGCAGGCGCAACCTTCATCGAAACGCGGCTGATCGATCAAAATCATGAGGCGCGGGGGCTGGAGCGGCTGACCGGACAGGCCGACATGGTGCTGGTGGACGCGCCTTGTTCGGGCACGGGAACCTGGCGGCGCAATCCCGAAGCGCGCTGGCGGCTGACCCCGGCGCGGCTCGACCGGCTGGTGGCCGAGCAGGCGCGGATACTGGATTTCGCCGCGCCGCTGGTGGCGCCCGGCGGCGCGCTGGTCTATGCCACATGCGCATTGACGGATCGGGAGGGGCGCGATCAGGTGGACGCTTTCATCAGCCGCAATGTGGGGTGGACGGCCGAGCCGGCGGCGCTGCCGGTCGGGCGGGCGCACGGGGCGGGATGGCTGCTGACGCCCGGCCATGACGGGACGGACGGCTTCTTCTTCGCGCGGATGCGCCGGAAGCCGTCATAATCGACCATGGACAAGCGGCTGCAAAATCGCGAGGATCGAGAATCAACGCCTGAAACATGGCCGGAGTTAGTGATGCGTTTTACCCCTGCCTCGATTGCCCTTGCCGCCGTTCTGGCCACCGTGTCCAGCGTCGGTCTCAGCCAGAAGCCCGACAATCAGATCAATCCCCAGTCGATCGAATGGCAGAAGGCGGGCGAGGCAGCCCATCGGGCCGGTAACTTGAACGGTGCGACCGATGCGCTGGAAAGCGCGCTGGCGGTCGATCCCCGCAATCGTGCCGCCTATGTCGAACTGGCGGAGGTTGCGCGCGCGCAGGGGCTGCAGGGCAAGGCGATCCGGCTGTACAAGGAAGCGCTGTTGCTCGACCCCACCGATGTCGTGGCGCTTGCGGGTCAGGGCGAGGCGATGATGGAGAAGGGCGCGGTGGCGCGGGCGAAGGAGGTGCTGGCGCAGGCGCAGAAGCTGTGCAAGGCCGATTGCGCGCCGGTGACCAGGCTGTCCGCCGCGATCCAGAAAGGGCCGCCCGCCGTGGCGATGACCGACAAGTCCGCGGTGCCCGCCCCGAACAAGGTGCCGACCGAGACGCAATAAGCGAGCGCGCATGGTCGCGCGCATGGCGTTGGCAATATGCTGAGGGCTGGCGCCGGTCTTTGCCGGCGATCCCAGCCTTGGCCGTCAAGCAGCGTCCTCGCGCCACGCGCCCGGTGAGAGGCCTGCGAGCGTCCAGTCCCCGATCGACCAGCGCACCAGCCGCAGCGTGGGGTGGCCCACGGCCGCCGTCATGCGCCGCACCTGACGGTTGCGGCCTTCGCGGATGGTAAGGCGAATCCAGCTGTCCGGCACGGTCTGGCGCACCCGGATCGGCGGATCGCGCGGCCAGATGTCGGGCGCGTCGATCCGCTCCGCCTGCGCCGGGCGGGTCATGCCGTCCTTCAGCAGGACGCCGCCGCGCAGGGTGGCGAGCGCATCGTCCGTCACATCGCCTTCCACCTGGACCAGATAGGTTTTCGGCAGCTTGAACTTCGGGTCGGCGATGCGCGCCTGGAGCCGGCCGTCATCGGTCAGCAGCAGCAGCCCTTCGCTGTCGCGGTCCAGCCGGCCGGCGGGATAGACGTGCGGGATGGCGATGCAGTCCGACAGGGTGGCGCGCGTCGTCGGGCTGTTCCGGTCGGTAAACTGCGACAGCATGTCATAGGGTTTGTTGAACAGGATCAGGCGCGGCATGGGCTAGCGCCTCAATGCGCCGGGGAACGGGAATTTTTCGAGACCGCCGGTCAACGGCCTAAAATCCGCGCCACTTCGACAAATTCCTCGACGCTGACCGTTTCCGCGCGGCGCTGCGGATCGATGCCGACCCGCGCCAGCGCATCCAGTGCGCCTGGCAGGCCCTTGAGGCTCTGGCGCAGCATCTTGCGGCGCTGGCCGAATGCGGCGGCGGTGAGGCGCTCCAGATGCCTGAGCGCGACCCCTTCAGGCGCGGACTTGGGCGTCAGGTGCACCACCGCAGACATGACCTTGGGCGGCGGGGTGAAGGCGCTGCGGTGAACCTTCATCGCGATGCGCGCGTCGCTGCGCCACTGGGACAGGACGGCGAGCCGGCCATAATGATCCGTTCCGGGTTTCGCGACGATGCGTTCGGCGACCTCCATCTGGAACATGAGCGTCAGGCTGTTCCACCAGGGAAGCGGCGACCAGTCGGCGGAGAGCCAGCCGACCAGCAGCGGGGTGCCGACATTATAGGGCAGGTTGGCAATGATGTGCGCGCCGTCGCCTGCCTCCGCGCGCGCGTCGACCTGCATCGCGTCGCCGGCGATGACGCGGAGCTGACCGGGAAAGGCATCCTGCACTTCGGCGAGCGCGGGAAGGCAGCGATCGTCGCGCTCCACCGCGACCAGCCGCGCGCCGGCCCGCAGGATCGCGCGGGTGAGGCCGCCGGGACCAGGGCCGACCTCGAAAGCGGGTTGGCCTTCCAGCGGTCCGGGAATGGCGGCGATACGGTCGAGCAGCTGTTCGTCGAGAAGGAAATTCTGCCCCAGCGCCTTGCTGGCGGCCAGGCCGTGGCGCGCGATGACGTCGCGCAGCGGCGGCAGGGCTGACCTTGGCGCCGGGGCCATGTCAGCCATGGAGGAGGCGGGCGCGGGCGGATTCGGCGGCCATCTTGAGCGCGGCGATCATCGCGCCGGGATTGGCGACGTCCTTCCCCGCAATGCCGAAGGCGGTGCCATGGTCCGGCGAAGTGCGCACGATCGGCAGGCCCAGCGTCATGTTGACGCCTTCGTCGAAATTCAGCGTCTTGATGGGGATCAGCGCCTGATCGTGGTACATGCAGAGCGCCGCGTCGTAATTTTCCCGCGCGCGGGCGTGGAACATGCCATCGGCCGCAACCGGGCCGACAATGTCCAGCCCGTCCTCCTGCAACAGTTCGATCGCGGGGCGGATCACGTCGATCTCCTCCCGGCCGAGCGCGCCGTTTTCCCCCGCGTGGGGATTGAGGCCCGCGACGACCAGGCGGGGGCGGGCAATGCCGAAGCTGCGCTGCAAACCCCTGGCCGTGATAAGCGCCCGCGCCCGGATCAGGTCGATGCTGAGCGCGGCCGATACATCGGCCAGGGGGATGTGGATGGTGATCGGCACGACCTTCAAGGACGGGCCGGCAAGCATCATGACCGCGTTGTGCGGGGCGACGCCGCAGCGTTCGGCAATGAATTCGGTCTGGCCGGGATGGGTGAAGCCGACGCTGTAGAGCTGCTCCTTGCCCACCGGCGCGGTGACGATGCCGGCGGCGGAACCGGAGCGGGCGAGGCCGACCGCCACCTCCAGCGCCTCCAGCGCGGTGCGCGCGCCATCGATGGTCGGGCTGCCGGGCGTGACCGGCCCTGCGTCAGCGACCTGGAGGCAGGGCAGGGCGGACGCGAAGACGCCGGCCGCTTCCTCCGGCGCGGCGATCGACTGGATCGGGCCGAGCCAGACCGCGCGCAGCGAGGCGGGATCGCCCACCGCGAAGAAGGGCGGCAGGCCGCGCGCCTCCCGCATCACCCAGCTTTTGGCGACGATTTCCGGGCCTATGCCCGCCGGATCACCGAGCGAGACGGCGAAGGGCGCGGGCAGGGGCGCGTCAGTTATATTCAATGACGGCATCGCGGCGAAGATCGCGCAGATAGATGCGCGCCCGCTTGTTGACCCGTTCTTCCTCCAGCTGCGCCTGTATCTGTTCGGCGTTGGGCGCGCCGGCGGACTGCGGATCGTCGCGGCCGCATACCACCAACACGCGCACGCCGTCGGTGATCGAGCCGAAGGGCGGCGTCGCTTCGCCCACCTGAAGGTTGATAAGGATGTCCTGAAGCTGCGGCGGCAAGTCGCGCACCTTCACATTGTCATTGTCGACCACGTCCGCGCCGACGCGTGCGCCGACCTCGTTCGCCTGACCGCAGCCTTTGATTTCCTTGACGGCAGCGGCGAAGCTGGCGGCCTTGGCGCTCGCCTGTTCCTTGGTCGTGCCCTGCGGGAAGAGGACGGACAGCTGCTTGAGGCTGAGCAGCGAATCGCGCGGATCGGCGGTCAGGACCTTGCGCTTGTCGATGACGTAGAGGATCGACACGCCGCCGACGGTTTCGATCGGACCGGCGATCTGGCCCACCTGCATCTCGGTCGCGGCCTGCGCCAGTTCGGCGGGAAGCTGGGCGGGCCGGATCCAGCCCAGGTCGCCGCCGACCGCCGCCGTCGACGCTTCGGAAAACTGCCGGGCATAGGCCTGGAAGCTGCCGCCCTTGCGAATCTGTTCGATGATGTTGCGCGCGTTGGCGATGATCTGCTCGCGATTTTCGGGCGTCGCCGACAGATAGATTTCGCCGAGGCGGAATTCGTCGCTGCCCTTGGCCGCGTTCAGGCGATCGATCACCGCCTTCACTTCTTCTTCCGACACGTTGACGAAGGGCTGGATGTTGCGGCGCTGGAGGCGGCTCCACGCCAGTTCGCCCTCGATCTGGCGCTTGATGCTGGCGGCGCTGCTGCCCTGGCTGCGCAGATATTCGTCGAACTGAGCGGGCGAGCGGCGGAAATTGCCCGCGACCCGCTCATAGCTCTGGTTCACTTCTTCGGGCGCGATCTTGATGTCGTTGGCAGCGGCTTCCTGAATCTCCAGCGTCTCGTCGATCAGGTTGCGCAACACCTGCACGCGCAGCCGCTCCCGTTCCTCATCCGACACCTTGCCGCCATTGGCGGTGATGATGAGGGCGAGGCGCTGATCGACGTCGGTGCCGGTGATGATGCGGCCGTTGACGATGGCCGTCGCCTTGCGGACGTTGGGATCGCTCTTGCCAAAGACGGTCAGGTCCTTGGGCAGGTTAAGGCCTTGCGACTGGACGTCCATCGCATCCTCGTCCACCGTCTGCGCGCCGAGCGGCTGGACGGCGGTCGCGACCAGCGCGGTGGAGAGGCACAGGCCCGACAGGCAGGGGCGGATGCCCCGCAACAGGCGGGCGGGCAGCGAAACGAAGGTCGGGGAAACGACAGGCAACATCGTCGGCAATAATCTCCACTACGGTACGGAGCGTGATGCTCCGTCGCGCCTTAACCGGCCCTGACAGGATCGCGGGAGCCTGTTCCTTATATGCCAATATTGCGGAAAGCTAGACGAAGCTGGAAGCTGTTGCCCTTTCGCGCGTCGCCATTAGCCTGATAGTCGCGCCGCCAGGTCAGCCCCAGCGTCAGGCAATCGTCTTCATAAGCGACACCGAGGCGGTGGCGGACCGGCTGATAGCCGTCCGACATGCTGATCGGATCTTCGCGCGCGTCGGTAAGGTCGATCACCGTCGAGCCGAAGACCGACCAGAAGCGCGCGAACTGTACCCGGCCGCCCAGGCGCAGCTCTTCCCGGTCCTGCAAATCCTCCACGCCCGCGACCGCATTGCGGTTGAGGCGCAGATAGCCCGCCATCACATAGGTCGACTTGCTGCCGATCGTCGCGTCAATCTCGTTGCGGCGGACGGCCAGGCTGTCCTTGTCCAGGCGATAGCGGTGGGTGAGCGCCACGAAATCCTTGTAGCGGATGGTGGTGCGGCCGACGATGTCGGACAGCCGACCGGACAGGCCCGTACCGTCTGGCAGGATGCTTGGCCGGCGGTCCAGCCGGTAGCTTTGGCCGATATTCGCCTGGATCGAGACGTTCGGGATTTCCAGTCCATATTCAAGGCCATAGGTGACGCGGGAACTGTCCTCGAACCGGTCGTAGCCAGCGAAGCGATTGAGCGCGAAGAGGTTGCTGTCCTCCAGGTCGACGGCGCGCGCATCCTCATTGGGGAGCGACAGGTTGGCAAGATGCGGCGCGGCCACGATCTGGACGCGGGGCGCGATGCGCTGCACGCCGCCCAGCGCCTCGCCCATGAAGGGCCAGCGCATGTCGATCGCCGCCGCCGCGATGCCGCGGGTCTGCCAGCCTGCATCGCCGGCATAGGCGGGTATCGGGTTCAGCAGCCGGTCGCTGCTGTGATAGAGGTCGCCGCGCAGATAGCCGGTGAAGGTCACTTCCTGGCCAAGGCCCGTCAGCGTGCGCAGGTTCCATTCCGCGCCGGCGAAGGCACGCTGCGTATCCTGCCCGCTGGTGCGGCTGATCGCGAGGGTGTTCGCCTGAAACTGGAGAACGCCGCCCAGCAACGGGTCGGTCATGCGGTAACGATAGTCGAGCACCGGAAGGGCGATTGGCTGCTGCCCCTGCGAATCGCCCTGGCGCAACGTCTGCACCGCCCAGCCGCGCAGCGAGAAATAGCTGTTGTCGCCGATCCGTTGCGCGCCGATGGTCGAGCGCAGCCGGTCGTCCCGGCTGACGTCGTAGCGGCGCAGGAAGGTGCGGTCGGTGGCCACGCGGACCGATCCGTCGACGCTCCATTCCGGCGTCAGCTGCATCGCGCCGCTGGTTTCCAGATAGCCGCGCACGTCCTTCTGCGAATTGGCGGGCAGGGTGGGGTCGATTTCCCCCGTCCCGACGCGCCGGCCGTAGGTGACATAGCCCGTCACCTGATAGGCGCCGCGATCCCACAGATGCCGGTAGTTGGTTTCCAGCATCGGCAGCGCGTCGGAATAGACGTGCGGCGTGATCGTCAGGTCGCGGTTCGGCGCGAGCTTGAAATAATAGGGCAGCGCCACTTCGAACCCGTTGTTGCGGTCGTAGCGCAGATTGGGGACCATGAGGCCGCTGCCGCCTTCGTCGCCGACCGGGTGGGACAGGCCCGGCAGCGGAATGAGCGGCAGGCCGAACAGTTCGACATTGGCGTTGGTGTAGCTCACGCGCTCGCGCGTGGGATCGTACACGACCTTGACGGCGTTGATCTGCCAGGTCGGCTCCTTGGGGCAACCGTCGCCATCCTCCACCGAGCAGCCGGTATAGGCGGCGCGGTGCAGCGTATAGACGCCGTTCGCCCGCTCGCCCTTCACCGCCGCCAGCCGCCCGCCGGTCTGAAGCACCAGCAGCATATTGTCGACCGCGCCGTCCTTCAGCGTGTCGGTGACGTCGAAGCGGTCGCCATAGGCGGTGTTGCCTTCCGGGTCGGTGACCGAGACATTGCCTTGCGCCTCCACCTTGCCGCTGGTGCGGTTCCACACCACCCGGTCTGCGCGCAGGCGGTTGCCCTCGCGCACCAGCTGGACATGGCCGCTGGCGGTCACGACCTCCGTATTGCTGTCATATTCCAGGGTATCGGCGGCGAAGCCGATCTGGTCGTCGCTCGCCGGGGCGGGCGCATCGGGCGCGCTGACGGGCGCCTGCGGCTCGTTGAGGCGGGGTTCGGGCGCTTCCTGCGCGAACGCCTGCGGGATCGCGAGCAGTGCGATGCCGCCCAGCAGCGCCGCGCGGGCGGACGGGCAAAAGCATCGGGGAAAGGGAACGTGGGACAAACGGTTGAGCCTTATCGACGGGCGCATCTGGCCTTCGCCTATCGCAGAGCCGGCCCGTCCGCAATCATTGCCGCACTGGCACGGGCAGCAAAATCGGTCGAACGGCTTTGCCTCCCTGCGAAAGCGCACTATCTGGCAGACAGCAAGGCGGTTTCCGCCGATCGCCCGACAAGAGGAAAAAGAGCCCCGATGGATATTCAGTTCAGCCCGACCCGCCCCGACGCAGACACGCTGGTCCTTGCCGTGCAGAAGGGCGGTTTCGACGCGCTGCCGATCGGCGCAGCCGCCACGCTGGCGGCGGGCGCGGCTGCGTCGCGCTTCACGGGCGAGGCGGGGACGAGCTTCGAGAGCTTCGTTGCCGAGGGCGATCGGACGTTGCGCGTGCTGCTGCTGGGCATCGGCGGCGGCAGCGTGCAGGACGCGGAGAAGGCCGGCGCGGCGCTGACGGCGAAGCTGGCGACAAGCGGCGCGACCCATGCGGCGGTCGAGTTCGTCGGCGGCGCGAGCAGCGACGTGGCGGCGGCGCTGGCCTTCGGCGCGCGGCTGCGCGGTTGGCGCATCGACACCTACCGCACGCGCCAGAGCGAAAAGGCGAAGCCAACGCTCAAGACGCTGACGCTGGTTGGAGAGGGTGCCGAGGGCGCATGGCAGGCGCAGGCCGCGATCGCGGAAGGCGTTGCCTTCACCCGCGAACTGGTGTCGGAACCGGCGAACATCCTCTATCCCGAAAGTTTCGTGGAGCGGTGCCGGCACCTCGCTGAACTGGGCGTCAAGATCACCGTGCTGGACAAGGCGGCGATGGAAGAGCTGGGCATGGGATCGCTGCTGGGCGTGGCGCAGGGCAGCGTGCGCGAGGCGCGGCTGCTGGCGATGGAATGGGACGGCACCGGGGGCGCTGTCGAAAAGCCGGTCGTCTTCGTCGGCAAGGGCGTGACCTTCGACACCGGCGGCATCTCCATCAAGCCGGCCGCCGGCATGGAGGACATGAAGTGGGACATGGGCGGCGCAGGCGCGGTCGCAGGCGCGATGAAGGCGCTGGCGGGGCGCAAGGCGAAGGCGCGGGTCGTCGGCATTTGCGGCCTGGTCGAAAATATGCCCGACGGCAACGCGCAACGCCCCGGCGACATCGTGACATCCATGTCGGGCCAGACCATCGAGGTGCTGAACACCGACGCGGAAGGGCGGCTGGTGCTGTGCGATGCGCTGACCTGGGCGCAGCGGACCTATAACCCGCAAGTGATTGTCGATCTCGCCACGCTGACCGGCGCGATGATCGTGTCGCTGGGCAATGAATATGCGGGCATCTTCTCCAACGACGATGGCCTGGCGCAAGACCTGA
The DNA here is from genome assembly GCF_001556865.1 of Sphingobium sp. CCH11-B1. Lineage (GTDB taxonomy): Bacteria > Pseudomonadota > Alphaproteobacteria > Sphingomonadales > Sphingomonadaceae > Sphingobium. Next base: position 11,703 of record NZ_LSJY01000115.1, on the reverse strand, counting down.
TCGCGGCGGGGCAGGCGGTGGGCGATCCGCTGTGGCGTTTCCCGCTGTCGCCCGCCTATGACAAGCTGATCGACAGCCCGATCGCCGACATGAAGAATATCGGCCCGCGCTATGCCGGGTCGATCACGGCGGCGCAGTTCCTGAAGCGTTTCATCGAGGATGGCGTCAAATGGGCGCATCTCGACATCGCCGGCATGGTTTGGGCGGACAAGCCGGGCGGCACCTGGGACAAGGGCGCGACCGGATATGGCGTGCGCCTGATCGACCGCTATGTCGCGGATCGCTTCGAACGCTGATGCAGGTCGATTTCTACCAGTTGAGCCGCGATCCTGTGGAACAGGTGCTGCCCGTCATTGCGGGCCGCATCCTGGGGCTGGGCGCGCGGCTGCTGGTGGTGGCGGGCGAGCCCGATCGGCTGGCGCGCATTTCCGAGGGGCTGTGGGCCGGGCCGGCCGAGAGCTTCCTGGCGCATGGCCGCGCGGGGGAGGGCGGCGAGACTCACCAGCCGATCCTGTTGAGCGAAAGCTGCGCGGCGGCGAACGGGGCGCGGCATGTGGCGCTTGCCGACGGCGTCTGGCGCGACGAGGCGCTGGGCTTCGAGCGCGCCTTCTACTTTTTCGACGCCGACACGATCGAGAAAGCGCGCACGAACTGGCGCACGCTGAGCAAGGCGGATGGGGTGGAGCCGCGCTTCTGGAGGCAGGAGGGACGGAAGTGGGTGCAGGGGCCTTAGGGTTTGTCTGCTGGCGACCAATTGTTGCCGTCGAAAGGGCTGTGCCTGCTGCTTCTTAGCGGACGTTTACGGGGTCGTCCGGCCACGCGCCTGCTTGAACCACCTCTACTAAACCTTCAATCGTAACTGGACGCTTTGGCCTTCCCGGCAGCAGATAGCCCAACGCGATCCTTATAGCGAAGAAGACAACCACTCCAATTGCACCAGCAAACCCAGTGCTGAGTTTGAGCGGCATGGCGATGCAGAGCGTGAGCGCGGTCGAAGAGATCAGCAAAAGCATCGTAAGCAAAATGTCGCGCGGAGAGGCTCCTTCCCGATTGAAGAATATATCCCATTGCTGATTTAGCTTTGAGAAGTCCGTGCCATATTGCTCGTGCAATCGCTGAAAAAGGTCTGAGGCATCGTCCCCGTCAACGCCTAGATCATGCCAGAGGCGGGCTGTCGGCAGCAGTTTTGCGCGGCGCACTCCTTGATCTTTGACTAGCAGATCGGTGATGGCTTCCAATGGATTGATCATAGCTTATCAATAGCCGTTTCCCGGCTGTCCGCTATTATTTCATATCGTCCGGAAGCTGACAGTCCGCTAACCACCCATCCCGCCCGTTGGTCAGCCCAGCGCAGCCGCGCTCTTGGCACCCCCTTGCGGCATGGCCGTGCCGCGTCTAAAGGGCGCGCGACTTTCTTTCCAACAATCCGGAGTATCGAGGGCCATGGCCGTCACGCGCACCTTTTCGATCATCAAGCCCGACGCCACCCGTCGCAACCTGACCGGCGCGGTCACCAAGATGCTGGAGGAAGCGGGCCTGCGCGTCGTCGCGTCCAAGCGCATCCGCATGAGCCGCGAGCAGGCCGAGGGCTTCTATGCCGTGCACAAGGATCGCCCCTTCTTCGCTGACCTCGTCGCCTTCATGATCTCCGGCCCGGTGGTCGTGCAGGTGCTGGAAGGCGAGGACGCCGTGAAGCGCAACCGCGACGTCATGGGCGCGACCAATCCCGCCAATGCCGACGCCGGCACGATCCGCAAGGAACTGGCCGAATCGATCGAGGCCAATTCGGTCCATGGGTCGGACAGCGAGGAAAATGCCGCGACCGAGATCGCCTATTTCTTCAAGCCGGAAGAAATCGTCGGCTGAAAACCTGCAACCGGCACAAAGAATGGCCCGGCGCTTCCCCTGTGGAGCGCCGGGCTCTTTCTTGTCAGCGGCGGATGGCCAGCGGCGCGGCGGCGTGGATGGCGGGCGCGTCCGGCATGGCGCGCGCCTTCACGAACAATTGCCAGGACGAGACGGCGAGCACCGCCGCCAGCAACGGCTGGAGCATCCGGTCGGGCGCGTGGGAGGACAGGTAGCTTCCGACGATCACGCCGGGGATCGATCCGATCAGCAGGTTGGTCAGCAATGTTCCGTTGACATCGCCCATCAACCAGTGGCCGGTTCCTGCGATCAGTGCCAGCGGCACGGCATGGGCGATGTCCGATCCCACGATGCGCGACACCTGGAGCCGGGGATAGAGAACCAGCAGCACGGTAACGCCGATCGCGCCCGCGCCCACGGAGGAAACGGAGACCGCCGCGCCGATCAGCGCGCCCAGCGTCACGGTGCTGGCGATGATGGCGCTTTGCGATTTGGGTATGTCGAGCGCGCGGCGATGGTTGAAGAGCCATTTCCTTCCCGCCACCCCCACCGCCGTCAGCGCCAGCAGGCTGGCGAGCGAGAGGAGGATGATCTTTTCGGCAGACTGGCCGATTTCCCCCACACGACCGAGCAGGATGAGGGCAAGGATGGCGGCCGGCACACTGCCCATCGCCATGCGCCGCACGATGCGCCAGTCCACCGTCTCACGCGATCCATGGACGGCCGATCCCGCGATCTTGGTAATGGCGGCGAAGAGCAGGTCGGTGCCAACCGCCGTTTTGGCGGAAAAGCCGAAGAAAAGGACAAGCAGCGGCGTCATCAGCGATCCGCCGCCCACCCCGGTCAGGCCGACGAGCGTCCCCACGAGCAAGCCGGCGATGGCGTGGAAGAGGTCGATCGATCCGAGCATGCTCATCTTCGCCTCCTTCCCCGACACAAGGCTGCAGACAAGGCGCTTTTAGGTTTCAGGGCGAGAAGCAGGACTAGGGCCGTTTCGCCGTAAGCCGCGCCCAGCGAGCATCGACCGCCGCTTTGGCGACATCGGGACGAAGTGCATCCACCCGAGACAGGCCGCGCAGCGACAGGCGGTGCCCGGCAATCCACCCACCCGCTATGCCATAGCCGATGTCGTAAAGGGCGACGCTTTCATGCATATCGCCGCCGGCGGTGAAGCGCGTGGTAATGGCGACCGGCAGCTTCTCGTCGCCGACACTCTCGTCAGGCAGCTTCGCCCGGTCGCGCGCCTTCTTGAGAGCGCCCTCGAACCACTCCGCCTCTATCCGCGCGTCGCCGCTGGTGTCCACAGGGGCCAAGCCGAGGGCAGAAGGGAAGATAAGGGTCTGGCTCTGGATGATGTGCGCCGGATCGCCCGGCGCGATGGCGATGCGGTCGTCCTTCACCGATGCGGCGCGCAGGACGATGGCGGACGCGCGGGCGGAAGCCTTGCTGCTTTCCGCTGCCTTTTCCGTGCGCTCCTCGCGCTTGTCGGCCCAGTTGAGATAGAGGGTGAGGGCGGAGATCAGCACCGCCAGCACCGCGACTCCTTCGCCCAGGCTGATCCAGCGGCGGCGGATGGCGGCGGCCTCCGCGGCCTGGCTTTCCTTGGTCTCGGGTGCGGGATCGCTCATGTCACGCGGTCTGTTGCGGCATTTCGAACCGGTCGATCACCCAATCCTCCGCCTGCGCCCCGCCGATCCATTCTTGCATCCAGGGATGGGCGATGATTGCGCGCATATAGGCCTCCGCAAAGCGGGCGACGGGCAACTGGTAAGTGATGAGGCGGGTGACGACCGGCGCGAACATCACGTCGGCCGCGCCGAACTGGCCGAACAGAAATTCGCCGTCGCCGCCGTGGCGGGCGCGGGCCTGCGCCCAAAGCTGCATCAGGCGCGCCAGATCCTGCGCCACCGCCGGCGAAGGGGGGACGGCGTCGTAGATGCGGCGGATATTCATGCTGTGCTCGCGGCGCAGCGCGGCGAAGCTGGAATGCATTTCCGCCGCCATCGAGCGGGCCATGGCGCGCGCCGCTGGATCGACCGGCCAGAATCGGTCGCCGTCCGTCTTTTCATTCAGATATTCGACGATCGCCAGGCTGTCCCACACGACTATATCGTCGCCGTCCCACAGGATCGGCACCTTGCCGGAAGACGGTGCGAATTCGTCGCCCTCGCGCCGCTTCTCCCACGCCTCGTCATACAGGGGGACGACAACCTCCTCGAAGGGAAGGCCCGAGAGCTTGCACGCAAGCCAGCCGCGCAGCGACCAGCTGGAATAGGCCTTGTTGCCGATAAAGAGCTTCATCATGGGGCCGCAGCTTAGACGGGGCGCGCGGCACAAGTCGAGAGCGAAGGCGCAAAACAGGCGCGGCTGGCGGAAAAGGCCCTTGTCCGCTAGACCCGCGCGCGTGAGCAGCATGGCGGAAAAGCGGCGCGTCGGCGTCATTGGATCGGGCCGGGTGGCGCAGGCGATGGCGCTGGGTCTTGCGCGTATGTCGGCTGGGCCGCCGATGCTGTGGGGGCGGAATGCGGCCCGCGCGGAAGCAGCGGCGGCGCGGCTCGGCGGGGTGGAGGTCGCGCCCGGCCTGGACGCGCTGGCGCAGCGATGCGGGCTGATATTGCTGGCGGTGTCGGACGATGGGGTCGGCGCGGTGGCAGAGGCGCTGGCGGCGCATGTGCGGCCCGGCTGTTTCGCGTTTCATGGGAGCGGACGCAGCGGGGCGGCGATCCTGTCGCCATTGGCAAAGCGCGGCGCGCTGACGGCGGCGATCCATCCGGCGATGACCTTTACCGGCGATCCGGCGGGGGAGGTCGCCCGCATGGCCGGTGCGCGATTTGCCGTGACCTGCGCGGACGATGCGATGGACATCGCGCTGGCGGTCGTGGCGGGGCTGGACGGGGTTGCGGTGCCCGTGGCCGAGGCGCAGCGCACGCTGTACCACGCGGCCTTGTGCCACGCGGCCAACCATCTGGTGACGCTGATCGCCGGGGCGGGCGAGGCGCTGGCGCTGGCAGGAGTGGCGGAACCGGGTGCGCTGATGGCGCCACTGGTGCGTGCGGCGCTGGATAACGGCCTGGAGCGGGGCATTGCCGGCCTGTCGGGGCCGTTGTTGCGGGGGGATAGGGCGACCATTGCCGATCATCTGGCGGCGATGGCGCGGGATTGCCCCGACCTGCTGCCACCCTATCGCGCGATGGCGCGAGCGACGCTCAGGGAACAGGAGCGCACGGGCGCGCCCGCATCGCCGCAGATGCGCGCGCTGCTGGAGGAATGAAGAGCAATGGGGGCCGTCGGCACACTGCCGGCGCTCGACCGTGTCGAGGGATGCGGATGAGCGGCGCGGGCAGGCCGGAAACCGGAAAATGGCCGAGCCGGAATCCAATCCACGATGCTTCTGTTTTTATTTTCAAATATGTAATGAAAATGAGATGGTGAATAAGGCCCCCAGAAAGGCCCCAGTTCGTTCTTGCTGGAATCGGGAATCACATTGGATTCCCAATTACTTACCGCAAGGCTAAGCACAAGGGAACGGACCATGAATGGAGCGAGGTAGCAGGGAATGCCCGGCGCTCATCGTCGCGCAACAGCTCATCTTCTCTACGACAATGCAGCCGACGACAGACGTAAAAAGGGCGCGGCATCTTTATTTCGCGCCCTTTCCTATGCGATGGCGTCGCGCTTACAGCTTGGCTGTCAGCTCCGGCACGATCTTGAACAGATCACCCACCAGCCCGATATCGGCCACCTGGAAAATCGGCGCATCCTCATCCTTGTTGATGGCGATGATGGTCTTGCTGTCCTTCATCCCCGCCAAATGCTGGATCGCCCCGGAAATACCGACCGCAACATAGACTTCGGGTGCCACGATCTTGCCGGTCTGCCCGACCTGATAGTCGTTGGGCACATAACCCGCATCGACCGCCGCCCGGCTGGCACCGACCGCAGCGCCGAGCTTGTCGGCCAGCGGATAGATGACTTCCTCGAACATCGGCCCATCCTTGAGCGCCCGGCCACCCGACACGATGATCTTTGCGCTGGTCAGCTCCGGCCGCTCCAGCTTGGCGATCTCCGCCCCGACAAAGGACGACAGCCCCTTGTCCCCGGTCGAAGCCACCGCTTCCACCGTGCCCGAACCACCTTCGCGAGCCGCCTTCTCGAACGCCGTACCGCGAACGGTGATGACCTTCTTGGCATCCTTGCTCTTGACCGTAGCAATCGCATTGCCCGCATAGATCGGCCGCGTGAACGTGTCCTCGCCTTCAACCGAAAGAACGTCGCTGATCTGCATCACGTCGAGCAGAGCCGCAACGCGGGGCGCGATATTCTTGCCGTTGCTGGTGGCGGGCGCAATGAAGGCGTCATGATGCCCCATCAGTTCCACGACCAGCGGCGCGATATTCTCGGCAAGCGCATGGCCATAGGCGGCATCGTCAGCGACATGCACCTTGCCGACACCGGCAATCTGCGCGGCGGCGGCGGCAACGCTATCAACGCCTTCGCCAGCGACGAGCAGATGCACTTCGCCCAGCTTCGCAGCGGCGGTGATGGCAGACAGCGTTGCGTCCTTGACCGCGCCGCCTTCATGTTCAACCCAGACAAGCGTCTTCATGCGGCAACTCCCATGGCCTTGAGCTTGGCAACCAGTTCATCGACATCGGCCACCTTGACGCCGGCGGTGCGCTTTGGCGGCTCGACGACCTTCAGCGTCTCCAGCCGCGCCCCGATATCCACGCCATAATCGGCAGGCGTTTTCTGCGCGAGCGGCTTGGACTTGGCCTTCATGATGTTGGGCAGCGACGCATAGCGCGGCTCGTTCAAGCGCAAGTCGGTGGTGATGATCGCAGGCGTCGACAGCTTCACCGTCTCCAGCCCGCCATCGACTTCGCGCGTCACCGACACGCTGTCGCCTTCGACCTCGACCTTCGACGCGAACGTGCCCTGCGGCAGGTTCAACAGCGCCGCCAGCATCTGGCCGGTCTGGTTGCTGTCATCATCGATCGCCTGCTTGCCCAGAATGATCAGGCCAGCGCCTTCCTCTTCCTGCACCTTGGCAAGCAGCTTGGCGACGGCCAGCGGTTCGACGTCTTCATCGGTCTGGATCAGGATCGCGCGGTCGGCACCCATGGCAAGCGACGTGCGCAGCGTTTCCTGCGCCTTGGTGACGCCGATCGACACAGCAATCACTTCGGTCGCCACGCCCTTTTCCTTCAGGCGGATGGCTTCCTCGACGGCGATCTCGTCGAACGGGTTCATGCTCATCTTGACGTTCGCCAGATCGACGCCCGTGCCGTCCGCTTTCACGCGCGGCTTCACATTATAATCAATCACCCGCTTAACGGGCACAAGGATCTTCATGGCTTGCTCCATTTCTATAATGGTCAGACCATTAATGAATGAAAGGTGTCTGTCAATCCCGTTCGGTCCGGCCATTGCGCCTTTCTCGGCGTCGGCTATAGCTTTGCGCATCCCTATCGGAGCGCACTCTATGGCATCGTCCCCATCCCACAAGCCCAGTTTCGCCCCCATCAAAACGCGGCGCGCGTTCGAGGTGATCTGTGAACAGATCCGCGAGCAATTGGCGGCGGGTACGCTCAAGGCGGGAGACAAGCTGCCTGCCGAACGGGAATTGGCGGTCGAATTTCAGGTCAGTCGCAGCGCGTTGCGGGAGGCGCTGCGCAGCCTGGAGGTCGCGGGAATCATCCGCAATGTGAAGGGCGCGAAGGGCGGGGCGTTCGTGCAGACGGCCGAGCCGGACCGGATCGTGCAGGCGATGCAGGATTATGTCCATCTGGGCGATATTTCGCTGGGCGAACTGACCGAGGCGCGGATCGCCTTGCAAGATATCATCGTCCGGCTGGCGTGCGCGCGCGCCACGGAAACCGACCTGGCGGAGTTGGAGGCGATTGCCGCGCGGACCAAGCGGGAAACCAGCGTGGAGGCGCGCTATGCCTGTGCGGTGGAATATTATGCGGTGCTGGCCCGTGCGACCAAGAACCGCATTTTCGGCATCTTCGTGGATTCGCTGTCGGCGATCCTGCACGAATTTGTACGCGGGCCGGACTATGAAACGTTGCAGCAATCGCTGATCGAATCCCGGTTCAAGCTGGTGCGGCATTTGCGGGCGAAGGATGAGCAAGCGGCCGTCGCGGAAATGCGCAAGCATCTGGAGCGGGTGCATCGCCATGTCCGCAAGAACAGCAAGGCCGCCACCAAGGGCTGATTGACCGCGCCATCTCTGCCATGCAATAGGTAGGACCATTGAATATATGGCTCCATAGGTAGGTGCGGCATGGCGGATGATGGCAAGCGAGTGATGGCGGGCGCGCTGGACGGCGTGCGGGTGCTGGATTTCACCAGTGTCATGGCCGGGCCGTTCGCCACCCGGATGCTCGCCGACCTTGGTGCGGAGGTCATCAAGGTGGAATCGCTTGAGGGCGATCAGGTCCGTGCGCGGCCCCCCAAGCGGGACGGCCATAGCGCCTATTTCGGCAATCTGAACGCGGGCAAGCAGTCGATCGCCTGCAACCTCAAATCGCCGGAGATCGTCGCGCTCATCACGCAACTGGTTGCCACCTGCGACGTGCTAGTGGAAAATTTCCGGCCCGGTGTCATGGCGCGCTTTGGCCTCGACTTTGCGACGCTGACGGCGATCAACCCGCGGCTCATCTATTGCTCGATCTCCGGCTATGGCCAGACCGGGCCGAAGGCGCTTTTCCCGGCCTATGCGCCGGTGATCCATGCCGCCAGCGGGTTCGACATGGTCAACCTGCGCTATCAGGACGGGGCGGACCGGCCCGCGACCAGTGGCATCTTCATCGCCGACGTGCTGGGTGGCACCCATGCGTTCGGCGCGATCCAGGCCGCGCTCTATCAGCGGGAGCGGACGGGGCAGGGGCAGCATATCGACCTGTCGATGCTGGAAGCGATGGTCGGCATGCTAGTGTTCGAGACACAGGAGGCGCAGTTTCCCGGCGATGCGCGCCGACCGCTCTATACGCCGCTCAAGACCAGCGACGGCTTCATCATGGTCGCGCCCACCAGTCCGCGCAATTTCGAGCAGTTGACCGATGCGGTCGGCCATCCCGAATGGCGAGACAATCCACGTTTCCGGACCAATGCGGATCGCAATGCCCATTGGGCGACGTTGCTGGCGCTCACCGAGCAATGGACGCTGGAGCGCAGCGCGGCGGAGGCCGAGGCGATCCTGTCGCGTCATGGCGTGCCCTGCGCCCGTTATCGCGAGATTGGCGAGTTGCTGGACGATCCGCAATTGGCGGCGCGGGGTGCGTTCGCGCAGGTGCATGACGATGCGGGTGCCTTCAAGGTGCCCAACCCGCCCTTCCGCATGAGCGGGTCGCGGGTCGAGGCGCGGGACCATGTCGCGCGACTGGGCGAGGATGGCGCGTCAGTGCTGACCGGGCTGGGCGTCAGCGCGGAGGCGGTGGCGGCACTGCGGGCCAGCGGCGATCTGGGCTGACTGAGGCGCTGCAAAGCCTGCGAAGTTCACACCGTTGCAGGCCACGCATTTGCGTGGGAGCGGAGTCGTGGCGTGGCCTTCGCAATAGGAGATTTTTTGCGAAGTTCATGCGCGCGCCTGTGCGGACAGGGTGGCGTGGGACGGACGGTTGCAAAGAGCCAGGGAGGATTATGGCATGGGGGTGGTGGTGTAGGACAGGGGGAGCTGGCCAGAACTGGCCGATAGGCGAATGTCTGGTTTGGAGCCGAGATTTAGAGTTAGCTGCCGTTCGCTCGGCGTCAAATCGAAAACACCCCCGATTCGGACAAGTCTCGCGTCGATTTTGTCACGGCTTGACTCTAGGCGCACGCCATGAACGCTGTTTTTACCCTGCTCGATGAAAAAATGCTGCTTGAGGATTTGATCAACCCTCATAACGCTGGGCTGTGCGCAGCCCTTTGCGACTCCATCAACGGCGATATTCACATCCTCAATCACAAGATCCGGCTGCTCACCCTGCTTGTCAACGAATCAACGGAGTTGCGCGGCTAGGAGGCTGGCTATAGGTAATTCTACCTAGAGATCCCGTTGCCGGGGTTCTTTGGGGGTAGAATGTCCGATGCACGAGATTCAGCCGCGGCGAAATTGACAGATCGTCAGCGCGAATGCCTGAGACTGCTGGGGCAAAATTTCCGAATCAAAGAAATTGCGATCCGTCTAGGAAACTCCCCCGAAACGGTGAAGCAGCACCTGGCCGCTGCCCGCAAATTGTTCGACGTCCAGACGAGCGTCGAGGCGGCGCGCGCCTTCCTCGCTTATGAACAGAGCGTTGGCCAGCTTTCGACGTGGCAAGAAGCCCAAGGTTTTCCGCCAGAAACGGTGAATGAAGTGCATCCCCCAAAAGGGATTAACCCCTCGCTGCCGCTTGCGTCGACGCGCATCGATGATGCACCGATTGGGTCAAGCAGGGAGTGGCGGCGATGGCTTGGGCCATTGGGTTGGCTGATCCCTGCCCATCGTGGGGCGACCAATGATCTGTCTTTGGTCCAGCGGGTCATCCTGCTGATCATCCTGCCTATGGTGATCTTAATGATCAGTGTGGGTGCGCTGGCCAGCTACGAAACCCTTCTGAGTCTCCTCACTCGAGCCTGAGCCGTCATCCCGCTGGATGGCAAAACAGGATCGCCACCGCGATCCAGGGAGAAGAGTCATGTCCAATATCGCAGTGCTTCGTAAGCGCCAGTCCGAACTGCATCAGGAGGCGCCCAAGGTGGCCCAGCAGCTTCGTGATACAGAAATCGCACTTGATTCTACGATCGGCCAACTTGCAAACCTGACACAGATGCTGGTCCAGGCGCGGATAACTGCTAACCTCTCGGCCGTGGTCGGCCAGGACGCGCTGAGTAGTCTGGGTGAGGCACTGCATACGATGATCAAGGGGCGTGCCTCGATGGTCGACGCGCACAATCGCCTAGCCGTGACCGGCAAACAGCTTAGCCTTGATCCGGCCGCCTATGGAGGCATGGAGCAGAAGCCCGCGATGCCCTAAGACGCGCATCGTTCATAACGAGGGCGTTACGATTTGACTCAGCTGCTGCAGTATCTGAACTGGGCGTACATCCCGGGAACCCTAATGGTCGCGGCCATTTGGGGAGGGCGATGCGAACGTATTGCCGTAGGGCTGTTTGTGCTGGCTATCATTAGCACACATTTTGCGACCACGGAATTTACTGCGCGCTATAGCTCAGTCGAGCAAGGTGTCCTCTTTGTCGATCTTCTGCTGGCCGGGGCATTGATCGCCCTGGCCATCAAATCCGACAGGTTTTGGCCAATATGGGCGAGCTCTTTTCACCTGCTCAGCGTTTACACGCACATAGCGATGTTCCTACCACCGATGATTGTCGCGTTTCCTTACGCCTTTCTGGCGGCGTGGTGGGCTTGGCCAACGCAGGCCTCGCTGGTGATCGGGGTTTTCGAACATCGACAACAAAGGCGGAGAGGGTTGAATCGGACCGGTTGAAGCGTTGGTCGAGGTGGCTAACCAACCTGTTTCGCGAAATTGATCACGAACGCGCGTATTTTCTCTTCCTCGACCAGCAGGGGCAAGTTGCAGGCGATGTTTCTTTTGAAGGCATCCAAGCGGAGGTCGGTTTTGATCTGCCCCATATTTTTCGTTCGGCGCTGCGGCGAAACGCCGTCCAAATCATGATGACCCACAATCATCCGAGCGGGGATGTGCAACCATCGAAGCAGGACATTCACGCCACGAGGAGTTTCATCATCGCATGTCAGGTGATCGGCCTTCGTTGCTACGATCATATCATATGGGTGAGGATCAGCGTGCAATAGGCACCCCCTTCGTGGGGTGATCGGCGTGCAAAAAG
>NZ_LSJY01000114.1 GCF_001556865.1 Sphingobium sp. CCH11-B1 | reverse complement strand
ACGCCAGTATCCAGAGCACCGAGACCTACTTGCGCGCCGATCCCGAAGAGAAGCTTCAGATTCTCGCTGCCCACGGTGCCCCTGCGATCAAGCCGGGGCGCTTCAAGCCGCCATCCGACGCTCTGATCACCATGCTTACCGACGTTCGAAGACGGGCCTGACCCGTCCCCGGACATTCTCCTGACCCACATATTATCTGGAGTGAAATCATGGAAAACCGAAGGAAACCTGCGCCTCCTGCTGCCACGCTCGACATAAACTGCGACTGCAAAGAATACATCATCGATTACCTCGAGCGTGCCTTCCCGACCCGGCAGATGCGCGTCTTCAAGGATGATACCGGCACGCCGCGCTCACTTCCGATGGTGAATGACGACGGGCACCCGGTCTACAATCCCGAGGCCCAGGCCGCACGCGACGCGCTGATCGAGACGCTCTGCGCCATGCCCCCGATCATGTCGGCGCTCGATGCGCTGCTCGAGCATTTCGGCCATGACAATGTCGCCGAGGTCACCGGTCGCACCAAGCGGCTCATCACCGCAAGCGACGGGCGCCAGAAGCTCGAAAGCCGCTCGGCGCGGACCAGCCAGGCGGAGGCCGCGGCCTTCATGGCCGGCAAAAAGCGGATGCTGGTCTTCTCCGACGCCGGCGGTACGGGCCGCAGCTATCATGCCTCGCTCGACGTCATGAACCAGGAACAGCGCGTCCACCTGCTCCTCGAACCCGGTTGGCGCGCCGATCGCGCGATCCAGGGGCTCGGCCGAACCCACCGAACCCATCAGGCGACAACGCCGCTGTTCCGGCCGGTGACCACCGACTGCAAGGGCGAGCTGCGCTTCACCAGCACGATCGCGCGGCGCCTCGACAGCCTCGGGGCGCTGACGCGCGGCCAGCGGCAGACGGGCGGGCAGGGGCTCTTCGACCCGGCCGACAATCTCGAAAGCGAATATGCCTGCGCCGCGCTCCTCTCCTGGTTCGACCTGCTCGCGGCCGGCAAGCTCTCGAGCACCACGCTTGACGACTTCCAGCATCGCACCGGCCTGGAGCTCTGCGACAAGGATGGCGTCCTCAAGGACGAGATGCCGCCCATCCAGCGCTGGCTGAATCGCATCCTCGCCCTGCCGATCGCGCTGCAGAACAATATCTTCGACGAATTCCTGTCGCTGATCGAAACCCGCGTCTCGGCCGCGCGCGAAGCCGGCCGCCTCGATGTCGGCGTCGAGACGATCCTCGTCGACAAGGCCACGCTGATCGACGACGTGGTGCTGCGGACCGATCCCCGCACGGGCGCAACCTCGCATCTGCTCACCATCGAGATCGCGCGACGCCGCAACCCGGTCTCGCTCGAGCGCATCCTGCGGATCGCCGACGGCGATGCCAGTGCCGGCTTCATGATCAACCGCAAGTCGGGCAAGGTTGCGCTCAGGACACGGGCGCGTTCGCTCATGGAGGAAAAGGAGGGCACGCCGATCCCCCGCGTCGAGATGATGCGGCCCACGCGCAACGAATATATGCGCGAGGACGATCTCTACGAATCCTCCTGGGAGGAGGTGACGCGCGACGCCTTCACGGCAACCTGGTCGGACGAGGTGGAGGCCGCCCGGCAGACCGTCGACAGCGAGACGATCCGGCTCGCGACGGGCCTGCTTCTGCCGATCTGGTCGGCGCTGCCGAGCGATCATATGGCGGTGAACCGCATCGTCGATGGCGAAGGGCACTCCTGGCTCGGCCGTCTCGTGTTCGACGATCACGTGCCTCAGCTGTTCACCAAGCTCGGCATCGATCGTTCCGAGGCGCTGCCGGCGGACGCCGTCGCCAAGGCGGTCACGTCCGGGCGCAGCGTCGACGTCTCACATCCGTTCCCGCTCACCATCAAGCGCTCGGTCGTCAACGGCTCCCAGCGGATCGAACTCGTGGGTTGCCCGCACGACCGCTTGCCCTGGCTCAAGTCGATCGGCTGCTTCACCGAGGTGATCCAGTATCGCACGCGCATGTTCGTGCCGATGGCGACCGCGGAAGCCGTCCTCGGTCAGCTTCTCGCCTAGCGATGGAGCGGGGGGCTCGCAGTTGTAAACTCGTGTAAAATCACAAGAAATGGACGGCGCGATGTGGCGGATTGCCCGAAAATAACCTATCAGGCTCGTTGCGGGCAAATAACGATAGTGTAACAGGAAGATCATGCCGTGACGGACGTGGATTCCTCGTCTCGCGGCGAGGTACAGCCTTACATTCGCCCCGATAGCGAGATCGTTCGGGAGATGCGCGCACTAAGGGGATTCATCGACGAGGCCCGCTCCGCCCGCACCCTCGATCCGCTCTTCGGCTATCTCTATGACGCGATCGAGCGGCGAACGCCCGAGCAGGTTTGGACCGAAGCGGCATGCGGTCCGCGCTGTGCCTGGTGTTGCCACACCCGCGTCTCGGCGACAGCGCCGGAAATCCTCTTCCTCGCGCGAAATCTGCCCACCGGCGTGACGGATGGCATTCCGGCATTGGCCAGGCGGCGCCGTGAGGGCTGGGATAAACCGCTCCTGGAGAGTCTGGCGCCCTGCGCGGTCCTCGCCGATGGTCTCTGCACGGCGCATCCCAGCCGTCCGATCGTCTGCCGCACCACCATGTCGCTCGACGCGGACCAGTGCCGGCTCGCCTGCAGCCTTCCGGACGAAGCCGTCATCCCCTCTGCGCTCGCATCGGTCGCCCTGCGCGCAGCCTATGAAATCGCGCTTCAGGGAGCGCTCCTCAACGCCGGTTATTGCACCGACAGGTTCGATCTTGCGACCGCGCTTGCCGATGCGGTTTCGCATCCGGATGCGGAATCGGCGTGGCTCGCCGGCGGCGACGTCTTTCCCTCCGCGCTCCGGGTCGAACAGGACGGCTATCTCGACGAGCCGGTGAGACGCGCCCTCTACGAGGCAGCGTTTGATCCCGGCGTTAGCACGGTCTGAGCGCCGCCCCGGGGACCGCACCCAGACCTCCGGGCAGGCGCTATGCGAGCGCCTTCGTCCAGATCCTTCCCAATCGGGCGGCGAAACCGCGCGGATCGGCCGGAAGCTCACCATCGGCAATCCGCGCCTCGTCGAGAAGCAGCCGAGCCGAGTCCTCGCGCAGGTCCGCATCTGCAGCAAGGCCGGCAAGCTTCTGCACAAGATCGTGACGAGGGTTGATCTCCAACACGGGCCGTGCCGCCGTCCCGCCACGCCCAGAGGCTGCCAGCAGCTTCTCGAGCTGTCTGTCCATTCCGTGTTCGGGCGCAACCAGGCATGCCGCGCTTTCGGTGAGTCGCTCGGAGGCCCGCACGTCCGACACCTCGTCCTTGAGCACCTCCTTCACGAACTCGATGAAGCCGGAAACCTCATCGGACGTGGAGGCGGCCGGCGCATCGCCTTCGGTCAAAGGTATGAGCCCGAGATCGGCCGAGCCCTGCGTCACGGACTTGAAGGGCTTCCCTTCGAAGTCCAGTCCCGCGGTCACCCAGAAACTGTCCACCTGATCCGTCAGCAGCAGCACCTCTATCCCGCGAGCCCGGAAGCCCTCGAGCTGAGGCGAGGACGCCAGACGATCGAGATCGGGTCCGGTCGCATAGTAGATCGCCGTCTGGTTTTCCTTGATCGCCGCGACATAGTCCTTCAGCGAACGCCACTCGGTGCCGGAGGTCGTCGTCTTGAAGCGCGCCAGACCCAGCAGCGTTTCGCGCCGGCCATAGTCCTCGTACAGCCCCTCCTTCAGCACCGCCCCGAAATTCATCCAGAATTGCTGGTAAGCATCGGCGTCATTCGTCGAGAGCTTCTCGAGCTCCGACAGCAGCCGGTTCGCCACGCCCTTCTGGATCGCGGCCAGCACGGGGCTCTCCTGGATCATCTCCCGCGACACGTTCAGGGGAATGTCGCTGGAGTCGACGAGACCGCGCACGAACCGGAGGTAACGAGGCAGGATTTCGGCTTCGTCGGTGATGAAGACCCGTTTGACATAGAGCTTCATCCGCCCGTGACGTTCCGGGTCGAACAGGTCGAAAGGCTTCATCTCCGGAATGAAGGCGAGGACGGAATATTCGTGCAGACCCTCGGCCCGATAGTGCAGCGTAAGCGCAGGCTTGTCGAACTGCCCGGCCACGCTGCGGTAGAAGTCGGTGTAATCCTCTTCGCTAATTTCGGACTTTGGCTTCGTCCAAAGGGCGGCGCCGTCGCCTATCTGGACCGGCTCAGCATCGGGCTTCTCCAGCAGGAAGATCGGCACGGGGACGTGGCCCGACTGCGCCTTGATGATCCCTTCGGAGTTGAAGCGCTGCGCATATTGGGCCGCGTCTTCCTTGAGCTCCAGCACGACCCGGGTGCCATGCGTGGGGGCATCCGCAAGCTCGGCAATCTCGACGCTGTAGGTCCCAAGACCGTCCGACGACCAATGCGCCGCGGTATCCCCACCGGCCCTTCGCGAGAACACGTCGACTTTGTCGGCGACCATGAACGCCGAATAGAAACCGACGCCGAACTGCCCAATCAGCTGCGCGCCTTCAGCGTCTTTCGCCGAAGCGACGCGTTCCATGAAGGCTTTGGTCCCCGATCGCGCAATCGTGCCGAGCGCCTCGATCATCTCGGCCTCGTTCATGCCGATGCCATTGTCCTCGACGATGAGCCGCCGCTGGTCGGGGTCGAGTGTCACTGTGATCCGCGGGAGTTCGCCCGAGCCCAATTCGGGATGGCTCAGCATTTCATAGCGAAGCTTCTCGCAGGCATCGGCGGCGTTCGAGATGAGTTCGCGCAGGAACACATCTTTGTCCGAATAGACCGAGTGCACCATGAGGTGCAGCAGCTTGGCAACGTCCGTTTCGAAGGAACGGGTTTCAGGCGCAGCATCCAACGTCGTCGTCATGGCTTCTTTCCACAATCTCCTGGGTTTCGATCGCCGATCAGATGGCGAGACCGCCAAATGCTTTCAAGCAGACGCGGTGAAGACATTCCTCGATCACGCGCCGCTCCGGCATGTGGACTTGGACGAACAATGATCGGCAGGCGAAAAAAGAGCCTGCCCGGCAGGACCAGGCAGGCTTTATGAGTGGGAGGCCGCCGAAACTTTCGACTCGAAGGCCCCTCGGGTCGCAGCAAGATCGTATCGTAACGCGCCTGCATTTCCTTGCACGGATGCGACACTCGCGTGTCGCTAGAGGCGCCCGCATTCGACGAGCAGATTCGTCGCCGTTTCGAGCCGGTCCGGGGTCGGCTCTGGAGGATTGCCCTGGCGCGTCGTGCCCGGCGTCAGCGTCCATCCGCCCTCGTCCATGACAATCCGCAAACGGAGGATCGTCTTGCCCCGATTTCGAGCGTCGGCCAGGCCCCGTCCGACGGACCAATAGGCATGCTGCGCCATGATCCAGATCTCGAGCACGCGCCCGACGAAACCGGCCGGCGAGAGCTCACGCCAGCTTTCCGCCTCCCTCCTGGCCCGGCTGAGGGGCAATCGATCGGGATTCTCGAATGGGTGGCCCTGGTTCGGCGCTTCGCGGAGGCAGAGAGCAAGGGCCGCGACAATGGCAGTAGGAAGCCTTTCCTGGTCGCGAAGGACTTTCTGCAGGGAGCGAAGATGTTCGACGGGATTTGTGGTGTCCTTCGACGCGAGAATCCACTCTCCAGCGCTATCCGCCAATGACGTCTCGTCGAGGGCATCGATGAAGGCCTGTGCGAGCTGCCGGGTGGAACGGGAGGCAGGTAGAAGCGCGCCGATCGTCCAATAGAACAGACCTTCGAGCGCGAGCCGGAACAGCTGCCGGATCTGGACCGCTCTCCATTCGTCCGCCGCGATCGGGCGGTCGTTCGCGTTGCT
The DNA here is from genome assembly GCF_001556865.1 of Sphingobium sp. CCH11-B1. Taxonomy (GTDB): domain Bacteria; phylum Pseudomonadota; class Alphaproteobacteria; order Sphingomonadales; family Sphingomonadaceae; genus Sphingobium. The sequence continues at coordinate 6,291 of NZ_LSJY01000114.1, read as the reverse complement.
CCATGCGTCGGCCCGATCGGCCATCCGCATTCTGATATCCTCGTACGTCGCCTCCTCGTCCGCCAGATCCGCAACGGCCGCCAGAATCAGAGCCACGCCTTTCTGGCGGGCCGGCGCCGCGCGTTCGCCGCCGAGCCTGGCGAACATGGCCTTCGCTTCGGCCGCGCGAGGCTTGTCCATCGTCCAGAGTTTACCCCAGCGCTCGGCGTCCGCCCGCTTCACGCTGACGCTTCCGAAGCGATTGAACGCCTCGTGGTCCAGCTCGCCCTCGAAGCGTTTTTCGAAGGCGTCGAGCACCGGCTCGAGGGCAGGATCGGGCTGGAATATGCCAGCGGCGCCCTCGACCGGGATCAACCAGCCCATCGTGCGCAGGCTTGGGCCGTAGTTCAGCGGCGATATGAAGCCGGTGGAATAGCGTCTCATGTTGCGCCGGGCTTCCCATTCCTCGCCGCCAAAACGATAGCGCACCGTATCCAGCATCGGGCGCATGGCCTGTGCTCCGGGTATGTCGGCTTTCGGATTGATCAGAAACTGCGACCACGCGTAGATCGCCTCGATCCGGTCGACGAAATCGCGCATCTCCTCGGCCTGTGCGCTCTGTCGCCTTCCGCGCTCGAGGATATGGCGGACGCGCCGCCAGGCCCAGGCCATCAGCGTATAGGGCCGGATGTGGCTTGCGACGTTGTTGAGGTCAGGGAGCACCCGGTCCATCAGGCCGAAATTGATCTGGCGCAGACCGAGCGGATCCACGCCGCCCATGCCGACCTTGCTTCTGTCGACCGGCTGGGGCTCGCCGGCGGTGCGGGCGACATCAAGGAGTTCGTTCAGGTCCATCACGTTCAGCAATCCCGATTGAGCAGGATTCGGCCGCAGCAACTCGCCAATCCCCGCAGCCGCAGATCTTCTCCGGCCGCAAGGGGAAGCCGCATATGGCAACGCGGGCACGACGCTCGGAAGGTCTCGAGTACCATCAGCTTGGCGAACGAGGCGGGATCGCGCAGCGCCCGGTCAAGACTGGGCCAGTGCGGCGACGAGCGAAGGCTATCAAATCCGACATCGGGACCATGCCCATCGCCGGCGGCAAGATAGGCGTCGATTTGCTCGCCCACGGTCCTTGCCGTCAGCACTTCGCCGAGAAAACCGTCGAGATCGATGCCTTCGCCGAGCAACGCCATGAAAGCCGGGATGACATCTGGAGAGACGGCAATGGTGGCCGGATCGATCCCGCGGCGCAGGAAATAGCGTCGCGCCCGAATGGCATTGTCGTCTCGTCGGTCGGCGGCATGATGAAGGAGGATGGAAGCGGCGGCGAGGTCGCTCTCGGGGCCGTCAAGCGCGGCGATCTGCGGCAACACCTTGTCGAGCCAGAGTTGCACCTTGGCCGGTGCCGGCCTGATCCGGTCGGCCAGGAAATGCGACAGCGACAGCGCCATGAGCGCGTTACGACCCGCAGCCTCGGGCGCCAGCATGGTCGTCAGCAGTTCGTCGAAGATCTGGAGCGACCGATAGTTCGCCGCTTCTTCGGACCTCGCTCGCTTCTCGCGGTCCTTTTCATCGTCGTCGTCGTCATCGTCGGTTTCGCCGCCGGCCCCCCAAGGACCGCGCGACTGCCTGAACACGGCACGGATCAGGGCCATGGTGTGCCGCCACGCGGACGATGTTTCCTCTCCGGGCGCGCCCGACAGCAAATTGGCGCCGAGGGCAGCCGCATTGAGGTCGGCGAGCGTCACCATGCCTTCGGTCCCGTCTGGCCGGCCGCCACTTCCGCCACCGCCGATGCCGAGCGATGCGGGCATGCGACTCGGATCCTCGCGAAACCACGCCAGGATGGCGGCGACGTCGGTCGGCGTTTCGGTGCCGGCGAGCATCGCCATGAGCCGCGTGGCAATCGAACCTGTGCGCCGGATCAGCTCGAGCGCCGCCGCAATCGACACGAAGCCTTCCCAGCAGCGGCTGCCTTGCTCAAGTCCGAGGATCAGACGACCGTTTTCCCAGCTTTCGAATTCGATGCCCGGCGCGTCGAGCTGGAAATGGCCGTCGCCAGAGACCACGACCGGACCCAGCGCATGGGATCCCCTGGGGGTTCGCAGCACGGCGCTTGCGTTCCCGCCAAGCCTCGGTGTCAGCGCGCGCCCCGCTATCCGTTCTCCTTCCAGCGAGGCGCTCAGGATTCCGACTGCGGAGTCGCTCGTCTCGTTCTCGTCCAGCGCGTCTGCCGGGAGGCGGGCAGGGGCCGTTCCCGGGGCCGTGACCCAGTAGCTCTTGCTGCCCCGCTGGACCCGGAGGACCCCGGCCTCGACGTTTCGCCCGAACAGACCGGCATGCGTCACATTGGCGCTGCCGCTGAGAAGGAGGCGTCCTTTGCGGCAAACCAGTTCGATCGACTTGGCATGGAGCGGTCTGTCATCGTGGCCGAACGCATCAGCGACATCGACGGGCTGCCACTTGGACCCGCCCTCGAAGGGCCAGGCATTCGAACCCGGACCGCGGACCGTTCCTGCGGGATGGGCATGGAGATGCGCTTTTTCGATACCCAGCAGCGTCGCGAGCGCACCCAGCCCGTCGGCGCGTAGATCGTAATAGGGCGAGACCGTCGTGAGGCGCGTCACGCCGCCAAGATCGTCGGCATAGAGCGCCAGCTGTTCCGCGATCGGCGCATCGAGGCTGTGCACCATATGGATATTGCCCGCCCGCGGCTGTCCCTGCGCCGATCGTCGCAGGGAACCGGCGATCGTCTCGCAGGCAGGCCCTGCCGTCGTGATGATCTGAGCCGACGCGGCGAGCTGTTCGAAAAACGCCGCCGCATCGTCAAAGGCGTCCGCAGCGAAGCTTGGATGCAGATGCTCGACCAGCTCGAGATTACCGCCCCACCCCGCGAAAGTCAGGTTGCCCGATCCGACGAGCAGATGGGCATCGTCATCGCCGAACAGCGCGCCCACTTTTGCGTGAAACACCCCATGATTTGCGCAGGCCACGGCTTCGATCTCATAGTCGCGGCCGACCCTGCGCGCGCCTTCCTCGCTCAGGCCGGCGCGCACGCCTTCCGGATCGGCCAGGATGAGGGCATTGCGACCACCCCCGCGAAGCAGCGCGTCGAGAAGCACCGCCTCGAAAAACGACAGCGAAAGCGCATAGGTCGTGAAGGCAGCGCGCCTCCATGGCGCTGCCGAGATCAGATCAAGCGGATTCACACGCACCCCCTTGGTTCAAGCCTAATCGCTCCCCAGTTCACCGACAGTAAAAATCGAGGCTTGCCGAAAGGCGATCGCTCGGCGGCTCAGCCGCTCGCCGGTTCGCCGCAAGCCAATCGGGGAAAGGGAAGGGGGGACGGAGCTGGTGTCCGGGATGATCCGGACGCCAGATGGAGCTCCTTCCCATGACCGCATCCGTTAAGCTCGCCAAGCTCACGCTTTCGCCCATCAACGTCCGCAAGCGACCCGACGAACTGCTCGAAATCCCGCAGATGGCGGCCGATCTCGAAGCGCGCGGCGTCCTGCAGAACCTTCTCGTCACCCCCGTCCGGAAACCGCGCGGCACCTTCGAGGTGTTCGATGGCGGTCGCCGCCTGCGCGGCCTGCGCCTGCTCGCCGAGCGCGGCGTGATCGACCCGGAGACCTATGACGTTCCCGTGAAGGTCCTGGTCGGTGACGAGGCGACCCTGTCCGAGACTTCGACGGCGGCCAACTTCCACCAGCTCAAGATGACGCCGGCCGAGGAATGCCGGGCGTTCCAGTATTTCATCGGGCTGACGGGCGACATCGACGGCGTCGCCAAGCGCTTCGGTCTCACCCGGCGCTTCGTCGAGGGCCGCCTGCGCCTTGCGACTCTCGCCGAACCGATCTTCGAGGCGCTGAGCGAAGGCACGATCACGCTCGACGTCGCCAAGGCCTATGCGTCGACCGAGAACCAGGAGAAGCAGCTGCTCGTCTGGAACAGCTACGGCACCAGCTACTCCAACGCCGACACCATCCGCCGTGTCATCGCCAACGAAACCATGAACTCGACCGATCCCGTCGCCATCCTGGTCGGCGAGGACCGCTACGCGGACGCCGGCGGCAAGGTCGACCGCGACCTCTTCAGCGACAGCGGCGACAAGTGGGTCAATCCCGAGATCGCGCAGCGGCTCGCCGCGGACATCATGGAAGCGGAAGCCAAGCGCGTCGGCGAGGAATTCGGCTTCGGCTGGATCCGTCCGATCGCGTCCAACTATACCCACAGCGCCGCCGCCGGCCTCTATCGCGTCATCCTGCCCGCCGCGGACCTGACCGAGGAACAGCAGCGCCGGCTCCAGGAGATCGCGGAACGTCAGCAGGCGATTTCCGTGGCGATGGACGACGAAGCCATCGGCGAGGACGCCTATAAGGCGCTGGACCAGGAATATGACGAGCTCAGCGCCGAGGAGCATGCGATCCGCAACGTCGCGCCGGTCCTGCCGGACGAACTGCGGCCGCTGGTTGGCGCCTTCCTCAAGCTGACGCCCAAGGGCGAAATGGTGCTCGACGCCGAATATTACAGCGAGGAGCCGATCCGGATCGGCGGCACCGAGGACGAGACGGGCGCCACCGCGGACAAAGGCTCGCGCAGCCGGCCGAGCGGTGCCGGCAGGGAATCCGCGAGCCCGGCCTCCCGGCCGGAAGCGGTGGCTCCGGGCGGCAAGCCGCTCAGCGCCCGGCTCTACGACGAGCTCGCGATGCAGCGGCGCGACGTCCTGGCAGCGACGCTCCTCAGCCACCCGGCCCTCGCGCTCGACTATGCGCTCTTCGTCATGATCGACGATCGCATGACCGCCGAAAGCGCCTATGGCTCGACCATTCGCGCGCGCTCGCCCCAAGACCCGGTCACTGGCGAGCAGCCTGCGACCCGCGCCCGTAGCTATCTCGCCGAAGCCCATGACGGGCTCGATGCCGGCTGGACCGAGTACCAGTCGCAGGTCGACCGGTTCGAGGCCTTCCGCGGTCTCGACGACGACGCCAAGGCGGCCTGGCTCGCCTATATCGTCGCGATGTCGCTCGAAGCGCCGAATTCCCGCGCCGAGCATTCCCCGCTGCACAACCGGCTTGCGACCATCATGGAAATCGATGTCGCAAGCTGGTGGCGGCCGACCTCGGAGAACTTCTTCGACCGGGTCAGCAAGGGTTCGATCCTGACCTTGCTCGCCGATGTCGGCGGGGCGGCGCTCACGGCGCGTCACGCAACGATGAAGAAGTCCGAAATCTCGGAATCGTGCGCCAAGCTCTTCGCCGGCGAAGCGATCGTCGAGCCGGATGTTCGCGACGCGGCGCTGGCCTGGGTCCCGAACGCGATGAAGTTCCTCGATTTTGCTCCCGCCGACGATCTCGATGTCGACGACGAGCCTGAGGACCAGGGCGTCGATCAGGAGACGCTCGCGGTGAACGACGCCGATGGCGAACCTCAGCTGGACGATCGGGACGCGCTCGCGGCCTGAGGCCTCTCACCTCCTGGAGTGCTGACCGCCGGCGCGCAGACACGCGTCGGCGGTTCCCTTCTCATCCGCACGGGAGTACCCACCATGACAGCTTCACGTCGGTCCAGCCGCGACGTTGCCGCGGAAATCACGGATCTCATCATCCGCAAACTCGAGGAAGGCGTTCCGCCCTGGTCGCGACCTTGGCGGTGCAGCGGCGCCGGCGGCCGCCCGCTCCGGCACTGCGGGACGCCTTACACCGGCATCAACACGCTCTATCTCTGGGCGCTTGGCGATGCGATGGGCTACCGCTCACGCTTCTGGATGACCTATCGCCAGGCCGAGGCGCTCGGTGCCAATGTCCGGCGCGGCGAGACCGGCGCGATCTCGGTCTATTATTCCTCGTTCAAGAAGACCGAGGAGCATCCCGAAACCGGCAAGGAGGTCGAGAAGAACATCCGCTTCCTTCGCCACTATGTCGTCTTCAATGCCGACCAGATCGACGCGCTCCCGGCCTATTTCTACGCGCCCGAAGAGGCGGAGATTCCGGTGGAACCCTCCACGCGCCAGGCGGCGATCGACGCCTTCTTCGACGCGATCCCCGCCGACGTCCGCCATGGCGGCAACCAGGCCTACTTCACGCCGACCTTTGACCATATCCAGATGCCGAGCCGCACCTCGTTTCGCAGCATGGATCTTTACGCGTCGACGAGATGCCACGAGACCGTCCACTGGTCGGGCCACTCCGACAGGCTGGCCCGCACCTTCGGCAAGCGCTTCGGCGATAAGGCCTATGCGTTCGAAGAGCTCGTCGCCTTATCTGGACAGTCTGCACCGTGCCTGACGCACCATTGAACGGTATGTTC
>NZ_LSJY01000113.1 GCF_001556865.1 Sphingobium sp. CCH11-B1 | reverse complement strand
CTTTTTGCACGCCGATCACCCCACGAAGGGGGTGCCTATTGCACGCTGATCCTCAAGCCTGCCCCGCTTTCGCGACGGATTCGCCGATCCGCTGCCCAACAAGGTACGTTTCGATTATAGTTATGATGGCGTGATGCGCTCGTTCGAAGATAGCCTTCGCCGGCTTGGATTGGACCGCATCGATATCCTCTATGCGCACGACCTGGGATCCCTGGCGCATGGGGCGATGCATTCGCACCGTTTCACGCAGTTCGCAGAGGGCGGCTACCGGGCGATGGATGAATTGCGCGCCAGCGGCGCGGCGGGCGCGATCGGACTTGGCGTCAACGAGACTGCGGTGATCGACCAGGCGATGACCATCGGACGCTTCGACTGCTTCCTGCTGGCCGGGCGCTACACTTTGCTGGAGCAACAACCGCTGGACGGCTTTTTCGATCGCGTCGCCGCCCATGGCGCGAGGATCGTCGCAGGGGGCGTGTACAACAGCGGCATCCTGGCGACCGGAACCCGTTCGGGCCAGCAAGCCTATTTCGACTATGCCCCAGCGCCTGCCGAGGTGGTCGCACGTGTCGCGCGGATCGAGGCGTTGTGCGACGAGGCAAGAATACCATTGGCCGCCGTCGCGCTGCAATTCGTCCGCGCGCATCCAGTCGTGGCATCCGTTCTGGTCGGTCTCGGCAACGCGGATCTGGTCGACCGTACGCTGGCTCTGGCGAGTATTCCAATTCCTGCTGCCTTCTGGACGGCATTGAAGGCCGAAGGAGTTATTCCGAGCGCAGCGCCGGTTCCAAAGGCGCCAGAGGGGCAGGGCTGACGCGGATGATCGACCCGCATCGATACGTCCGACAGCCGGCCGCTCCGCTCGCCAAAGGCCGAACTCTCGATCGTGCGAGCTTCTCACGGGATATGTCGGTCCCGCGGCATTCTGGCTCGGGCGCCAGGTTCCGCCATTGCCAGCAAAGCCTTTCGGAATGGCTTGGGCAGCAGACATTCATTCTGACCTACAAGCCATTTAAACTCGCGGGCCGGCCGAACAGGGACCAAGCATGACCGTCGATCCATTCGATCTGTCCGGCAAGCGGGCTCTTGTGACGGGGGCCGGGCAGGGGATCGGCAAGGCTTGCGCCGAGCTGTTGGCGGCACAGGGTGCGGACGTTGTGGCGATCGATCGCAATGCCGACACGCTTGCTGCGCTGACGGGTTGCCGAACGCAAAGGGTCGATGTGACCGAGGCAGGGGCGGATGTCGCGTTTGGCGAAGGTGATGGCGGGGCTTGGGATATTCTGGTCAATTGTGTTGGCAAGGTTCACGCCGGTACGCTGCTCGACAGCAGTGAGGCCGACCTTCAAGAGGCCTTTTCGATCAACGTCGTGGCGATGGCACGGCTGATCCGAGCTGTCTTGCCCGGCATGATTGGCGCAGGGGGCGGGTCGATCATCAACATTGCCTCGGTCGCTGGCGCGATCATCGGCGTGCCCGACCGTTTCGTGTACAACACGACCAAAGCTGCAGTGGTTGGGCTGACCAAGGCCGTTGCCGTTGACTATGTCACGCAGGGCATCCGCTGCAACGCAGTTTGTCCGGGCACTGTCCACTCGCCGTCGTTGGAGGAAAGGCTCCGTTCCACAGGAGATTTCAAAGCGGCGCTGGCCTGGTTTTCCGCCCGGCAGCCGGTTGGAAGGTTGGGCAGGCCGGAAGAGGTGGCGGCCATGGTGTTATGGCTGGCCAGCGACGCGGCGGCCTTCGTGACAGGGCAATGTCACGTAATCGACGGCGGCTGGTCCAATGCCTGAAGGCAGGTGATCGAGACACGAGAAGGGGAGGTGTGCAATGTCATCCGTGCATTTTGAGATAGGAGAGCCGTCGGGCAGATCTGACCAGGGATCGGCTCCTCTTGTCGAGCGCCGTTTTCTGGTGGCGTTCGTGGTTGTCACCAGCCTTTTCTTCATGTGGGCGATAGCCAACAACTTCAACGACATCCTGATCAAGCAATTTCAGAAGGCGCTGGAATTGTCGCGGATGGAATCAGGCCTGATCCAGACCGCCTTCTATTTCGGCTATTTCACGTTCGCGCTCCCTGCGGGTTGGTTCATAGCCCGACGCGGCTACAAGGCAGGGATTATCGCCGGGCTGGGTCTTTACGCGGTTGGAGCGCTGCTGTTTTGGCCGGCGGCCGGGGTACGCGCCTTTGGCTTTTTCCTTGTTGCGCTCTACATCATCGCTGCGGGTCTGGCCTTTCTCGAAACGGCGGCAAATCCTCTCATTGCTGCCATGGGTCGAGAGGAGAGCGCTGCACAGCGACTGACTTTCGCCCAAAGCTTCAATGGGCTTGGCGGTGTGATCGCCCCCTTCCTGGGCGGCGCGCTCATCTTCTCTGGCATTGAGCATAGCGCCGCCGAACTGGCCGCCATGTCTCCCGCGCAGATCGATGCCTATCGCGCCGCCGAAGCCCTTGCGGTGCGTCTCCCCTATCTCGCGCTCGCGGGCGTTGTCCTGCTCCTTGCCGTGATCGTCACGCTGACCCGCTTTCCTGTCATCGCCGAGGAACGGGCGACGGACCAGACCGGCGGCGGCCTGGGCGGGGCGCTGCGCAGCGCACGCCTGCGGGCTGCTATCCTGGCCCAGTTCTTCTACGTCGGCGCGCAGGTGACGGTGTGGAGCTATTTCATCAATTTCGCTCAGGACCAGACCGGCGTGGGTGAGAAGCTGGCCGCGCAGTGGCTTGGCATTAGCCTGTTCCTGTTCATGATCGGCCGGTTCGCCGGCGCGGGCCTGATGCGCTACGTCCCCGCGCCGCGGCTGCTGACCGCCTATGCTTTGATCGCGGCGGCGCTGTGCGGTATTGCAATGGGCGCTGGAGGCATGGTCGCGGTCGTTACGTTGGGGCTGACCAGCCTGTTCATGTCGATCATGTTCCCGACGATCTTTACCCTGGGCCTCGCGGGTCTGGGACCGAACAAGCGGATTGCATCTTCGCTGATCGTCATGGCGATCATCGGCGGCGCCATCTTCCCACCGGTGACTGGCCTCGTCGCAGAGCGGCTCCATTCCCTGCCCATGGCGATGTTGGTACCGCTGGCCTGTTTCCTGGTAATTGCGTGGTTCGGCCGGCGGGTCATGCGCAGCATTACGACGGGAGAAGCCTGATGGCGCGCCAGGTCTATGTGCTCGATCTCAGCGACGAAACGCTGGCCGAAGAATATGAGCGGTGGCATCGGCCAGGCAACGTCCCTGCGCAAGTGTTGCAGGATATCGTCGATGCCGGCAACACGCTCATGGAAATCTATCGTACGGGCGATCGGCTGGTCATGATCACCGAGACCGCGGGCGATGACGAGCCGCAGAATCGCACCGGCGGCGCGGAATCGCAGGCTTGGGAAGCGCAGATGGATCCATTCCAGAAACCCGTTCCGTGGGCTTGCGACGGCGTGAAATGGCAACCTGCAAATCGCATTTTCACTTTGGCCGAACATGTGCGGAAGGATATTTGACCCGACAGCTTCAGTTGGGCGACGCGCCGGACAGTGGGACTTTCAGCCCGATCGGCCGGATGACCTTGATATGAGGGGATCCGGCCGTTTTCACCGCAGTTCCGTCGCGGTGAAAACGGCTGTGCAAAATCCCGTGAGCTGAGGCGAACATGCTCAGGGCTGATAACCGAGCCGGTCGGAAATCCGCTCCGTCGCGCGGCGCAGCATGTCACGCGCTGCCTCGATCGCCACCTTTTGCGACCCGTCGATGAAGGAGAGAAACGGAATGGTGAGGGCCGCAACGACATGCTTGTCGAAACCAAAGATGGGAAAGCTGATGTCGGTAACACCGTAAGTTATCGGACTGGGCCGGCTGTCGAAGCCGGCCTGACGGATCGCCTCCTGCCGCTCGGCCAGCCAGGCGCGATCCACCGTCAGTTTTCGTTCTTCCTCGACCTCGCGTACCATCCGGTCGACCCGTGTCGGATTTGAATAGGCGAGGATCACCTGGCCCGAACAACTTTTCAAGATGTCGACGATGGTGCCGACCTTGAGCGAAAATCCGCGCGTGCCCGGCTGCTCCTCGCGCGCAACAACCATGCCATGACCCTTGGCCGGCACAACCAGATGGCAGGATTGGCCCGTCTCCAGCGTCAAGCCCTGCATTTCAGGGAGCGCAGCCCGCACCAGATCCTGTGACGGCGTGGCCCGGAACGCTATGTCCAAAAGCTTGTAGGTTACCGTATATCGATCTGTGGTCTTGGATTTCCTGAGATATCCAAGGTTCTCCAGCACGACGATGATCCGGAAAAGTTCGCCCACGGTTCGTCCGAGATCGGCGGCTATTTCGCTTACCAGCGCGCCCTTGGGGTGGGTGGCCAGATACTCCAGAATCTCGAAGGTCTTTTCGACTGCCGGCGCCGCATAGGCGCGCTTGAGTTCGGATCGCGGCACTTTTTATCATTCTCCTGGCATTTTGTCTCAATGCCGAAGTCTGATTTTGTCGAACCGTGCCTCAATTGCAACTTGAAAATATGTTTGTAAATATGCAAACTCATCGGGCAGCCGCCTTTCAGGGCGCGCGCATCAAGGGAGAATGGGGTGGCCGGCTTCACCAAACGCGAAATACTTGGGGCCCCGCTGGCGGCGGCTTTCGGTTTGGCGCAGGAGCCCGCAAGCGTCAGCGCGCGGCAAGCGGCACCGAAAATCACATCCGGCCGCTTCGACTCGTCGGTTGAGAGCCTGAACCGCTATGAGGTGCCCGCCTGGTTCGCAGATGCCAAGTTCGGCATCTGGGCCCATTGGGGGCCTCAGGCGGTTCCGCGGCAGGGGGACTGGTACGCGCGCTTCATGTATGTTCCCGGTCACCCGCATTATGACCATCATCTGAAAACCTACGGACATCCTTCGGAAAAAGGCTATAAGGACATCATTCCGCTGTGGACGGCGGATCGGTTTGATCCGGAAGCGCTCATGGCGAAATATAAGGCCGCAGGAGCCAAATATTTCGTGTCGATGGGCGTCCACCACGACAATTTCGACCTGTGGCGCTCGCGTCATCACCGCTGGAATGCGACGGAGATGGGCCCCAAGCGCGACATCGTCGGTGCATTGAAGGCCGCAGCCAAGCGCCAAGGACTTCGCTTCGGCGTGTCCGAACATCTGGGCGCGAGCTATACCTGGTGGCAGCCCTCCCATTTATACGACCAGTTCTGGCCGATGCTGGGCCGCTCCTATGACGGTAACGACGCCCGCTTCGCTGACCTTTATCACGACAATGGGACAGAGGCTTTCATCAACACGCCGGAATCCTGGTACACGAAGAATACCGCCTTTCATCGCCACTGGTTCGACAGGATCAGCGATCTGCTCGACAGCTACCAACCTGATCTGCTTGTCAACGGCGGAGCAAAAACCGGCCACTGTGGCGGAGTAAAAGTAGGCCACTGA
>NZ_LSJY01000112.1 GCF_001556865.1 Sphingobium sp. CCH11-B1 | reverse complement strand
CGCCTGATGTGCCCGCGCTCAAGGAAACGCGCGACGGCCGGCTGCTGTCGGCGCGCGAACAGCTGGAGATGCATCGCGCCGACCCGGCCTGCACCGGCTGTCATGTGAAGATGGACCCGCTCGGTTTCGCGCTCGAGAATTTCGACGCGATCGGCGGCTATCGCAGGATGGACGCAGGACAGGCGATCGACGCCTCCGCCGTGCTGCCCGATGGTACCAAATTTGCCGGCATAGGTGGGCTGCGGGACGTGCTGATGGCGCGCAAGGACCAGTTCACTGCCGCCTTCACCGAAAGGCTGCTGACCTATGCGCTGGCGCGGGGCCTCACCGGCCGCGACATGCCGATGGTGCGCGGCATTTCACGCGCGGCGGCGGCGGACGGCTACCGCATCCAGACGATCGTCCGGGGCATTGTGAAGAGCGACGCCTTCCTCCTGCGAAAGACCCCGCAATCATGAGGCTGATCCGCAATCCCCTCGATCGGCGGACGATGCTGCGTGGTCTCGGCGCGACGATGGCGCTGCCCTTCCTGGAAGCGATGATGCCGAGCGCGAAGGCGGCCGACATTGCGGCGAGGCCGAAGCGCCTTCAGATCTTCTATTCGCCCAACGGCATGATGATGAAGGATTTCGTGCCGAAGGAGACAGGCGCCGGCTTCACCCTGCCATCGACGCTGGAGCCGCTCGCCGCGCACCGCGAGCGGATCGCCGTCGTCACCGGCTTTGGCCATCCGCAGGCCGCCGCTATGGGCGACCGCCCGGCCGGCCATGGCCGGTCCTGCCCTGCCTTCATCACCGGCGTACATGTGAAGCAGACCGAAGGCACGGACATACGCTGCGGCGTGTCGATGGATCAGATGTTCGCCGATCATCTGGGCGACGCGACGCAGATCAGTTCGCTGGAGCTGGGCATCGACCAGGCCAGCCTGCTGGGCAGCTGCGACATCGGCTATAGCTGTGCCTATACCAACGGCATCAGCTGGCGCAGCCCCACCGTCCCGCTTCCCGTCACCGCCAACCCGCGCGACGTGTTCGAGCGGCTGTTCGGCGACGGCGAGACACTGGACGAAAAAGGGCGGATTGTGCAGCTCCGCCGCCAGACCAGCATCCTCGATTTCGTGATGGAGGATACGGCCCGGTTGTCGCGCGATCTCGGCATGGCCGACCGCGCCAAGCTGGACGAATATCTGACCGCTACCCGGGACATCGAAAAGCGTATCCAGCGGGCCATGGCCTCGCCGGTCTCGGCGGGTGCGGGCGACATGGTTCAGCCCGCCGGCATCCCGGACAGTTTCGACGCGCATGTACGGTTGATGATAGACCTTCAGGTGCTGGCGATGCAGGCGGACATCACCCGTATCGGCAGCTTCATGATCGGGCGCGAGCTTTCCAACCGCACCTATCCCGAGATCGGCGTGCCAGACAGTCACCACATGCTGAGCCATCATGGCAACAACCCTGACAAGATGGAGAAGCTCGCCAAGATCAACCGGCACCATATGGGCTATTTCGCTTATTATCTGGATCGGATGCAGGCGGTAAAGGATGGCGAAGGCAGCCTGCTCGACCGCACGCTGGTATTGCGCGGGTCGGCCTTCGGTGATCCCAACGACCATGACCATATGGACTTGCCGGTGATCGTGGCCGGCGGCTTGATCAGGGGCGGGCGGCATATCGCGGCGGAGAAGGGCACGACGATGTCCAACCTTCTGCTCGCGGGCCTCCACTTGCTTGACGTGCCGGCCAGAGCGATCGGTGACAGCGACAAGCCGTTCGGAGGGCTGGCCGATGGCTGAACTTGCAAAGACCTTCGCGGGGATGACGTTATTCTTTTGGGCGGGCATGGCGCACTGCCAATCCTCGCTTGTCGACGCCATTAAGGCGAACGACGTGGCCGCTGTGCAGGCTGCGCTCGCGGCCGGGGCCGATCCCGACCAGCGCCTGGGCTTCGGCGCGACGCTGCTTGCCTGGGCGGTGAGCCGGCAGAATCCCGATCTGGTGAAGGCGCTGCTCGCAAAAGGCGCGAAGCCCGACATCGCCGAGACGGATGGACAGACGCCGCTCGCGCTGGCCTGCGAACTGGGCGACGCGGGAATTGTGACGCAATTGCTGGACGCCCATGCCGATGTCCGCACGGCGCGGCCCGACGGGGTGACCCCGCTCGCCATCTGCGCGCGCTTTGGTCCGGCAGAGGCGGTCGCTCGGATGCTCGCGGCGGGCGCCCCGGCGGACAAGCCCGACGCTATGGGGCAAACGCCCGTGATGTGGGCCGCGTCCTCCGGCCGGGTCGAGGCGATCACGCCGTTGATCCGGGCTGGCGCGGACGTAAACCGCGTGTCGAAAGGCGGCTTCACGCCACTATTCTTCGCGATCCGCAACGGTTCTGTCTCCGCCTGCGAGGTGTTGATAGCGGCGGGGGCGAAGGTCGACTATCGGGGGCCTGAGCAGACCAGTGCTCTGCAACTCGCGCTTTACCAGCATCATTATGCGGCCGCTTTGCTGTTCGTGGCGCGGGGCGGCGACCTTGCCGAACGGGACCGGGAAGGGCGGCAACCCCTGCATGTGGCGGCAGCGGGAGGCGACGCCGCCCTGGTGGCCGCGATGCTGGCGAAGGGCGCGGACGTGAACGGCCTCACCGGCCCGACCACCATCAAATGGGTGACCGAAGCGAATTTCGGGGTGCCGCCCCCGCCGGTCCCGCCAACGCCACCCCTGTTGATGGCGGCGGCCGGCGGCCATGCCGACGTCATGCGACGCCTTGTCGATGCCGGCGCCAAGGCGGATTTCGTCGCGGAGGACGGGACCAACGTCCTGCTGGCGGCGGCCGGCGGCGGCAATGTCGAGGCGCTCGATTATGCGTTGAGCCTCTCGCCCGACGCCAATTTCGCAAACGCAGCCGGCGCGACTCCGCTGCATGTCCTGCTATATGGTGGACCGCAGCCAGCGCTTGAACCGATGCTGCGCCTGCTGGCGGCGCATGGCGCGCGAACCGACATCGCGACGAAGCGCGGCGCGACGGCGGCGCAGATGGCCGAAAATGGGCTGAACGAGGTCAAGAGCGTCTTCCTCAAGGTGTTTCCGCAGCCGCCCGCGACGGCCGTTGCAACCGCACAAAAATAGTCAGGCAATCATATGGGCAGACAGGCATGAGCATATATGGAATCACTCGCCGCATGGCGTTTCCGCTGGCGGTGCTGACCTTGACCGGCGCGCTTGTGGCTGCGCCCGCCGACCCAAAGGCAACGCGGCAGGCGAGCTTCAAGAAGATGGGCGCGGCAATGAAAGTGATAAAGGAGCAGATCGCCGGCGGCTCCCCCGCCAAACCGGCGATGCTGGCGGCGGCCCAGACGGTCGCCACCACCGCCAAGCAGCAGGGTGCTCTCTTCCCCGCCGGTAGCGGCGCGGGCACGGATGCCTTGCCGGCGATCTGGACGCAGAGGGCGACGTTCGACGCGCAGATGGCAAAGCTGGTCGCGGAGTCGGCCAAGCTGGTGACGGCCGTCAACGGCGGCAATGTCGATGCCATCGGGGCGCAGTTCAAGGTCGTCGGCGGCACATGTGCCGGCTGCCACAAGCAGTTCCGTGCGGACAACTAGGGCGCGCGCGATGAAAGCCGCCCGTCAGCCTGTGTGGGACCTGCCGCTCCGCCTGTTCCACTGGCTGCTCGTCGCGCTGATCGGCTTTTCCTGGTGGAGCGGCGAGAATCACGAGATGGAATGGCATCGCTGGTCGGGCTACGCGATAGGCTTCCTGATCGTCTTCCGTCTCTATTGGGGCCTTGTCGGCGGAAGAACGGCCCGCTTTGCGCAGTTTGTCCGCGGCCCTGACGCGGCCTTAGCCTATCTGCGCGGAGCGGGAGAGCCCGATATCGGGCATAATCCTTTGGGCGGCTGGAGCGTCATCGCCATGCTGGCGATATTGATCGCGATGGTGACGGCCGGGCTGTTCGCAGTCGATGTCGATGGTCTCGAATCCGGGCCACTTGCCGATTATGTGAGCTTCGACGCAGGCCGCTGGGCTTCGGATATGCACAGCCTGATCTTCAACCTGCTGCTCGCCCTGATCGCGCTGCACGTCTTGGCGATCCTTTTTTACCTGCTGGTGCGACGCAGGAACCTTGTAGGCCCGATGATTACCGGCGGCACGAAGATAGCGGACGGAACGACCGTCGTGCCTCTGGGTGGATCCGTCTGGAGAGTGTTGATCGGCTTGGTGATCGCGGGCGTCGTCACCTATTTCATTGCGAACGGCCTGCATTTCTGATCGAGATGCGCTGACGATCTGGACTATTCTGCGGGCACTGCCAGAGGCTGCGCCGCACGATCCGGCACCAGCAGGTTGAGGATGACGGCGATCAGCGCTGCCGGCAGCACCCCTGAGGTCAGCACGATCCGCAACGTATCGGGCAAGTGCGATACCGCGTCCGGCTCCAGTTCAAGCCCGATGCCGACCGACAGCGCCACGCCGAAGATCAGCATGTTGCGCTGGGTCCAGGCAACGCCCGACAGGATCGACAGGGCAGCAGATGCGACCATGCCGAACATCACGATCACCCCGCCGCCCAGCACCTCGATCGGGATGGTGGTGACCAGTGCGCCGACCTTGGGCGCGAGGCCGCAGGCGATCAGGAACAGCGCGCCGATCGTCACGACATGGCGGCTCATGATGCCGGTAATGGCGATCAGGCCGACATTCTGGCTGAAGCTGGTATTGGGCATGGCGCCGAACATGCCGGCGATCGCGGTACCCATGCCGTCGGCACAGGTCGCACCGATCAGTTCCCTATCTGTCGCCGGCCGCCCCGCGCCATTTTCGCAGATCGCCGACACCGCGCCGATGGACTCAATGGCGGAGATGAAGCCCATCAGCACGAAGCCCAATATCGCCGACGTGGACAAGGCGAAGCCGAAATGGAAGGGCGAGGGCAGCATGAACCAAGGTGCAGAAGCAACCGGCGTGAGCGACACCCGCCCCAGCAACGCCGCCACCGCATAGCCGGCTGCCAACCCGAGCAGCACCGATGCGGTCGACCAGATGCCCCTACCGAAGAAGCTCAGGCCCAGCGTCGTGAACACCACGATCCCCGCCAGCATCCAGCTGATGCCGGCCCCGTAAGCAGGCGTCCCCTGAGCAGGCACCCCGCCCGCAGCATATTGCACCCCCACGCGCATCAGGGACAAGCCGATCATCAGCACGACGAGGCCCGTGACCATCGGCGGCAGGGCGAAGCGGATGCGCCCGATGAAGACGCTCACCCCCATATGGAACAACCCGCCGCAGATCGCCGCCGTCGTCAGCTGCGCCATGGCGGCGACGCCCTGACCAGCGACGATCGGGATCATCACCGGCAGGAAGGCGAAGCTGGTCCCTTGCACTAGCGGCAGCCGAGCACCCGCCGGTCCGAAGCCGATCGTCTGGATCAGCGTGGCGACCCCGGCGAACAGCATTGCCATCTGGATCATGTAGATGAGCGCGCTGGAATCGGGCGATCCGAAGCCGAAGCCCGCCGCGCCGGCGACGATGATGGCCGGCGTCAGGTTGCTGACGAACATCGCCAGCACATGCTGGATGCCCAATGGCAGAGCGACGGCAAGGGCGGGGAAATGATCGGGATCGCGCGCCTGGTCGGCCGTCATCACCCCGGCGCGGAGCGATGTGTTCAGCTCGGAAGGCGGCAGGGCGTGCATCAGGCGGCTTCCATCAGGCGGGCGAGCGAACGGTCGGCGGCGCGCATTATGTCGCTGCGGCTGGCCTGCACCAGATCGCCGTCGCGCACCACCGCCCGCCCTTCGACAAAGACGTCGCGTGCACCCGATGGCGGCGCAAGCAGCAGCGCCGCGACCTTGTCCCATGCCCCCGCGGACGGGATGTTCGCCATGTCCCAAAGCACAATGTCGGCGCGCTTGCCCGGCTCGAGCGATCCGCAATCGGGCCGGCCCAATATCTGCGCGCCCCCGCGCGTCGCCAGGAACAGCGCGTCGCGCGGATCGAAGACGGACGGTCCCCCAACCGCGCGCTGGAGCAGCATCGCCTGCCGCGCTTCCAGCAGCAGGTGTCCGCTGTCGCTCGACGCGGAGCCGTCGACGCCGATACCGACCGGCACCCCTAGTGCGACCATTGCGCGCAGCGGCGCGATGCCCGATCCGAGCCGGCAGTTGGAGCAGGGGCAATGAGCGACGCCGGTCCGGCTGCGGGCGAACAGCTCTATCTCCTGCGCGTCGAGCTGCACGCAGTGAGCGTGCCAGACATCGGAGCCGGTCCAGCCCAGCTCCTCCGCATATTGGCCCGGCCGGCATCCGAAACGCTCCAGGCTGAAGGCGACGTCGTCGACATCTTCGGCCAGATGGGTGTGCAGCATCACGCCCTTGTCGCGCGCCAGCACCGCCGCGTCGCGCATCAGCTCGCGGCTGACGGAGAAAGGCGAGCAGGGGGCAACGCCGACCCGGACCATCGCGCCGTCCTTGGCATCATGGAAGCGGTCGATCACCCGGATGCAGTCGTTGAGGATCGCGTCCTCCCGCTCGACCAGGCTGTCGGGTGGCAGGCCGCCGGCACTTTCGCCCACGCTCATCGCGCCGCGCGTCGGGTGGAAGCGGATGCCGATGCCTTGCGCGGCGGCGATTGTATCGTCCAGTGTCACGCCGTTGGGGAACAGATAAAGATGGTCGCTGCTGAGCGTGCAGCCCGACAGCGCCAGTTCCGCGAGGCCAAGCTGGGTGGCCGCGAACACATCCTCGGGCGTGTAGCGCGCCCAGATGGGATAGAGGTGCTTTAGCCAGTCGAACAGCGATGCGTTGATTGCCCCAGGCAGAGCGCGCGTCAGCGACTGGTAGAGATGGTGATGCGTGTTGACGAGACCGGGGGTCAGGACGCAGCCGGTGGCGTCGATCACCGCATCGGCGTCCCGCTCCAGCGCGGCCAGCTCTGCCGTCGCCCCGACCATTTCGATGACCCCGTCTCGGAAGGCCAGCGCCCCGCTTGCAATCTCGCGCCGCCGATCATCCATGGTGACGAGGATGTCGGCGTTGCGGATGACCGTCAGGGTCACTCGGGCGGCGCCTTTTCATAGCGGTCCCAATGGCCGATCAGCTCGTCGACCACCTTGGAGCCCACGATATAAAGGCTCTCCAGAGAGGCTTTCATGCCCGCATAGCCTTCATTCTCGCGCAGCAGATAGTCGGCGGCGGACACGTCGGGCGGAGGCATGGAGAAATTGCTGCCCGATCGCAGCACCATGACGCGGCCCTTGTCCACCTTGTCGATCCTGTCGAGATAGGTGATCGCCTGCAGCGTGCCCGTCTCTTCCATGGCGGAGGTCACGAATTCGCCTTTGCCGCTCGTCGAATAGCGCACCCAATCATTCGCCCAGTCGGTGAGCAGCTTGCCATGCCAGAAGGTCATGGCGGACAGTTGATCGCCCATGAGCACGAAGGGCGGCTTTTGCGCATTGGGATAGCCGGTGTAGCGGGCGCGTTCCTTGGCGATGCCCGGATCGTCGGGCAGCTTTATGTCCCTGGTGAGCGCATAGGCCCAATCGGTTAGCCTGGGGCTGAGCGCAAAGACCCGGCCTTCGGTGATGGGGGGACTTTTGTCATCGGGTCCCTGCTTGTCGAGTGGGAAGAAGCCCGATTTCCAGCCGGTGGGAATTTCGCGCGCGTCGATCTCATGCGCCAGATCGCCATCGACGCTGTAGCGCGCCCAAGCGGCCGATCCGATCGAGGCGTCCTGTGGGTCGATGCCGGCGATACCCGCCACCAGCCAATAGGCTTTGGACAGGTCAAACCGCGGGTCGAGGCCCAGCGCCATGACGCCGGTGCCCGAGCGCGCCGTGCCCACGCCCGTCACCATCGCCAGGATGCGGCTGTCCGGATTATAGTAGAGGTCGTGATAGCCCTGCGGGAAGGGAATGCGGGTATCGAGCTTGCGCCGTTCCTTCCACAATTGAAATTCGCCGGGTGCGTCGCCCGTGTCCGCCCCGATCTCGAACATGGTGACGATGACGACGCGGACTGAAAGCGGCTTGGAGCAGGGCGCGCCGGGCGCGCAATCCGATGGCCGGGGCTGCGCATAAGCCGCCATTGCGGGCAGCAAGGCTGCCGCGGCGAGCAGGAAAAGGCGCGGGATCAGGGGCATCGGATCATTCTTTCGAGCGCAGGACTGGTTCGTGCCCCTGCGGGGGCCGGAGCCCCGGAGCGGCGTTATGCACGCCGCGCCGGAACGCCCGCATCCGCAGGAGCACGATGAAGGGGCCCCGAGCCAGCCCGGTGCCCCCTTGTTCATCAGAATTTATAGACCGCCGACGCCTGGAAGCTCCGCGGACGTTCCGGAAGTACGATCGTGCTGCCGAACAATTCGGTGAAGTTGGCGCGGAAATATTTCTCGTTGGTCGCATTCTTGACGACCAGGCGGAAGAGAAACGGTCCGGTCTCGAACGACGCGCCGAGATCGACGGTCGTATAGGCCGGGAGCTTCACCGCCTGGCTCTGGCCCGAATAGACCGAGTCGACATGGACCGCGCTGGCGGACAGGGCAAGGCCGAAATCGAACGCGTAGGTCGCGGTCGCGGAGAACATATTTTCGGGGATGCCCGCGCGCTTGGAATCGCTCTTGCTGTTGATGGGCACCAGGCCGATCGGCTGACCGCCCAGGTACAGATAGGGATTGGTGACGTTCACCAGATCCTCGATGCCGAAGAAGCTGAACAGCGTGCCGCTCTCGAGCGCGGTCAGGTTATAGACGTTGGTGTGGGTGTAGGCACCGGTGATAAGCAGGTGCCGGTCCACCGACCAGCGGAATTCCGCTTCCAGTCCTTTGGTTTCGACCGCCTGGTTTACTGTGATGGACTGGACGTTGAAATCGTTGCGCTTCTGCTTGTAGACCGAGACTGCGGCATAGAGCTTGTTGTCCAGCCAGCTGCCCTTGACGCCCGCCTCGTACAGCTTCGATGCTGAAATGAACGTGTTGGTAGCAGCGAGGTCGGGATAGATTTCCGCGCCCTGGCCGGCGATCACGACCGACTGTTTGGCGATCGTCGCATAGGGGATGAGGCCGAATGGCATCTTGTAGGAGGCGCTGCCCGAATAGGACCACGCGCCCTTGCTGCCGCTGCCATTGTTGATCGCGGGGATGGCGGCGGCTTCCATCTTCGACGTCAGGTTGGTGGCCTTGACGTCGAAATGATCGTAGCGAGCGCCGAGTGTCAAATCGAGGCCGAAGGCGAAATCGAGATCGGCCAGACCCGCAAAGGCGAGGTCCGAATAATGGCCAACGACGTTGCTGGTGTAATTGCAATCGCATTCGGTCGATAGCAGTCGATCCGATAGCGCGTTGTAGCCGACGGTCAGATCGACGCGGTGGAAATATTCATAGTTGAAGTCGTCGCCATGGGCGAATTTGGTGTAGCGCACCGAAGGCGAGAGCTGAAACGCGAATTTGCCCGCCTTGTTCTCGAATGTCTTGGACGCGACGATCTTGTCCTCGATCACCCAGCTGTCATGGAATTGCGAGAAGCCATAGGCGTTTTCGTTTAGGTTCTCGTAGCTGTCGTAGAACCACTGGTTCTTGAGTTCGAAACCGCTGTCTGACGTGTAGATCGCGTCGAAATAGAGCGCGGTGCCCCGGTTGTTGAGCTTGTCGTCCTTGCCCGTCAGCGTGTCGCGGCGGCTGAGCTTGGCCGTGCCGGTGTTGACGAGGTTGAGCGCATCGAAGGCGCCGGGCCCGAAGCACGCGTCGGTAAACCCGGTCGCGAACGGACTGAATGTGCTGTTCGGGCAGGCGAAATTGCCGAAGATCGAGAAGCCGCCGGGTACGACCGCGTTGATCTCGCCCTGCGACATCTGGCCATCGCCATTGGTGTCCACCGGCTTTGCCTGACCGGTCAGATAGGTGCCATTGTCGACCAGATCCTGGGTCAGGCGGTTCCAGCCGCCATTCTGCTGGCCCTTGTAATTCTGATACTGGCCGCCCCATTCAATCCGGACATGGTCGGACAGATCGGTATCGAACGAGGCCTGCAATATATATTGCTTGGTGCTCATGTTGCGATAATAGCTGCCGTCGTCCTCATATTGGCCGAACAGGCTGTAGCCGAATTCCTGCTCGCCGATCTTGAGCGGACCGGAAATCTCGCCCTTAGCGATATTCATGTCCCAGCTGCCGCGGGTGTAGCTGAGTTCGCCCGAAGCCTTGTCGCGCAGCTTGCCGTCGGCGACGCGCGCGGACTTGGGGACGAAGTTCATATAGCCGCCGGTCTTGGATGGACCATAGATGGGCGAGGCGGGGCCGCGCACGATGTCGATGCGGTCGGACGCCGCGATCGGGGTGGGATAGTTGCCCGGATTGTCGAGCCGGCGCATGCCCCGGAAATAGACTTCGCCGGGCGTTCCGCGAATGTCGAGCGCGCCGCCGACGCCGAAGAAGCTGTTGGTGAAGGTGCCGGGCGCCTGCGCGACCAGATCATAGATGTCGGTGATGCCGAAACGCTCGATCTGTTCCTTCGAAATGGTAGAGGCGGATCGTGGCGTTTCCACGATCGTCTTGTCGAAGCCGAAGATGGAGCCGACATTCTTGATCGGCAAGGCGTCAAGCGCGCCGGTGACGACGATCTCGTCTGTTGGCTCGTCTTCGGCTGCAGGGCTCTGCGCGAAGGCCGGCGCCGTTAGCGCCGTGCAGGCGAGAAGGCCGGCTGCTGCGAAGCAGAAGGGCGCCCTCCGTAGGGATTTTTGCGACGCGACATTGAGTTTGACGGCCGGCGAATGCGTGTTGATCATTATTATATACCCCCCTTTAGCCGGCGAGCGCTGCCTCGTGGCGATGCGCTCCGGCCCTTGTCCCTGATCTCCTCTCCTCTTTTCAAAATGCCGCGCATGGTTGGATGCTGCGGACTGTTGTGGTGACTGCTCTGCGCCAGCGACGACCCCGATGCCGTTTCGCATGATGCAGAAGATGCCACGAGACGAATTAGGGGCTTGACGGGATGCGAGCAAATGCCATGAACTCGACGCTGCGTTGCAAAAAATAGGTTGGGTGTGCCCGCTCTTTCCCGCTTCCTTCGCTATTTTCTCGCGGTCGGGCGGCTGGGCTCGATCCGGCGTGCGGCGGACGAGTTAAATGTCTCTGCCTCGGCGATCGACCGGCAGATATTGAACGTCGAAGCCAATCTTGGAATGCCGCTTTTCGAGCGCCTGCCGACCGGCCTTCGCCTGACCGCAGCGGGCGAGATCATGATGGCCGCGGGCAGCAAGTGGCAGAAGAATATGGCCGACGTCCGCGCGCAGATAGAGGATCTACGCGGCTTGAAGCGCGGTCATGTCGAGATCGCAGTCATCGACGCTTTGGCAAAGGGCTATATCCCCTCGGTTATCCGGTCGGTTCAGGGCAAATATCCCGGCATCAGCGTTGGCGTCAGAGTGATGGAAAATGATCTGGCCCGGCAGGCAACGGCTCGGGGTGAGGTGGATTTCGGCATTTTCTTCGATCCGCAAAGTTTTCGCGACCTGGCGGTGCGCGCCTTCGTTGACGTCGTGCTGGGTTTTGTGACGCCCTGCGGCCATCCCTTCGGCGCCAAGCGGGAAGCGCGCTTTTCCGCCTGCAGCGGGTCAAAACTGATCGTGCCGGCACGGCCACTCGCCGTATATGAGCAGGTTTCGGTGCTGGAAGGCACGACCGGCGTGATCATGGATAAAGCCGTGTCCTCCGACAATATCCAGATGATCACCTCGCTCGTGTCGCAAGGCGTCGGCATCGGCATTCTGACGTCGCTGGACGTCATTACCGAAGTCCGCAGGGGTCTGTTGACCTTCACGCGAATCTCCGACCCGATATTGCGGCCGATGACCCTTGGCCTGTGCACGGCTTCGGCCCGCACGCCGTCCTACGCCGCCACGATGATGCTGCAGGAAATCGAGAACGGCTTTGGCCAGCTCAGCTATCCCTTGTCGATCGAAGGGCCAGGCGATCTGTAAACTTTTGTCGCGTTCCGATTGCCCAAAGCCTGCCGACCCGATAGCGGCGAATTTCCAGAGCTAACGGATTCGCGTCATGAGCATAGAGGCCGCCCCTGAACTTCACTACATCACCGACGAAGCATTTCTGGCCGATGTCAGAAGCGTCGCGAGACAGATAGGCGAGAGCGACTGGAAGCCGGACTTCGTGATCGGCATCGGTCGCGGCGGCCTCGTCCCGGCGGTCTATATCTCCCACCACGCCGACCTGCCGATGCTGTCTATCGACCATAGTTCCAAGGTGCCGGGCTTTGCCGACGAACTGCTGGCGAAAGTCGCCGCCAAGAGCGCGGCGGGCGTGAAGCTGCTCTTCATCGACGATATCAACGACAGCGGCGGCACCATCGCCTATGTCCGCCGGCTGCTGGCGGACAATGATTGCGAGGGCGCGAACCTGCGGTTCGCCGTCCTTATCAACAACAGCCGGTCCCGCGCGAGTGTCGATTACTGGGCGCAAATGATCGACCGGGAGGAAGACAAACGCTGGTTCGTCTTCCCTTGGGAAGCGGTCGGGATGCGCACCACGATCATCGAGGAAGCGCTGTCCGTCCCCGAGCGTCTCGCCTGAGGGAGAAACCATTGCGTATCTGTGTCTATCTCGGTTCTTCGCCCGGCCGTTCGCCTGTCTATGCTCAAGCCGCCGAGCGGGTAGGGGCATTGCTCGCCGAACGTGGGATCGGCCTTGTCTATGGCGGGGGCACCGTCGGGTTGATGGGGATTATCGCGGATGCGGTGTGCACTGCGGGAGGTGAGGTGATCGGCGTCATTCCCGAAGCACTGCGCGCGCGCGAGCATGACCACCAGGGCATCACGCAGCTTCATGTCGTCAAGACCATGCATGAACGCAAGGCAATGATGGCGAAGTTCGCCGATGGGTTCATTTGCCTGCCCGGCGGCATCGGAACGTTCGAAGAGATGTTCGAGGCCTGGTGCTGGTCGCAGCTTGGCTATCATGAAAAGCCCGTCGGCCTGCTCAACGTCAACGGCTTCTACACGCCGATGGCACGTTTCATCGACCAGGTGGTCGAGGAAGGCTTCCTGCAGCCGCGCCATCGCGCGATGCTGCTGGTGGAGGATGAGCCGGACGTGCTGCTCGACCGGATGGCCCAATATCTGCCGCCCAAGACCGAGCATTGGCTGGGCGCGGACGACGTCTGACGCGCGTCAGTTCGCCTTGCGCCGTTCGGCCATCAGCCGCACCATCAGCGTTTCCAGAAGCTTGGTGTCGATCGCCTCGACCACGTCGGCGGGCTGCTCGCCAAGGTCGGGCCGATAGGCGCGGTGCCAGGACAGCATGTCGCCATAGCCTGCCCCGAACTGCGTATTATAGTCGATGAACAGCGTTTCGTGCCGGGTGATCAGGCCGGGGTCCAACCATATGCCGGCGGCAATTTCGTCCCATAGCGGAAAGCCGGGCTCCATCGCGCGGATATAGGCCGCAAGCTGGGGCGGCGCGGCCTTCGCCATGCGGTCAAGCAGCGCCTTCGTGCGCTGCGTATCAGTCGACGGATCGACCGGCACGATAGTGATCTTCCGCCAAGGGCTGCGCGAAACGATGCTGGCGGCTTCGGGATCGAAACGCATGTTGAATTCGCGGCGCGGTGTATTGACGAACTCCCGGGCGAATTGCGCCGCCGACACATTGTCCAGCGTCTGTCGGGGATTGAGGCTGCCGCCCATATAGACCAGCTCCTTCGCCAGCCCCGCAAAGGCCGGGTCCAGCCGCTGCGCCAGCGCCAGATTGGTGAGTGGCCCGCAGGCGATGATCGTGATCTCGCCCGGATAACGGCGGACCATGCGGATCAGGAAATTGGCTGCGATCTCGTCGGCCGGCCTGGTGGTCGGGTCGCCTTCGGGAAGATGCACGGGATCGGTGGGGCCGAAATAGGGCGGCGTGCTCTGCGCCGTTGTCTCGACCCATTGTTTCATCCACGCGCCCTTCCAGGTGAGCTTGCCGTAGAGCGATTCCCAGCGATCGGTCTGCTTTTCGGAATTGAGCAGCGGAAAGGTCGCGCCTTGCACGACCGGCACGTCGGTCCGGCCGGCAATCTCCAAGCCGCGCAATGCCATTGCGGTGGCGCGGTTGGCCCAGACATTGCCCGATACGGTGGTGATGCCCAAAACATCGACCTCGGGCGCCTGGAGCAGCATCAGGTGCATCAGCGCGAAGCCTTCATCGTCGATGATGACCTTGTGTCGTCCGTCCTGCGCCTGCGCGGCGTTGACCGACAGCAAGGCGAGAAGGATGATGGACAGCAGTCTCATGAACTCGCTGCCACATAGGCGTCGATGCGCTGGAGATGCGTCGACACCGCCTCGGGCGGCAGGAAAGAACCGGCAAAGCTGTTGCGCGCCAAGGTGACGAGCTGCGCGCGCGTCAATCCACGCGCCGCCGCGACAGCGCGGTAATTGTCCGCGACATAGCCGCCGAAATAGGCGGGGTCGTCCGAATTGATCGTGGCGTGGAGGCCTAGCTCCAGCATCCGATCGATCGGATGATCCTCAAGTCTGTCGATCACGCACAGCTTGAGATTGGAGAGCGGGCAGACCGTCAGCGTCATGCCCTCTTGCGCCAGTCGATCGGTCAGCGCGGCATCCTCAAGTGATCGGTTGCCATGGTCGATGCGGTCGACCTGAAGGATGTCGAGCGCTTGCATGACATAAGCGGGCGGCCCCTCTTCGCCGGCATGGGCGACGAGCTTCAGCCCCTTGTCCCGCGCGGCGGCGAAGACGCGCGCGAACTTCTCCGGCGGGTGGCCGATCTCCGACGAGTCCAGCCCCACCGCCGCTATCCGGTCCAGCCAGGGTTCTGCCTGTGCGAGCGTCTCGAACGCTTCGGCTTCGCTCAGATGGCGCAGGAAGCACAGGATGAGTCGGCTGGTAAGACCATATTTCGCTTCCGCGTCGGCGCAGGCGGACACAAGCCCCTCGACCACCGTGTCGAACGCGATGCCGCGCGCGGTATGAGTCTGCGGGTCGAACATGATCTCGGCATGGAGCACGCCGTCGGCCGCCGCCCGGTCGAAATAGGCGGCCGCCAGATCATGGAAATCCTGCCGTGTCCGCAGCACATCCGCCCCGGCATAGTAGATGTCGAGGAAATCCTGAAGGTTGGAAAAGGCGTAGGCCGCGCGCACATCCTCGACCGAGGCATAGGGGATGGCGATACCGTTGCGCCTGGCGAGCGCGAACATCAGCTCGGGCTCCAGGCTGCCTTCGATATGCAGGTGCAATTCCGCCTTGGGCAGACCAGCGATGAAATTGTCGATATCGGTCATGCCAGTCCTTCGCTATTCCTGTCCCAGGCGCATTCGCCCATGATGTAGGTGCGCCCAATCGCCCGATCGTCGCCCAATATCTGTAGCGCGAACAGCCTTTCGGCCAGCGACGCGCCGGTCGTCCGCCGCGCGAGCAGGGGCGTCGCGCGACTATCCAGTACCACGAAATCGGCCTCTTGGCCGGGCACGAGGCTGCCGACCCGGTCGTCGATATGCACAAGCGCCGCGCTTCCCGCCGTCGCCAGATACAGCCCGCGGAACGGATCGAGCGCGGTGCCGCGCGCCAGCGCCGCCTGATAGGCGAGACCGGCGGTGAAGAGCATTGAGAAGGAGGTGCCCGCGCCGATATCGGTGCCCAGGCCCAGCCGGATGCCATGCCTGTCCGCCAGCTCGAAATCTAAGAAGCCCGACCCCAGGAAGAGGTTGGAACTGGGGCATATGGCTATGCCCGCGCCTGCCTCTGCCATCCGCGCGCAGGACCGGTCGCACATATGGATGCCATGGGCGAAAACGGATCGGGCGCCTACCATGCCGAACCGGTCATAGGCGTCGAGATAATGGTAG
Source organism: Sphingobium sp. CCH11-B1 (assembly GCF_001556865.1). Classification (GTDB taxonomy): domain Bacteria; phylum Pseudomonadota; class Alphaproteobacteria; order Sphingomonadales; family Sphingomonadaceae; genus Sphingobium. The sequence continues at coordinate 81,080 of NZ_LSJY01000112.1, read as the reverse complement.
GCGTCGGGAAAGCGATCGATCACCGCCGCACATTCGCGCAGATTTTCTGCTAGATGCGTGTGCAGCAATATATCGGGATGCGCGGCCAGCAGATCGCCCGCCAGCCTCAGTTGCGCGTCGCTGGAGGTCAGCGCGAAACGGGGCGTCACCGCGTAGGAGAGACGCCCCCGGCCGCGCCAGCGACGGATCAGCGCCTCGCTATCCTCGCGTGCGGCCTCGACCGTGTCGCGCAGCCCTTCCGGGCCAAGGTCCATCAGCACCTTGCCCGATGCGATCCGCATGTTGCGAGCGAGCGCCGCGTCAAACAGCGCATCGACCGAATGGGCATGGACCGTGGGAAAGACCAGCGCGCTGGTCGTGCCGTTGCGGAGCAGTTCGTTCAGGAACAGGTCCGCCACCTGGCTTGCATGGGCGCGATCGGCGAAGGCCTTTTCGGCCGGGAAGATATGCCTTTCGAGCCAGTCGAGCAGTTGTTCTCCATGGGCGGCGATGCGGTCCATCTGCGGATAATGGACATGCGCGTCGATGAAGCCAGGCACGATCAGGCCGGAAAGGGTTTCCACGGCTACGCCCGGATAGCGGTCAGCCAAATCAGCATAAGCGCCCCGCGCCACGATGATGCCGTCTTCCGCCACCAGCAGCCCGTCGGGTTCGTGCCGGACGGCGTCGGGGTGGTGGCGCGGATCGTGCGGGACCGACAGGATTTCGCCACGATAGGCCTTGAGCGTCATCGGCTCCTCATCTGAAGCAGCTGGGCAAGGGTGGCGACGGCGATGACGTCCGGTTCCTTTCCAATGATATGTGTTATGCCAATCGGACAGGTCAGCCGGGCGCGCGCTTCGGCGCCTATCCCATCCCGTTCCAGCCGGGCGTGGAAGCGCGCCCGTTTGGTCTCCGATCCGATCAGCCCGACAAAAGCGACGGGCGGCCCATCGAGCGCAGCCTTGGTCAGCCGATAATCCAGGGCGTGATCATGGGTCAGGATCAAGATCGCCGCGTCCTCGGGCGCTTCGGCGACACATTGCTCGATCGCGGCTTCCGGAACGATGGTAACGCCTTCGACCGTGTCGAACACCGGCCGCGTATCGAACCAGGCCAGGCGGAAGGGCAGGCCGGTGCAATGACGCGCTATCGCCTGGCCGACATGGCCCGCGCCGAACAGATAGAGAGGCCGTCGCCTCTGTCCGAAAATCTCGATCAGGCAGGTTCCTTCGCGCGGCCGATCGCCCCGCGCCGACAGGGGAGAAGGCGGCATGGCGTGGGTGCAATGCCGATCAATCCGGTTGGGCGTGAAGGTCGATACCAGCGCGCGCTCTTCACCCGCATCGGCGATCCAGTCGAGCCCACCCGGATCGACATGCTCGATGAGCAGCCTCACCCGCCCGCCGCAACATTGGCCGAGCATCGGCCCCAACGGATAATCCTGCACACGCCAGCAGCCCGGCGGCATCGCCAGGATTGCCCGCGCCTGCTCCGCCGCCCGATACTCCAGCTGCCCGCCGCCGATCGTGCCGAACAGGGCATCGGCCGTGACCAGCATCCGGGTGCCCGCGCCGCGCGGCGCGGAGCCTTCGCTGGCAAGAATGCTGACCAACGCGCTGGATTGCTTGCGGGCGACACGGTCCAGCCAGCCGAGCCACTCGATCATGGCGCACGATGCTCGCATACGGCGCGCAAGATGCGTTCGGGCGTCGCCGGCGCGCTGAGCGCGGGGAGGTCGCGCTTGTCCGGCGCGACCGAGGCGATGGCGCGCGTGAGGGCCGAGAAGACCGAAATCGCCAGCATGAAGGGCGGCTCTCCGACCGCCTTCGACCGATTGATGGTCGGCTGCACATTCTCCCCGTCCCAGAGGGAAATGGCCATCCGCAGCGGCCGATCCGACGCGGTCGGAATCTTGTAGGTCGCGGGCGAGTGGGTGAGCAGGCGGCCCTTGTCGTCAAAGACCAGTTCCTCCGTTGTCAGCCAGCCCTGTCCCTGAAGGAAACCGCCTTCGATCTGACCCAGATCGATGAGCGGATTGAGCGATTTGCCGACATCGTGGAGGATGTCCACGGCCAGCACCTTATGCTCGCCGGTGAGCGTGTCGATCGCGACCTCACTGACGGCCGCGCCATAGGCGAAATAGTAGAACGGCTGCCCCTTATGCGCCGCGCGGTCGTAGGCGATGTCGGGCGTCGCATAATAGCCGGTGGAGGCGAGCGAGATGCGGCCGATATGGGCCTTGCGGCAGAGCTGGCCGAAGGACAGCTTATCCTTGCCGGCGATGACGCCGTCGGGGGTGAAGTGCACCGTCTCTATCGGACAGCCGAAGGTTCGGGCCGCAAAGTCGGCCAATCGATCGCGAATGGTCATCGCGGCATGATAGGCGGCCATGCCGTTAAGGTCCGCGCCGGACGAGGCCGCCGTCGCGGAGGTGTTGGGCACCTTGTCCGTTCGGGTCGCGGTGATCCGCACTTGGTCAATGGGCACGGCGAACACGTCGGCCACAACCTGCGCGACCTTGATGTACAATCCCTGGCCCATTTCGGTGCCGCCATGGTTGATCTGGATGCTGCCGTCGGCATAAACCAGCACCAGCGCGCCGGCCTGGTTGAGATGGGTGGTGGTGAAGCTGATCCCGAACTTGACCGGGGTCAGCGCAATTCCCTTTTTGATGATCGGGCTTGCCGCGTTGAAGGCGGCAATGTCCTTGCTGCGCGCGTCGTAGCGCGAGTCCGCGCGCAGCCTTGCAATAATTTGCGGCGCGATATTGTCGGCGATGGTCATGTCATAGGGGGTGACATCGCGGCCGGGGCCGTAGAGATTGGCGGTCCGTACATCGAGCGGGTCCAGCCCTAGACGGGCCGCGATATCGTCCATGATCCGCTCGATCGCGATCATGCCCTGCGGCCCGCCGAAACCGCGAAAGGCGGTGTCGGACACGGTGTGGGTCTTCAGCCGTTCCGACACGATTTCGACAGCGGGCAGATAATAGCAATTGTCGGCATGGAACATCGCGCGATCATTGATCGCGGGCGACAGGTCCACGGTTGCCCCGCAACGCGACGCCAAACGCAGCTTTAGCGCCAGCACATGCCCTTGTGCGTCGAACCCGACATCATAGCCGATGGCAAACGCGTGGCGCTTGCCGGTCATCGCCATGTCGTCGTCCCGGTCGCAGCGGAACTTGGCGGGACGGCCGGTGCGATGCGCCACCAGCGCGGCGGCGGCGGCGAACAGGGCGGCCTGCGTCTCCTTGCCGCCGAACGCACCGCCCATACGGCGCACCTCCACTGTGACATCGGCCGAACTACGGTGGAGCATATGGGCGATTAGGTGCTGCACTTCGCTGGGATGCTGGGTGGAGCTGAGGATGTGCATCTGCCCGTCCTCGCCCGGCGTCGCGACCGCGACCTGTCCCTCGAGATAGAAGTGATCCTGCCCGCCAATGTCGAACCCGCCGGTGAGGCTAAACGGCGCGGCTGCCAGTGCGGCGTGGACGTCGCCCCGCGCCATGCGCTGCGTGGGTTCGATCAGCGATCCGGCCGCCTGCGCCGCCTCGATCGTCAGAAAAGCGGGCAGTGGTTCATAGTCGACCCGGCCGAGTCGCGCCGCCTTGCGCGCCGCTTGTCGGCTGGCGGCGGCGACCAGGAAGACCGCTTGGCCCACATGGAGTACCTCGCCCTCCGCCAGCAGCCGGTCGTCGCCCGCAACGGGGCTTACATCATTGGCGCCGGGGATATCGGCAGCGGTGAACACGGCGACCACGCCGGGCGCCGCGCGTACGGCGTCGAGGTCCATGGCGATGATGCGCGCATGGGCCTGGCTGCTTTGCCCGAAGGCGAGGTGGAGCATGTCGGCCGGTTCCGCCATGTCGTCAGCGTAGCGCGCCGTGCCGCTGACATGGAGCCGTGCGCTGTCATGCGGATGCGAGGGCTTGGTCAGCACCGGCCAGTCTGGATCGCGCTCAGCCATGGGCAGCCAGTCTGTCCAGCACCGAAACGGTGTCGCCCTGCGCGCCATGCCACAGGCGCAGCAGCAGGTTGGCGGCAGCCTCCAGCCTATATTCGGAGGATCCCCGAACGTCGGTGAGGGGGGTGTAGTCGGCGCGCAGCGCGTCGGCCGCCTTTTCCAGGGTCGCGCGGATGAAGGGCTGGCCCGTCAGCGCGGCTTCGCACGCGCTCGCCCGGTGCGGCGTGCCGGCCATCCCGCCAAAGGCGACGCGCGCGCGCGTTATCGTTCCGGCCTCGACCGAGAGGTTGAATGCGCCGCAGATCGCTGAAATATCGCTGTCGAACCGACGAGAAAGCTTGGATATATGCACCACCGCCTTCTCTGTGGGGCGGGGTATCCAGATGCTTTCGACGCATTCGCCCGGGCGGCGATCCTGCTTGCCATAACCGAGGAAATAGTCCTCCAGCGGCATCGTCCGGCGCCCCTCAAGGCTGCGCAATGTCAGTTCCGCGCCCATGGCTATAAGCGCCGGCGGGCCGTCGCCAATCGGGGACCCATTGGCGATATTGCCGCCGATCGTGCCGGCATTGCGTACCTGAAGTCCGCCAATCCGGCGCACCAGTTCGCCAAGATCCGGGTGTAGCCGGGCGAAGGCCGCATGCGCGTCGGCATAGCGTACGCCCGCTCCCAGCCGCAGACCCCTGGCGTCTTCCTCGATTTCCCGCAGTTCGGCGACGTCGCCCAGAAAGATGAGCGTGTCGAGGGTCCGTAGTCCCTTCGTCACCCACAACCCGACATCGGTCGCGCCGGCCACCATGCGTGCTTCGGGATGCTCCGAAAGTAGCGCGAGCAAGGCCTCCATGGTTCGGGGCGCGAACCATTGCCGGCCTTCATGGCTGCCCGAGACGGTCTCGCACGAACGCAGCTGCCTAAGGGCCAGCGCCACCGAGGTATCGTCTTGCGTCAGCGAGCCGGTTGCCTCCGCCGCCGCCAGGATCGGCCCATAGCCGGTGCAGCGGCAGAGATTGCCCGCGATCACATCTGCGATCGGCAGATCATGGCCCACCGCGCCGATGCAGCGGCCATGGAGCGACATGACGAAACCCGGCGTGCAGAAACCGCATTGCGAACTGCCATTGGCCGCCATGCAGCGTTGCAGCGGCGTAAGCGCGCCCTCGGCGCCCGCCAGGCTCTCGACAGTCATCAGCGCCCGACAATCCAGCATGGGCAGGAAAGTGATGCAGGCGTTGACCGAGCGCCATCGCACCCCTTCCCCCTCCAGTTCGCCGACCAGCACGGTGCAGGCGCCGCAGTCCCCTTCCGCGCATCCCTCTTTCGTGCCCGTGCGGCCCATGCGATACCGAAGATGGTCGAGCAACGTGGAGGTGGGATCGACATTGGCGATTTCCACGACCTCGCCATCGAGCAGGAAGCGCACGTCCATGTCAGCTCCCCCTGTAGGTGGAGTAGGCGAAGGGCGAGACGAGCAGCGGCACATGATAGTGCCCGTCCTCATCGGCGATGCCAAAGTCGATCGTCACGAGGTCGAGGAAGGGCGGATCGGGCAGATCGACGCCACGCGCGCGGAAATAGTCGGCAACCGAGAAACTGAGCGCATAGCGGCCGGGGCCGAGCGCGGGCAGGCCGGGACAGCGGCCGTCGGCATCGGTCACGCCGCTGAAAAGTAGCGCGCCGCCCCCGCCGAGCAGCCGCAGGGCGATGCCCGCCGCCGGACAGCCATGCGCGGTGTCGAGAACATGGGTGGACAGGCTGCTCATGCCGCCGCCTCCCTGCGCGGCCATTCGCCGACGAATTCGGCCTCGTCATAGGCGAGGAGGTCGGCGATCAGCGCGTCCCGGTCGTCGAGGAAGAGCTGGTCGGTGACCCCACGCACCAGACGCGGCAAGGCGGTCTGGAGTCCCGAAAGCGCCGAGGCGGAAAGGCCGAGGCTGATGAGCGCGGAGTAATTGAAGGCGAACAAACCGTGCAGAAGGGCTTCGCCTTCGGACGTGCGCGGCAGCAACTCGAAGCCGGGGCCGAGATACGGATGCGCGTCGATCAACGCGTTGGCGTCGCCCGCCGGCGTGAAGCGGTCGGCCCAGCGGGCGATATGCGGCGACAGGGCGGCAAGCTCGGGGCGCAGGCCGGGATCGCTGATGAGGCCGGTCGAAAGAACCACGAAATCGAAATCATGCGTCGCGTGCGGCGTCGTCACCCGCACCTTGCCATCGACATGCTCTACCCCCGTCCAGGGCGATCCCAGATGCAGGCCGAAACCCGGCCAGCGCGCCGCGCGCTCGAACGTGTCGTTGGTCGGCGGCTGGTTATGGCCGAGGAAGCTCGCCATCACCGCATATTTTTCCGCGTCCGACAGCGCCGGGTAGCGGCCGGTGAAGCCGACGCGCTCCATGAAGCGGATCGGGTTGATGCGCGGCAGCAGCTTGCGCCGGATGAAGACATGCGCTTGCGCCACGCCCAGCGTCAGCGCGGCATTGGCGTTGTCGAATGCCGACGCGCCGCCGCCCAATATGCCGACGCTCTTGCCGGCCAGCGCGGCATAGTCGACCGGCTCGCTGGTATGAGCGTAGAGATGCCGGGGCAGGGCGTTCTTGACCATGGCCGGCGTGTGCCATTCGCCGCCGCCCTGGATGCCGGTCGCCAGCACGACCTTGCGCGCGAGCAGCGGGGCCTCCCCTTCGACAAGCAGTCTGTGGAGGCCATCTCCGATCGGCTCGATCGCGGTGAGGCGCGTGTTGTTGCGGACGGGCAGGCCCAGTACGCGCCGATACCAGCGCAAATAGTCCATCCAGTCGCCGCGCGCGATCTTGTCCACGGCTTCCCAGCCGGCCGGGCCATGCTGCGCTTCCCACCAGGCACGGTAGGTGAGGGCCGGGATGCCGAAATCGATCGGGTTCAGATCCTTGGGCGTTCGCAGCGTGATCATCCGTGCATAGGTGTCCCAGGGGCCTTCGTAGCCCGCCGGGCCTTCGTCGATGACGAGGATATTGGACACGCGCTCGCGCATCAGGCCGAAGGCCGCGGCGAGGCCGCTCTGCCCGCCGCCGACGATGACCACGTCATGGACATGGCCCTCCGCATGGACGCGCGGCCGCGTCCAGTCCGCGCCGCCAAAGCCGATCAGCGAAAGCTGGCGGGCAAGCTCCGCTTCCAGCGCGGCTAGGCCGGTCATTCCTGCGCCTCCCTGTCCATCAGCCGGAGTCGCACGATCTCCCCGATCTGCGTGAGCGCAGTCGCGATTTCGGTGTCGCGATCGTTGGACAGGCGGTTTTCCATCGCCGCCAAAATCCCCGCCTTGTCGGTCAGCCGCACGCAGATGATGAAGGGAAAGCCGAAGCGGTCACGATAGGCGGCATTGAGGTCGTGGAAACGCGCAAACTCCTCCGGCGTGAGTCGATCCAGCCCGGCGGAGGCCTGTTCGGCCGCGGAGGCATCGGTCAGGGTCCGGTCGATTGCCGCCTTGCCCGCCAGTTCCGGGTGCGCGCGGATCAACGCCAACTGCTCGTCAGGGGTCGCCGCAGACAGGACCGCCATCAGATCGGCGTGGCGGTCACCGGACGAAGGCAGCGCATCGGCGCGCGCCTCGACCCAGGGACTATGTTCGAACAAAGCCGTCAATGCGTGTTCCCTTCCAGGGACACATGGGCGGACACCACTTTCCAACCGTCCGCGAACTTGACCCAGCTCTGGGTCTGGCGACCGCGCCGATCGCTATTCTCCCGAAAGAATTCGGCATCCGCCGTGGCGAAGGAATCGCCATAGACCGTGATCGCCACCCTGCCCAAGCGGCGCTGTGGCGATCCGCCGCGGCCTTTGCGAAATTCGCGTATCTCTTCGATGCCATAAAGCACTTCGCCCACGCCGTAGCGGTTGGTCGTGGGCGCGTCGTGGAACAGGGCGTCCATCGCTGGAATATCATCCTCCATCAGCGCGCGCTCATATTCTTGGAAAGCGGCCGTGATTTCCTTCAGCAGGATCGGATCGTCGATAGTCATAAAGGGTGGACCTCCATCCAGTGGCGGGCGATATCGATGCGGCGCGCGACCCAGGCGTCACCGCTGGTGATGACGTGGTCGAGGAAGCGGGCAAGGGCGCGGGCGCGGGCGGGGCGTCCAGCGATGCGACCATGCAGGCCGACCGACATCATTCGCCCGCCTTCCTCGCGCAACTGGTCGAACGTGTCGCGCAGATAGCGGAAAAACTGCTCGCCTTCGGTAAAGCCGTTATAGGCCACCATCTTCATGTCGTTGGCGTCGAGCGTGTAGGGGACGATCAACTGGCCCTGGCTGTAATAGGGCAGGTCATCGGCATAGCTGTCCGCGTCGTAGAGGAAGCCGCCCTCCTCACGCACCAGCCGCGCGGTGTTGGGTGATGTGCGCCCCTGATACCAACCCAGCGGGCGCGCGCCGGTCAGCTGCTTATGGAGGGCGATCGCCTGCGCGATATGCTCCCGCTCCACATCCTCTGGCACATATTGATAGTCGATCCACCGAAATCCATGGCTCGCGATCTCCCAATCGGCGCGCAGCATCGCCTCGACCGCTTCCGGGTTCATCGCCATCGCGCTCGCCACGCCGAAGACGGTTACCGGCAGTTCCCGGTCGGTGAACAGCCGGTGCAGCCGCCAGAAGCCGGCGCGGCTGCCATATTCGTAGAGGCTTTCCATCGCCATCGCCCGATCCGGGTGGCTGGCCGCGCCGACCATTTCGGACAGGAAGGCTTCCGACCGCGCGTCGCCGTTTAGAACCGAATTTTCCGCGCCTTCCTCATAATTGATCACGAATTGCACGGCGACCCGCGCGCCGCCGGGCCAGCGCGGATCGGGCGGACTGGCGCCAAAGCCGATGAGGTCGCGGCTCATCCCTCCCACGCCTCCATGGCGGCGTCCACTGCCGCGCCCGCCGGCAGACTGTGCCCCTCGCGGCGCAGGCAGGCTTCCAGCGCGCCGAGCGTGATCAGCGCTTTGTGCCGGGCGGCATTGTAGCCCATCGCGCCGATCCGCCAAATCTTGCCGGCGAGCGGACCGAACGCCGTGCCGATCTCGATCTCGAACGCCTCGCGCATCATCGTGCGGATGCGTTCCCCATCGACGTCGGCCGGGATATAAACCCCGGTCACATTGGTCATGCGATGGGCATCGTCGCCAAAGACGGTCAGCCCCATGGCGCGCAGCCCCGCCGTCACCGCGCGGCCGGCGCGCGCATGACGGGCACAGCGTGCCTCCAGACCTTCCCCCAGCATGATCCGGGCACATTCCCGCGCGGCGTAGAGCATCGACGTCGCCTCGGTATGGTGGTTGAGGCGCTTTTCGCTCCAATAGTCCATGATCATGGCGAGATCGAAATAGTTGGACCCGATGCGCGCCCCCGCGCCGTCCATCGTCCCTGCCGCCCTTATGCCGGCTTCGACGTGGCGGCGGTTGAAGATATGGTCTGCGGCGCGGTCCGAAATAGTGATCGGTGCCGAGCCGGAAGGGCCGCCGAGGCATTTCTGAAGCCCGCCCGTCACGATATCCGCGCCCCAGCGGTCGCTCGCCATTTCCATGCCGCCGATGGTGGCGGTCGCATCGACATAGAGCAGCGCGCCGGCGGCGTGGGCAAGTTCGCCCACGCCATCGAGCGGCTGCGCCATCGTGGTTGAGGTATCGCCGTGCACGGTCGCGACGATCTTCGGCCCCACCCGTTCGACTGCGGCGGCGATGGCGTCCAACGGCACCGTTTCGCCCCAGGGGGCATCCACGGTTACGACGATCGCGCCGATCCGCGCCAATATCTCCTGAAGCAGCAGCCCGAAGCGGCCGAAATTGACCACCAGCACGGTGTCGCCGGGGGTGACGAGACTGATGAGCGACGCCTCTATTGCCGCGCGCGCGGTGCCATCGATCAGCATGGTCCACCGATTGTCGGTGCCGAAGATCGGGCGATAGAGCGCCATGACCTGGTTCATATAACCGGTCATTTCGGGATCGAACTGACCAAGAAGGTCCGCGGACATGGCGCGCAGCACGCGGGGATGCGCGTTGACCGGCCCCGGCCCCATCAGCAGGCGCTGCGGCGGGTCGATGTCGCCGAAGAACGTCGGGTCAGGCAGCGGCAAAAGAACCTCCCAGTCGATCGATGAAGCCCAGCATCACCTGTAGCGCGATTTCGGCGTCAGCGGGATCGACATGTTCGGCAGGATTGTGGCTGACGCCGTCCCTGCACCGGATGAACAGCATGCCGGTCGGACAAAGCGCAGCCATGACCATCGCGTCATGCCCCGCTCCGGACACGAGGCGAAAGGGCGGCTGGCCGGCGTCGGCTATCGCCGCGTCCATCATGTCCATGAGTTCGGTCGCGCTGGGGCTGGCCGGCAGGTCGTGGATGAGATCGACCGAGAGCGTCAGCCCGCGCGCACGGGCGATGCCTTCAAGTGCGGCGAGGATCTGCCCGGCGGCGCGGTCGCGGCGGGCGGGATCGCCGGAGCGGATATCAATAGTGAAGCGCGCTTCGCCGGGGATGACATTGGACGCAGCCGGCAGCACCTCGATCCGGCCGACCGTGGCGACGAGATCGGAAGCGTCATTCTTCGCGATTCGTTCGATCGCCAGCAGCATCTCCGCGGCGCCCGCCAGCGCGTCGCGGCGCAGCGTCATAGTGGTGGTGCCGGCATGGTTGGCCTGGCCGGTGACGACCGCCTGGTAGCGCAACTGCGCAGCGATGCCTGTGACGGTGCCGACGGCCAGCCCCTCCGCCTCGAGAACCGGGCCTTGCTCGATATGCGCTTCGAGATAGGCGAGCGGTGCGGCTCGGCGCGCCTCCAGAAATCGCGTCATGCCAGCGAAGGCGGACATGGCAGGGGAAGAGAGATGCCAGCCTTCACTGGCATCACGATGGAGGGAAAGGGCATCTTCCAACGGCACCCCATCGCCGTCCACCACATCCAGCGCTTCTGCCTCCAGCACGCCCGCCACCGCGCGGCTGGTCAGCATGGCGGCGGGAAAGCGCGATCCTTCTTCGTCACCGAAGGCGATGACCTCGACCGGGAATGGCATCCGCTTTCCCGCCCGGTGCAGTGCATCCACCGCTTCCACGCCAAGCATGATGCCGAGCGGCCCGTCATAGCGCCCCCCATCCTTCACGCTGTCCAGATGGCTGCCGATCAGCAGCGGCGGCGCATCGGCGATCAGCCCCTCATACCGTCCGATGAGATTGGCGGCCGGATCGACCCGGACGCTCATGCCTGCTTCCTCCATCCAGCCGGCCAGCGCGCCTTGCGCTGCCGCATAGGCCGGGGTCAGATAGGCCCGGAACAGCCCGCCCTCCATGTCGCTATAGGGCGCGACGCCCAGCGCGTCACAGCGCGCCACTGCCCGTACGCCACCACTCACCATGCCGCCACCGCGCCGTCGCTGCGCGGATCCGTTGCACCGTCCAGCCTTCCATCGGAATGCCGCACGATCGCGCCGGCATGACCCATGGTCGCGGTCAGCGGCCCGACGCGCTCGACATCATGACCCGCGATGGCGAGATCAGAATAGAGCCGCTCATCGAAACCATCTTCCAGTTTCAGCGTGGTGCTCTCCTCGCCCCAGGTACGGCCAAGCAGCCAGCGGGGCGCGCTGATCGCCTGTTGCAGGTCGACCGCGAAGCGGGCGTAGCGAGTGAAGAGCGCCGCCTGCGTCTGCGGCTGCCCTTCGCCACCCATAGTGCCATAGGCCATGACGCGGCCGTCGTCGAACCTGGCAAGCGCGGGGTTGAGGGTGTGGAAGGGCTTGCGACCGGGCTTGAGCGCGTTCCAGCCGCCCGGCGCGAGGCGAAAGCTGGAGCCTCTGTTCTGCCAGGTGATGCCGGTCCGCGGCAGCACGACGCCCGAGCCGAACTCGAAATAGGTCGACTGGATGCAGCTGACGACGCGCCCCTCGCCGTCCGCCGCCGCGAACCAGCAGGTGTCGCCCCATTGCGGCGGCGGCGGCCATGACAAGGCGTGGGCCGGATCGATCTTCGCGGCCAGACTGTCGAGCGCGCCCGGATCGTCCAGCAGCCCCTGATAGTCATAATCGTGGAAGGCGGGGTCACCGACATGGGCGTCGCGCAGCAGGAAAGCCTGCTTGGTCGCCTCGATCAGGCCATGCACATGATCGAAGCCGTCGGCGCTCCCGGCCTTCAGCCGATCGAACAGGGCGAGGATCAGGAGCGAGGCGAAGCCCTGCGTCGGCGGCGCGCTGTTATAAAGGGTCGCGCCGCTGATCCGGGTTTTAAGCGGCGTCGCGAGGAAGGCGTCATGTGCAGCAAGATCGGCAGCGGAGACCGGGCTGCCCAGCGCTTCCAGATCGGCGACAATGTCGGCGGCCAGAGCGCCGGTGTAGAAACCCGCCAGGCCATCGGCCGCCAGCCGTTCCAGGGTGTCAGCTAGGGCAGGCTGTTTCAGTATGTCGCCTTCAATCAAAGGCCGGCCTCCCGGCTCAAAGATCGCGCGATACGCCCCCGGCTGCGCGCGCAGTTCCCCGCCCTTGGCTGCTGCGATGCCGGCGCCGCCCTTCGTCACAGCTATGCCCGCCCTGGCATGGGCGATGGCGTCGCGTAGCAGGCGGTCGAGCGGCATCGTCCCGCCGCTGCCCACCAGTGCCGCCTCCCAGCCGGATATGGTTCCTGCAACCGTATTGGCCGCCAGCGGGCCGCGCGTCGGCACAGCGTTCATCCCCGCGTAGAGCGACAGATCGGCCTTCATCGCTGCGCCGCCGCAGCCATGGATGCCGCGCACGCGGCCGTCCGGCTCGGCGATGAGCCAGAAGCCGTCGCCGCCTATCCCGGTCATATGCGGGTAGACGACAGCCAGCGTCGCCGCGATCGCGACACAGGCTTCCACCGCGTTACCGCCGTCGCGCAGCACCTCGCGCCCGGCCTCTGCGGCAAGATAATGAGGCGCGGTCGTCATGCCGTGCCGGCCGGAAACGGTTTGCATCGCCATCAGTCCGGCAAGGCCGCGATATAGGCGCGCACGACATGCGCGCTGTTCACCGACGCCAGATGCTCGAATGTATCCTCCATATTCTTGGTGGCATCGCCGCCGGCTAGGTCGGAGAGGCTGCGGAAGAAGATGGCCGGCACGCGATTGGCATAGGCGACCTGGGCAACCGCCGCGCTTTCCATGTCCAGTAGGCGCGCGCCCCAAGCCCGGTGCAGATATTGGCGAAAGGCCGCGTTGTCGGCGAAGATGCCGGCCGATACGCCGGTGCCGCCGACGACGATCTTCGGCGATTTCGGCAGGCAGAGCGCGGAACCGGGCAATGCTTCGGGATGAGGCGGAACGCAGCGCTCCAACTGGACCTGCGGCGCGATTTTCCGGGCCAGATCCAGCAACGATGGATCGACGGGCAAGCGGAAGACGCGCTTTGCCGGCGTTGCCTCGTTGCCGACGCTGGTGCCGCGCGGAAAGATGAAGTTCCAGTTGGCGGGCGCGTCCGGCCCGGCATTTTCGGGCGGGACATAGCCGGTTCTGGTGCGCCGGGCGAAGCTCGCCTCCAGATATTGCCCCCAGTTGTCCGCCACGATCACGTCACCGATCGACAGCGCCGGATCGACACCGCCGGCGATGCCCGAAAAGACGATGCGCTTCACGGCGAAACGGTCGATGACGATCTGGCTGTTCATCGCCGCGTTCACCATCGACACGCCGCTCATCATCAGGATGACGGGCTTGCCCGACATCGTGCCGGTCAGCAGCGTCATGCCGTTGATCCTGTGCTCTTGCGGCTGCTCTACATGGGCGACCAGCGCATTCCATTCCGGCCGGTAGGCGGTCATCACCACCGTGCGGGGCGTCTCGTCCAGCTTCTGCGCGAAAGCGGGTGCGGCGAAGAAGGACAGAAAGGCAAGAGCCAGAAAGCGGATCATGCGGCGGACATCCAGACGAAGCGGACGACGAACAGCCCGGCGAGGAGGAACAGGAACCAGTCGGTCCGCGTCGCGCGGCCGCGGATCAGCTTCAGCGCCGCATGGGCGGTGATGCCGAAGGCCAAGCCGTTCGCGATGGAGAAGGTGAGCGGGATCATCGCCACGGTGAGGAAGGCGGGGATCGCCGCCATCGGGTCTTCCCATTCGATCTCCGTCAGCGGCAGCAGCATCAGCCCGCCGACGATGATCAGGGCCGGCGCGGTCGCCGCCAGCGGAACGATCTGCGCGTAAGGGGCGACGAACATCGTCGCCAGAAACAAGATGCCGGTTACCACGGCGGTGAGGCCCGTGCGTCCGCCGGCCTGCACGCCCGCTGCGCTCTCGACATAGGAGGTGACCGTGCTGGTGCCCGCAATCGACCCCACCATGGTCGCGACCGCATCGGTCATCAGGATGCGGTTGAGGCCGGGGATGCGGCCCGCCGCGTCGATCAGCCCCGCGCGTTTGGTGACGGCGACCAGCGTGCCGATATTGTCGAACAGGTCGACGAACAGGAAGACGAACAGGATTTCGATGAGGCCGATGCCGTGCGACCCGGTCAGGCCGAACACGCCGGGCAGGTCGAGCTTGAACGCCGTGCCGGTCAGCGCGGATAGGTCATAGGGTTCGGGGTTGACCGTCACCTGCCCCGTCAGCCAGCCGATAATGGTCGTGCCGACGATCCCGAATAGCATTGCGCCGCGCACATTCCAGACGCTGAGCGCGCCGATTACCGCCAAGCCAAGCAAGGCCAGAGCGGCGCCCGGCGCCTTGAGGTTGCCCAGCGCCACGAAGGTCGCGGGATTGGCGGCGATGATGCCGGCATTTTTGAGGCCGATGAAACCGATGAACAGGCCAATACCCCCCGCTACCGCCGCGAACAGATAGGGCGGGATCACCGCCACGATCATCTGCCGCACCCCGGTCAGCGTCAGGATGAGGAAGGCCACGCCCGAAATGAACACGCAGCCCAGCGCCACGGGCCAGGGCACCCCCATCTGACCAACGACAGTGAAGGCGAAATAGGCGTTGAGCCCCATCCCCGGCGCCAGCGCCAGCGGCGTGTTTGCGACCATGCCCATCAAAATGGAAGCGAAGGCGGCTGCAAAGCAGGTCGCCGCCGCGACCGAGGCGACCGGCATCCCCGCCGCGCTCAGGATCGATGGGTTGACCAGAACGATATAGGCCATGGTGAGGAAGGTGGTGATGCCTGCCAATATCTCGGTACGGGCGGTCGTGCCGCGCTCCGTCAGGGCGAAATAGCGGTCCAGACGGCTGGCCGCCGGCGGCGATGTCGCCGCCGCGTCCAACGAAACGGCATCGGTCATATTGGATCCCCCTGAAACAAGCCCGTCGGCAATGTTACGCCGATCTGCCCCTCTTCTTCCAGCATTGCGGCGAGGCGGAATAAAGTGGCTTCCTCGCCCGCCTTGCCGATTAACTGGATGCCGATCGGCAACTGGCCGGGCCGGTTGAGCGGCACGCACAGGGAGGGGAGGCCGGTGAAGCTGATCGGCTGACTGTGGATGCCCAGGTCCGCGCGGGCCGGAGACCAGGCTCCGTCGATGAGGATGCGGGGATCGGCGATCAACGGCGCGACACAGGGCGTTGCCGGCGCCAGCAGGACGTCATGATCAGCGATCAGCGCACTTATCCGTTGGCGATAGTGCTTCTTGAAGTCCTGTGCGGCCTCGTAGAGTTCAGGCGGCAGCAGGGCACCGGCGATCAGGCGGTCGCGGGTCGCGGGATCGAACGCCATCGGATCGCGGGCCAGCGCAGCGCGGTGCAACGCCCCGCCCTCCGCCGCGGTGATCAGAAACGCCGCAGACCGTGCCGCGCCGATATCGGGCAATTCGATCAGCGGTGCGCCGGGCGCGATCTTGTCGATCGCCTCGATCTGGTCGGGATCGGCATTCTCGCGAAACCGCCCACCCAGCCGCGCGATGCGGAGCGCCTGGGTATTGGAGGAGGGCTGCTTGCCCGTCAGCGCGCGCCACACGCATTGCATGTCCTGGACTGACAAAGTGAAAGGTCCGACATCGTCGAAACTGCGGGCGAAGGGGAAGACGCCGCCCATGGGCAGCCCGCCATGGGTCGGTTTCAGGCCGTAGGTGCCGGTGAGGCTGGCGGGAACCCGCACCGATCCGTTGGTGTCGGAACCAAGCGAGAAGGGCAGCAAGCCGGCGGCAACGATGGCCGCCGATCCGCCGGACGATCCGCCCGCCAGCCGTTCCCGGTCATGGGGATTGCGGGTCGTGCCATGGTGTGCGTTGATCGTCGCGAAACCATAGGCGAACTCGTCCATGTTGAGCGTCGCGACCAGCACCGCCCCGGCCGCCCGCAGCATCGTGATCGCTTCGGCATCGGCGGTCGCGGGCGGCGTGCCGGCGTAGAGGCTGGAGCCTGCCGTCGTGGGCAGCCCCTCCACATCGAACAGATCCTTGACACCATAGGGCACGCCGGCGAGTGGTCCCGGATCGCCGCCCCTGGCCACGATCGCGTCCACTGCCTCCGCCTCCTTGCGTGCCCGCTCGGCGAGGAGGCGGGTGACGGCGACCAGCCTTCCCCCTTCCCGGTCCAGCCCGGACAGGCACTGTTCCAGCACAGCGACGGCCGTTACTGCGCCGGATCGGACCGCATCGGCAATGGCGGTGACGGAGGTCATTCGCATTCCGCGCCCCTTTCCGTCAACAGCGTACGGGCGTGCCGGTCAAGCAGCGCCAGATTGGCGAGTACGCCCGGCATGCAGGCTGCAAGGATCGGCAGATCGAGCGTCGCCGCCGCCGCGAAGACATCTTCGTCGGTCAGCGGAATGGCGGGCGGGGGCGTTTCGGCCATGTCAGCCTGCCTCCATCTGGCGACGATAGCGCGCGGCCAGCATGGCGCAGACGAACAGTTGCAACTGGTGGAAGATCATCAGGGGCAGCACGATCATGCCGACGCTGGCCGGCGCGAACAATGCACCTGCCATTGGTACGCCCGATACCAGGCTTTTCTTCGAGCCGCAGAACAGCAGGACGATTGCGTCCTCGCGCGGCAGTTTAAGCATCCTTGCGGCCAGCAGGTTGGCCCCCATGACGATCGCCAGGATGAGGGCACTCAGCACCAGCAGCGCCGCCATGTCCCGCCATCCCAATATCAGCCAGATGCCGTTCACCACCGCAGCGCTGAAGGCGGAATAGACGACCAGCAGGATCGATCCGCGATCCACGATCTGCAGGACAGCCTTGTTGCGGGCCACGAAAGTGCCGATCAACGGACGCAGCAAATGACCCGCGACGAAGGGCAGCAGCAGTTGCAACAGGATGGCTTCGATCGAATGCCAGCTCATCTGTACGCCGCTGCCGCTGGTCGTCATCGCAAGGCTGACCAGCAGCGGCGTCAGCACGATGCCGATCAGGTTGGAAAGCGAAGCGCTGCACACCGCCGCTGCAACATTGCCGCCGGCGATTGCCGTAAAGGCGATCGACGACTGTACCGTCGAAGGCAGCAGCGTCAGATAGAGCAGGCCCGACAGCAGCAGCGGATCGACCCACCCGCCCGACAGGTCGACTACGGCCAGGCCGATCGCTGGAAACAGCAGATAGGTCGATCCGAATACCAGCAGATGCAGCCGCCAGCTGCCGATACCCTGCACGATAGCCTCGCGTGACAGCTTTGCGCCGTGCAGGAAGAACAGGAGCGCGATCGCCAGATCGGCGATCAGCCCGACCCATGCCGCCGCAGCGCCCCGAACCGGCAGGAACGAGGCCGCTGCAACCGTCGCGATCAGGAACAGCAGGAACGGGTCAACGGAAGGAATAAAGCGGATAGCGCGCATGCGTGATCCTGATGCCTGTTTCGCCCCTATCGATCCAACGCAATGATCGGCACGGATCGTTGCAAAAAATAGCGCTCGCCATGCACGCTGCCGAATCTTCGGGTCGCCGAGATCGTCTGTTTCCCCTCGAAACGGAATTGCTCCGGCTGGTATGGGCGATCAACCGCCGTACGGTCGACGGCCAGGTCAATCAGAAGGGATGCAGACGCACTTCCACAGGATGAGAGTTGACTAGCCTGTTCGTCTTGGCCCACGCTGCCGCCTCGACCACGGCAAGGCGAGAGACGAGGATTTGATTGGGGGCGTTTCAGGCCGGGTCGACGATCCGGGGCGGACCAAATCGGGCATTCTAACAGTCACTAGCCGCGATTTCGCGGAATATGGTCTGTCTGGCGGGCGGGTCGACGACAATCGGAGTAGAAAATGAGCGTTCTCGTCTATGTGATTAACGGGCCCAACCTTAACCTGCTTGGCAAGCGGGAACCCGAAATTTACGGTAGCGAAACCCTCTCCGATGTCGAACGCGACTGTTGCGAAGTGGCGAATAGCGAGGGGCTGCAACTCCGCTTTCTCCAGTCGAATGCTGAATTCCAGATCATCGACTGGATCCACGAAGCGCGCGAGCGTGCGGCGGCCATTGTCATCAATCCGGCTGCCTTCACTCACACCTCTGTCGCGATACTCGACGCGCTGAACGCGTTTGAAGGGCATGTCGTTGAAATCCACATCTCGAACGTCCACAAGCGCGATGTGTTTCGCCATCACAGCTATGTGTCGGGCCGTGCCGACGCTGTCATGGCTGGCTTCGGCACGCATGGCTATCAATTGGCGCTGCGCCACGTCGGCAAGCTGATCCGCGACGGGGCGTAGGGCCCTTGTCGCACGCACATTCGTAGACTGTCGTACGGTGCGCGCAACGCGTTGCGCGAGACCGGAGGCAGTTCACTGGCGAGGCTGCAGGAAGTCGTCCGGTTCAGGGAGTTGAGTTCGTGCCGGTCGTGACCTAACCAGAGATCAGATTTGTCCGAGCTTTGAATGTCACCGCGCTCGACGTGCTGGGCTTCTGCGTCGATCGCAATCGCAATATCCCGCTCCACCGTCCTCCACCCCCTGACTGCCATAGAAAGAGCAAGTCCCATGAGATTCTGCCGTTTCGGCCATCCTGGCCAGGAAAAGCCCGGTATCATCGACAGCGAAGGCCATATCCGCGACCTGTCCGCGATCGTCCCTGAACTGACGGTCGAGGCGCTTGCCACCGCCACAAGCGTGGATGTCGCCAGCTTGCCCGCGGTGGAGGGTACGCCGCGCCTCGGCGTGCCAGTGAAGGGCATCGGCAAGATCGTCGCCATCGGCCTCAATTATGAGGACCATGCGATCGAATCCAACCTGCCGATCCCGACCGAGCCGGTGATGTTCATGAAGGCGCTGTCCGCGCTCACCGGCCCAAACGATGACGTCATGTTGCCCAAGGGATCGACGCACAGCGACTGGGAGGTCGAACTGGGCGTCATCATAGGAGAGACCTGCCGCTATGTCACCGAGGACGAGGCGCTGTCAAAAGTGGCGGGCTATGTCCTCGTCAACGATGTGTCGGAACGCTTCAACCAGAAGCAGCGCGGCACTCAGTGGAGCAAGGGCAAGGGCCATGACACTTTCTGCCCGGTCGGCCCCTGGCTCGTCACGCCGGACGAGGTCGGCGATCCGCAGCATCTCGACATGTATCTCGACCTCAACGGCGCGCGGATGCAGACCGGGAACACGAAGACGATGATTTTCACCGTCGCGCAACTCATTTCCTATGTCAGCGAATATGTGACGCTTCAGCCCGGCGACCTGATGATTACCGGCACCCCCCCGGGCGTGGGTGAAGGCAAGAAGCCCGAAGCGATCTTCCTCAAGCCCGGCGACATCATGGAATTGGGCATCTCAAAGCTCGGTAGGCAGCGGCAGAATGTCGTAGAATGGCGTCATTTGGGCGATGCGGTGCTTGAATGACCACATGGCCGGGCCGGTTTGAAGGCCGCGTTGCGGTCAGCACGGGCGGCGCGACGCCAGCGACCTTCGAGGCCCCGATCCTGGCGCAACCGTCGATGGGAAGCCTTCGCCCGGTAAGGGAATCTGCCGCCATGGTCTGCTTCATGACCAGCGAGGAGCGCGACCTCATGACTGCCTCCACCTTCCACACGTCGTACGGATGCCGACCATCATCGGCTCTGCTGACGGCATGGCGGCCTGAAACCACCGGCTACTGCAACAGGGAAGGCGGAATGCCATGATCATTTCCGCCACCACGGACTTTCGCGAAGCGGCCCGGCGGCGCCTGCCGCCGTTCCTCTTCCACTATATCGACGGCGGCGCCTATGCCGAACATACGCTGCGGCGCAATGTCGAAGATCTGGCGGACGTGGAGCTTCGCCAGCGGGTGTTACGGAACGTGGCGGATTGCGATCTGACGACCGATCTGTTCGGAACCCGCATGACGCTGCCGATCGCGCTCGCGCCTGTTGGCCTCACCGGAATGTATGCGCGGCGCGGGGAAGTGCAAGCCGCACGCGCGGCAGCGGCAAAGGGCGTGCCCTTCACGCTTTCCACTGTGTCGGTCTGCGCAATCGGCGAGGTGCAGGCTGCCTCTGGCGCGCCGATCTGGTTCCAGCTCTATGTGCTGAAAGATCGCGGGTTCATGCGCGACGCGTTGGAACGCGCACAGGCCGCCGGAGTGACGACGTTGGTCTTCACCGTCGACATGCCCGTACCCGGCGCGCGCTATCGCGACGCGCATTCCGGCATGTCCGGGCCCCGTGCAGGTCTCCGCCGGATGATGCAGGCAGTGACCCATCCACGCTGGGCCTGGGATGTGGGGCTTTGGGGGCGGCCGCACGATCTGGGCAATATTTCCGCTTACCGGGGGACGCCCACGACGTTGGAGGATTATATTGGCTGGCTCGGGGCCAATTTCGACCCGTCGATTTCCTGGCGATCTCGAATGGATCCGGGATTTCTGGAAGGGGTCGATGGTGATCAAGGGGATACTCGATCCAGAGGATGCACGCGATGCGGTTCGTTTCGGCGCTGATGGGATTGTGGTGTCAAACCATGGCGATCGCCGACGCGGTGAAGGGTGATATCAGCATCCTTGTTGATTCGGGCATCCGCTCCGGACTGGACGTCGTGCGGATGCTGGCGCTGGGGGCGGACATGGCGCTGATCGGTCGTGCGTTCGTATACGCGCTTGCCGCCGGCGGAGAGGCAGGCGTGTCGCAACTGCTCACGCTCATGGAAAGCGAGATGCGGGTCGCCATGGCTTTGACGGGCGTACGCTCCATCGCCGAAATCGACCAAACGATCCTTGCCGGTCAGCTCAAACAATAGCGTTCCTTGGGCTGACGCAAAATTCGTCGTTATTGGCTGCATTTTGAAAGACGCCTGCGCTTTGTGCGGCCGGCAGCGAGACAGATGGTCGTTTCCATGACGGTGCGGGGTGGGGAACGGGGGGATGTCGCTTACGTTCCGTTTCCTTGCGAGAACTGAAGCCGAAGGGGTACGAATCAGGGTCCCGTGGGTGTCAGTTCACCAACGATCCTGATCCTGAAAGCGCGCCACTTCCGATCCTGGAACCTCCAACCGCCGCCGCACCCTATATATAGAGTAGGGAAATACTGGTTATCACCTTGTTAAGCACAGGAAACAATTTTTTGCACACCACGACTCTTAGCTGCTTTTAATAGCCTGTCTGTCATCTTCACCATCAAAGACAGCATGTCGCTGTGTCTATATCTGGATCAAGGACCGATGGTAAAGATTGTAGATTCGCTGGATTGGGGTACTGGCAATCCCGTTTATTACATGCTTGGCATGGGAAATTCAGTATTTGACGTTCTGAATTCGGCAAGTGGCTACGCCTATAACGCTGCGAACGACTGGGCGTTGCGCGCGATCGACGAAGATACCTTGCGGTTCGAAGTGCGGGCCGGCGATGAAATCCGCTGGGGCATCGATGTCGGCACGCACAAGGAGCGGTCCGAGATTTCGGCGGCCGATCATATCGCGCTGGGTCAGAATTTGCACACCAGCTTCGACTTCAATCTGGAGCCGGGCGCAGCCAACACCGCCAAATGGCTGCTGGTGAGCCAGCTAATTCAGTTCCCGCCAGACGTCAGCATGGCGGCGCCGCCGCCCGTCGCGATCGAGCTAGTGGGCGAGAAGCTCTCCGTGATGGTTCGGTATCAATCGGACAGCGGCAAGACGGTTGAGCAGCGTGTATGGTTGGACTCCGCCGACATCGCGCGTGGCAGTGATTATCATTTCGACGTTTATGCCAATGTCGCCAACGACGGTTCGGGCCGGGTGGTCGTGGCGATCGATGGGAAGGTGGTCGTCGATTATAGCGGACGGGTCGGCTATAATTTCGGCGGAGACCTTGCCTGGAAGCAGGGCATCTACCGCAACGAAGCCCCCGAAACCATCGCTGCGCAATTTTCCAACCTGCAGATCGATCATGGCGACATGGTCAAGATCCCCGCGCCGGGCAAATATACCCTTCCCGCAGAAGCGCCAACGCTTGCCCTGGCAAGCAGCGGCGCGGAAGGCGCCGGCGCGGAAAGCGTGTTTAACGGGCATGCCGTAGCGGGCGTCACCGTCCATCTTTACGATGGCACGAAGCTGGTGGGCACGACGCAGGCTGACGCCAATGGTGCGTTCACTTTCATCGTCGATAGCGCCGCAGGTAGCCATATGTTCAAGGCGGCCACCGAAGTCGACGGCAAGATGTCTGCGACATCGGATGACATTTCCGTTCAGGTCGGCACATCGGCCGACATCCTCGCGCGGATGGACGTCATAGCGGGTCAGGATCGCCTTGGCGCGATCGTTCTGACGGACACGCGTACCTTCACCCTCACATCCACGTCGCAGCTGGCGACCTTGATGGCCGATGCAAAGGATGCTCTGACCAAGGTGGTCGGCGGGGCCAATTTCCTCCAGATCACGGGCACCGGCGACAATCGCTATTCCACCTTCCTCGACTTGGACGGCAAGCCGACGCTGGTCATCAACGACACCTACAAAAATGGTGTGCTGATCCGGCAGACGAAGGACTATGTCACCGCCAACGCGGACGGGGTTCAGAAGGAAGTGGTCGCCTACAATGTGACCGGCCAATCCTATGTCACACAGTATCAGGCCTTCAATGCCGCCGGCCAGATGACGGAATGCGTCCGTTACCACGCGGACGGGACGTTGGATTTCCGCAGCCGGCTGCTGGATAATGGTGACCAGACGACCGAGAAGTTCAATGTCGCAGGCCTGTTGCAGTCCTATTCGATCCAGCACGCAAGCGGGCCGATCGCGATGGAGATGTATCAGGCCAACATCGTTGGCCAGCCCTATGTGGCGACATGGACGGCGCTGAACGCGGCGGGCAAAATTGTATATTCGACGCGCACCAATGCCGATGGTTCGCTGCAATATGACATGAAGATGAACCCGGACGGATCGACGATTGCACACCTCTACGGCGTGGACGGCTCGCTGGCCCAATTGACGGTCACGACGGCCGACGGCCGCACCGTCAACCAGGGCTATGCCGGCGGCAAACTTGTCAGCACGTCGACGACGTTCGCTGACAAGTCGACGGAAAATAACAGCTGGTCCGATGGTCAGCTCCTGTCCCAGACGATCACCCACATGTCCGGGCCCGTCACGAAGGAGATTTATAGCAACGGTGTTTCCGGCCAGAGCTATGCCCGGACGTACAAGGCCTATTCGGGATCGACGCTCGTAACCGAAGAGCGTTTCCATAGCGACAATACGCTCGATTACGCCCGCTACACCCTGTCGAACGGAGCGACCGAAATCCGGCGCTATGCGACAAATGGCGCCATCACCAGCGACACCATCACCGCCCTAGACGGGTCCACGGACGTCAAATCCTACACCAATGGCGTGCTGATGCGCGAAACGGTGACCTTCGCCAAGCCGGTCGATGGGGTCGCGAAACAGATCTACGAATTCAACATCGTAGGCCAGGCATCGTCCATTCGCCTCAACAGCTACGATGCCAGCGGCAAACTGGTATCGACCAGCTACCCGACCGCGACCAGTC
The DNA here is from genome assembly GCF_001556865.1 of Sphingobium sp. CCH11-B1. Taxonomy (GTDB): domain Bacteria; phylum Pseudomonadota; class Alphaproteobacteria; order Sphingomonadales; family Sphingomonadaceae; genus Sphingobium. Next base: position 57,295 of record NZ_LSJY01000112.1, on the reverse strand, counting down.
TTCCCGACTTCGCCAAAGCGCAGCCTGTGATCACGTCGGGGGGCGAGGCCGCCCATTCGCAGCCTATTCTATCGGAAGCGGTCGACAAGGACGGGTTCCATGCGATCAACGATACGCTCGGCGCGATCGGCGGACTCGACAATGTGCATCATGTCGATACGCATCCGGTGACGCCGGCCGAACTTGATCTGCCCGCGAGCCCGGCCAATCAAGCGCCGCCGACCTTGCCCCCGGAACCCGTTCATGTAGACGCGCCGTCGCTCACCCTAAGCGCGCCGATCGGGTCGGACGGCCATGCCCAGACCACCATTGCCGGCACTGCTTCAGGCGCGGCCCGTGTGCAGATTTATGATGGCGGCAACTTGCTGGGCAGCGCCACGATCGACGGCAACGGGCATTTCAGCTTTGATCTGACGATGGGTTCTGGCCTGCATAATATCACTGCCGTTTCCGTCCATGCGACCGGCGTGACATCCCCGGCATCGACCGCTGCGTCGATGTTCGTCGGCACTGCCGCGGACTTCGTCGCCAACATCGCCGCGATCGATGCCGCGCCCAATCTGGCTGGTGTCGTCCTGACGGACGGCCAGGTGCTGAACCTGACGTCGGAAGCCCAGCTGAGGGACATCCTGTCTAACGAGCAGATAGCACTGTCGGCCATTAACGGCGCGTTCGAGTTCGTCGTCACCACAGGGACGCCGGCCAACCTCATTCGCACGACCTACGACTCGCACGGCACCAAGCTGCTCATGGTGGAGCGCGTGATGGACGGCAACGCGCTGGTGCAGGAGATCATCGAGAACCCGAAGGCCGCTGCTGGCGCGGTCGCGCGTCAGGTGCAGAGCTTCTCCCACAACGGAGAGGATTATGCATCGCAGATCGACATGTACACGGCCGATGGCCGGCTTGTGAAGGTGGTCCGATACTATCCGGACGGCGCGGTGCAATATGACCGGTCCATCGGTCCCGATGGCGTCGATACGGTGCACCAATATCGCGCCGACGGCACTTTGGAACAGCAGTCGATTGTCGACGCGCATGGCGTGACGACGCTCGACCAGATGGCGATCGACGGTTCGCTTCTGCATCGTTCGGTCATTGGAACCGCTGCGGACGAAGCCCTGTCGCTTTCCGATCATCATGGCGGATCCCTGTTCGGTGGAGCAGGCGACGACAATCTGGTCGGCGGCAACGGGAACGACATTCTCGATGGCGGCGCAGGGGCCGACCGGATGGACGGCGGCGCGGGCGACGATACCTATTATGTCGATCATGCCGGCGATCACATCGTCGACAGCAGCGGGGGCGATACCGTGCTGACGGGCCTGCGCAATTATGTGCTGGGCGACGGCTTGGAAAAGCTGACCTTCACGGGAAGCGGGAACGCCACGCTGATCGGCAACCAACGCGACAACGTCATCATTGGCGGTGCGGGCGACGACAGCCTGGATGGCGGGATGGGCAACGACATCCTCTATGGAGGGGACGGCAACGACCAGCTGAATGGCGGCCGTGGCGCGGACATCCTCTATGGGGGTAATGGCGACGATCGCTACATCGTTGATGATGTGAACGATCAGGTGACTGAATATGCGAACGGCGGGCTCGACACGGTCGCCGCCTATGTGTCCTACGCCCTGTCCGCTAACGTCGAGAATCTGACGCTGGCGTCCACCGCCGGGGCCATCAACGGCATCGGCAACACGCTCGATAATCTCATCACAGGCAACAATGCAGCGAACCGGCTGGAGGGCGGCGACGGCAATGACAAGCTCGTCGGCAATGGCGGCAATGATATCCTGATCGGGGGTGCCGGCGATGACCTTCTCATGGGTGGCGATGGCAATGACGTTCTGATCGGCGGATCGGGGAACGACATGCTTTATGGCGGCGCGGGTGCGGATCGCTTCGTCTTCCGCTATGGCGAGGCTGGCTCGAAAGGCGGCAACACCACGCGCATCGCGGACTTTTCCGTGACGCAGGGTGACAAGATCGACCTGAGCGAGTTCGATGCCAATCCAGATATGCACGGTCGCCAGGCGCTGACATACTATGCCGATCGCCCGACGACGCCGATGGACCATTCGGTCTGGTTCGTGAACAATGGCAATTTCGCCCAGTTGCATGGCGATCTGAACGGGGACGGCGTGGTCGACTTCGTGATCCGGGTCGACAATCTGAATGGCCTGCCGCTTGGCGCGAACAGCCTGATACTCTAAGTACGGGACAGAGCAGCATTATGAGGGGCCGGGTGAAAATCCGGCCCCTTTTGCGATAGGCGTTTGTTCAGCTTCGATCCTGTAGTAGCGGCATTTGATCTGCGGAGGAGTTTGCACATGCACAATGCTTGGAAGATGCTGGCTGCTGCTTCCATCCTGACATTGGCCGGCGGCGTGGCGCATGCACAGTCCGCCGCACCCAACCGGCCCTATGGCCCCCGTGGCCTGCGCGACGAGCGGCCCGTCCTCCCGCCGCCGCAGATGACGGTGGACGAAAAGAACCGGCTTGCCTACGCTGCCAAGGCCGCCCGCAACATCGATGAACTCGAAACGCTTGTTGCAACTGCCTGCAATGTTCAGGGCTGGCAGTTTTCCCTGAAGCAAAAAGACGAGAAAGGCGTTCTCGTTACGCGATCGCAAACATTGCCGACCGACAAGGTGCGTTGCATCTACTATGCGCTTTCTTTCAGCAAATATTATGTAGCTACGCCGATGAGCGAAAGGTGAGTTGCTAATAATAGCAAGGTTAACCTCGCTTTAACTTTGCGCCTCAACCGGCTTTGCATGATTCCTCGCCATACCACTCCTGAAGCAGGAGTGAATCGGTGCGGATCAGGAAGTTAGGTCATTGGAGCGCAGTAATCGCGCTCGGGGCGCTGGGGCTGACGCACGCTGACGCCTACGCCAAAAGCCCGGCACAGTCCTTTCTCGCGACAGGCGCGCAGATCGAGCCGCCACGCGGCTTCGTGATGATGTGCGATCGCACCGCAGACACGCGGCTGTGCGCCGACACCAAATCGCAGGGCGACCCTCAAATAGAAACGGGCGGCATCGTGGTCCGTGGCGGCGCATCTGCCGCCGCGCACGACCGCGGGATGAAGGCCGAAGCCGCCCGCTTTCTGAACGCGCTCCGGCCCTTGCCTGATTTGCAGTTCGCGCCGCAATTTTCGAAGGAGCCTTCCTTCGCTTCGATGCCGTTGATCGAAAGATTCCCCATCTTCGCGCCGCTTCCCGCGGTTGCGTCGCTGGCCGCGCCCGACGAGGCTGGGGCGCCCAGGGTCGAAGTTGCCGCCGTCGCGCGGCCAGTTCGCCCCAGCGCTCCGCAGGCTGTCGCTGCGGCCGACGCGATGGCGATGCTGAAAAAGGTCAACCGCGCCGTGAACGGCCGGGTACGGCAGGATACGGACATCGCGCTCTACGGTCGTGACGAATATTGGACGCGAAGCGGCGTTGGCCCACAAGCGGTCGGCGATTGCGAAGATCTCGCCATCGAGAAGCGGATCGAACTGGCCGAAGCCGGTTTTCCGGAAGATCGTCTCGCCTTTGCGATCGTCTATTCGCAGGCGGCGGGGCTGCATACCGTTCTGGTCGCTCGGCTGGACCATGCGGATGTGGTCCTCGACAACCGTACGATCGCTATCCGTCGCTGGTCGGACTCGGAATATAGCTTCATAGGCATACAGGATTTCAACAATCCCATGCGCTGGTTCGCCATCGACAAACAAAATGGCTGAGTTTCGGCCTGAGTGAAGGGTATCAGGCCCGCCTATCAGGCGGTGTCCGGTTCCCGCGCGGCGAAGATGTCTCTCTATCTGCTGCTTTGCAGGATTTCCGGGTCCTGGGGGTCGGTACGGCCAATGCGCAGACGCTTGCCCAAAGTGCGACGTGTAGGCCCCTCATAGAAGCGGACCACATAATGGCTCAGGATTGCGCAGATCAGCAACGTGACGGCCACCGTCAGATGCACCGCCGGCCATCCGTCACCCACCACGCGGCGCGCCAGCGAAAGCACGGTTGAGAGGATCGGGCGATGCAGCACATAAAGGGGATAGGATAAGCCGCCCAGCATGACGCAGATGCGTCGCTCGACATCGCCCGCTTGCCGGCCGGCAGTGGAAAGGATGATGAACGAGAACAGCAGGAAAACTGGGGGAAAGGCCGCCGCCGGCAACGGCCAGGGCAGCAGTGAGACGAGGATGAGCAGCAGCGACGCGGTCGAAAATGACATGGCGGGCACCCGGATCGCGCCGTTGCGCCACCAGCGGTAAAGGATGACGCCGCCGAAGAAGCCCGCCGAGACGCGCGGTATGCCCATCCAGGCATTATCGGTCCCCCCGCCGCCAAAACCGCCCATCGCGATCGCTGCAAGCGAAAGCGCCACGACGATGTAAAGGCGCGGCGTCGTCAGGTGGCGCGCAAATGCCGCATAGACAAAATTGATGATGGTTTCGAACATCAGCGACCATAGCACCGTGTTCGTCGGAAAGATTTCGCGTGTCGGATTGCCGAAGGTGAAAGGCAGAAGAAAGAAGGACAGCCCAACAGCAGTCGCCAATTCTCCCGCGCTCATGGCGAGAGGACTGTTCCGCCTGAAATAGAGGTCGAATATCCCGACCGCCCCGGCCAGCGCCGCGCCCAGGAAAATCATCGGGTACAGGCGCACGAAACGACGAACGGCAAAATCGCCGAACCGCATCCCTTCCGTCAACGGGCGCTCATAGGCATGGGCGATGACGAATCCGCTGAGCAGAAAGAACAGATCGACCATCAACAGGCCGTTGTTGAACATCGGCCATTCCAGCGTGGGCGAGGCGAGTCCATGGAATAGAAACACGCAGCCCGCCGCCACCCCTCGCAAACCGTCCAGGGCGATGAAGTGCGAATGCCTGCCAAGCGCGGGATGGGAAGGGGCAGGGCGTGGGCTGTTGATCATTATACGTGGTGATCGTCCAGCGACGCCCAAAGTGCAAGCGGTCCGATCACCTCAAGACCCCGTCTTTTTCCGGGCATCGCGATAGATGTCACGCAACAGAGGAAGGATGGCCTTGTCACTGTAGTGGGTTTCGATCCGGGATCGTCCAGCCGCGGCGATGCGCGTCCGCAAGGCTTCGTCCGCAAGCAGCGCATCGATGCGCTGGGCGAGCGCTGCCTGATCGCCTGCGTCGATCAGCAGCCCGTCCACGCCGTCGGTGATCAGTTCGGGTATGCCGCCGACGCGGGTGGTGACAACCGGAAGGCCACGCGCCATGGCTTCGAGCACGCTCATCGGCAGGCCTTCATTATGCGACGGCAGCACGTAGACCGACGCACGGGCGAGCAGCGCTTCCTTGGCCGCTCCCTCTATCCAGCCAGCCAGATCGATGGACCTATCCGCGCCTGCTGCCTGGATCGCCTGGCGTGCGCGGTCCAGTTCGCCGTTGCCGCCGATCACCAGCCGCGCGTCTGGATGAGCCCCGGCAACCTGCGCAAAGGCTGGGATCAGGTCAAAGACGCCTTTGCGGTCGCCCACCAGGCCCAGGAACAGCACTTCGCCGGGCACCCGCGCCGAAGCATCGGGAAGGGGCGGCACCGTCACATAATTGGGTACGACAATGATGTGCGCGCGGGGCGCGATAGTCAGGATGAAATCCCGCCAGCTTTCAGACAGCACGAGGACCCGGCTCGCGCGTTCCAGATGTCGCCGGGCCTTCTTCTTCGCCCAATCGGGCAGCGACCCATAGAAGAGCTTCATCTCCGAGCCGTGGAGATGAAGCAGCACGGGAATGCCGAAGGCGCGCGCGATGGAGGCGAACAGCCCCTTGCGCCAAAAACTGCCGCGCATGGCTGCATGAATATGGACCAGCTCGACATGGCCGCCGATCGCGAGGAGCAGGAAGCGTAGCAGGCCTTTCAGCAGCACGACCTGGCGCTTCAGGAAACCGCCATCGGCATAGGCGGCGATCAGGGTAACGCCCTCCTGCGCCAGAAAGCCGTCTCGCTCATAAGCCTCCACCACGCTGCGCATGCCGCCGCGCGCGGCGTTCCAGATCATGATCGTGCGACGCGTCTTGCTCATCGTTTTGGGGCACCGTCATAGGCGCGCGCAATTGCCTCCCACAGAGGCTTGCGGCGCAGTTGGCTGTCGAAGGGGAGGGGGCGTTGCGGCTGTCCGTCTTCACGCGCCATCGCCGGCTGACCCTGGAACTGGCTGTCAGCGTCGCTCAGACCCCAGGTCATCATGCCCAGCATCGCCGGTTCGGCAAAGGCGACCTCCAGCAGTTGAAGCGCCCGGTCCGCCACTGCCTGATCGCGTGCGGCGGGATCAGTGGGTGCTCGACGGTCATTGATGTCGAATTCGGTGATGCGCAATTTCATCCCCATCGCCGCGACGTCTGCCAGGAAACGCCGGTAGACGTCGGCGTCGAACCGCTGGCCCACGCCGATATGGGTCTGAAGGCCCATGACCTGCACCGGCGCGTTTCGCCGCTTCAACTCTTCCAGCAGCCCGAGCGTCGCGCGCCGGCGGCTTTCGTCGTCAGGGACCGCATTTTCCAGCCCATAATCATTGTAGGCGAGGAGTGTTTTCGGATCCGCATCCCTGGCCGCATGGAAGCAATCGGCGATCCAGCCGGGATCGATCGCCTTGCCGAAGGGCGCGCGTCGCATAGCCCAGGGCAGTCCGTCCCCCGGCTGCACCGCTTCATTCACGACATCCCATTCGGCGACCTTGCCGCGGAAATGCCGCACGATGTCGCCGACCCGCGCCACGATCAGCGCGTCTGCGCCGGGTTCTTGCAGAAGCGGGCGAGACCAGCCCGGTATATTGCGATACCAAAAACCCGCATGGCCGCGCACCTCGATGCCCGACCGATGCGCGAAATCCACGATCTGGTCGGCGCGGGCATAATCCGGCTTGCCGCGGCGCTTTTCCGTCTCGCCCCATTTCATTTCGATGCCGGGAACGACGATGTCGCATTCCTGCTGGATCACCGATGCAAGCGGGCCTGCCGTCTGGGTCGCCAGCATCATGCTGCCAAAGCTCATTCCGCGCCTTCGCGCGCGCCAGCGAAGGCCTTGCGCCTTGGCTTCGGGCGTTGCGAAATGCCGCGCGGCACGCATGCCGCTGCTTGCTCCCACTGACATGACGCAGCATAGACCAGCGACGATCGTGCGTCTGGAAGCGGCCATCAAGCAAGGAACCCCTTTTGTCATGTGACCAGCAGCAGCGACAGATGTTTTCGGAACCGCAACCAGTTCCTGAACCCCCATCGCGACTATAGTGCCTCGTTCCGGAATGTTATAGGAATTTTTTCGCAGTTGCGATATGGATCGGGAATGGCAGCAACTTCCCGCTCTCGCGCTTCGCATCTCCGCCGGATGTGCGTGCTGCTAGCGCCTGTCCTTGTGGCGATTGCCTTGTTCATTGGGGGCGGAAACATGATCGCCCCGTCCGCCCGGTCGGTAGCTGCGCCCTTCAAGTCGTGCGCGTCTGCGCTTACCGGCAGGCGCATCACTGTGCCGCCGCGTCAGGATGCGTTCGGTTCCGCGCAGCGTCTGCCTCCTTTGCCGCTGAAGGCGGGAGAATATGTGCTGACGATCGACGACGGTCCCGATCGCACGTCCACTCCCGTGCTGTTGGACTTGCTGCGGCAAAATTGCGTCCATGCGACCTTCTTCCTCATCGGTCGTCGCGCGACGGCGACGCCCGACCTGGCGAAGCGGATCGTCGCGGAAGGCAATGGCATCGGAAGCCATTCGCAGAATCATCGCAACTTCTCGGGGATGTCGCTGGACCAGGTCCGCGATGAAATCGTCGACGGCGCGGATTCAGTGGAAAGAGCGGTTTACGGGCGCGCGCGGAGCAAGGGTGAGCGACGGCTGATGCGACTGCCGGGTGGGCCGGGCGTTCCGCTCATCCCGCCCCAGCCGTGGCGCGCCATTGCCAGGGATAATGGTCTGATCCTGGCCGGTGTGGATGCCAGCCCGGAGGATTGGCGCAACGATCCACCCGATGTCAGTTTCAAGCGCCTGCTGGGTCGCCTGCCCGACCGCGGGGTCATTCTATTGCATGACGGACAATCCAACACGCCGGCACTGTTAAGGATGATCCTGTCTGAAATGGCGCGAAGAAGGGCGAAGATCGTCACCTTGGATTAAATTTTCTTTTTTATGATTTGGAACATTACGCATTAACCACAATGATGCATTTAACGATGCTGGGCATGTCGGGGGACGTGTCAGGATCGGGGCAGGCAGGGCAGGGCTCCATAGAAGGGTGTGATGGCGGCAGATAACTCCTTGCGACGCAGCGCGATGCGCGGCGGCGTTTATCTTATCGGGCGACAGGCTCTTGGGGTTTGCCTCAAGCTCATCGGCGTGATGCTGATCACGCGCGTCTTGGGGCCAAGCGAATATGGCTCCTACGTGACAGCCTTCAATGTCTATCAATATGCGCTGTTGTTGGGACAGGCGGGGGTGGGCGTGTATCTGCTGCGCTACCCCGGCACCGTGCCGGACATTGCGATACGGACATCCTATTCGCTGCTGATGTTCACGGCGGCCATCCTGTTCATTGCGATGGAAGGGACGCGTGGCCTGGTCGCCGGATGGAGCGGCGTGTCGGGCTATTATTCCGTCATGGCGGTGGTGGCGGTGGCGCTGCCGTTCCAGCTCCTGTCCATTCCCGCGACGATCGGGCTGGAGCGCGATCTTAACTACCGCAACGTCGCCGTTATCGAAATCGGCGGCGACGTTGCCTATTATGCGATCGCCGCGCCGCTGGCGCTGATGGGATATGGCGCGTTTGCCCTGGGGGTGGCGCTGCTTGTCCAGAAGATGATGTTCTGTGCGCTCGCCCTCTACATGGCGCGCACGCTGCCGCGGTTCGGCTTCGACCGGGCCACCGTCAAGGAAACGGTCCGCTATGCCGCCACCTTTTCCTTCGCCAACTGGGTGTGGCAGCTGCGAATGCTGGTCAACCCGCTGATCGCCGCCCCTGTAATCGGCGCGCATGGCGTGGGCCTTATCGGCATGACGGTCGGGATTCTTGAGATGCTTTCCATCGCCAAGACCATCGCCTGGCGGCTGTCCGTATCGATCCTGGGGCGTGTGCAGGACAATCTGGACAAGTTGCGGCAGGCGGTGACGGAAGGAATGGCGCTCCAGACCCTTGTGGTGGGGGCGCTGCTGCTGGGCTTCAGCTGGACCGGCAGCTATGTCGTGCCGCTGGTGTTCGGGGCCCGCTGGGCGCCGGTCATGACCTATTTCCCCTATATCGCGCTGTCCTATGTCACGATCGCGACGTTCAACGTCCATTCGGCGGTGATGTCGGTCATCGACCGCAATCGCGACCTTGCCATCTATCATCTGATCCATGTCGCGGTATTTGCGGGAACCACATGGTTCGCGGTGCGCCAGGTCGGCGCGATAGGCTATGGGTACGCGGAACTCGCGGCCATCCCGACCTATCTCGTCATGCATATCGTGCTGACGCGCGCGGTGGGGTCGCCCAATTACAGCGTCGCCGCCTTGTGGTGGGTGGCTTGCGCCATCGGCCTGTTCTGGCGTGAACTGGGCCTGTGGGCGATCGCTGTTCCCTTCGTCGCGCTGGCGATGCCGATATCGGTAAGGACGATCAAGGGCTACGTCGCTCTTGTTCGAAAGCCCAAGGTCGCGCCCGAACCGGAGTTCGCCGCATGAAGGTGGTCCAGGCAATCCCCCGCAGGATGCGGTTCGAAAAATCGGCCGCCTCGTCTGTTGAGCTATGCGTGTCGGAATGGGTGGCGGGCAGTCGCTACCGGAACGACACCATCGTCGTCGCCGAGGCCAGCGAACAGCCGCCGATCCTCGATGTCGCGGTTGAACGGCTGCCGCCGGCGCGAAAGTTGACGTCCTGGCGCCTCGCCACATTTCTGCGCGGGTTTGTGAAGCGGGCGGGCGTCGACGTCATCGTTACCCAGCAGCATATCCCGACGGCAGGCCGCATCGCGCTGTTCAACCCCCGTACGCCTGTGGTGCTTCAGACGCATAATTTCGTGGACGCGCCGGTCAAGGGACGTTTCGCTGGCGTGCGAAACAAGCTGACGGCGGCATCGCTCAACCGCCTGTCGGGCATCACCCTTATCAGCGACGCGACCCTGGCCCGCTTCGATCAGGACTGGCCTCAGGTTGCCATACCTCGCGCGGTCGTGACGAACGGCTTCGATTTCTCTTCCTGGGACATGGATCGGGAGAAAGAACCGCTCATCGTCGTGACCGGGCGCGCCAATGACACCAAGGGCATCGTCGAATGCGCGGAAGGGATCCGGGACAGCCTGATCGACCATCCCGGCTGGCGCGCCGTGCTCATCCTGTCCGAAACCATTTATCCCGATTACATGGCCCGCGTTCATGCGGCGCTTGCCCCGTTGGGGGACAGGGCGGAAATCAAGACCAACATCCCTTATGCCCAGGTGAAGGCGATCGTCGAACGCAGCGCCATTTCGATCGTCGCGTCGAAATGGGTGGAACCGTTCGGCCGCACCGCGCTGGAGGCCCATGCCGCGGGTGTGGCGCTCATCTCCTCGGGGACAGGCGGGTTGCGACAGATCAGCGGCGACGCCGCGCTCTATCTGCCGGAAGTGACAGGCAAAGCGGTGGAAGACGCCTTGCGCACGCTGATTGATGACGCGCCGTTGCGCGAACGGCTCGCCAGGGAAGGGGCGCAGCGCGTGCGCCGGCTTTTCTCGCTTCGTTCAGCCGATGGGGATGCGCCCGAACTGTCGGTCTGCGGCAAACTGGATCGCTTTCTGGAACAGGTCGTCGCCCATTCGCGCACGGTGCGCAGCTGATGGCGCGGATTCTCATCAATTTCACCTCACCCTATCCCAACAAGCTGACCGGCATATCGACCTATGTCTGGCGGATTGTGGAGGCGCTGCACGTCCACGGCCGCCATGATTATGTTCTGGCGACCAACTGGACCATCGATCACATACCAGCGGCGATCGTGAAGTTGGGCCTGCCGATCGTCCATCGCACCTTGCCCATCAACGAGACGCTGGCGCTGGCGACGAACACATTCTGCCTTCCCCGCCTGATGCGGGAAGTGGGGGCGTCGCTGATCTTCCACACCCAGCCGGTCGCCATGTTCGCAGGAATGCAGGACAGCGTCACGGTCCTCCACGACCTCTACCGCGCAAGCCATCCCCATTTGTTCGACAGCGCGCAAGTGCTGCAATGGCGGCATGTGACCAGCCGGGGGTTTTGCAAGTCCGGCCGGCTGATTGCCGTTTCGGAAGCGACCCGCACGACCGCTCTTCGCTGTTACCCTGCGCTGGCGGGTCGAATCTCGGTGGTCCACGAAGCGTCACCGATCGACGGGGGGCCGGAAGAATTGTTGCGAAACGAAGAAAGGGAGTGGGCGTTCGGCCTGATGGTCGCGAACATCACCCGCAACAAGAATATCGAATTGCTGTTCAGGGCGCTCACGCTTCTCGCTCAGGAAGGATTGCGTCCGCGGATCATGTTGGTAGGGCGCGACGATGTGGGCCTCCTGCCCGGATTGATGGCGCGCTATCCCCATGCCGATGTGGTCCAGGCAGGCAGCCAATCGGAAGAAAGCCTGGCCGAACTCTATGCCACCGCATCGGCCTACATCAACACTTCAACCGTTGAAGGGTTCTGCCTGCCGATTCTGGAGGCGCAGACCCTTGGCCTGCCGGTCGTTTGCACGGATATACCTGTGCTACGCGAGGTCGCGGGGGAGGGAGCCGCCTTTATCGATCCAGAGGATCCCAGGTCGCTTGCGGGCGTCCTGCGGTCTCTGGTGGAGCAACCGGCCATGCGGGCCGATCTGCGCACCAAAGGGAGGTTGAATTGTAAGCGGTTTAGTTGGAAGAAGGCCGCCAAAGAGACGGAAGATATATTCGATAGCCTCCTCGCCGAACGGGCTAATCAGAGGAATTGACGAACATGTCTGTTGGTCTCAAGCTTTCGGATGGGGGTGCCCGACGGTTGACCGCCGCCAGCTATTTTCCGGACCTGTCCGGCGGCGGTGCTGAAAGGCTTCATACGCTCCTCGTCGCGCCGTTTCGCAGTCTGGGCATAAAGCCCAGTTTTCTGCTGGATCAGGAGGGGGGCGCGCTGATGGGCACGGTGCCGTCCGATGTATCCGTGCATGTGCTGGAGGCGTCTCGTACGCTGGCCGCACTGCCCAAGCTGGTTCGTCATCTGCGTCGAAACCCGCCTGATGTGCTGATTTCCAACATGGAACATATGAACATCATCGCGGTGGTCGCGAAGATGCTGGCGCGTGCGCCGACGCGAGTCGTGGTGACGCAGCACAACGCCCTGTCCCAACAGGTCAAGCGCCGGTCGGCCCAATGGCGCGTCATTCCCGCTCTCTACCGTCGGATATTGCCGCACGCGGACGCCATCGTCGCCGTGTCGGAAGGCGTGGCCGATGATCTTGCGAAAACCGCCGGGATACGGCGTGAGTCCATCGACGTCATCCACAATGGCGTCATAGATGAGCATTTTGACGCCCGATCGCAACGGGACTGGGATCATCCATGGTTCCGTCCCGGGTCACCCCCGGTCATCGTCGGCATGGGTCGCCTGGTGCCGCAAAAGGACTTTCCGTCTCTGCTGCGTGCGTTCGGCCGTCTTGCGGAACGGTCCGATGCGCGACTCATGATCCTGGGCGAAGGCGAAGAACGGCCCGCGTTGGAGGCGTGGATCGAAGAACATGGCCTTTCCGACCGTGTGGCCCTGCCCGGTTTCCTCGCCAACCCGCTGCCCGCGGTTCGGAAGGCGTCCGTTTTCGTGATGTCCTCCCGCTTTGAAGGGTTCGGCAATGTCCTTGTCGAAGCACTGGCGGTTGGGACGCCGGTCGTCAGTACCGATTGCCCCCACGGTCCCGCCGAAATTCTGGATGGCGGTGCCTATGGCAGGCTGGTTCCGGTCGGGGACGATGATGCTCTGGCGGACGCCATCCTCGCCAGCATTGCCGATCCCGACGACGCAGACAGGCTGATCCGGCGCGGGCGTCATTTTTCGGTTCAACGCTGCGCCGCTGATTATGCGGCGCTTTTCAACCGCATCACATCGGGCTGAGGAAACAGGTCGCTTGGCATCCACGCCTCCTACCAAGCCAAAATTCCAGTTGATCGAGGCGGCGCGCGGCGTCGCGGCGATGCTGGTGGTATTTCACCATATCGGCAGCATGCTGGCCGAGCCTCGTTTCTACGGCGTGGAGCCATTTGCCCAGCATTTCCGTAACTTCAATGTGGGTGTAGATTTCTTCTTCGTCCTCAGTGGCTTCATCATCACCTGGGTCCACTGGCGCGACATGGGACGGCCCGAAACGCTGGGCGGCTATGCGGCCAAGCGCTTCTTCCGCATCTTCCCGCCCTATTGGGGACTGCTGTTCCCGCTGATCATTGGACATGCGTTGTTCCCGGATCCGCGCGACCCGCTGGAAAATGATCCGCTCCACATTCTCCAATCGATCTTTCTCATCCCTTCGCCCGAACATCCCGTTCTGGGCGTCGCCTGGACTTTGACGTTCGAGATATTCTTCTACGCCTTGTTCCTGATCGTGCTGCTCAAGGGCCGGGACAAGATCATGTTGTTCTGGCTTTGGGCGGCGGCAATCGTCGTTGTCCAACTCAGCATGGAACCGGTCTTCCCACTCAGTTTCCTGTTCAGTCCCTTCAACCTCGAATTCGTCATGGGGATGACGGCGGCGGCGCTTCTGCGCCGATATCCGCGTCTGCCGGCCCCGATGTTCATGATGATCGCGGGCACGGTTCTGTTCGTCGGCTTCATGTGGTTCGCTCCCCACATACAGGATGTTTCGCTGCGTGGCCGGCTCGTCTTCGGCACAGCGTCCGTCCTGTTCGTGCTGGGCGCCGTTGAACTGGAACGGCGCAGGGCCGTGCCCGTGCCCCGGCCCATGTCTTTCCTGGGCGCGGCGTCTTATTCGCTATATCTCATCCATCCGTTGGCGGTCCTGGTGGCCGCGCACGCTATCCGGCTGGCGCTGGGGCGGTTGCTGCCCATTGAACTGACGGTGTTCCTGATGTTCGCCGGGGCGCTGGTCGCGGGCAGCCTTTATCACCTCTTGGTGGAGAAGCGCTTGACGATGGCCGCCACTTTCTTGATGCAGCGGGGGTCTGCGCGTCGCGCTGCCGGCGAAGCGTGAAATCGGTGAATGGAGCGACCATGATGGATTCGGATGCGCCGGTGGAGCGGCCGAGGAAGCCGAGCGACATCGTGATGGATTTCATCGCGATCCTCATATTGATCTCACCCATTTACGGCTGTTTCTTTCCGTTCGAATCCTACGTGTCGTTGCCTTCCAAGATCGGTGCGGAGGGATATACGGCGCTGCCGTTCCCGGTGACCACCGTCAGTCTCATCATTATCATGATGATCGCTGCCTTTTTCGTGTGGAAGACAGTGCAAACCGGCAACCGGTTCCGTCATGACTTCCTGGCCTATGGTCTGATTGCCGTCGCCTTCCTGTCCGCGCTCTGGGCCTTCGACCCGGTGATGAGTATCCAGCGCGCCGCACGGCTGATGCCGTTCACGATCTTCGCGATCATTTTTCCGCAACTGTACGGGCCGGCGAAGATCTTGCGCCTGATGACGGTCGCCTTTCTGGTCAGCGTCATCCTCTCGATCTTGGTCTGCATCCTCGAGCCGGGCATGGGCGTCGGTCGCATCGGGGGGGCCTATGACCTTGCCTGGCGCGGCGCGATGATCCAGAAGAACCTGACCGGGATCATGTTCGCCATCGGCGCAGTCGTGACCTATGCCGCATGGCGGATGAATGGCGTCAGCCTGCCGCTGGCGGCGGTGACCGCATTGGGCTGCGTGTTTATCGTCATCATGTCGCAATCCGGCACGGCAGCAGCCAGCCTGGCGCAGGCGATCGCCGTGATCGCCTTCATGACGATGATTCAGCGCGCGAAGATGGAAACACGGATCCTGCTCATCCTGCTGGCCATCCTGTCTCTCGCCATGCTGGGCCTACTTGCATATGCCGTGTCTGACCTGCTGTTTGGCATGGCAGGCCGGGACGCCACTCTTACCGGCCGAACGGATGTGTGGGAAATTGCCATCCGCACACTTGAGGCGCATCCCATCCGGGGATTTGGCTATGCCTTCTGGACCGCCGACAACCCTGCCCGCAACTCGATCTGGCGCCAGCTTGGCTATGCCGTCGGCCATTCGCACAACAGCTGGCTCGACCTGTGGCTTCAATTGGGCCTTGCCGGTCTGGGCATCATGATCGCCATCGTGGTTCGCAATATCTATCACACGTTGCGCCTCATATTGACCACCCGGCATCCGCTGGGTCCGGCAATTATGGGCCTTGTCATCCTGCTGCTGGTGCGCTCGATGACGGAAGTGCAATATACCGATCCGTTCCCGTCGATCCTCTATTTCCCGCTCTGGGCGGACATGTGCGTCGTGCTTGTGCTGGCCTCCGGAGCCACGCGCGTGCCGCGCCCGCGCCAGCCTTATCAGGTCGGGGTGCTGCGTACTTCATGATCTCCTAGACAAGGTGTCGAATCGTCCATGGCAAGCCTTAATAAGCTGAAAAAGCTGCGCACGGTGGTGGTTGGCGCGAAACGCCTGTGGTTCAACCGGGTGTGGGGCATGGATATCCATCCCACCGCCGAATTTTCGCTTAGCACCCATTTCGACAAGACCTATCCAAAGGGCGTGCACGTGGCGGAGGAAAGCTATGTCGCGCTCGGTGTGATGATCCTGACGCACGATACCACCCGTCGCCTCTATCGCGACACCCGGATCGAAAGACATTGCTTCATCGGGGCGCGGTCGCTCATCATGCCCGGCGTCACTGTCGGCGAAGGGTCGATCGTTGCCGCTGGCGCGGTCGTCGTACATGATGTTCCGCCGCGCAGTATCGTCGCCGGTAATCCCGCCAAAGTGGTCCGGTCCGATATCCGCGTCGGTCCCTATGGCCGGTTCGAACAATGATCCACGCGCCCCGGACCTGCACGTCCGGGACGCCTGAAATCGATCAGGGCAGATTCCACGCCGGGCGCGGGTCGGCTGACAGGCGCAGGATGGGTCGGTCCACCGCCACCGTGAAGCTCGATCCTGGCGTATAGCCACCGGTCCAGAAGTTCATGACCAGCGTGGTTGTTACCTGTGCCACCATAGCACCCTGCGGCACCTGGAACGGCTTGGTCGCCAGCCAGAAGACGCCACGACCCGAAGGCGGGTTCGCGCCATATTGGGCCGACCCATATTGGTTGCTATCGATCACGCCTGCTTGCGCCTGCACGATCGTCGCGCCGCCGCCGTCGAGCAGCGAAACCGTTAATACCGGCACGGCCGACCTTGCGTCCGCCGCCTCTATGCGGACGTAGGCGCGGACCCACTGGCCCGCCTGCGGCAATCCCGTCGCCAGGACAGGGAATGTCAGCCTGCTCTGGTCCCATGCGCCGGTCGCGCCTGGGCTGATCGTGATGATCTGTCGATTGAAGGTGGCGTTGCTGCTGTCCTTGCTGCCCACCTGTGTCGATCCGCCGCCTGACCGGCTCATGTAGAGATTATAGCCGGTCGCCACCGATCCCGTGGTCGCCGCGCCCGTCCGGGTGCCCGCCGTTCCGGTCAAGCCATAGGTCGAGGAGGGCCAAAGATTGTTGCTGGCTGCATTTTCGTCAAAGACGTTGCCGGGGGCGATCAATGTCCGCAGCAGCGGCAGCAGATAATCCTTGGCCACCAGATTGACGCCTTTGGCGTTGAGGTGAACCGCATCCATGTACAGCGTCTGGTCGATGCCATCGGGGTTAGTGGCGCTGGTCAATGCTGGGGCCGGGTCGATGATCCCGGCCACGCCTTCCCTCATGCTCTGCGCCCGGATCCACGCATTCACCTCACGGGTGGTCTGGTGGCGTGCGTCGCCCTGGGGCCAGTCCGCGCGCGGATAAAGGGTGGACAGGACGGTCCACACCCCCTGCTGGCGGATGCGCGTCAACATCCTGTCCAACTGGGCGATGACATAGGCGGAGTCTGCCGGCGTGTTGCTGCCCACGACATCGCCGGTCGCGATGCTGTTGGTGCCGCAGTTCAGGATGATGACCGCCGGATCCCGCGACAGGGCGTAGCGCAGCCGCGTCATTGCCCCGTCGCTGACCGATCCCTTCATCAGATGATCGGACGGTATGCCCTGGTTGGCGCCGTTGATGCTGACCGCGTTGATCGAACCGTTATCGGCCCGGCGCCATGGATCAGTGGGGTCATACCAGCTGTCGAAATTGAACCGTGGATCGATTGACCATGCCGCCTCGATCAGACCTTTCGCCGTAACCGGCGCAGCCAGCACGCCCGAATTGGCCGCAACATTGTTGAAGGCGGAATGGCTGTCGCAAAACGCCATGACCTTGGCACCTGCGGGCAGCGGAAGCGGCGGCAGCATGCGCGCCGCCGCCGGGATCCGGTCGTCCGATGATCCCGCGCCGTAAGCGACCGGCGCGCTGCTCAAAACCTGCGCGAAGGCAGGACCGACGGACAGCAGGCAGAAGGCAACCGTGAGGGAAGAGAGCAAACGGATCATGGCAACCTCGCGATCTGGACGTTGCATCCGGTGGTTCCGACGAGCGTCGCGTCGACCATCGCGTTCGAACCCAGCGCGACCACGGTTCCGCCGCTACTGTCGGAAGCGGTCCGGCTTAGCAGTGGGAGCATCGTCGCGCCATCGGGGCCGCGATAGCGGAGGGTGACGGTGCCATAGCCGGCGCATCCCTGTGTAACCACATAGGTGCCGCCATAGAGCGTTGCCGGCCCTGTGGACGCATTGGCCGATACGAGCACGTGGGATTCCTGTTTCGGGGCAGTCGGCAAAGGTGTCGCCTCCGTCACAGCGGTCCAGTTGTCGTCGGCGGCGCCATAGCCGATGCTCGCCCCCGGCGCGAAGTTGCCGGGCAGTCGCACCGACTGCGCTCCGGCGCTGCTTCCGACCACGCAACAGGCCAGAAGGGCAAAGCCTATCCATCTTGTCATACGGCACTCCTTCATATGGGAGTGTCCGTAATATGCATGGCGCAATGCTGTAGGACAGCCCTTCAGCGATTGATGAAAGCGCGCAGGCCGTCGATCAGTGGTTGCCGGGCCGTCACGTCATGCGTGGTGAAAGGCTTGAGGTTGGACGCGGTCATATAATGGTCCAGCTCGTCTTCCGTCGTGGCGGCGTAGATGCCCGGACGGTCGCGAAACGACGACAACGTGGCCATTTGATGATCGTTGCGATGTTCGCCCAGATCGGCACGTCTTGCGAACAGCACGGCGGGCTTTTCTGCTCGCGCCGCGCTCAGGATCGTACCAATGCCGGCGTGACCGACGATGATGTCGGCCGACCGCACCAGACGGTCGAACTGGGACGGGGCAAGGGTGGCATGTGTTTCCATATGGGCGTAGCTACAACCTGGATCGCATGTCTGGGCGATGACCTTCAGCCCCCGCCTGCCCGCGACTCGGTCGACAGCCTCCAGAAAGCGTGGAAAAGGGAGCTGCGTACCCACCGTCGCGAAGATCATAGTACCGACCCCAGAAATTCTGCGCCTTCCTCCTGTGCCACATTGGGCCATTGGCTGACCCAGAGGTCGGCATGACGCTGCGCCTTTTTACCGGCCATGGAAAACTCCTCCGCATTGGCGATGCTGTCGACCCAGATCGTTCGGGCCCCCGTCTTGCGGCCGATCGCCAGCGCTATGACTCCGGGCAGCGCGCCGGTCGATATGATGACGTCCGGCCGCAAACGAAGGATCAAAAGGGCGATCCGCAACGCCGAAATGGCCGCTTTCACCGGTTTGTTGCGGTTGCAATCCGGAACGATGTGCACGTGCGGCAACGCTGCCAGATCGCCCGCGCCTTTGAGCGTGGTCGCGAAAAACGCCTGATTTCCGTCGAATGCCGGTCGCATCAACATCAACTGTTCCCAATGGCCGCCGCCGGAAGCCACCGCAAGGATGCGCTTTTTTCTCACAGCCGTATCGTTGCCGTTCATGATGGGTCCGATATCCTTTGCGGGATGATGTCGTTCACGCCAATAGGATGACACAGCTATTTCGCATCTGCAAAAATCACAACCTCTTTGATGGTATGTTCGCAGAATGGCTTCTTTAAGGACGGCTCGAAAAGCTGAACAGCAATCCGGTGATTCTTTCCGGCAAGGTTCCGCCTTTTAGGCTGATCTTGCGGGCAAGCCCCAGGTGGTATATGTGCTTTGCAACAAATTGGAAATGGGTAACCCCTCAAATGGAATCCAAAAGACTGGCTCTACGCAAGTTTTTTTCGCTGATTGCTGTTCTCCTGATGGTCCTTTCGGGGTCGTCATATGGAATTGCTGCAGCGCAAGATCAGGCTGCGGCCTCGCCGTCCAGCGATCCTTCCTCGGGCAACTATCTGCTCGGCGTTGCCGACAAGGTGCGTATAATCGTTTACAACGAGCCCAGTCTGTCGGGCGAATTCATCGTAGGGGACAATGGATCCCTTTCCCTCCCGCTGATCGGCGAGGTCGTCGCGAAGGGCCGTTCGCAAAAGGTCGTCACCGAAGATATCCAGGCACGCCTTGCTGATGGCTATCTCAAGGAACCCAGGGTCAGTCTGGACGTTCTGACCTATCGTCCCTTCTATATACTTGGTGAAGTGGCGAAGCCGGGGGAATATCCATATTCCAGTAATCTCACCGTGATGAATGCGATCGCTCGTGCAGAGGGATTCACTTATCGTGCGAACAAAGGGAAGGTTTTCCTGAAGCGTGCGGGAGAAAAAGAGGAGAAGGCGGTCAAATTGACTCCCGACCTCGAAGTGATGCCGGGCGACACCGTGCGCATCGGTGAACGATATTTTTAGAAAAACTGTGTAGCCAAGGGGCGGGACATGTTGAGCGAAGGAAGGGGCGCGATGCGCTACGTGATTGCAGCCGCACTTCTCAGTGTCGGCACCGCCGCTATTGCACAGCCGTCCAAACCGGCTGTCACCGGAACCAAGGAGCGCGGATGCCGCCCCGATGGAACCGTCGCCGACCCCGCGCAGGCAAGCGCGCTGGCAAGCAACATCCTGGCCCGCATTCAGGCGCAGCCAAAGACCGCAACCGTGGACGATATTCAGGGTGTCGCCGCATTTGCGATCGATCAGTCGGGGGCCGGCGACGCTGTCGTCGTCGCGGCATTGACCCAATTGCTGAATGAAAAATTAACCCCGGTTCAGCGCTTGGCGATCCAAAACTTGCTGCGTGTTCGCAGTTGCGGTACAGGCGCGCTGCCGGGAAGCGGCGCGTCGCTTGGCGCTGGGCCTGGCGGCGGTGGCGGCGGTGGCGGCGCGACGGATTATTCGACGCCTTAAGGTTGTTCCGAGGCGCGTTCTGCTGTGCGCAAGAAGAATGCCGGCATCATCAGGGTGTTGCCGGGTAAAAGAGCAAAACATGATTGGGGATCATCTTATGACACGCGTCCTGTCCAAGGTCGGGAGCAGCCTGTTCGCCGTCATCCTGATGCAAGCCGCTAGCGCTGAGGCGCAGGTTGTAAGTACACGTATCTTCGATACGACCATCCCCATCACATATGACCGCGGTCGGAACGAAAGTGTCGTCGATCGCCCCCGGCCGGCATGGGCTCCGATCGGCTTCCGTCTCGGCGGCGTAGTGCTTAATCCGTTTCTCGATGTGTCGTTGGGTTATGACGACAATGTTTACCAGACGGAAAATGACGAGAAGGGGGACGGGCTGCTGACCGTCGCGCCCCGGCTGGTCCTGACCTCCGACTGGAGCCGCCATGCTCTCA
The DNA here is from genome assembly GCF_001556865.1 of Sphingobium sp. CCH11-B1. Lineage (GTDB taxonomy): Bacteria > Pseudomonadota > Alphaproteobacteria > Sphingomonadales > Sphingomonadaceae > Sphingobium. The sequence goes on along the minus strand of NZ_LSJY01000112.1, from coordinate 36,513 downwards.
ATCTGGATGCCGGCGGCACCTTCGTTCGTTATTTCGACGAAAGCCCCCGCGACGAGGATGGTTGGACGGTGGGCGGCACCGGCCGGCTTGACATCGGCCGTGGCTCCATCACCGGCGGCGCTCGGACCAGCCATATCTACGAAAGCCAGCTTACCGGCGCATCCGTGCCCGATGCGCGCAGCTCGATCCCGGTGCAGGCGTCGATCTTCAAGATCCTGGGCGACATGAAGTTCGCCCGCTTCCGCACCGTCGCGACGGTCGATCATTCGATTTACGATTATCAGACCGTACAACTGCTGAACGGCACCTTCTACGATCAGGCTGATCGCGACCGGAAAATCACGCGCGCCATCGGCCAGGTAGAATATGGCATTACGCCCGATGCCGGCGTGTTCGTCCGGGCGGGCTATACCGACACGGATTACAGGAACATCCAGCAGGTGGGCGCCATCAACCGCGACTCCCATGAATGGCGCTTCCTCTCTGGCCTGACGATGGACGTCACGGCCCTTCTGCGCGGAAGCGTTGGCGTGGGCTATGTCAAACGTCGCTACCTCGCACCCGGCTTGCCGGATGTGAAGGGTTTCTCCCTCGACGCGAAGCTGGAATATTTCCCCACGGACCTGACGACCGTCACCCTGACCGGTCGTCGCCAGGTCGAGGATTCGATCCTGGGCGGAAGCAGCGGTTATTTCAATAACGGCGTTGCGATGCGCATCGATCACGAACTGCTCAGGAACCTGATCGTCAATGCCGGCGTCGATTATGAGCATGATGATTACAAGGGTATCGATGGCAGCGCGACCATCCTGCGCATGTCCGGCGGTGGCCAATATCAGGCGAACCGCCTGATCTGGTTCAATGGCAACCTCGCTTATGGACGCCGCACGAGCGACAATGCTCTGAACGGACCCAGACTGGACGAGTTCCGGATGACTTTCGGGGTGTCGATCCATCCGTAACGCGACCCCCAATTGTTGCTTAAGTTTTTGAGGCACATGCAAATATGCTGACAAGCGCTACCCCTGAATCTTTTCAGGAAGATCATCTCCGCGAAAATGAAACTCTCACGGGGATGATGCGCAGCGTTTTCACCATCCTTCGCCGTCGCTGGCTCTTGCTGGCGATCGTGAGCGGAGGATTGTTCCTGATCGGCGCCAGTCTCATTTTCATGATGACGCCGAAATATGTCGCGGTGACGCGGCTGAAGATTGACCCGTCTCAGAGCGCCGCCATCGGCAAGCTGGGCGAAAGCAACAGCTACCCCGATCAGGCGATCGTCGATACCGAAGTCAGCGTGATGCGCTCGCGCGACATTGCACGCATTGTCGCGCGCAAGCTCAACCTGTCCCATGACCCCGAATTTACCAAGGATTTGCGCCGCGACGAAGAAGGCGGCTTGTCGGAGGAAGATGCTCTTGCCGACGCCTTGTTGCGCGCGACATCGGCGGATCGCGAAAAGGCGACCTATGTCGTCCAACTGTCGGCCAAGTCGGTAAACCCGGAAAAGGCAGCGACGATCGCCAATGCCTTCGCCGCCGAATATATCGAGGCTAGCCTTGGTCGCCGCACTGGCACTGCAGAACGGCAGTCGCAGTTCCTCGACAAGAAGATGAAGGACTTGGCGGCGGAAGCTGCTTCGGCGGACGAGCGTCTCGCTCAATATCGCGCCGCTGCCGGCGTGGTCGATTCGGAACGTGGCGGCTCGTCGCTGATCGATCAGCAGATCGCGCCGCTATCCGCCCAGCTCGCAACGGCGCAGTCGGAAGCCGCCGCCGCTTCGGCCAAGGTCGCCGCTGCGGAGGCGCAGATCCGCAGCGGGGGCATGGACAATGTGTCAGCCGTCCTCAACTCGGAAGTCATTCGCAATCTGCGTACCCAACGCGCGCAGATCGTCGCGGAGCAGGGTGAGGTTCTGACGCGCTACGGCCCCAAACATCCTGAAACCCAGAAAGTGACTGAGCAGCTCGCGTCCCTGGACCGTCAGATTCAGGAAGAAGCGCGCCGCGTAATCGGAGGCCTGCGCAGCGAGGCCAGCGCCGCTGCGGCGCGCGCGGGCAGCCTGTCCGCCAACCTCGGGCGGCTGCGCGGGGAGCAGACCGCCGCGACCCGGTCCTCGGCCCAGGCGGACACCTACAAGCGTCAGGCCGAAATGGCCGAAGCCAATTATAATCGCATCGCTGAACAGGCCCAGCTTGCATCGCAGGCCCAGAACAGCTCGATTTCGCAGGCTCAGATCATCGAGAAGGCCAGTCCTCCGATCAAGCCCGCCCAGCCGAAGAAGGCGTTGTTCCTGGCGGTCGCATTGATGTTCGCCGTCGCGGCGGGCGTGGGAACGATTACCGGCGTTGAACTCCTGTCTAGCGGCATGACGTCGATCGCCGACATGAGCAAGCTTGGCCTCTATCTCATGGCCAGCGTCCCTCGCCTGGACGCAAAGGCGCTCAAGACCGCTGACGGGAATATTTCCCCGGCCAGCTATGTGATCCTACATCCCATGAGCGCCTATGCGGAATCCTTCCGCACCATTCGCAGATCCCTGTCCCAGACGACGGACAAGGCGCCGCAGGTCGTGGCAGTGATTTCCACCCTGCCGGACGAAGGCAAGACCGTGTCGTCCCTTTCCCTGGCGCGGGTCCTGGCCCTGTCGGGCGAACGGACGCTGCTCATCGATACGGATTTGCGCCGGGCGACGATGCAGCACACGGCGGGAGTGACCGCCAAGGCGGGCCTGGTTGAGGTTCTGCATGGCGAAGCGCGGCTCGACCAGGCGATCGTAAAGGATCCGGACAGCAATCTGGACTTGCTGGTCGTCACCAGCTCGCTGTTCAGCCCGGAAGACGTGTTCAGTGGCGAAAGCTTTGCCAAGCTGCTGCAGCAGGCGCGCGAAAATTATGATCGCATCATTCTCGACACTCCGCCCTTCCTGGGCGTGACCGATGCCCGCACCATCGCGGCGCGGGCTGATGCGGCCGTGCTGGCGGTGCGTTGGAACTCGACCTCTGCAGGCGCGGTCCGCCACGCGCTGTCCCTGATGGCGCTGGACCAGACGCCGCTCGCCGGCGCGATCTACACCATGGCCGCCCCGGGGTCCGAGGTGTATGGCGCGCTCTATTATTCGCGCAAATACAACCAATATTACTCAAACTGACCGATGCGTCGGGCCGCCGGTCGCCGATGGAGCCTGATCCCGGTACTGGCCGTCGTCGCGCTTTGCGCCATGTTCCTCTTTGCTGCCCGGGCCGCTTATGGCGAATGGCAGGTCAAACGCATGGAGGCGGACGAGGATCTGCAGCTTTCCGCTGGCGATGGGCGCGCCCCCGATATTGGCGCGCTGGCGGACCGTACGGGACTGCCTCCCCGCGCGTCCTTGATGCGGGCCGAAATGCTGGCGCGGGACGCCTTCGCGTTGCGCCAGGGCCTGGCCAGGTCGGAAAGGATCCGGCAGGCGCGCGCCAGCCTGTCCGACGCCACGGCTGGCCGTTCGCGTTGGGGCGATGCGCTGATCGTGGCCGCCTTTATCGACTTTGTGCAATATGGCGCGGCGGCTCCGGTCACGCACGCGTCACTGGAGCGAAGCTACCGCATTTTGCGCTTTTCCCGACGTTCGGGTGTCTGGCGGGTCCGCCTTGGCATCAATCAATGGGCGTCGCTCAACCCCGCGACACGCCGGCATGTCATCGAGGAAGCCGTTTGGCTGGGCAATCTTTCGTTGCAGCATGACTCGCTGATGCGCAGCATCATCGCGGAAGCGCCCATGGCGCTGAACGATTATTTCGCCACTCGCCAAAAATATATGGTCACGCGCGACGATGTATGGCGGCATTGATCGCGCTTCGAACCTGAAGCCGATCGCCCTTTCACCTTACGGATGCGTCGTGGCGCGGCAGGTAGAATCGCGACTGGATCGCCTGATGATCGCTGGCACGCCGAAGAGCATGTCCCCATATGAAGCCGATCAGGATCATGAACAGGCCCGCCATCGCGGGCACGTCCAGCGTGATGTCCACCATTGAACAGCCAAGTATCAATATGCAGGCTGCTGCGATGGCGTTGACGACCGCGTCCTGCCGTTCGCTCCTTCGCCATCGCCAGACCTGCCACGTAATGCCGGCAAGCAGACCGCACCACATCGCCAGATAGGGCCATCCGCCTTCGATCAGGATCGATAAAAGCGCGTTATGCGGCGCGTTGATGTACCAGAATATGGCCGCGTCGGCGGGGTTCGCCAGCTGTTGCAGGTTGAGTTCCTGAAAACTCAAGGGACCATAGCCGGTGTGAATGGCGGCGAAGGCGAGCCGGGCATAGCGCGACCAGATCATGACGCGGTCCACCGAATCCTGCCCGATCAACTGGAAGCGGTCGATGACGTCGCCAGCGAACATCACAAACAGGATCAGGGAGCCGGCGGCCAACAGGCCGATGCTGACTTTCCCTGCGGTTCGCCGGGCAAAGCCGCGCATGTGCCGGTCGTTTACGCCCATCCAGATCAGCAGCAGGACTGTCAGGGTCAATGCCGCGCGCGAATGGGTGATAAGGCATGCGCCGATGCTCAGGATGAATGCGACGATGTAGAGCAGCAGCCGCGCAACGGCTCGTGGGTCGCCCGTGAGCACTGTGCTTTCCCGGATCAACCCAAGCCCACGTCCGCAGGCGAGCAGGGCGAACACGCCGAAAAGGCAGCCGCTTGCATTGGCGTTGAGGAAGGTCCCGGTGAAGCGGGTCAGCAACAACCCCTTCTCAAATCCCCATATATGTTCAGGATCGGCGCTGCGCATCAGCAGCGAAAGGCTGATATGAAAAATGGCGAAGAGCAGGAGCATGTCGATCGAAAATCGCATCAGGCCATGCCGATAGCCGATCATCGCGGCGGCGATCATGGCGGCATATAGGCCCATCAGGCGGGCGACGGCGGGCTGGATGAGGTCAGGCGCGATCAGCACGGATGCCCGGCCCGGCATCCATCGCGGCACGATCGCCGGCGCCGCGATCCACAGGACTATCAGAGCGAAAACCCCTGTCGCCCAGGCGGTCCTGCGCCAGAATTCCTCCTCGGTCCGCAACAGGAACTGGCATGCGATAGCAACGCAGAGATTTGCCATCGCCGCGACCACCGCCAGGGCAGCGCCGTTGGCCCCCAGTGCGACCATCTGCACGATGACAGCCGATGGCAACAGGATCGCCGCCGCCATGGGTTGACGTCTCCTGTTGCGCGTCCGAAGCGGGCTATCCATCCGAAGCTTGATCCTTCACGGCGGCTCCCCTTCCTTCATTCAAGGCGCCAGACGACCGTTCGCCGGGACGAAGATGCTTCTCCCTTATCTTTCCGACAATGCGCCGTCAAAACGGTGCAGGAGTGGTTGTACCCAATATTCGAGCGCCGTCCGCGCCTTGAGTGGCACCACGACCGTCGCGGGCGTGCCGGCCCTTACCATGCGGTTGAATCCGGCTGCCTGGCTGAGCTGCGCAAGTTCCGATCGCGGGACGCTGACGGTGGCGGTGTAATAGCTGCGATTGCTGTTGGTGTCGGTCACGCTGTCTTCGGACACGCGCGTTATCCGGCCGTGCAGCTTTGGCAGATTATAATTGCCAGCGACGCTGATCTGCACTTCGGCCGCCTGGCCGGCATGCAGGTCATTGGCCGCGTCGATGGCGACCTGCGTTTCCACCTCCAGGTTCGCATTCTGCGGAACAATGTCCATCAGGCGCGCGCCCGGTGCGACCACGCCGCCCAGTGTATTGGCGGCAAGGCCAAGGACCGTGCCGGAAACCGGCGCGCGCACGCGCGTGAGTTCAAGCTGGGCGCGGGCGGCGTGCAACTGCGGCAACAGGGACTGGAGTTCGGTCTGGGCCGTCCGCAGTCGGTCGATTCGCTGCTGGCGATCCTGCATGCGGGACTGGATGAGTTGCAGCCGGGCCTCGCCGATGGAATTGTTGAGCCGGGCGATTTCCGATGATGTCGTCCCGATGTCGCCTGATACCGCGGCGCTGGACCGTTCGAGCGCCGACACCCGGGTCTTGGTGGTCAGTCCCTTGTCCAGCAGCGATTTGGCGGCCTGAAGTTCGTCGGCGAACAGATCGCTCTGGCGACGGTTCGATTGTTGGCGCAGGCCATAGCCCGAAATCTGGTCGCGCAACTGGCGCACCCGCTGCTCGATCACGCTGCTTTGCGATCCGTCGGCGGCGCGCTGGGCGTTGAGGTTGGCTTGCTCGGCCGCCAGCATCGCCTGGGCCATCTGGCGATCCTCGTCGGAAAGGCTGTGCCAGTCATGGGGCGTGGCGATCGTGCCCGATCCGCTCTGTTCCGCCTCCAGCCGGGCGATTTCGGCCTGAAGGCCAAAGGCCCTGCTGGCGAGAGAACGTTCCTGCGCGATGGCTTCGGCGCCGGCCATCTCGATGAGGACTTGGCCGGTCTTCACTCGGCTGCCTTCCTTCACGTTGATGGCCGATATGACGCCGCCGGTCGCGCTCTGGACTGCCTGGCGGTTTCCTGCGACGCGGACGACGCCGGGCGCGTGGATGGCTGAATCAAGTCGCGCAAAGCTGGCCCATCCGGCCAGGCCGATCACGAACAGGCCGATGATCGCCATGCCGATTCGGGTTTCCGTCCGCGCGTCATGGATCGGCCGTCCGATTGGGGGCAGGGGCGCGGCGATAGCGAGGCTGGAGCTTGTCATCCGACGGCCTTTCTGGAGTCATGGGATTTGGGGCTGGCGTTGGTTGCGTCGGCGAGCGAGGCCGTCTTGAGAAGCGGGCCGAAATGTTCGAGTTTTCCGTCGCGAAGGACCATCAGCTTGTCCACCGACGCCAGCGTGTCGCGGCAATGTGTCGCCAGGATCACGGTGATCCCGCGCGCCCTGTTCGCCGACAGCATCGACATGAAAGCCTGCTTCGCTTCTATGTCCAGATGCGCCGTCGGTTCATCCAGTACCAGGATCTTGGGATCGCCATAAAGCGCGCGGGCGAGCGCTATGCGCTGCATTTGGCCCGCCGACAGGCCGATGCCGCCTGCGCCGATCAGCGTGTCATAGCCGTCCGGCAGGCGCAGGATCGTGTCGTGGGCCATGGCGATCTTGGCCGCCTTCACTGTCGCTTCATCGATTATGCGGTCGTCGCCGCCGTCCATTCCCGCGAACCGAGAGATATTGTCGCGCACTGTTCCGGCGAACAGAATGAAATTCTGCGGGACATAGCCGATATGTTGGGCAAGCTGTTCCGGGTCCCATTGTGACAGGGACGCGCCGTCATAGCGCACGGTGCCACGCACCGGCGGCTCGCAGCCGGTCAAGGCGCGGAGCAGCGTCGATTTTCCCGAACCGCTGGGACCGACGACGCCGATCACTTCGCCCGCCTCGATGGTGGCGCTGACATTGGCGACGGCGATGCGATCGCTCATCGGCTTCGCCATGGTCAGATTGTCGATCGTCACCGCGCCTGAAGGGGCGGGCAAGCGCGTATGCTGTTCCAGCCGTTCCATTTCATACAGCTTGTTGAGCGCGGCATAGGCGGCCCGGGCGCCGAGCAGCGGACGCCACGACGCGACGATCTGCTCGATCGGCGCCAGCGCGCGCGACAGGAGCAGCGACGACGCGAACATCGCGCCGGCGGACAGGCTGCCCTCGACGACCAGCAACGCGCCCACGCCGATGGCGGAGGATTGGAGCACCAGCCGGAAGAATTTGATGACGCTACCGTGCGTTCCGCCGATGAACGTTGCTTCCATTTGCAGCAGGTTCAGGTTTTCCCGGTCCGCCAGCTGGCGGCGGGCCAACGCCTCGCTCATGCCAAGGGCGTGGACTTCGGCCGCGTGGGCGGCGACATGGGCCTGTTTGGCATAGGCCAGGCTGGTCGCATGACCTGCCGCTTTCATCGGCTGGGCGGTTGCCCGGTCGTTGTGGATCGCAAGCGCCAGCAGCAGAAGGGAGGCAGCCAGCGTCAAAAGACCGAGCAGCGGGTGGAGAAGAAAGGCCGCGCCAATGTAGATCGGCGCCCATGGCGCATCCAGCAGAGCCATGGACACGCTGCTGGATATGCTTTGGCGCAACGTGTCGAACTGCCGCATCGCTTCGGTGCGTTCGACTCGGTTGATCTGGGGCGTGGCATTGAGCAGCCGCAGGGTGCGGCCAACCAGTTCCGTTTCCAGCTGCGCGCCGGCCCGGAAGAGGATGCGCTGCCGCAGCCAGTCCAGCATGCTCAGCGTGGCCAGGCACAGGATCGTGATCGCGCTGACCGCGATCAGCGTGCCGACGCTGCCGCCCGGCACGACCCGGTCGTAGATCTGCATCATATAGATGGACGGCGCGAGGTAGAGGAGGTTCAGGACGGCGCTGAAAATGCCGGCCCACATGATATGTTTGCGGCATGCGCGCAGGGCCTGCCTGAGCGGATTGAGGGCGGCGACATCCGTGGCCATGGCGATAGCTGATCCTTGCTGTGGTCCGGCAGTCCGGTCCGGGCTATCGCTTGCTTCTCACAGAATGTTTTCCATTCTCTTAACCATCCCGGCGCGCCGCGCGGCCAGGGGATCAGGCCGCTGCACGGTCCGCCTTGCCTGACAAGTCCGATTCGCTTGAGCGCACAAGGGCCCGCGACGCCGCTGCGGTGTCATTATGATGTAGAGTAAGCGCGTGGGCGTCGGATGCCTGGAGCCGGGCGGCTGACCTCCCGTGCGTCGCTCGGCAAGGACGCGCATGTATCCGCCGCGCCTCGCCCGGTGGATGTCAATAGGCGTTCTTGTGCAGCACCACCCCGGCGGTTCTCACCAGGATCGTGATGTCACGCCATAACGTCCAGTTCTGCACATATTCAAGGTCCGACTGCAGCCTGTTCACCAGATCGCTTTCGACGATGGTGGCCCCGCGATAGCCGCGCACCTGCGCCAGGCCCGTGAGGCCGGGCTTGATGATGTGGCGATGCCAGTAGCGATCGTCGATATGCCAGAACAGCTTGTTTTCGGCCATCGAACCCAGGGCGTGGGGGCGTGGCCCGACGATGCTCATCTCGCCCTTCATGACGTTGAGCAGCTGCGGGATTTCATCGATGCTGGTCGCACGGATGAAGCGTCCGAACGGCGTGATGCGATCGTCGCCGCGACTGGCGGAACGGTTGCCTGCAAGATCCGAATTTTCCACATACATGCTGCGGAACTTGTAGATGTGGAACATCTGGTTCGATCGGCCGACGCGGATCTGCACGAAGAAGATCGGGCCCCTATCCTGCAAGAAGATGATGAGCGCGACGACGATCAGCATCGGCGCCAGCAACAGCAGCAGGCTGCCCGCGACGACAAGGTCGAATACCCGCTTGACCAGCCTGTCCTTGAGGCCGAGCGGCCCGCGGGACACGATCAGCGTCGGTGTGTTGGCCCGTTGCGCGATACCCAGGGGTTGCAGGTCCGACAGTTCCGGCGCGATTACCTCGCCCTGCACATTGGCCCCTTTCAGCACCCTTGCCCATATCTTCCGCTTGGCTTCGGGGCAGTGCACGATCACGCGGTCGGCGTGCCGGATTTCCTTGGCCAGCCGGTCGTAGGTCGATGGATCGAGCCTTGCAGGGTCGAGCATGTCGCTCGAATATATGATCGACTTTCCGCGCAGGCTGCCCGTATCGCCCGGATCGACTCCATCAAATATGTGCATCACATTATAGGGATCGTTACCCACTATATGGTGGGCATGGCGAACAAGCATGTAGCGGCATACGCTGACAGCGATAAGCGACAAGCATACGCCGCCCACGAAGGTCAGCCTGGACCATTCGGCGCTGACCTTCATGAAGAAGGCCATCAAGATGACCGCGCCGGCCGCCAGGACCAGAGCATTGACGGCAAGCCCCACGCTCGCCCATCGGTCATGTATAGCGGGCGTCGAATAGGATCGGTTGAGGTGGGCGATGATCAGGAACAGCGGAATGAACATCGCCAACTGCTCGAACGCCATGGCGCTGGGCTGACGCAGGTAGAGCAAATAGCATGCGGCCAAGAAACTGGCCGATATCGCCAGGGCGTCCACCGCGGCCAACATGACATACATGCGTAACCGCAGGTCCCATTTGGACCTTGTCTCGGACTTCCCCGCGTCTCCGGTCATTTGCCAAGCGTCCAGCACAGTTTCTTCTTTCTCAGCGCCTGAAAGGAAGTTTTTTCAACGAAATTCTTCAATAGTCTTTCAGAACATTGAAAAAATCCGATGTTCAACGGGATGGATGGAACCATGCGTTTGTGTGCAGTGTAGCGAACAAAAGTTAATCGCCGCTTGTCATGCACATTTCGTCGCTATTTCTGCTCGCCTAACATGATCGACAGTCTCTTTCCTAGCCCATGCTGCGTTGCAGCACAATAACTAACGCTCTGTTACTGGCGTTGCCATACATGTCTCCGCCAAGGCTGGCGAAGGGGCAAGTGCCTCATATATCGTTAAAAAGCGCCGCTTCGGCGCACCGAGGGGAAAGGGACTTCGCACTTCGGCCCCGCTGCATCCCCTGTCGCGACGCTCTGGAACGTCTCCCCTTCGTTCAGGGCGTCTCGACGGTCTCGGCCGAAGCCGTGGTGACCGCCGCGTCGTCGGTGGCCGTCAGATACCAGCGGTCGTCCCCCTCGATCGCGATCGCGGTCAGCCGCCCGCTGAAATAGGCGCCGGTATCTATGCCGATGCGATTGGGCCGCTCCTCGACTTCCTGGGTGATCGAATGGCCATGGACGATGACGCCGGGGTGCAGGGTCTCGCAATTCAGGAATTCGTTCCGGATCCAGCGAAGATCGGAGATGGTCTGGCGATGCAGGGGAACATGCGGCTTGATGCCGGCATGCACGAAAATGAAGTCGCCCGACTGTATCATGTCGTCAAATCGGGAAATGAACCTGATATGCGAATCGGTAATGTGGAGCTTCATCCACGCAACCAGCTGCTCGCCGGACATTGCGTCCCCTTCCGCGCAATCGAGACCGTAGCTCATCAGCGTTTCGCGGCCGCCAACGGAATAGAAGAAGCTGGCGGCTTGTGCATCGCCCGCAAAGGCGCGCAGGAACAGTTCCTCATGATTGCCCTTGAGGAACTGAAGATGCGACGTCGAACGGGACAGGGCCTCGGCCAGCTCGATGATATCCGCTGATTGCGGACCGCGGTCGATCAGGTCGCCCAGGAATATGATCTTGAAGATGTCGATGGGACGCTTGGCAAGATCGTCTTCGATCAGCCGGAGCATCCCGACGAACAGGTCGAACCGCCCATGAACGTCCCCAATGGCGTAGGTCCGTCCAAGCCCGCCTCTCGGTGGCCTTGTATCGCCGGCTTTTCCCTTTCTCGACAACAGGCTGAACATGAACCGCTCACATGGAATTTAGGCCTTCGACTTGATCATATGGGACGCCGCCGGTGGCTTTGCCAAGAAGCGCCACGATGGTCAGTCGGAACCGAAGATATCGCGCGTGAATACCTTCTCCCGTGCCGGCTCCAGTTCCGCCGTCATGCGGTTGGCGATGATGACATCCGCTTTTTGAAGGAAGCCGTCGAGATCGGGTATCACCGGCGATCCGAAGAAGTCGTTTTCTGACAGCGCGGGTTCATATACGATGACCGAAATGCCCTTGGCCTTGATCCGCTTCATGATGCCCTGGATCGAGGATTGGCGGAAATTGTCCGATCCCGCCTTCATCACCAGGCGGAACACGCCCACTGTGTGGGGCCGCCGGGCAATAATCTGCTCCGCAAGGAAATCCTTGCGCGTACGGTTCGCCTCGACGATCGCATGGATCAGATTCTGTGGCACCTGCGCGTAGTTTGCGAGCAGTTGCTTGGTGTCCTTGGGCAGGCAATAGCCGCCATAGCCGAAGCTCGGATTATTATAATGCGGCCCGATGCGGGGGTCCAGGCTCACCCCTTCGATGATCTGGCGGGTATCCATGCCGCCGGCGATGGCATAGCTGTCCAGTTCGTTGAAGAAGGCCACGCGCATGGCGAGGTAGGTGTTGGCGAACAGCTTGATGGCCTCTGCTTCGCGGGCGTCTGTGAACAGGACATCGACATCCTTCTTCTCCGCGCCCCGCAGCAGCAGATCGGCGAAGATGCGCGCGCGCTCCGATCGTTCGCCCACGATGATTCGAGACGGATGCAGATTGTCATAAAGCGCCCGGCCTTCGCGGAGAAATTCAGGGCTGAAGACGACCTGCGTCGTGCCAAGGCTGGCTCGCACATCGTCCACGAATCCCACCGGGATGGTCGATTTGACGACCACCGTCACATCGGGATTGGCGCGGATCGCGGTGGCGATGACGGCCTGCACGGAGCTGGTGTCGAACTTGTTGGTGTCGACATCATAATTGGTGGGCGTCGCCACGATCGCGAAGTCGGCACCGGCCAACGCGTCCTGCGCGTCGGTCGTGGCGCGCAGATTGAGCGGACGATTGGCCAGGAAATCCTCCAGTTCCGCATCGATGATGGGCGACTGGCGCGCGTTCAGCTTGTCGACGCGGTCCTGCGAAATATCGACCGCCACCACCTCATTATGCTGGGCCAGCAAGACGGCGTTCGAGAGGCCCACATAGCCCAAGCCAAAAACTGCGATTTTCATCCAGGGTTACTCGCTCCGCTTCGTGACGCGCCTCGATACCGTCATCGCAGAGCGGAGACTATAATTATTGTGATCGGCTGCGGCTCGTGCGGAGCGATTTGGAACAGGATCCTGCAATCGCGCCCGGCGAGGATGCGTTACGGTCTTCGTAACGAACGTCGCTTGCGCGGGTGGCCTTCAAACGATCAGGAAGACCAACACGCCGCCGGCTATGGCCGCCCACAAGGCGCTGGAAATGCCTAGGATCAGCAGCATGCGGTGCCGCGCTCCGAGCTTCACCTCCGCCGGAGAGAAAGCGTCGGTGGTCCGGCCTTCGTTGGCCAATCGGCCGATATTGTTGCGCGTCGATGCCGTCACCGCACCGGACGGAAGCGGCTGTTCGAAATAGCAGCCATAGACGAACGCATCGCCAAGCTCCTCCCGGCGGACGATCTGGGCGCGGCTCTGGCCTACACCGGCAAAGCCAAGCGTCACGACGGTATCGACCTGCAAGTCGACGTCAGAAGTGATTCGGCACCCGTTGCGCGTCAGATCGTCGACGCGGATCTCATAGACCCGCTCTTCCGTGCGCAGCACGGCGGGTCGATCGATGCTCAAGCGCATGTCCGCGCGGCGATCGAAACTCCTGGCACTATGCACAACCGACGACACGGGAACCCCCTCAAGCCTGACCTGGTCCGGCAGACCTAGCCCAAACGTCATTACCGAAGGGTAAATCGCGGCTGCATTTCATATGAGAGAGCCGAATATTATCTTGCGACGGCCGCGGGCCTCCAAGACATCAAATGCCTGAGCCTCAGGGACGAACCCTCTGATCGATCGCTCCAAAGATCGACATGCCCCGCTCATCGTCCATCCAGATGCGAACCTTGTCGCCATGCCTGAGAAAAGGCGTTGCCGGCGCGCCATCGCGAATCGTCTCGACCATCCGCACTTCGGCGATGCAGCTATAGCCCCGGCCGCCATCGGCCACGGGCTTTCCGGGCCCTCCATCGGCATCGCGGTTGGAGACGGTGCCTGATCCCACGATCGTCCCGGCGCCAAGAGAACGGGTCTTGGCGAGATGCGCGATCAGCGTCCCGAAATCGAATGTCATGTCAACGCCTGCATTGGCGCGCCCGAAGGGCTTGCCATTGAGATCGACATTGAGGCCGCCATGCAGCTTTCCGTGCTGCCATCGATCGCCCAGCGCGTCGGGCGTCACGAAGACGGGCGACAGCGCGCTCGCGGGCTTGGACTGATAAAAGCCGAACCCTTTGGCCAGTTCGCCGGGGATGAGGTTGCGCAGCGACACGTCATTGACGAGACCGACAAGCCGGATAAGGCCGCGCGCGTCTTCCGGCGACACGCCCTGCGGCACATCGTCGGTAACGACAACCACCTCGGCCTCCATGTCACAGCCCCAGGCCTCGTCGGCGAGCGGGATGGCGTCGCACGGCCCGAGAAATCTGTCGGAGCCACCCTGATAGACGAGCGGATCGTGCCAGAAACTTTCAGGCAGCTCGGCCCCGCGCGCCCGGCGGACCAGTTCGACATGGTTCACATAAGCGGAGCCGTCCGCCCATTGATAGGCGCGCGGCAGCGGGGCAGCGAGCGCCGTGGCATCGAGCGGCGCGCCCGCGACCGATCCACTTGCCAGATCGTCGGCCAGTTCCCTCAGCTTCGGCTCGACAGCAGCCCAGTCGTCCAACGCCGCCTGCAAGGTGGAGGCAACTGCTCCTGCCCCGACATATCGGGAAAGATCGTCCGACACGACGATCAGACGACCGTCGCGCCCATGCTTCAGGCTGGCGAGCTTCATGCGTCGGGATCCTTGTGCAGCCATTCGGCGTGGCGGGGCGCGCGCCTGGTCTGGCTCCATTCCTCCAGCATCAGCGGCGCGACCCGCTTGAGCTCAGCATATTGCTCGTCCGTCCCGATATTGCAGGCGAGTTCGACGCGGTGGCCATTGGGATCGAAGAAATAGATCGATCGGAACACGCCATGGAAGGTCGGGCCGAGCACGTCGATGCCCTGCGCCTCGACATGCGCCTTGGCGGCCAGCAGCGCAGCCTCATCCTCCACCTCGAAGGCGAGATGCTGCACCCAGGCCGGGGTATTGGGGTCGCGCCCCATCGCCGGCTGGTTCGGCAATTCGAAGAAGGCCAGCACATTGCCCCCGCCGCAATCGAGGAAGACATGCATGTACGGGTCGTCCTCCCCCGTGGAGGGCACCTTATCCTCGGCAAACGCTGTCATGTAAGTCATGCCCAATACGCGCTCGTACCACTCCACCGTCTCCTTCGCGTCGTTGCAGCGATAGGCGACATGGTGGATGCGCTTTAGTTTCGGCGCGGCCGTGCTCATGCCGGTTCTCCGACATTCAACGCGCCGCGCTGCAACTGGTCGCGCTCGATGCTCTGGAACAGCGCGGTGAAATTGCCTTCGCCAAAGCCCTCGTCCTTTTTGCGCTGGATGAATTCGAAGAACACCGGGCCGATCTGCGGCTGCGCGAAAATCTGGAGGAGGAGGCGGGGGTCGCCGTCCTGCGTCGATCCGTCGAGCAGGATGCCGCGCGCCTGCAATTCGCCCACCGGTTCGCCATGGCCGGGGAGGCGCTCGTCCAGCATCTCATAATAGGTGGCGGGCGGCGCGGCCATGAGCGGCACGCCCAGTGCTTTGAGCTTGTCCCATGCAGCGATCAAATCGTCGCACAGCAGCGCGATATGCTGGATACCCTCGCCATTATAGGCGCGCAGGAACTCCTCGATCTGGCCGCCGCCGGCCTTGCCCTCTTCGTTGAGCGGAATGCGGATCTTGCCGTCGGGCGCTGTCATCGCCTTGCTCGTGAGGCCGGTATACTCGCCCTTGATGTCGAAATAGCGGATTTCGCGGAAGCCGAAGACGCGCTCGTAGAAGCTCGCCCAGTGCGCCATGCGACCACCATAGACATTGTGGGTCAGGTGATCGATGATCCTGAAGCCTGCGCCTTGCGGATGCCGGTCGACGCCCGGTTCGTACACGAAATCGATGTCGTAGATCGACAGGCCGCCATTCTCATCTTCGTATCGGTCGATCAGGTAGATGATCGACCCGCCGATGCCGCGCACGGCGGGCAGGCGCAGCTCCATCGGCCCGGTGCGGACCTCCACCGGCTCCGCGCCGCGTTCGATGGCGAGTTCATAGGCTTTCTTCGCGTCCTTGACCCGCCATCCCATGCCGCAGGCGGACGCCCCATGCTCGGCGGCGAAATAGGCGGCGGGGCTGCGTTGTTCGTAATTGGCGATGAGGTTGATGCCGCCTTGCCGCCACAGCTGCACGTCCTTGGAACGGTGGCGCGCGATCAGGGTGAAGCCCATGGCGGCAAAGACGGGTTCCAGCAGGCCCTTCTCCGGCGCACTGAATTCCACGAACTCGAAGCCGTCGAGGCCGATGGGATTGTCTGGGCTGGTCATGATGGCATCCTCTCGGCAATTCCTGTGCATGCAGGGTCATCGTCCTGCCGCGTCGCAAGGCGGCGGCGTTGCTGGACGTTTGATGCAAGAATAGCATTCACGCCCGAATATTCTTATCAGAAAGCCTGTGATATCCGGCCTGACCGCAAGAATGTCATCAAAAGTGCCGGACATATGATGATTTTTGCGCATGCGCTGCCACTCAGAATATCCCGGTGCAAAAGAAGGGTAGCGCGCCCTTGGAGCCGCGCATCTGCAATCTGTCTTCTAACGCCAGGTGCGCAGCGTCAGGCCGGCAGCGCGATCATTGAAATCTGCCGCCCATAATCGCTTTCGCCGCGGTGGCATGACCGCCGATAGCTGTAGAAGCGGTCCGGCTGGCTGTAGGTGTCTTCGTCCAGCATCGCGATCCGCTCAATGCCAGCCTGGGCCAGTCGTGCGGCGACATAGGCGGCGATGTCGAACTGGCAATGCCCCGCCCGACCCGGCGTGAAGAAGCGCTCATTGGCCCGGTCCTCCGCCTCGAATCGAGCCGCGAACGCGTCCGTCACCTCATAGGAGGCGCGGCCGATGCATGGGCCGATCGCGCAGGCAATCCGGTCCACCTGCGCGCCGAGCGCCACCATCGCCCCTATGGTGGCGTCGGTCACGCCGCCGATCGCACCCTTCCATCCGGCATGGGCCGCGCCAACGATGCCGGCATGCCCGTCAGCGAACAGTACCGGCACGCAATCGGCAGTCAGGATGCCCAGCACCATGGCGGGCCGGTCGGTCACCATGGCATCGGCCGCAGGGCGCTGGTCCTCTGCGATCGCCTGCGTCACTGTAACCACGTCCGCCGAATGCACCTGCCGCACGGTGACCAGGCTGGTGCCGGGCAGCAGGGCGTCGCGCGCCAGATCGCGGTTGCGCAGCACTGCCTCCCGCTCGTCTTCCGATCCCAGCCCGACATTGAGGCCCGCGTGGACACCGGTCGATACGCCGCCCCGGCGGCCGGCAAAGCCATGCGGCAGGTCCGCAAGCAGGGGTGTCCGCAGCAATTCGATCATCGTCCCGTCCCTATTTCGTCCGATCCCCCTTTGGACGAGCATGTCGCAGACACGCAACATACTTGCGCATGGCGGATTAGGCGATAGTCTCCGGTCCCATAGCGCAGAGGGGGCGGGCAGCTTGGCCGTCCGCGCACAGCAAAGAGCATAAAGGGCATCATTCATGATTTTCGGGCGCATCAAGCCTTTGGACGCCATATTGGCGACGGCCGAGAAAAAATCGCTCCACCGGTCGCTCGGGGCGTTTCAGCTGACCATGCTGGGCATTGGCGCCGTCATCGGCACCGGCATCTTCGTGCTGACGGCGGAGGCGGCGCAGAAGGCCGGGCCGGGCATGATGCTGTCGTTCGTAATCGCCGGCTTCGTCTGCGCGGTGGCGGCGCTCTGCTATGCCGAGATGGCGGCGATGGTGCCGGTGTCCGGTTCTGCCTACACCTATAGCTACGCCGTCATGGGCGAACTGATCGCCTGGATGGTGGGCTGGGCGCTGATCCTCGAATATGCGGTGGCGGCGGGCGCGGTGTCGGTTGGCTGGTCCGGCTACGTCGTCGGCCTGCTCGAACACAGCTTCCATATCGACATACCCGATCTGCTAACGCGCGGGCCGTTCGACGGTGGCATGGTCAACCTGCCCGCGATGCTGATCGCGGCGCTCGTCACCTGGCTGCTGGTCATCGGCACAAAGGAAAGCGCGACCGTCAACGCGGTACTGGTGCTCATCAAGGTGTCGGCGCTGACGCTGTTCATCGTCCTGTCCGTGCCGGTCATGAACATGGACGGCTTCACGCCCTTCGCCCCGCTCGGCTTTTCCGGAATATCGGCGGCGGCAGCCTCGATCTTCTTCGCCTATGTCGGCTTCGACGCCGTCTCCACCGCAGCGGAGGAGACCAAGAACCCGCAGCGTAACATGCCGATCGGCCTCATCGGCTCGCTTGGCATCTGCACCATTTTCTACATGCTGGTCGCAGCCGGCGTCATCGGCACCGTAGGCGCGCAACCTGTTTTCGGCCCCGGCGGCGAAGCGCTCGCGCCCGGTTCGGCCGCCCTGTCGCAGCAGTGCGCGGCGCTGGCCGCTGCCGGGACCGAGGCTGTCACCTGCTCGAAGGAGGCGCTCGCCTGGACCCTGCGCGAGATTGGTTGGCCACAGATCGGCAACCTGCTAGGCCTTGCCGCCGGCCTTGCGCTGCCTTCGGTCATCCTGATGATGATGTTCGGCCAGACCCGCATCTTTTTCGTGATGAGCCGCGATGGCCTGCTGCCCGCGATGTTCTCAAAGGTCCACCCGACCTACAAGACGCCGCATGTCATCACGATCCTGACCGGCATCTTCGTCGCGCTCTTCGCCGCCTTCTTCCCGGTCGGCATTCTTGCCGATATCTCTAACTCCGGCACGCTCTTCGCCTTCGCCGCCGTGTCGATCGCGGTCATGGTGCTACGCAAGACCGACGCGGGCCGCGCCCGTCCGTTCCGCACCCCGGCGATCAACATCACCGCGCCGATCGCGATCATCGGCTGCCTCTACCTGTTCATCAGCCTGGGTACGGAAACCAAGCTTATGTTTGTGGGGTGGGCGGCGGTCGGCCTCGTTGTGTATTTCGCCTACAGCCGTAGCCGCAGCTATGTGGGGCGCGGCATCATCGACACGCATGAGCGTGACGAGGACATCCCGCCGCAGCCGGTTCCGCCCATGCCGGGCGCGCACACGCCGGGCGGCCGCGACGCCTGACCGACTTATCGAAGAGGAGCGGGAAACCGCCCCTCTTCAATGGAACTCGACCTCCGGGTCGCGCAGCGCCGCCCGATGCGGCCGGGTGAACATCTTCCCCCGCTCCGCCCAGACGACGGTCAGGAAAGACAGGCTGCCAAAGACCAGCAGCCCCAGCGTGAAGGGAAGGGTCGTGCCGTCGAAGGCGCGACCGACGAAGCTGCCCAGCGTCACTGACACGCCGGTGGTCAGGAACGCCTGAAAGGAGGAAGCGGCTCCCGCGCCCTTGTGGAAGGATTCCATCGATATGGCGCTGAAGTTGGACGCGGTGAAGGCGACGGTCATCATCGTCATCGCCTGCAGCAGCATGAATGTTACCAACGTCTCGCGCCCGGCCAGGATGATGGCCAGGTGGATCAGCGCGATCAGGATGAAGGCCAGCAACGCCCCCTGGCTCATCCGCCGCGCGCCGAATCGCGATACCAGCCGGCTGTTCACCAGGCTCCCTATGCCCATGCAGCCGGCAATGACGGCAAAGCCGATCGGGAAGATTTTCTGCGCGTGGAATACGTCGAAGAATATCTGCTGCACCGACAGGATGAAACCGATCAGCCCGCTCATCACCACGCCGCTCGCCAGCATATAGCCGATCGCGGAGCGGGTGCGGAGGATGGTGCCGATGGTATGCAGCAGCGCCTTTGGCGTGATCGCCACCCGATTTTCGGGCAAAAGCGTTTCGGGCAACCGCACCAGCATCCATAAGAGGACGAGGCTGGCGAGGATCACCAGCGCCCAGAAGATCCAGCGCCAGGGTGCCACCCACAATATCGCCTGCCCGAAACTGGGCGCCATCACCGGGATCAGCATGAACACCGCGAAGATCAGCGACATGACCCGCGCCATGGCATCGCCTTGGAACCGGTCTCGGATGATGCCGACCGTGATGACGCGGCTTGCGCCGGCGAAGAAGCCCGCGCTGCCCCGTCCGATCAGCATCATCGCGAAACTTTGCGCGCCTGCGCAGGCGATGCTCGACAGGATGAACAGCGCCATGGCGGTGCCAAGCACCTTCTTGCGCCCAAAGCGATCGGACAGGATGCCGAACAACAGCGATCCGATGCCCAGCCCGGCAAAATATACGCTGATGATCAACTGCCGGTCGTTGGGATGCGGGATTGCCAGGTCTCGACCGATCGCGGGCAGCGCCGGCAGCATCGGATCGATCGACAGCGCGTTCATCGTCATCAGGGAGGCGCAAATCAGCACGAATTCGCGGAAATGAATGTCGCGCGCCGGCGCTGTCGGGAAAGCAGGCGTCCTGGTCATGCAGGCGGCTATGCGGACAATGACCCGCTTGTACCAGTCTTAATGCGCTACGGATCGTCAGAAAATATCCCTTCGGCCAACCCACGATAAATCGCCGTGGTGATGGCAAATGCTGCGTTAACCATTTTTTATCGCTTCCCGGTCCAACCTGCCGCTCGTGGAAAAAGGGGTTCATTCCATTGAGCTAGAACGGAACAGGGAAGTCATCATGGGTAACGGCATCAAAAGCGCGCAATTTCTGATGGAAGCCCGCCTTTCGCGGGCGGCATATGGCTCGGCCGACGAATGCTATGATCTGGGCATGGCCTATTGCTGCGGCGACGGCGGCATGCCGATCGACCTGATCGAAGCGCACAAGTGGTTCAACCTTGCGGCCCTGCGCGGCAGCGAGGAAGGGCAGGCGATGCGCGCCGAGATCGCCGAGGAAATGACCGCGCGCGAAATTGCGGAAGCCCAGCGCGCTGCCCGCGCCATGATCGCTGCGACCCAGCTGCGGGCCGCCTGATCAGCCGCCCTTCCTGAACGGCGTGCGTTCGTTCAGCCAGACACGGTCCTGCCGCACGCCTTCGCGTTCCTGCTTCAGGAATTCGGCGACAGCCCGCCGGAATCCGTCATGCGGGATATGATGTGCCGACCATGTCGGTTCGGGCGCATAGCCGCGCGCCAGCTTGTGCCCGCCCTGTGCGCCGGCCTCCACCTTGCGCAACCCGCGCGCGATGGCGACGTCGATCGCCTGATAATAGCATAGTTCGAAATGCAGGTTGGGCACGTCCTCGACGCAGCCCCAATAGCGGCCGTACAGCGTATCTGCACCGATCAGGTTGAGCGCCCCCGCAATGGCTTGCCCCTCCCGCAGCGCAAGGATCAGCAACAGCTTGTCGCCCATCATTTCGCCCAGCAGGGAAAAGAAGGCGCGGGTGAGATAGGGGCGCCCCCATTTGCGCGCGCCTGTATCCTGATAAAATTGCCAGAAGATGTCCCAGTGCGCCTCGGTAATATCACGGCCGGTCAGGTGCGCGATTTCCAGGCCTTCGACGGCGCGCCGCCTTTCCTTGCGGATATTCTTGCGCTTCTCGCTCGACAGGTGCGCCAGAAAATCCTCGAAGCTTGCATAGCCGCGGTTGGTCCAGTGGAACTGGCTGTCCTCGCGGATCAGCCAGCCGGCCGCCTCGAACAGCGGCACCTGGTCTGGCTCGATGAACGTCGCGTGGGCGGACGACAGCCCATGCCGCTCGACCAGCGTTTCAATGCCGGCGATCAGGGCAGGTGCTACGGCAGGGTCGCGCAGCAGCAGGCGCGGACCGGGCACCGGCGAGAAGGGGGCGGCGATCTGGATCTTGGGATAATAGCGCCCGCCGGCCCTGACCCAGGCATCGGCCCATCCATGATCGAACACATATTCGCCCTGGCTGTGGCTCTTGCCATAGGCTGGCGCCGCCGCGGCGATCCGCCCGCCCACGCCGTCGATCACGATGGGCAAGGGTTGCCACCCGCTGTCGCCGCCGACGCTGCCGGATCGTTCCAGGGCGACGAGAAAGTCCCAGCTGACAAACGGATTGTCGCCGCCCGCGCAGGCATCCCACTCGTCGCGCGGAAAATCCGCCACGCCCGATCCGATCCGCGCCGTCACCTCACTCACGCGCTGCCTCGAAAATGATCTGGTCTGCGTGCCTGGCGGCCCGCTCATGATCCGCGGCGCTGCGTACGGTCCACGTCAGCACGGGCATGCCTCGCGCCCGGGCGCGGCGGGAAAGAGCAGTGGGAAGGTCGCGAACGTCACAGGCAAGGAAATCGGGTCTGGCGATCCAAAGCGCAAGGGCCTGCTCCACCGCCCTTCGCAATCGACCCTTGCCCTGCCGGGTTATCACCAGGCCGCGCAGCTGTCCATTTCGCTGTCTCGCAAACCAGCGCACCACATGCGGATTGAACGACATGATGGCGACCGGCGCCGCCTCGCGGCCCGTCAGGGCATCGGCGACCGCCCGACAGGGGGTGCGGACATGCGGTCCTTCCGCCTTGATCTCGATCAGCAGCGGCGTTCGGTCGCCGCACAAGGCAAGGAGGGCGGCGAGGCGCGGAACCGCGCCTCCGTCCGGCAGCCGCACATCGTCCAGCGCATCGGCGTTCAGTGTGGCTATCGCTTCGGCCCGCCCGCTCATGCGCCGCAAGTCGGCATCGTGGAAGACGAAGGGAACGCCGTCATGGCTGGCGCGGACATCGCATTCGATGCCATAGCCTGCGTCGATGGCGGCGTTGAAGGCTGCCATCCCATTCTCGCTCGCGTCCGGCCCGTGCAATCCGCGATGGGCGAAAGGGCGGTTGGTCAGCCAGCCCGGATCAGCCCTCCGGCCGGATACCACAGGCGCGTCAGGCCGCCGGCCTGACAAGCACCACCGCGTCGATTTCCACCACCGCGCCCAACGGCAGCACAGGCACGCCCACCGCGCTGCGGGCATGCTTGCCCGCTTCGCCGAACACTTCGACCATCAGTTCGGACGCGCCGTTCGCAACCTTGGGCTGGTCGGTGAAGGTCGGCGCGCTGGAAATGAACGCGCCCAGCTTGACGATCCGTTCGACCCGGTCCAGCGATCCCAGCGCCGCCTTCATCTGGGCGATGAGGTTGAGACCGCAGACGCGCGCCGCCGCGACGCCATAGTCCAGATCGCGGTCCTCGCCCAGGCGGCCGGTCAGAAGGCCATCGGGGCCCAGCGCTATCTGTCCGCTGATGTGGAGCAGGCCGTTGACCTCGACAGTCGGGACATAGGCCGCCACCGGTGCGGCGGCCTGGGGAAGAGTGATGCCGAGTTCGGCAAGGCGGGCTTCGATGCTCATGCTATAGTTGCTCCATGGGTGGCCGGCAAATCGTCGGGAGCCGGCCCTTCGGCCAGTCGCTGGGTGATCCATTGCTCCGCCGCGGTCCAATTGTCGATCCGGGCGTGGGCATAGGGGGCTGGCGGCACTTGGGCCGCGATTTCCGGTTCGCCCACCAGATGCAGCCGCCATATGCCCGCCGCATGGGTCGCGACCGAGTGATGATGTTCGGCCAGGTCGTCGATGAACAGCGCCACGCTCGGCCTGCGTTCCGCGACGATCGCGGCCAGCGGCCGTCCCTTGCCGCCCTGGTTCCACTGCACCGGCAGATGCAACCCGTGCGACGCGAGTTGACGGGCGCGGGCTTGCTGATGCCGTTCCGTGATGTTGGTCAGTACGACGATGTCGGCGATGTCGGACAATCGATGCAGCGCCTCGACTGCGCCGGCAATCGGCATCTGTCGATGCATTTCGGTTTCGAAGAAGCCCAGCAGCAGCTCCCAAACCGCGGCCCGCTCCAGCGGTTGCCCGCTGTCCTTGTGCCGCAACGCTTCGCCGAATCCGCGTTCGCGCATGTCGAAATGCACGTCATGCGCCTCGTCCAGCCATTGCCGGAATGGCACCACCATGTGCAGCAGCACCTCGTCGCAATCGGTGATGATGAGGGGACGGGTCATCGGTTCGACCCTTCACGCGCCAATCTTTCCTGCGCGGCGATGAGCGCGGCGGGGGTCGATCCGATCGTGTCGGCGCAGGCGATCAGATCCGGCTCATGGTCTGCCAGGAAAGCCAGCACCGCCGCCAGCAGGACCGGATTGTCGATACCGGCGCGGAGCGCGCCCGCATCCAGTCCTGTCAGCGCCAGCAGACGGTCCGCTCGTGCCTCTTCGCTCACCGTCCAACCGAGCGCCATCAGCGCCAGGATGGCGTCCTGCGGACCGCTATCATGCTTGCCATTCGCATTGTCGGGGCGCATTGTCTTTCCCTGCGGGTGGGGCGTCATGGGGCGCGCTCCGGAGCTTTTCTGAAACGCGGGTGACTGGTGGCAAAGCGCGTGCTCGTTGTCGAGGACAACGAACTCAACCTCAAACTTTTTTGCGACCTGCTGCGTGCGCATGGTCATGACGTGCTGCCTCTGCGCGATGGGCGCGACGTGCTTGATCAGGCACGCGACTTCCTGCCCGATCTTGTCATTACCGACATCCATCTGCCGCACGTCAGCGGCCTCGACCTCATCATTTCGCTGAAGGCGGATGATCGGCTTTCCTTGGTGCCGATCATGGCGGTGACGGCCTATGCCGGGCAGGGCGACGAGGAGAGGATCCGGGCTGCCGGCGCGCAAGCCTATGTGTCCAAACCCATTTCCGTCCTGCGCTTCATCGAACAGGTGAACGCGCTGCTTTAGCCGTCATCCTATTGTCATGCGGCTTTCATGCTCCTGCCTTCGTTTCGAAGCACTGGCGTCATCGCCCTCTGCCACCTCCCCTCCGCCAAGGCGCGGCGTTCCGCCGACAGCCTGAACACAGGGGTAGTTTTCCATGTCTCATCTGACCGACGAGGCGCGCGCGCTGTTCCGCGACGCCCAGCCAACCATCGAATTGGGCGACAACAGCCTGGAAGCCATCGTCGCGGCGAATCCCGGCCGCCGCAGTGTCCTCAAGAACGGCCTCATCGGCCTGTCGATGCTGCCGCTGCTCGGCTCGCTCGCTGCCTGTGACGACGACGATGACGGCGCCGCCGGTCCCAGCCCGACCCCCACGCCGACCCCGGCTCCAGCGCCCAGCTACGCGATCAATTTCGCGTCGGTCGCCATCAACACCAACGACACCGTCACCGTGCCCACCGGCTACACCGTGGACGTCCTGTTGAAGGCGGGTGACCTGGTGGAAGCGGGCACCGCCTTCGTGCCCGGCACCTTCCCCACCAGCGTCAGCCAGACCGCGGCCTGGGCGGGCGGCAACCATGACGGCATGGAATATTTCGAACTGTCCGGCACGGATCCCAATGTCGGCGGCCTGCTCGCGATCAACCATGAATATCCCGACCTCAATATCCTGTTTTCCGGCGCGTCCTACAATGCCGCCACCGCGACCCAGGCGCAGAAGGAGATCGTGCTGTCGGCGGTCGGCATCTCCGTGGTCGAAGTCGCCAAGGGCAGCGATGGCAAATTTGCGGTCAAAGCCGGTTCGCGCTTCAACAAGCGCTACAGCGGCAACACCGATTATCGCACCGGCGGCCCCGCTGCTGGCGTGATCGGCACGACCATCCGCGGCATGCTCAACAATTGTTCCAGCGGCCGGACGCCGTGGGGCACCTATCTCACCTGCGAAGAGACGACGAACAACTATCTCGATACCGCCCGTCCGAACAATCAATATGGCTGGGTGGTCGAAATCGACCCCTATCAGGAACTGGCGCCGCCGACCAAGCGCACCCCTATGGGCCGGTTCAGCCACGAAAACGTCGCTTATCTCAGCAATGCCAGCAACCGCGTCGCCTTCTACATGGGGGACGATTCGACGCCGGGCTGTATCTACAAGTTCGTGCCCGATCAGGCGTTCAGCACGACGAACCGTGCCGCCAACACCAACCTGCTCGATTATGGCACGCTCTATGTCGCGCGTTTCAACGCGGATGGCACGGGCGAATGGCGCGCTTTGGTCCAGGGGCAGCACGGCCTCGTCCGTGGCGCCGTCGATCCCGGCAATGTCAGCCAGTCGACCACGCCCCCCGCGCCAGTGACCGTCAATTTCGAAACACAGTCGGATGTGCTCATCAACACGCAGTCGGCGGCCCGCGTCGCTGGCGGCACGATCATGGACCGGCCTGAATGGATCACGGTTGCGCCCAACGGGCAGTCGATCTTCGTGACGCTCACCAACAACAGCGGTCGCCGCGTTACCGACACGCCCAACCCGCGCGTCCAGAACCTGCACGGCCACATCATCAAGTTCCGTGAAAACGGCGATTCGCCTCTGGCGACCGGCTTCACCTGGGAAATCTTCCTGCTGGCGGGCAATCCCTCGCTTGCCGAAGCCAATCTCAAGGGCAACATCAACGGGGACTATTTCTCCAGCCCCGATGGCCTGCGCATCGATCCGCAGGGTCGCCTCTGGGTACAGACCGACCATAATCTGACCGGCAACGCCGGCACGCTGAACGGCGCGGCAGCCAACATGGTGCAGGCCTTCGGCAACAACTCGATGTATTATGTCGATCAGTCGACCAAGCAGTCGAAGCGTTTCCTTGTGGGACCGACCGGCTGCGAGATTACCGGCATCGCCTATACCCCGGACCTCAAGTCCTTCTTCATCAACATCCAGCACCCGGACGGCAACTGGCCGGTATCGGGCCAGCCGCCGCGCTCCTCGACCATCGTGGTGCGTCGCACGGATGGCCAGCCGGTCGGTAACTGACCGCCGCAACTTATGACGGAAAGAGGGGGAGCGTCCCCGCGGACGCTCCCCCCTCTCTTTCCCTCAGGCCAGCCGGTGCGGCGGCAAACAGCAAAAGGCCCGCTCCTCTAAAGGGCGGGCCTTTTGCTGTCCGGACGTCCGATCAGGCGCGCGGGCGCGAAGCCCGCAGCGGCTTACTTGATCTTGGCTTCCTTGAACTCGACATGCTTGCGCGCGACCGGGTCATATTTGCGGAAGCTCAGCTTCTCGGTCTTGGTGCGCGGGTTCTTCTTGGTGACGTAGAAGAAGCCAGTGTCAGCCGAGCTGACGAGACGGATCTTGACGGTTGCCGGCTTGGCCATGGCCCTATTCCCTGGTCTTTAAATGCGTAAAGAAAAGCGGCTCGCCATCGGTGAGTGGCGGACCGCCCCGTTTCAGCCGTGCCCCATGATGCAGATTCGGCCCGATGTCAAGGCTGGCACAAGGATCTTTCCCGCTGCGGACGAGGATTTACGCGGCTTTAATCAATCCGCGCCATGATCCTCCCTCAGGGGCACAAGGGGAAGCGACCCATGCGACATGATCCGATACAGGCCATCTTGGCGGACCTGATGCGCCGGGTTGACGGGGTGGCCGACCAGCGCGGCCACATATCCGCCGCCCGGGTACAGGATGAGGTCGACCAGATCCGCCACATCGCCCGAATCGCCGGTTTCGACAGGATTGAGGCATTGGCCGGCACGCTGGAAACCGCCCTTTCGCTGCACGGACTGGCGCCGATCATGCTGTCCTATCTCGACCTGATGCGCGACGCGATCGGGGATGAGAGGACGAGCGCCGCCATCATCCCGGTCCCGCCCCATATCCTTGCCGCCGCCCGGCCTCTCCACGCCTGACCGCGCGGCCCGATGGACGCCCTGCTGACCGCGCTGCTCGGCTGCCTGCTGGGCGAGATGGGCGATAAAAGCCAGCTGCTGGTCGCGGCGCTCGCCGCCCGTTACGACCGGAATGGCGCGGTGATCGCCGGCGTTGTCGCTGCAGCCATTGCCAATGCCGCCCTGTCCACCCTTGCCGGGGCCTGGATCGGCCCGATGATGGGGCCGGACGCGCGGCTGTTGTTCCTGGCGCTTTCCATCCTCTTCCTTGGCGCGGGGCTGTGCTGGCGGGCCTCGTCGCCTGACTTGCTGACAGGCTGGCCGACTGGCCCCTTTCTCACCACCGCGCTTGGCCTTTTCATCCTTCAATTCGGCGACGGGCCGCAATTCCTGATCCTGGGCGCGGCCACCCGCTCGGCCCAGCCCGTGCTTGCCGGCATAGGCGGCACGATCGGCATCCTTGCCGCGCTCCTGCCTGCGGTCCTCTTGCGCGACCGGCTCTTTGCTCTCCTGCCTATCCGCCCGATCCGGCTGAGTGGTGGCGCGCTCCTGCTGCTGACCGGCGCGACCCTCGCGCTCTCCGCGACCGGCCTTCTCTGATCGAATATCTGCATCAGGCTGATCGCGATTCTGCGGCAAAAAAATGGGCACCGAATCCTGTCCCGATCATTATATATCCGAAATCATTTCTGGACAGGAGAACATGGATGACGGCTCCCGATCTCAAGACGCCCACTGACCTCAAGAGCAACCAGACCAAGTCGGTTGCAGACGCGCTCAACGGCGCGCTGGCGGACAGCTATGCCCTCTATCTCAAGACCAAGAATTTCCACTGGCACGTCTCGGGGCCGCATTTCCGCGACTATCATCTGATGTTAGACGAACAGGCGACGGAAATATTGGCGGTGACCGACCTGATTGCCGAACGGGTGCGCAAGACCGGCAATACCACCCTGCGCTCGATCGGCGACATTGCCCGCCGCCAGAGCGTGAAGGACAATGACGCAGATTTCGTCAGCCCGGCTGACATGCTGAAGGAGTTGCGCGACGACAATCTGGCGCTGGTCGAAACCTTCCGCGCAGTGAAGGCGGCCGCCACCGAAGCGGGCGATAACGCGACCGAAGGCATTGTCGACGACTGGACCGATCAGGCCGAACAGCGCGCCTGGTTCCTGTTCGAGGCGGCCCGCGGCGCCTAAATCCCATCTCCATTCGTTTCGGGCGTCGGCGGGAAAGCGGAAGTAGCGCTATTCCTCGACCGCGCTCGAAGCGAAGGCAAGACGATCAGTTCTCCTCCGCCACGTCGATCGCGACGATCTCCAGCGCCTCGGGCTTCCCTGCAAAGTCCAGCCGTTCCCCGACCTCGGCATCCATCATTGCGCGGGCGAGGGGAGAGGAGAAGCTGATCCGCCCCTCATTGGGGTCCGCCTCATCATCTCCCACCAAGCTGACGGTTTTTTCCTGCCCGTTCAGCCGGTATGTGACGCGCGTCCCGAACGCTACCGCCGCGGCATCGGGCACGGCCCGCAACTGGGCCGTCGCCAGCCGCGTCCGCCAGTAGCGCAGCAGCCGCTTATGCTTCTTGGCCGCTTCTTCTTCCATGGCGGCCGTGTCGACCGCCTCCAGCGCCGCGACCTTCTCCCGCGTCAGCCGCAATCCCCGCGCCGTCACCCAGTTGGGACCGGGCGGGATCGGCAGCTCGAATTTGGGCTCCATATGCTCATCATCGCTCTCGCGACGAAAGGCGACGCTCATCGTCCTCTCCTGACATGGCGGGCACAGCGGCCGACGGGCCGGTCAATCCTCGTCGAACAACCCGGCAAGCTGCTCGACCATCGTGCCGCCCAGTTGTTCCGCATCCATGATGGTCACGGCGCGGCGATAATAGCGGGTCACGTCATGACCGATGCCGATCGCGACGAGCTGCACCGGCGACCGGTTCTCGATCCATTCGATCACCTGTCGCAAGTGCCGCTCCAGATAGGTTCCGCTGTTGACCGACAGCGTCGAATCATCCACCGGCGCGCCATCGGAAATGACCATCAGGATGCGCCGTTCCTCCTGCCGCGCGATCAGCCGCGCATGCGCCCACAGCAGCGCCTCGCCGTCGATATTCTCCTTGAGCAGCCCCTCGCGCATCATGAGGCCGAGATTCTTGCGCGCGCGCCGCCACGGGTCGTCCGCCTTCTTGTAGATGATGTGGCGCAGGTCGTTGAGACGCCCCGGCATCGGTGGCCGTCCGGCGGCGAGCCATTCCTCGCGCGCCTGTCCGCCTTTCCATGCGCGGGTGGTGAAGCCCAATATCTCGGTCTTGACTCCGCAGCGCTCCAGCGTGCGCGCCATGATGTCCGCGCTGATCGCCGCGATGCTGATCGGCCGACCGCGCATGGAGCCGCTATTGTCGATCAGCAGCGTGACGACGGTGTCGCGGAATTCGGTATCCCGCTCGATCTTGTAGGAGAGCGAGCGGGTCGGATCGATCACGATCCGCGCCAGCCGTGCCGCGTCCAGCAGCCCTTCCTCCTGATCGAAATCCCAGGACCGCGATTGCTGCGCCATCAGGCGGCGCTGGAGCCGGTTGGCGAGCTTCGTCACCGCGCCTTGCAAGCTGACGAGCTGCTGGTCCAGGAAGCCGCGCAGCCGCACCAATTCGTCCTCGTCGCACAGGTCCTCCGGCGCGACCACCTCGTCGAACTTCGTCGTATAGGGCTTATAATCGAAACCGGGCGGCAGGTCCGACATCGGCCGGTTGGGCCGAACCGGCATCATGCCCTCTTCGCCCATGTCGTCCGCGCCCGCGTCGCTGTCAGCGTCGAACTCGTCGCTATAGTCGGTTTCGCCTTCCTCTGTATCGCCGCCCTTGTCCTCGGCGCGGGCCTCGGCGTTCATATCGCTGTCGCCGGCCTCTTCCTGGCCGCTCTCGCCTTCCTCCTGCTGGTCTTCCTGATCCTCGCCCTCGTCTTCGCTCTCCGGCTCGTCCGTGTCAGGCGGCACGTCGGCGTCGATCAGCTGAAGATGTTCCAGCATCGCGGTCGTCAGCTTCTGGAAGGCGCGCTGGTCGTCGATCGCCAGCATCAGCGAATCGAGATCGCCGCCGGCCTTGTCCTCGATCCACTGGTCGACCATGGCGACGCCGGCCGCCGCCTCCTTGGGGATCGCCTGTCCGGTAAGCCGCTCGCGCACTTTCAGGGCCAGCGCGGTGGACAGCGGCACTTCGTCGGCGGCGCGCGCGCGGCGGATCGCATCGGACTTGAGGCGCAGGTCGAGCGCATGGTTGAGGTTGTCGCGCACGCCCGCCATGGACCGCGACCCGATCGCCTCCACGCGTGCCTGTTCGACCGCGTCGAACACAGCCCGCGCGACGGCCTCGCCAGGCGCGGAGGCGGCATGGGCGCGCGCGTCGTGATGGCGCAGCTTCAGCGCCGACGCGTCGGCAAAACCGCGCGCCAGCGCCACCTGATCAGCGGGCAGCGCCCGGCCGGGGGTCGGCACCTTGATTGCCTTGCCCGCTGCATGTGGGGTGTCGGCGGTGAAGCCGACCTCCACCTCCGCGTCACGGGTGATCGCCCGCGCCGCGCCGGCCAGCACATCCTTGAACGCGTCGAGGGGGGATCGTTCGGTCACGGCGTCAGCAACTGGGCGCGAAGGGTCGAACGAGCGTCCTCATCGACGCCCAGCATGTCGCGCAGATACTTCTCCACGCCGCCGTAGCGCGCATCCAGCGCATCGAACAGCGCCTCCAGATAGGCGGCGTCCGCGCGCAAAACAGGCCCGACCACGTCCGCCCGTTCGCGCAGCGCCCGGGCCAGCCGGGAATCATTCTGCGCCAGCCGCCAGTGCCAGTCGGCATGCTCGTTCGTGGCGAGATAGTCGGCGAGGATCGTCTCCCTCGGCACGTCGAGAGCGGCGAGCATCAGCATCGCTCCCACGCCGGTCCGGTCCTTGCCCGCAGCGCAGTTGATGAGGATCGGCAGCCGCCCGTCCAGCACCTGACGGAACATGGCGCGGTAGGATTCCGCGTGATCGGTCGCGATGGTGCGGTAGATGGCGACCATCGTGGCATGCATGTCGTCCGCGGTGACGTTCTCTGCGCGCAGGACCTCGCCAAGAACCCCACTCGTCTCGCTATAGTCCCGGCAATAATAATCGACGTCCGGGCCGTGCCAGGAGGTCGGCTCCTCGCGCCGCTCGCTGGGGCGACGGAAATCGCAGATCGCGCGGATGCCCAGCGTGCGAAGCGTCTGCGCATCCGTGTCGGTCAGCAAGGCCATGGTGCCGGACCGATAGAGCATCCCGTGGCGAACGCGCCGCCCGTCACGGGTCGCGTGCCCGCCGAAGTCACGCAGATTGAACCCGCTGGCCAGCGGCAGGACGGCTGCGGCGGCCACGCTCATATCCGCTCCGGGTCGCCGACCCGCGGCACGGCGATTGTCTCGATCTGCGTCTCCACTTCGCTCATCAGCTTGTGGACCGGGCATTTGGCGGCGACCGCGATCAGCTTGTCATGCTGTTCGTCGGTGATCGCGCCGGTGACGGCGATCCGGGTCGTCAGCTTGTAGACGCCCTGCCGCTCCCCGCTCGCGTCGCGGACGACACCGACATGGATGTCCTCCACGGGAATGCCGTTGCGCTGCGCATACCACAGCATCGTCATCGCCTTGCACGCGCCGAGTGCCGAATCGTAAAGGTCATGCGGATCCGGCCCGGCGTCATCGCCGTCGGGCGCAGACATATCCGCCACGATCTCATGCCCGCGGATACTGACGCGGTGCGCGGTGCCGCCCGTGGAATCGATCCGCTCGACGACGATCATGCTTTCATCTCCCGACCGTTGAAGTGCCGGGGCGAACCCTCAGTTCGCCCGGCTCGCCACGCTTTCGGGAAGGTCCGTCCCGAATACCCGCTGATAATATTCGGCCACCAGCGCCCGTTCCGCCTCATCGCATTTGTTGAGGAAGGACAGGCGGAAGGCGAAGCCCACATTCTTGAAGATGAGCGCATTCTGCGCCCAGCTGATCACGGTACGCGGCGACATGACGGTGGAGATGTCGCCGTTGATGAAGCCCTGCCGCGTCAGTTCGGCGACCTTGATCATATTCTCGACTTCCTTGCGGCCGCCCTCATGATCATATTCGCCCGACTT
This sequence comes from Sphingobium sp. CCH11-B1, assembly GCF_001556865.1. GTDB lineage: Bacteria > Pseudomonadota > Alphaproteobacteria > Sphingomonadales > Sphingomonadaceae > Sphingobium. The sequence continues at coordinate 4,208 of NZ_LSJY01000112.1, read as the reverse complement.
CGCCAGCACCACCTGCGCTTCGGTCGCGGCGGGCAGATAGTTGAGCGCCACCACGAGGTTCCAGCGGTCCATCTGGCCCTGATTGATCTGCTGCGTGCCGTGATAAAGCCCGGTCGTGTCGCCCAGTCCCACCGTGTTGGCGGTCGCGAACAGGCGGAAATGCGGGTTGGGGCGGATCACCCGGTTCTGGTCGAGCAGCGTCATCTTGCCGTCCGTCTCCAGCACGCGTTGGATCACGAACATGACGTCGGGCCGTCCCGCATCATATTCGTCGAACACGAGCGCGACCGGCCGCTGCAACGCCCAGGGGAGCAATCCTTCGCGGAATTCCGTCACCTGCTGGCCTTCTTTAAGCACGATGGCGTCGCGGCCGACCAGGTCGATGCGGCTGATATGCGCGTCGAGGTTGATACGGATACAGGGCCATTTCAGGCGGGCGGCGACCTGCTCGATATGGCTCGACTTGCCGGTGCCGTGATAGCCCTGCACCATCACGCGGCGGTTGAACGCGAAACCCGCCAGGATCGCGAGCGTGGTGTCGGGATCGAACACATAGGCGGGGTCGAGGTCCGGCACCCGCTCGTCGGCCTGGGAAAAGGCGGGGATTTTCATATCCACATCGACGCCGAAAACCTCCCGCGCGTCCACCTCGCGGTCTGGCGCGTCCAGCAGCGTATCGGCGCGGGCGTCCGGCTGGACGTTGGAAATGTCGGTCATCGGCACATCATCTTTCTGCGAGTCTGTCATCCGCCCCTATCCGATCCATTCGGGGCGTGTCGATAGAGTGGGGCCTCGGGTCGTACCGATCAAGCGGCCCTTCGGCACGAACTGGCCTGTTCCTGTCCTATCCACTGCTTTTTCGCCATGATCCCCACGATGATGGTCAGGGGCGATTGGACAGAAAATATCCTATTCCCGTAATGAAATGTCGAATTCTGCGGGAAATATGCGAAGTTAAGCGAAAGCGGCTGCCTTGCGCAGATGGCCATAGGCCTCGATTACATCCTGCAAGGCGCCTTCATGGCTGCGGTCGCCGCCATTATGATCGGGGTGATACCGCCGCAGTAATTCGGTGTAGCGGGTGCGCAGCGCCTTGCGGTCCGCGTCGATGGACAGACCCATGACGGCCAGTTGCTTGCGATCTTCGCCCGACAGAAACTTGCCATCCTGCCGCATCTGGTTCGCCTCGCGCGCCTTGGCCACCCGCTCGCGGAACTTCGCGCCGATGGCGTCGAGCGGATCCTGAAAGTCCGACCATTTGGGTGGCGGGCTGGTGGCGTTGGAGGAGAAGGCGCGGGTTTCCCTCTCCCACCCCGCATAGGGTCGCTGGGCTGCGGCGATCTCCTCCGGGCTCATGCCGGTGAAGAAATTATAGCCCTGATTGAATGCGCGCACATGGTCCAGGCACAGCCAGCGCCAGCGCGGCCCTTCCCGATGGGATGGGCCGTCTTCCAGCGGCGGCGCCCGGAACTCGCCGGGTTCCGGGCAGCCCTCGACCGCGCAGGGGCGGTCGCTTTCCACGCGCCCGTGGAAACGGTTGAAGCGACGGGTCGAAAAAGGATCGGTAGACAAGATGGTCCTGATGAAAGTCTGGGCAAACCGTCTATATAGGAAAGATGACCACCGACCTCAAAGGCCCAATGGCAGGCCCGATCGCCACTGAAATCGAGGCGCGGCTGCGCGCTGCCCTGTCGCCGGAGCAACTCGCGGTCATCGACGACAGCGAAAAGCATCGCGGCCATGCCGGGCATGACGGATCGGGGGAAAGCCATTTCACCGTCGACATCACCGCCAGCCGGTTCATCGGAGAGAGCCGGGTCGCCCGCCAGCGGTTGGTGAACAGCGCGCTTGCCGACCTGCTGCGCGACAAGGTCCACGCCCTCGCCATCAAAGCCCGCGCACCCGGCGAGGCGTGAGACTTTCGGGCGCGCTCGCGGGTTCTGCTCCCCGACAAGGAGCATGACAGCCATGGCCTATGATTTCTGGTACTGGCCGAGCATCACGGGGCGGGGCGAATTCGTCCGGCTGACGCTCGAAGCCTGCGGCATCCCCTATCATGATTGCGCGCGAGAGCAGGGGGCCGAAGCCCTCATTGCCGACATGGCGCGTCATGATCGTGGGCCGGCTTTCGCGCCGCCCTATCTGTCGATCGACGGCGCAACGGTGTCCCAGACCGCGAACATCCTCTTCTACCTGTCGGAACGGCACGAATGTGGCCCTTCCGGCATGAAGGCGCGCTACTGGCTGGCACAGGTGCAACTCACCATCATGGACATGGTGGCCGAAGCGCATGACGCGCACCATCCGGTCGGCGTCGATCTCTATTATGAGGACCAGAAGGCCGAAGCGTTGCGCCGGACGGAGGAGTTTCGCAACCGGCGCATCCCCAAATATCTGGACTGGTTCGAACGCGCTCTTGCCGCCCAGCCAGGCGACTGGCTGGGCGGCGGGCGCTGGAGCTATGCGGACTTCTCGCTCTTCCATCTCCTGGCCGGGCTGCGCTACGCATTCCCCCTGCGCATGGCGACGCTTTGCGACGCATTTCCGAAACTCTCCGTTCTCCATGACAGGGTTGCGGCCCTGCCTGAATTGCAGGACTATCTCGGCAGTGACCGGCGGCTTCCCTTCAGTGGCGAAGATCTATTCCGCCACTATCCCGAACTGGACGCGCCATGACCTTCGACGACCTCCTCATGCAGACCGTGACGCCCACCACCCATGACCTTGGCGACTTCAAGGTGCATCGCTCGCTCCCGGTCAAGGGACGCACCATGGTCGGCCCCTTCATCTTCTTCGACCAGGCCGGGCCGGCGCAGTTCGGGCCGGGGCAGGGGATAGACGTACGCCCGCATCCGCACATCAACCTCGCCACCGTCACCTATATGTACGAGGGCGCCTTCCTGCACCGGGACTCGCTGGGCACGCAGCAACGCATTGAGCCGGGCGCGGTCAACCTCATGACGGCCGGGAAGGGCATCGTCCATTCCGAGCGCTCACCTGATGAGGACCGTGCCAAGGCGTCCAAGCTCTCCGCGATCCAGACCTGGCTTGCCCTGCCCGACGCCGTGGAGGAAATGGACCCCGCCTTCGAGCATGTGGCGGCCGACGCGCTGCCGGTGATCGACGATGGCGCGGCGCGGGCGCGGGTCATCATGGGGTCGCTCTGGGGCGAGACTTCGCCGGTGACGACCTACGCCCACACCATCTATGCCGATATTCAGCTCATGCCTGGCGGCCGCATCGCGATCGACGCCTCGACCGACGAGCGCGCGCTCTATGTGTCCGGTGGCGACGCGATGCTGGACGGGCTGATGCTGACTCCGCAGACGCTTTACGTGTTGCGCCCCGGCATATCGGCGACGCTGTCGAGCGTCGACGGCGGACGGATCGTGCTGTGCGGCGGTGACGCCTTCACCTCGCCACGCCACGTCTGGTGGAATTTCGTGTCGTCGCGCCCCGACCGCCTGATGCAGGCGCGCGAAGATTGGGAAGCATTGCGCTTTCCCCTCATCCCCGGCGACGATCAGGAATTCATTCCCATCCCTCAGGGCCGGCCTAAGACGGTCAGCTATCCCTGAACGCCGCCCGGCATGGCGCTACTGGACGAACGTCAGCGACAGGTTTTCGGCATTTTTGGGAATGTCGATCCGGCTCTCGTTGATCGACGCTTCCTCGCCGGGTTTCAGTCGGGTCTTGTCCGCCTTGGTGGTCCAGCTGAACACCAGGCGATTCTGCCGGTCGCGCAACTGCACCAGCACCGGCGGCACGGGCAATGTCTCCGCTCCGCTGTTCACGATCCGCGCGCCGAATGCGAAATATTCCTCCCCGGTCGGCAGCTTGCGCCGCTCGGCGGGCTTCGACAGATAGAATAGCAGGTCGGGATCGCCCTCTTCCGACAGCAGGCCCATCGACACCATCCATCCAGGTGTGCCGAAATAATAAAGCGCCCCGCCCGCCGCCGCGACGATCAGGCAGAAAGCGGCGGCGGCATAGGTCCATAGCTTCAGCACGTTGCGGCGCCGCTTCGCCGGGGGCGGCGTATCTGTCCATGCCTCCGCGTCCTCGGCGCTCCCGCGAACGCCGGCATAGATGTCGTCGAACCGATGATTTTGCGCCGCCGTTTCGGGCTCCGCAATCACCGGTTCCGCAACATCCGGTTCGGACGGCGCCGGGTAAGGCTCGACGGTCTGAGGTGCAGGCGTGATCGG
>NZ_LSJY01000111.1 GCF_001556865.1 Sphingobium sp. CCH11-B1 | reverse complement strand
GTACGGGCAGTCTTCACCGGTCGCCGTCCTTCGCGGTCCTGCGCAGGACCAGGATATAGCCCGCGACAGTCATCGCCGCCATCGTGAACCAGGTGATCGCATATTGCAGGTGATTGTTGGGGAAGCGCACGACGGTGAGGCCACCGACGGGATAGGCCTGGCGCGAGGGAGATGCCTGCGCGTCGATGAAATAGTCGGGAATCGCCTTCACGCCCCGCGACCGGGCGATGGCGGCGACATCGCGTGAATACCAGCGGTCGGCGGCGGGATCATTGTCGCGCAGGAAGCCGCCGCCCGGTTCGGAGAGGCGCAGCAGGCCCGTCACCCGCACATTGCCCGCCGGCCGGTCATAACCTGTGCGGCGGTCGGGAACGAAGCCGCGATTCACCAGCACGATGCTGCCATCCGGGCGACGCAGCGGGGCCAGCAGCCAGAAGCCGGGGCCGAGCATGGTGGACGCCTGGACCAGCGCAGCCTTGTCGTGAAGGAACGTCCCGCTGGTCGCGACCCGGCGATATTCGTCTGCCCTGGCGGCGCGATCCGGTGCGGGGACGGGGGCGGCATGGATGCGGGCGTCGACCCGGGCGATCAGGTCACGTTTCCAGCCCAGGCGCTGCACCTGCCAGATGCCAAGCGCGGCGAAGCCGGAAAAGAGGAGCAGGGCGATCGACGTCAGGCCGATCGGGAGCGCCGGCGGCGCCCGCCGGACCCCGCAGATGTCACGGCATCTCGCTCATGTTGTGCCCACCCATATCGTGCCCGCCCATATCGTCCATGGTGCGCATTTCCTGCGTCGACCCCATGTCCATGTTCATGTCGCCCATGTCCTGCTGCGCGTGCGGCATCATGTTGCTGTTCAGATGATACATGACCCACATGGAGCCGGACAGGGTGATGACGACCAGCACCAGCGTCAGCATCATCGCCATGAAGGACCAGCCGCCTTCGACCCGGGTGTTCATGTGCAGGAAGTAGATCATATGGACGACGACCTGCACCGCGGCGAAGGCCATGATGACGAAGCCGGTGAGGCGCGGGTCGCCCAGCACGCCGGACATGACGAGCCAGAAGGGGATGGCCGTCAGGATCACCGACAGGCCAAAGCCGATCATGTAGCTGCCGAAGCTGCCATGCGCGCCGGCGTCGTGATGATCGTCATGATGGGCATGGTCATGCCCGCCATGGGGATGGACAGCATCGTTCACCGCAGGACTCCCATCAGATAGACAAAGGTGAAGACGCCGATCCAGATGACGTCGAGGAAGTGCCAGAACATGGAAAGGCACATCAGGCGGCGCTTGTTGGCAGAGATGAGCCCCTTGCGCGCGACCTGCACCATCAGCGTGATCAGCCAGATCGAACCGAAGGTGACGTGCAGCCCGTGGGTGCCGACCAGCGTGAAGAAGGCCGACAGGAAGGCGCTGCGCTGCGGACCCGCGCCCTCATGGATCAAGTGCGCAAATTCATAAAGTTCGATGGACAGGAACGCAGCCCCGAACAACAGGGTGACGAACAGCCAGCCCTGGGTCGCGCTGACCTTGTTCTTTTCCATCGCCAGCATGGCAAAGCCATAGGTGATGGAGGAGAAGAGCAGCATCGCGGTGTTGAGCGCCACCAGCGGCAGGTCGAACAGGTCCTTGGGCCCCGGCCCGCCGGCATAGTTGCCGCCCAGCACCGCATAGGTGGCGAAGAGGATGGCGAAGATGAGGCAGTCGCTCATCAGGTACATCCAGAAGCCCAGCATGGTGCTGTGGCCTTCATGGAGGTGCGGTTCCTGCGCCAGGTGATAGGCCCTGGGTTCCGCCGGTGCAGCTACACTGCTCATATCAGTCAGGCTCCCGCCGCGAGGGCGCGCGTGCGCGCTTCCTCGGTGCGCGTCACGACATCCGCGGGGATGTAGAAGTCGCGCTTGTAGTTGAAGGTGTGGCCGATGGCGACCGCGATCATGCCGATGAAGCTCAAGCCCGCAAGCCACCAGATATACCAGATGAGGCTGAAGCCGCAGAGCGTGGCGAGGGCAGCGAGGATGACGCCCGTGCCCGTGCTGCTGGGCATATGGATCGGCTGGAAGCCGGCCGTCGGACGCTTGTAGCCGTGCCGCTTCATGTCCGCCCAGGTGTCGCCATCATAGACGACCGGCGTGAAGGCGAAATTATATTCCGGCGGGGGCGAGCTGGTCGCCCATTCCAGCGTACGGCCGTTCCACGGATCGCCCGACAGGTCGCGCAGTTCGTCCCGCTTCCATATGGAGACGGCGAACTGAATCAGCATCGCGCCGATGCCCACGGCGATGGTCGCAGCACCGATGGCGGCGATGACGAACCAGATCTGCAGCGAGGGATCGTCGAACACCCGCATCCGGCGCGTCACGCCCATCAGGCCCATGACGTAGAGCGGGCCGAAGGCGAGCCAGAAGCCCACATTCCAGCACCAGAAGCTGATATGCCCCCAGAACTGGTTCAGCCTGAAGCCGAACGCCTTGGGCCACCAGTAGTTGATCGCCGCGAACAGGCCGAACAGCACGCCGCCGATGATGACATTGTGGAAATGCGCGATCAGGAACAGCGAATTGTGCAGCACGAAGTCCGCAGGCGGCACCGCCAGCAGCACGCCGGTCATGCCGCCGACCGTGAAGGTCAGCATGAAGGCGACCGTCCACATCATCGGCAGTTCGAAACGGACCCGGCCGCGATACATGGTGAACAGCCAGTTGAAGAGCTTCGCACCCGTCGGGATCGAGATGATCATCGTCGTGATGCCGAAGAAGCTGTTGACGCTGGCGCCCGACCCCATGGTGAAGAAGTGGTGCAGCCACACGAGGTAGGAGAGCACCATGATGCAGCAGGTCGCATAGACCATGGAGGTGTAGCCGAAGAGGCGCTTGTTCGAGAAGGTCGAGGTGACTTCCGAGAAGACGCCGAACAGCGGCAGGATGAGGATATAGACTTCCGGGTGGCCCCAGATCCAGATGAGGTTCACGTACATCATCGGGTTGCCGCCGAAGTCGTTCGTGAAGAAGTTGGTGCCGGCATACCGATCCAGCGAAAGCAGGACCAGCGTCGCGGTGAGGATCGGGAAGGAGGCGACGATCAGGACGTTGGCGCAGAGCGAGGTCCAGGTGAAGACCGGCATCTTCATGAGGGACATGCCCGGCGCGCGCATCTTGATGATGGTCGCGATCAGGTTGATGCCCGACAATGTCGTGCCGACGCCTGCCACCTGCAGCGCCCAGATATAATAGTCGACGCCGGTCGCCGGACTATAGTCGATGCCCGACAATGGCGGGTAGGCGAGCCAGCCGGTCTGCGCGAATTCGCCCAGGAACAGCGAGCACATCACCAGCACCGCGCCGCCCGTCGTCATCCAGAAGGAGAAATTGTTGAGGAACGGGAAGCTGACGTCGCGCGCGCCGATCTGGAGCGGGACGATATAGTTCATGAGGCCGGTGATGAAGGGCATCGCCACGAAGAAGATCATGATGACGCCGTGGGCGGTGAACACCTGGTCATAGTGGTGGGCGTTCAGATAGCCTTCCGACCCGTTGAAGGCGATCGCCTGCTGCAGGCGCATCATGATCGCGTCGGCAAAGCCGCGCAGGAACATGACGAGGCCCAGCACCATGTACATGATGCCGATCTTCTTGTGGTCGACGCTGGTGAACCATTCGCGCCAGAGATAGCCCCAGAGCTTGAAATAGGTGAGCGCCCCGACCAGCGCCACGCCGCCCAGCACCACCGCGCCGAACGTCGCGACGACGATGGGTTCATGCCATGGGAACGCATCCCAGGTCAGACGTCCGAAGATCATCTGTGTCGTTGTCATTGTGCCAGTCATGGGCCTTACCGATGCTGGGCGTGCGCGTGCGCGCCGCCATGGGAAGAGGGATCGGCGGACGGCGCGCCGTGCGCACCGGGTGCGTCGGGGGCGGTTTCCTGCCCCTTATTCTGGTCGGTCTGTTCGATCACATGGCTTTCGGGAAAGTCATATTGCAGACCACGCGTGTCACGCGCGGATTCCTTGCCCGCCCCGCCCATCATGTCGACATGCATCAGTTCGGCCATGCAGCGCTGGCCGGGCCGGGGGCAGAGGTTGACGACCGCGTCGAACAGCTTGGGGTCGGCGGCGGTGAAATAGGCGACCGGCGCCTTTTCGCTGGGCTTGGCGAGGGAGAGATAGAGGGTGCGGTCGAGCGGCACCTTGCTTGCCCTGACCAGCGCGACCCACTTGTCGAAGCCGGCCCGGTCCATCGCCTGATAGTTAAAGCGCATGTGGGTGAAGCCCGCGCCCGAATAGTTGGCGGACAGGCCCTTGCCGGACGCCGGCCGGTTGGCGACGGCGTTGAGCTGCGTCTTCATGCCGGGCATGGCGTAGATCTGGCCAGCCAGTTCCGGCACGTAGAAGCTGTTCATCACGGTCGATGCGGTGATGTCGAAGCGAACGGGCACGTTGGTCGGGACCGCCAGTTCGTTGACGGTGGCGATGCCCAGTTCAGGATAGATGAACAGCCATTTCCAATCGAGCGCCACCACCTGCACCACCAGCGGCTTCGCCTTTGGATCGATGGCGGTCCCGGCGTCGATGCGGTCGAGCGGGCGATAGGGGTCCAGCTTGTGAGTGCTGACCCAGGTCAGCGCGCCGAGGCAGATGATGATGAGCAGCGGCGCCGACCAGATCAGCAGCTCCAATTTGGTGCTGTGATCCCAGTCCGGGTCATAGTCCTTCTCGGTCGCCTGGTTGCCGGCCCGATAGCGGATCGCGAACCAGACGACCATCGCCATCACCGGCAGCACGATGAGCAGCATCAGCGCGGTGGAGATCAGGATCAGGTCGCGTTGTTGCAGCGCAATATCGCCGGAGGGGTTCATCACGACCCAGTTGCACCCGGCAAGGGGCGCCGCCAGAATCGGGGCCGACCAGCGCAAAAGCCTGATCCGGTTGGGAGAGAGTGGCTGTGACATGGCGCGCGCCTACCCCCTCTTTACAGAGTCGGCCAGTGGGCAATTTGTCCCATTCTGTGCGGACGCAAAAATTATTAAGGGGGTGGGATACTGCTTAGACTCTGGCGGTTTTCTGTTATGTTGCCTTTCCCTGGCCGCTGGCAGACGAGCAAACCGCGTCGGCGGCCCAGCCAAGGAGCGGATGCCTATGAATTCTGGGGCCATTGCCTTCACCTCCACGCCACTTGAGGATGACGCGCGCAAGATCAACGCGCGCGACCATGCGATTGCGCCAGGTGATATTTCCATCGGTGTGATCATCGGTCGCACCTCCGAATTCTTCGATTTCTTCGTCTATGCCATCGCGTCGGTGATCGTATTCCCCAGCCTGGTCTTCCCCTATGTGGACGCCCTGACCGGCACGCTCTATTCCTTCGCCATCTTTTCCGTGGCCTTCATTGCCCGCCCGATCGGTTCGCTGGTCTTCATGGCGATCGACCGCCGCTATGGCCGCGGCACGAAGCTGACCGGCGCGCTGTTCCTGCTGGGCAGTTCGACCGTGGCCATCGCTTTCCTACCGGGTTACGAGACGATTGGCCATTATGCTGCATTAGTGCTGGTCATCCTGCGCGCCGCGCAGGGAATCGCGCTGGGCGGCACGTGGGACGGGCTTGCCTCGCTCCTGTCGCTGAATGCGCCGCAGCACCAGCGCGGCTGGTATGCGATGGTGCCGCAGCTTGGCGCGCCGCTGGCGCTGCTGGTGGCGAGCGGGCTGTTCGCCTTCTTCCTGCTCAATCTGTCGCCGGAGGATTTCATCAGCTGGGGCTGGCGCTATCCCTTCTTCGTGGCGTTCGCGATCAACGTGGTGGCGCTGTTCGCGCGGCTGCGCATCGTCGTCACGCATGAGTTCGCGCGGCTGTTCGAACAGCGTGACCTGGTGCCTTCGCCCGTGCTGCCGACCTTGAAGGCGGAGGGGCGCAACATCATCATCGGCGCCTTCGCGCCGCTGGCCAGCTTCGCACTGTTCCACATGGTGACGGTGTTTCCCCTGAGCTGGGTCGCGCTCTACACCAATCAGCCGATCGAACGCTTCCTCATCATCGAGATGATCGGCGCGTCCGTGGGCTTGCTGGCGATCGTCGTATCGGGCTTCATCGCCGACCAGATCGGCCGCCGCTCGCTGCTCGGCTGGTCGGCGGGCGGCATCGCGGTGTTCAGCGTGATGGCGCCGCTGCTGCTGAACGGCGGGGACCTGGGCGAAGTGGCGTTCATGATCCTGGGCTTCATGCTGCTGGGCCTTGCCTTCGGCCAGTCGTCGGGCGTGGTCGCGTCCAACTTCGCGACCGAGGCGCGCTATACCAGTTCGGCGCTGACCTCCGACCTTGCCTGGCTGGTGGGCGCTGGTTTCGCGCCGCTGGTCGCGCTGCTGCTGTCGGTCAAGTTCGGGCTGGCGGCGTCGGGCGTGTATCTGCTTTCGGGCGCGGTGGCGACGATGATCGCGCTGTATGTGAACAAGGAACTCGCTGGCCGCGACCGTTAACTGGCCGCCTTGCGCATCCGCTGAAGCGCTTTCCGGTCGAACCAGCCGGTGAGGCCGGGGCGCGGGCGCCAGCGGGGCAGCCATTCGCCGTAAAGGCTCGCAAGACGCGCGGGGAGCCCATCCGGCCCCTCGCGCGTCATGATGTCGGACAGGATGCGGTTCTGAAAGAATCGCACCGAATAGCTGGTGAGCCGCCGATATTGCATCAGCCAGCTGGCGGGGCGGAACAGGCTGACCTGTTCACACAGGAAACCCGCCCCGTCGCAGGCCAGCACCCGGTCATGCACCCAATGGCTGTCCGGCTGAAGGTCCGTGTGCGCCCAGCTCGCCACCAGCCCGTCGTCGCCGATCAGGTCGTCGGGCAAGCGCAGGCCCCGGTCGCGAATGGCGGCGACGAAGCGGCCGGAGAGCGCATAGAGATCGCCGAACAGGCCGCCTTCCGCGCGCAGCCCGGCCTGATAGGCGGCCGCCATCCGCCCGTTCATCGGCAGCCCGGCAGCGGCGTTGGCGGCGGGGTTCGCGGCCAGATCGGCCACCAGCGCATCGATCGACCCGGCGACGATCTCCGCGTCGCCATCCATGAAGATGACGGTGCTTTCCCGGCCGGTCAGCAGCCTGTGGACAGCGTGGTTCCAGGTGCGCGACTTGCCGCCCTGAACGATGTCGTGGACAAAGATGTTGGCGCGCCCGCCCGCGGCTGCTTTCGCGCGTTCGGCGGTCCTGTCGGTGGAGCCGTTCACCAGGACATGGAAGACCGTGTCCGGCCGATCCAGCGGCAGCGAGGCGAGGCAGCGGCCGATCCGGCGCTCCTCCTGATGCGCGAAGATGGCGACGGCGACGGACGCCGGAGGCGAGGGCGGCGGGACCGTCATCGGATCAGCGGAAATCCCAGCTTTGCTGGCCGTGCTGGGCGGCATCCAGCCCCTCCGTTTCGGCCTGCGGGCTGACGCGCATGGGGATGAGCAGCGACACCATGAGGGCCGCGATGGCGCTGCCGACCAGTGCCCAGAGCGCGACCACGAGGATGCCGATGCCCTGCGCGGCGAGCGCGCCTGTCAGGCTGACATTCTGTTCGAACCCGACGCCGCCCATGATCGGCAGGGCGAAGACCGGCAGCAGCAGCACGCCGGCCGCGCCGTGGATGACGAAGATCTGCGCGGCATCGTCCACCCATTTGCCCGCAACCGACGCAGCGAGGCGGCACAGGATCGCGGCGATGGCGCCGATCAGTATCGCGCCGCCGGTCCCGACCAGCGCGGCGGAGGCGGAGATGGCGGCGATCCCGGCCAGCGCGCCCGACAGGATGCCGGTGGCGCTGCTCCGCCGCGCAAGCAGCCGGTCGAGCAGCGCCCAGAAAAGCGCGCCCGCGCAGGCAGCGAAATGATGGTTGAGGATGGCGGTCGCCGCGTCGTCGGTCGCGCCGAGCGCCCAGCCGCCGACCGCGCCGGACAGGCCGATCCACAGCAGCGCGCCGCCGGTGAGGGCGAGGAGCGGGGCATGGCCCGGCTGCGTCCCTTCGCGGCGGCCGCCAACGATGAGGGCCAGCGCCAGCGCGGAAAATCCGGCCGTGGCGTGGACGGTCAGCCCGCCGGCAAAATCCATGACGCCGAGGTCCGCCAGCCAGCCGCCGCTCCAGACGGCGTGGACCACGGGCGCATAGACGAGCAGCAGCCAGAGCGGCGCGAAGGCGATCCACCAGCCGATCGCGGTGCGTTCCGCCACCGCGCCCACCATCAGCCCGGCCGCGAGCAGGGCAAGGGCGAGCTGGAACAGGACGAAGGCCGATTCGGGCACGGTCAGCCCGTCGCGCAATGCCCCGAGATTGGCGAGCATCAGGTTCGCGCCGCCGCCCAGCCAGCTGTCGCCGGGCGCATAGGCAAGGCTGTACCCTGCAATGGCCCATGCGAGCGACACGACGCCCGCGACGGCGGCGATCTGCGCGGCGACAGACAGGGCGCCGCGCACGTTCACTTGTCCCGCAAAGCGCAGCATCAGTCCCGGCAGCGCGGCAAGCATCAGCAGCAATGCGCACAGGATCATCCAGCCGGTGTCGCCGCTGTCCGCGACCGCCACCTGCGCGAAGGCGGGCTGCGGGTTCGCCACCGCAAGGAACAGGAGCAGGGCATGGGGAAAGCGCATGAAATGATGTCCGGCTATGGTCTTTGCCCATGGCTCTAGCGGAGGGCCGGTAAAGTTTTCGATAAGCATTCGTGCGACACGCCGGCCGAAACGCGACAGGGGACGTTCCTATCGTCGTGGCTTTGCCGTCATCCCCTTTCGTCACCTGCCCATTCCCGCCGCCCGTTCCCGCCGCTATCGTCACGGCATGACTCGGGACATTCACAACATCGTCATCCTGACCGGCGCGGGGGTTTCGGCGGAGAGCGGGCTGGCGACCTTTCGCGGGCCGGACGGACTGTGGGAAGGGCACAGGGTCGAGGATGTGTGCACGCCCGAAGCACTGGCGCGGGACAGGGCGCTGGTGCACCGTTTCTATGACGAGCGGCGGGCGAAGCTGAAGGAGGTCGCGCCCAATGCCGCGCATGAGGCGCTGGCGGCGCTCGACCGGGCGTGGGGCGGAGAACTGCTGATCGTGACGCAGAATGTCGACGACCTGCACGAGCGGGCGGGGGCGCAACGGCTGATCCACATGCATGGCGAACTGAAATCGGCGCTGTGCGCAGCATGCGGCAAGGCCGCGCCCTGGGAAGCGGCGCTGCCGCCTGGAAGCACATGCGACGGGTGCGGCAGGCCCGCGTTGCGGCCCGACATCGTCTTCTTCGGAGAGATGCCCTATCGGATGGACGAGATCGACGCAGCGTTGCAGGACGCTGACCTGTTCGTGTCGATCGGCACGTCGGGCGCGGTCTATCCCGCCGCCGGCTTCGTTCAGACGGCGCGGCATCATGGCGCGCGCACGCTGGAGCTGAACCTCGATCCGTCTGCGGGAAGCCTGTATTTCCATGAAAGCCGGCTCGGCCCCGCAAGCCTGCTGGTGCCGGAGCTGGTGCGGGAGCTGCTGGCATAAGCGCTCGCAAAATGTACGGCTTATAGTATAGCGCGGGCCATGAGCATGGCGCAGCGGAGCATCGGGTGATTACTGTCCAGCGGGTGGCGAAGGCCGCCGGCAAGCATTTGACGAAAGGACTGCTGAAGGTCCGCAAGGCGATGGGCGCGCGCCGCAATCGTGGCTGTCCGGCATGCGGCGCGACTGTGGTCGGCTTTTTCCGCTATGGCGACAATGGCGAGTGGGGATGCCCCGAATGCAACGCGTCGCCGCGCGAACGGCTGATGAACTGGCTGATCGGGCAGGAGCGGCTGAACGTGCCGGCCGATGGCGCCGTGCTGCATGTCGCGCCCAATGAGGCGAGCCTGGTTCGCCGCTTTTCGATCGCCGCCGACTATGTGCCCGCCGACCTGCACCCGGAAATCTATCCGGTGCCCGGAATGCGGCGCATCGACCTCATGGAAATGGCGGAGGAGGGCCGGTACGACCTCTTCTACGCCAGCCATGTGATGGAGCATGTGCCCGATGACGGCGCGGTGCTGCGCAACATCCACCGGGCGCTCAAGCCGGGCGGGGAGGCGTGGCTGATCGTGCCGCTATGGGATAAGCCGACGCAGGACGGCAGTTTCGCCATGTCCCCGCGCGAGCGCGAGCGGCGCTTTGGCCAATGGGACCATGTGCGCCAATATGGCCCGGACTTCGCCGACCGCATCCGCGCGGCGGGTTTCGACCTGGAGGAGATCGACGCAGCCTCCATCGATCCCGATGTGCGCCATTTCCACGCGCTGGACGACCGGCTGTTCCGCGCGCGCAAGCCGGCGGGAGCCGCGCGCGAGTGAGCCGCCGGGGGGGCGAGGGGCCGGGCCGGCTGGAGGGGTCCGCCCGCATCCTTGCGCTGGTGAAGCTGGCCAATGTCGGCATCGTGATGGTCTGGGGCTTTGCCGTGACCTTCGTGTTCGTGCGCGTGCTGCCGATCGCGGAGTTCCAGGCGTTCCTGCTGCTCGTCGCCTTCGGCAATTTCACCATCTCGGCCGAATTCGGCCTGACCAGCATCATCTATGCCCGGTTGCGGCGGCATTGG
>NZ_LSJY01000110.1 GCF_001556865.1 Sphingobium sp. CCH11-B1 | reverse complement strand
CATCGACAATCATGCGCGCCGTACTGGTCGATGATCGTGTCATCGATATCGGCCCATTGTCGTCGCGCAATGCGAAGCCAGGCCGCGAAATGCTCGGCCTCGGATCGATAGGACTGGGCCGGTCCTTGCGCGAGTTGCAAGCGATCGATCCCATCGAAATAGTCGGCGAGGTGCCGTGGCAGATCGTCGATCCCGTCGTCGACACCGACGTAGCCTTGATCCTCCAGGAAGCGGACGAAGCGCCTGACTCGCGCTGCAATGTCCGCCTTATAGACTGGCTGCTGCGCCGAATACCGGTGGCAACGGCACCGATGCTTCTCGAACCGCCGAACGGTCCGATCGTCGATCGTGCGGATCGCGATCCCATGCAGTTCCATCCAATGCAGGAAATGACGGGCCGCAGCGCCAAACAGAATCGCACTGCCTGACCTCTCGTCGAGCGACAGAGAGGAGAGGAATGCGGTGAGTAGAGCGTCGTGACTGGGCGGGTCTTCGACCCGGAGCCGGGCCGCTCGAAACGACAATAATGATCTTGATCGCATGTTGGTTCCTTCGACTTGTTCAGGTCGAGGGAACCGTAATTATCTGGAGTGAAATCATGGAAAACCGAAGGAAACCTGCGTCTCTCGCCGCCACGCTCGACATAAACTGCGACTGCAAAGAATACATCTAATGTGGAGCTCCACATTACACATATTCCCGCGGGGACAGATCGATCTCCAGCGCTTCGCGCTCCTCATCAGAGAGGTCGGCAAGCCGGCGATTGAGCATGGCTTCTGCGGTCGAGACCAGTTGGACGACCACGGCGTTCCCCTCGGCAATCGCTGCGTCGATGGCTGGTAACAGGCTGGGCAGCTTCATCGACAGAAGCAGCTGCGCGAAGAAGCGCTGCTTGGTTCCCTCGAAGATCGAGAGCGCTGCGGACTTGGCACCGGAATTGAGCGTCCCGCCGGTTTCGCTATCGACGATCCGGGTGGCCTCCAGCGCGTCGCGGAGGTTGCCGTGAATGATCGCTTATCGCGAGGAAGCGGTAATGCGGAGGAACGCGGCGTAGTCCTGCAAAGCTGC
>NZ_LSJY01000109.1 GCF_001556865.1 Sphingobium sp. CCH11-B1 | reverse complement strand
GGCAAGCGCGTCCTCGGCTTAGCGTAGGATTTCGCCCCCTCCCGCAAATGACCCCACATAGGCCAGCGATCCCGCAGGCATGGCGGCGAGGCGCGTTAGCGCCGCCTCGCAGCGCCGTAACAGGGTGCTGAAACTCTCCGCCCCTTCCCCGTCGCAGTAGTCAGGATCGGCCTCGCGCCAATAGCGTTCTAGGTGCGGCATCCGTTCGGCGCTGCGCGTGCCGTTCCAGCGCGCAGGTTGCAAATAGGTGAACTCTTCGATCGGCCACACTTCCACCGGCACGCCTGGAAAGCGCGCGATCGTCGGCGCGGCCGTCTGCCGGGTGCGGGTATAGGGCGAGGTGACGATGAGCGCGGGCGCTTGCGTCCAGCTCGCCGCGACCGCGCGCGCCTGTTCGTGGCCGCGCTCCGTCAGCGCGATCGTCGCGAGATCGTGGCAGGGCACGCCGGCGTTGCCGGTGTTTTCGCCGTGGCGGATGAAGATCGCTCTCATGTCCGGTTAGGCGGCCCGGTATAGCCCATTGCTGGCTTCCCAGCCCCGGCACGCCAGCAAGATTGGTTTCGGCACCTTCTTTTCGCCGTTGGAGTAGTAGGCGACCATGCGGCGCGAGACGCCAAGCGCATCGGCCGCCTTCGACAGCGACAGCGCATGGCGCAGCCGCCATTCGAGGAAGGCGCGCACATCGCCATGCCCGGTTGCCGACAGCGTTTCGAGCCACAGCATGTCCGCGCCCAGCTCCGCACCCGAAGGCCAGGCCAGGCTATGACCCCAATCGCCCACTTCGACCTTGGCGAACTCGCCCGGATCGCGCAGCGCGGCAAAGGCGCGATCGGCGAGGACCGCGCCAAGATCGAGATCAGCCGCCGTCCCTTCCGACCAGGACAGATGCAGCGATGACGGCCCGGTCGCGCGCACGGCGGTAATGGTGCGGGCCTTGTCGGTGATGTTCATCCGTTCAACTCCTGCCACGTCTGCATGAGCAAAGCCTGATTAGGCCGCGCCCATTCCAATGCGTCCTTCAAGACCGCCGCCGACACGGTGCCCACGATCACGTCAAACGATGCAATCGCCACCGAGCAGCGGAAATCCGGGCCTTCGATGTGGAAATGCGGCACGCCATGATCGCGGCCATAGACGGCAATTTTCCAGCGGGGACCGCGAAACATCGTGACCATGCTTCAATGTAGTGCAAAGGTTGCACTAGTGCAAGGCTGATAGCCAAAATGATCTAAGCGCCTGGCGCTGGCACCGTGGCCCTACTCGTTGCGCTCCCCAAGCCCGCAAGCGGTCCTGGCCCAAGGTTCCGGCCCACATGGCGGGCGAGATCGCGTGCGCGGATCTCGCGGCACCCTCGCCGATTACCGGCGATGTAGGCGATCGGGCGTCCAGCCTTCAATTCGTCGCCGGGTTCCGGCGGCCGATCAGGCACCTTGTCGAGAATGCGGTCGAGATCACCCACCGCACGACCTTTGGAGCGCCGCGCGAAAAACTCGGCCGCCGTTTCGGGTCGATCAATCGTCATCATGGAGATCAGACATAAGCGCCTCAACGCTGGTGAAGCGCACGCCCTTGCCAGCTTCCAGTTCTTCGATCGCATCGCGCGTAGCAGCGCGGCCCATCAACTCGGCCTCCAACTTCGCCTTATGGGCCTCATTACGCGCGCGGCGCTCGGGACTCCAATCTTTCATAAGATCGGAAAAGGGGCGATGGCCGGCCATTCTATCAATCCTTCTAGGTGAGAATCTGGATGCCGCGCCGCTTCACCAGCGTCAGCAAGGCGAGCGCCGCGCCAGTCGGCCGCATCGTGCCGGCCTCCCAGCGCTGGACCGTGCGCTTGTGCGCCCACAGCAAGCGCGCAAACCCGGCCTGGCTCAAACCGCTCTCCTGGCGCACCGCCGGATTTCGGCCGCCTCCATCGGTGGATAAAGGATTTCGCCGTTTCGATCAGTCCCCGTCATGGTCGTTCATCCCGGCCATGCCGGCTGCTGCGCCGGCTTCGGCGATGGCGTCGTTGATTTCCTCGATCGTGAACCGCGCGCCGTTGCCCTTCACTATCCCGCGCAGGTCATCCCACGAGCTTTTGCGCGGTGCCGGCGGCGCGATGCCCGCCGCCGTCGCGGCGGTCATCAGGTCATCCAGCGAGAATCTGTTAAACTTCCCGCGCAGGAGGTCGTTGAGGCGGGGCGGCGTCAGCCCGAGCCGCTTGGCGGCCTCGCCCAGCGGCACGTCCCACGACTTCACCCGCGCGGTGATGCCCCGCATCAGGTCCGCGCGCGTCCTCAACTCCGTCGCCTCCTCCGGCGTGTCGGCGATTGCGTCAAAGACGCAGGCGAAGGTTTCGACCTTCATGTCGTCGGCGTTCATTGCCCTGCCTTCCAAACGTTCGGCCGTCGAGCCGATTACTCGAACAGTTCCGAATGGGTTCCCGCGCGCACGAAGTTCACCAGATTGCCCTCAATCGTGTAGATCAGCAGGAAATCGCCGCCGATATGGCACTCGCGATGATCGCTCCAATCGCCCTTGAGGGCGTGGTCCAGCCATTCCGGGCCAAGCGGCGCATCGTTGGCGATGAGCAGCATCATCGCTTCCTTGAGCTGGTTCATGTTGTAGCGGCCGCTGCGCGACAGCCGCTCCCAATCCTTGACGAACCGCTTTTCGTAGGATGCCTCTCTTGGGAACGAAGCCCGCTTACTGCTGGCGGGCTTCTTGGTCGAGGGCATCGAACAGTTCCTTGGGATCGGTGAAGCGCGCACGACGCGCCTTCATGGTCGCGCGGGACGATTCGATCGCGGCGCGCGTCTCGGCGTTGGGCACCTTCAGCTCGAACGGCAAGGCATGGTCCTTGGCGACCCGCGTAAGCGTCATGCGGACCACATCGGAAACCGTCAGCCCCAGCTCGGCTAGGACGGCGGCGGCTTCATCCTTCAATGTTTCGTCGATGCGCGCACGCACGAACGCGGTAGCAGCCATTGGAATCTCCCTAGTCAGACGAACGATGTAGCTCATTTGAGCAACAATTTCAATCTAGGCGAGGAGACTGCGCCTGCCGCTGCGCGGCACCGTGGCTCTACTCGCTTCGCTCCCCAAGCCCGCAAGCGGTCTTGGCCGAAGGTGACGACCCACATGGCGGGGCCGAGATCGCAAGCGGATCTCGGGCATGGTGCCGGCGTGCGCCGGCATGATGTTCGTTCGCATGGGGAAAGGCGGTCCCGGCCGCCTCTCCCCAGCAACGGCAATCAGCGGGACCGGGTTGGCGCGAAGCGCCCGCCCGCACCACTCCCGCAGATTCCCGCTGCCCCCCTCTCTCGCCGGCTGCTCCGCGCGAACTCGGGAGCGATGGCCGCAGCCATCGCCCCGCAGGGCGATTTGAAGGGAGTAGAAGGTATGGAACAGGACAACCGGGAAAGCTGGCTCAATCGGGTGGCGGCGGGCATGGCCCCCTTGTTCGCGGCGTTGGACGCTCCCCTGCCCGCGCGTATCCGCGTGGCGATCGGCTTCACCAGCTCGGGCCGGAAGGGCAAGGCGATCGGCGAGTGCTGGGATAACCGGCTGAGCGCGGACGGGCATTTTGAAATCTTCATCCGGCCCGACCTCGCGCACGCGCCTGACGCCATGCCGGCGCAGATCGCGGCCATCCTCGCGCATGAGCTGGTCCATGCCGCCGTCGGCATCCCGGCAGGGCATGGGAAAGCGTTTAAACGGATCGCGCTGGGGCTGGGGCTCGTCGGGCCGATGCGCGCCACCACCCCCGGCGAGGCGTTTCTTGCGGCCGTCGCGCCGATCTTGGACGCCGTTGGCCCCCTCCCCCATGCCCGTCTCGACACCGATGGGGAGTCGACCGCGCCGAAGAAGCAGAAAACCCGGATGCTCAAATGCGAGTGCGCGACGTGCGGCTATACCGTGAGGACCGCGCGCAAATGGCTTGAGCTGGCCGGAGCGCCGCTTTGCCCGATCGAGGATCACGGCCGCATGGAGCATGAGCCGCTGGACGACGGCAGCGAGGATGAGGGCGGCGACGACGGCTAGACCGCCCTCCCCTCCCCGCAATTCGGGGTTTCATTGACGCTGCGCGCCAGTTCGGGGTTTCGTTGACGCAACCGGAGCAAGCCAGTATGACCACATGCAAACATGCGATCATGTAAGGATATTCACATGCCAACAATCGCGATCATCAGCCAGAAGGGCGGCGCGGGGAAAACCACCCTCGCCTTGCACCTGGCCGCCGCCGCCGAGGATTCCGGGCATACCGCCCTTGTGATCGACGTCGACCCGCAGGCGACGGCGAGCCAGTGGGCGGCATGGCGACAGGATGCGCCCCCGGTCGTGATCGACAGCGCGCCCCCTCGCCTTGCCGCCAAGATCGAGCAGGCGACGGGCCAGGGCGCGGCGTTCATCGTAATCGACACCCCGCCCCACGCCGACAGCGCCGCCAGCGCCGCCGTCGAGGCGGCCGACCTAGTGTTGATCCCTTGCCGCCCCAGCGCGTTCGATTTGGCGGCGATCAAGACGACCGCCAGCCTTGTGAAGATGCGCGGCAAGCCTGCTTTCGTGATCTTCACGGCGGGAAGCCCGACCGCGCCGCGCATGTATGACGAAGCCGCGCAGCTCGTGCAGGATTATGGGCTTGACGCCTGCCCCCACCATATCGCGGATCGCGCCGCCTTTCGCCACGCGGCGGCCGAGGGCAAGACGGCGATGGAGATCGAGCCGAGCGGCAAGGCGGCCGATGAGGTGCGCCAGCTTTACAAGTGGACATGCGAGCATGTAAACATGCAAGCATCTAGGAAGCGGAGGGCCAACGCATGAGCCGGAAGGGATCATTGCTCGCATTGCGGGATCGCGATGCAGCGCCAGCGCCGGCGATGGTCGAGCCGGAGGGGAGGGCGGCCGCGCCGATCGCCCGTGGCACTGGCGCAGGCTCCGGCAGCGGATCGAGCAGCAACCCGGTTGCGCCGAGCCGTCAGGGCAAGAAGGCCATGACGGGCTATTTCAGCCCGGAAATGTCCTTCGCCATGCACATGACCGCCCGCAAGCACGGCATGAGCCTACAGGACGCGATGGCCGAGGCGTTCAACGACTGGCTTCGCAAGATGGGGGAAAGCCCTGTAGGCAAGTGAGCATGTCCACATGCAAACATGCGGGTAAGTAAACATGGCCGCTTGCCCGCATAGAGCAGGGGATCAGCGTAGTGGTTTGCGTTCGTGCCGTTTCTTGCAGAAGCCGAGGAAGGCCCCGGCAGGGCTTTTGAGTTCGGGCTTGCCCATGTCGTGCCACCACGACACCCATTCGTCATAGAGCGCATACACGTCATAGCCTGGCGCGGCCGTCTTGGCGTCGTGCATGGTTTCCGGGTCGATATAGGGCGCATCGTCGCCGGCGCTGGCGACCGGATCGGGCTTGGATTTGAGGCCCGAGCGGTTGCGGAACAAGATCACGTCATCATCCATCGTCACCGCATAGTCGGGGAAATGGCCGTGATCGGCGTCATGCTCGCAGACCTTCTTGACCAAGGCCCGGAACACTCGGAGCGGGCTGTTCGAGCCGCATTTCTTCTGTAGCAACTCTAGGCCGATCTTCCATTCGTCCTTCACGCCGCAATGCTTGCGCGCCAGTTCATACATGCGCCGCTCGAACGGCTTGCGGAGCCGGAAATAGTCGCGGTGGAGCGTCAGGACGTTCTTGCTGATGACCGAGCGATAGACCCAATCCGACAGGGTGATTTCGAGATCGAGCATCCGGCCATCGAACGTCTTGCGCGTGATCTTGGCCTCTTCGATCAGGCCGAAAATCCGCGTTTCTTCGACACCGCCCGTTTGAATATTGGTCCGCACCGTGGTCCCGCGCAGGCGGGTGAGGGCGTCGGCCATCAGTCGATAGCCTTCGCCGCTGGTTTGCCGGTTGGTGGCGACGAGCATGTCATAGGCTTGCAGGCGCACCGTGCGGCTAGGTTGCTCGCCCTGGTTCATCTTCGCGACGAGCTGCGAAATGCAGTAGATCAATATGTCCTTGTCGTGGATCGTCGCCAGCCCCTTGCCCGAGGGGATAATCTCGATGGCTCTGTTGCAAAAATCGTGAAGCTTGAGCATGCTTGGCGGAGATTGGACGGAC
>NZ_LSJY01000011.1 GCF_001556865.1 Sphingobium sp. CCH11-B1 | reverse complement strand
CAACCCTCCTTAAATCACAACCTCAAATCTGTGCCATTGGTGCTGACGGGGGACATCGTGTCGATGCCGCATTACGCCTTGAGAGCGGCAATGGAGCCGAGGACGCGTCGAACATTTACGCCATCACAGATCCGGCGACCGAGCATAAAGGTCTGCTGATTGATGCCTTCGATGTGTTCGACGAGATATGCCACCGTGACCTGTCCGAACGGCTTCTTGAGCATCGTGAAACAGCTCCGGCCGGTGACGCGGACGTGCCGAGCAAGCATGGGCTCCGCAAGGTCTACAAAAGCGAGTTTGATCGCGACCCTGAGCGTTACGTTCTGCGGGAAGGCTTCCCGGACTTCCCGGCATGCCCGTTCGGGGGAGCCTTCAGCATCCTAGGCTTCGATACAGCAGAACAATCATACGTCTGGCTCGTGACGAGCATTATTCGGGATCCCCGGCTGATCAGGATTCCCTACCAGGGCGAAGATGTCAACGGCGGAGCAAAAACCGGCCACTGTGGCGGAGTAAAAGTAGGCCACTGA
>NZ_LSJY01000108.1 GCF_001556865.1 Sphingobium sp. CCH11-B1 | reverse complement strand
GCTGATAATGGGGGGCCATGTTGCATCCCGCCAGGGCCGTGATGGCGAGGATCGGCAAGGCTGCGCGCATCATGCCAGCGCTCCTGCGTCCGGGGCGGCGCTGGGGGAGCGCGGTCCCTTCTTGTCGTTGGCGAACAGCCGGGCGATCGCGAAGAAGAACAGCGGCACGTAGAAGATCGCCAGTACCGTCGCGGACGTCATGCCCCCGATCACCGCCGTGCCGATCGCGACGCGGCTTTGCGCGCCGGCGCCAGTGGCGATCGCCAGCGGGATGACGCCGGCGATGAAGGCGAGCGATGTCATCAGGATCGGTCGGAAGCGCAGGCGCGCGGCCTCCAGCGCGGCGTCCCAGGCATTCTTGCCCTCATAATGCGCCAGTTCCGCAAACTCCACGATAAGGATCGCGTTCTTCGCCGCCAGCCCCATCGTCGTGAGCAATCCGACCTGGAAAAAGATGTTGTTCTCCAGCCCCCGCGCCCACACCGCGATGACCGCGCCGACAAGGCCGAGCGGGATCACCAGCAACACCGCCAGCGGGATCGACCAGCTTTCGTAAAGCGCCGCCAGGCACAGGAAAACGACGAGGATGGACAGGCCGTAGAGGAGGGGAGCCTGTCCGCCCGACAGCTGTTCCTGATAGGAAAGGCCGCTCCACGCATAGCTGGTGCCGGCCGGAAGCTGTTTTTGCAGTTCGACCATCCGGTCCATCGCCTCGCCCGAGCTCGCGCCGTCCGCGGCCTGCCCCTGCAGTTCATAGGCCGAAAGCCCGTTGAACCGGGCGAGGGTGGTCGGCCCCATCGTCCAATGTGTCGTCGCAAAGGCCGAAAAAGGCACCATCTGTCCGGTGCTGGCCGATCGCACCATCCAGTTGTCCAGGTCTGTTGGCAGCGAACGATAGCGCCCGTCGGCCTGCACGAACACGCGCTTCACCCGGCCGCGATCGACAAAGTCGTTGACGTAGCGGCTGCCCCAGGCGGAATTGAGCACGTCATCGACATCGGCCTGGGTAAGGCCCAGAACCGCCAGCTTTTCGGCGTCAATATCGACCTTCAACTGGGGCGTGTCCTCCAGCGTCGACGCGCGCACGCCAGACAGAAGAGGATCCTTCTGCGCGGCGGCCATCAACTGGTTGCGCAACGCCAGGAACCGTTCGCGCGGCAGCCCGCCGCTGTTCAGCAGCTCGAAGGTGAAGCCATTGGATTGGCCAAGGCCGCGGATGGACGGCGGCGTCATCGCCAGCACCTTGGCGTCGCGGATAGCGGCCAGCTGTTTGGTCGCGCGCCCGGCGATCGCGCCGGCGGTGTTCGTCGCGCCCTTGCGTTCGTCCCAGGGCGCCAGGTTGATGAAGCCTTGCGCTGTATTCTCGCCCTGTCCCTGGAAGCTGAAGCCCGTCAGGATGAAGGCGAAGGCGACATTGTCCTTTTCGTCGCTGGAGAAATAATTCTGCACCTGGTTCACCGCCGCGGCCGTGCGGCTCGACTTGGCTCCCGCCGGCAGCGTCAGCTGCACCATCACCTGACCCTGGTCCTCGACCGGCAGGAAACTGGAGGGAAGCCGCACGAACAACAGGATCAGGATGGCCAGGATGACGGCATAAAGGCCCCAGAACAGCGTGCGCCGCGTCATCACCTGCTCGGTGCGCCGGACATAGCCGTCGGTCAGCCGCTCGAACCAGCGGTTGAACTTGCCCGCCCATCCCTTGCCGCGCTGCGCATGATCGGTGGGCTTGAGCAGCGTCGCGCAGAGCGCCGGAGACAGGATCAGCGCGACCAGCACCGACAGGATCATCGACGACACGATGGTGATGGAAAACTGCCGGTAGATAACGCCTGTGGACCCGCCGAAAAAGGCCATGGGCAACAGCACCGCGGACAGGACAAGGGCGATGCCGATCAACGCGCTGCCGATCTCGGCCATCGACTTGATCGTCGCGTCGCGCGGTGAAAGCCCTTCCTCCTCCATCAGGCGCTCGACATTTTCCACGACGACGATGGCATCGTCGACCAGCAGGCCGATGGACAACACCATGCCGAACAGCGTCAGCGTGTTGATGGAATAGCCGAACAGGGCGAGGATCCCGAACGTCCCCATCAACACGACCGGCACGGCGATGGCCGGCACCAGCGTCGCGCGCCAGCTTTGCAGGAACAGGAACATCACGACGACCACCAGCAAGACGGCCTCGATCAGCGTGTGGATCACTTCCTCCACCGATAATTTGATGAAGGGCGTGGTGTCGCGCGGATAGACGACCTTGTATCCGTGCGGCAGATTGGCCGACAGCTCCGCCACCCGGCTCTTCACCAGTTCGGCCGTCTTGAGCGCGTCCGCGCCGGGAGCCAGCTGCAACGCGATGCCCGAAGCCGGATGGCCATTCAGTTGCGCTGTCGTTGTATAGCTTTCATTGCCCAGTTCGACCCGCGCCACGTCGGACAGATGCACGATTGACCCGTCGCTCTGCGTCTTGACCACGATGGCCCGGAACTGGTCGGGCGTCTGCAGCCGCATCCGCGACGTGACGGTCGCGTTGATCTGCTGGCCGGCCGGGGCCGGATCGGCGCCGATCTGGCCTGCCGACACTTCGACATTCTGCGCGCGGATGGCGGCGGTGACGTCCGATGGCATCAGCCGCACGGCGGCCAGCTTGTAGGGATCGAGCCAGATCCGCATCGCATACTGCGACCCGAAAATCTGGGTAGCGCCGATCCCGTCGATGCGGGCGATCGAATCCTGGAAATTATTGACCAGATAGTCGGCGATGTCCGACTGGGTCGCGGTGTCGGTTTCGTCGTAGAGGCCGACCAGCATCAGGAAGTCTGTCTGTTGCTTGGTGACCGTCAGGCCCTGTTGCTGCACCGGACTGGGCAGGCGGCTGAGCGCCTGCTGCACCCGGTTCTGCACCTGCACCTGCGCCGTGTCGGGATCGGTCCCCTTCTGGAACGTCACGCTGATGCGCGACTGCCCCGTCGCGGAGGACGAGGAGGAAAAATACATGAGCCCGTCGATGCCGGTCAGCTGCTGTTCGATGACCTGGGTCACGCTGGTCTCGACCGTTTCGGCCGACGCGCCGGGATAGGTGGCGCTGATGCCGACGCCGGGCGGCGCGATATCGGGATATTGGGCGATGGGCAGCGACAGCATCGCGCCAAGTCCCGCCAGCATGATGCCGATGGCGATGACCCAGGCGAAGATCGGCCGGTCGATGAAAAAGCGGCTCAGCACGGCCCCGGCTCCTATTTCGACGCCGCGATGGCGACCGGCTTCACCTTGTCATTGGGCTGGACCTTGTCGGTGCCCTGAACGATCAGGCGATCGCCGGCCTTGAGCCCGGCGGTTATCAGCCACTTGTCGCCTATGGCTTGGCCGGCCGTGACGGTCCGCCGCTCCACCTGATTGGCCTTGTTGACCAGCAGCGCGGTGGCGTTGCCCTTCGGGTCGCGGCTGATGCCCTGCTGCGGCGCGAGAATGGCGCCGGGCACGACGGACTGCGGCGCGATCACGCGCACGAACATGCCCGGCATCAGCAACCCGTCCGGATTGGGGAAGCGGGCGCGCAGCGTCACCGTACCGCTGTTGACGTCGACGATCGGCTCGGCGAATTCGATGCGACCCTCGGCTGGATAATCGCTTCCGTCCTCCAGCTTCAGGCGGATCGTTGCGCTTGCCGGCAATGTCTTGCCAGCGGCCAGCGACCGGCGCAGTTGCAACAACTGCGCGCTGGACTGGGTCACGTCGACATAGATGGGGTCGAGCTGCTGGATCGTGGTCAGCGGGTCCGCCTGGCTGGCGGTCACGAGCGCGCCGGGGGTGAAGAGCGTGCGGCCCGCGCGCCCGCTGATCGGCGCGCGCACCAGCGTGAATTCAAGGTTGACGTTGCTCGTCTGCAGGTTGGCGCGCGCCTGCTGCACCGCTGCCTGGGCCTGCCGCGCGGTGGCGATCACATCGTCCCGATCCTGCGCGCTGACCGCTTCTGTATCGCCCAGCCCGCGGTAACGTTGCGCCTTGGCCTGCGCCGCCATCAGCGTCGCCTGCGCGCTTGCAAGGCTTGCCTGCGCCTGATCGCGGGAGGCGCGATAGAGGCGGGGATCGATCTGGTAGAGCGGCTGCCCAGCGGTCACCATCGCCCCTTCGGTGAAGAGCCGCTTCTGGATCAGGCCGGCCACCTGCGGGCGCACCTCCGACATCATGGTCGATACGGTGCGCCCGGGCAGTTCCGTCGAAATCGTCGCGTTCTGCGCCGTCAGCGTGACCACGCCGACTTCGACAGGCGCTTTCTTCGGCGGTGTCTTGTCCCCGCATCCCGCTATTACGATGCAAAGCGCCAATGGTGCGACCCGAAGGCGTTGAAGAACCGGATATGCAAACATGGCGGCGAACTGTCCCTGGCCTGACCAGCCGAAGCATCGCCACCGTCCTGCCACGGGGCAGGGAAGGGGGGAGAGCCGCGCAGCGGACGCTGGTCGAGCGCTCCGGCTGGCGTCGGCGGACGCGCCGACCCAGCCCTCTTTGAAATTTTGCGCGTTACAGGAAAGAGGAACTTGTCTTCATTCTGTCTGCGTCCGCCCTCGCGGAGTATCACTTTGTATCACCCTGTATCATGCGCCTTCGGGGTGACGACTTTTCGCGCAATCGACGATAGGGATGCGCCATGCCAGACCTCGCCGATAACGGTCCCGCTACAATCATGGTCGTCGATGACGACGCCGATATCCGCAACCTGATATCGGGACAGCTGCGGCAGGAAAATTATCGCCTGCTGGGCGCCGCGAACCTTGCGGAGCTGCGCCAGGCGCTTTGCGACGAGCGGATCGACCTCATCGTGCTGGACCTCAACCTGCCCGATGGGGACGGCCTGTCGTTCTGCCGCGAGCTTCGCGCGACGGGATCGGCGGTCCAGATCATCATGGTCACGGCCCGGGGCACCGCCATCGATCGCGTGCTGGGGCTGGAGCTGGGCGCGGACGATTATCTGACCAAGCCGTTCGAGCCGCGCGAATTGCTGGTGCGCATCCGCAATCTCCTGCGCCGCGCGCGCAGCGAACCGGCCCCGCGCAGGGTTGCGACGCGCTTCGCCGCCATCGGGCCATGGCGGCTCGACCTTCAGCAACGACGTCTCGTGGCGCCGGACGACCGGCTGGTCATGCTGTCGTCGGCGGAGTTCCGCCTGATCACCCGCTTCATCGAAGAACCCAATGCCGTGCTGACGCGTGAGACGCTCTTGCCCGAACGGCGCGCCACCGCCGCTTTCGACCGGTCCATCGATCTTCAGGTCAGCCGCCTGCGGCAGAAGCTGGCGACCGTTCGGGGCGGTGACGAGCTTATCCTGACCGTCCGTGGCGAAGGCTATGTTCTGGCGTGCGAGGTTCATTATTCATGATCCAGCCGCTGCGACGGACCCGCACCTTCTTTGGCACGATGGCGGGGCAGATATTCCTGATCCTCACCCTGGGCATGTCGGCCGCCGCCCTGATCGCGCTGACCGTGGCCGAGCGCACGCGGCATCATGATTTCGAGCGGGTCAGGCGGCAAAGAGTGGTGGCGAGCGCCGTCGACATTGCCGAGCGGCTCCGCCGGAACCCCGCTAGGGTGGAACGGATGATGGCGGCGCGCGACATCTATGGCGCCTATCCCGCCCCCGAAGGCGTGGCGTTGAGCGAACCGGACGCCGACCTTGAAGCCGCGCTTGAGCAGCGGTTCGGCGCCCGGTCACAGCCGGAGGCGGGTCATGTG
Source organism: Sphingobium sp. CCH11-B1 (assembly GCF_001556865.1). Classification (GTDB taxonomy): domain Bacteria; phylum Pseudomonadota; class Alphaproteobacteria; order Sphingomonadales; family Sphingomonadaceae; genus Sphingobium. The sequence goes on along the minus strand of NZ_LSJY01000108.1, from coordinate 33,212 downwards.
CCCGTTGGCCTGTGCTTCCCCAATATGCGGAAGGACCGCGCGGCGGGGCTGATCGATGCGCCAAGGCCGGATTGCTGGATCGTCCGCTTCACCGACATGCACGGGGCGCGGCGGTCCATGGCGCTCACCTTTCCCCGGATCGCAAAGCCGCCCAGCACGATTTTCAACCCGCTTTACCTGATCGTGATCGTCGCGGCTTCGGCGGCGCTCGCCATTCTCGTCGCGCGCTTCGTGTCGAAACCGCTGCGGCGGCTGGAGCGGGCGGCGGAAGCTTTCTCGCTGTCGCTCGATCCGGAGGAAATCCCCGAAAGCGGCCCCGAAGAAGTGCGCGCCGCGCTGTCGACCTTCAACCTCATGCAAAGGCGGGCGAGGGCGGGCTTTACCGAGCGCACCCAGTTGCTCGCCGCCATCAGCCACGATCTGCAAACGCCGCTCACCCGGCTGCGGCTGCGCCTCGAACTGGTCGAAAATCTGGAGCTGCGCGAGCGGCTTCTGGCCGATCATCAGGCGATGCAGACCCTTGTGCGGGAAGGGCTGGACCTCGCCAGCAGCACGGAATTGCGCGAGGAATGGTCGGCGATCGACGTCGATTCCCTCCTCGCCAGCATGGCGGAGGACGCGCAGGATCTGGGCCAGCCCGTCCGGTTCGTCAGCGGCTGCGGCGGCACGGTCCGGGTGAAGCCCAACGCGCTGACGCGCTGCATCGGCAATCTTGTCGACAATGCCGTCAGATATGGCGGCAGCGCCGACATCAGCTGCGTCCGTGCGAACGGGCGGCTCCTCATCCATATTCGCGATCATGGCCCCGGCGTGCCCGGTGACCAGATCGCACAGATGTTCGAGCCGTTCACGCGCGGTCCCAGCAGCCAGCCTGGCGGGCGTCACGGCACCGGCATCGGCCTTACCATCGCCCGTTCGCTCGCGCTCAGTTTCGAGGCATCCGTCCGGTTGCGCAATGCCGAAGACGGGGGCCTCACCGCCACGATCGACATGAGGGGGTGAGGCAGGACCGGGATCAGACCAGAAGGCCGGCGACGATCATCACGCACGCCACCGCGACGCCGCCTTGCACCCAGTGCGGCCGGTAGGTCATGCCGAAGGTCAGAAGGCTCGCGCTGGCGGCCGTCAGCCCCGTCCAGGCGACGAACGCCATGCCGAGGTCATCGGCCCGGTAAAGGCCGAGCAGCGACATCAGCAGCAGAACCCATCCTGCAAGATCGAGATGCGGCACGAACGCCTTGCGCTCCCATGGGCCCATCAAGGCTGGCCGATGACGCTGCTTGTGCGCGGCGAAGGCGAAGAAAGCCAGATAGAGAAAGCCGGCCGACGCGATCATGCCGGCATCGGCCCTGACCGCCGACCCGCAGGCTGGTTCGACCCGCGCAGCTGCATCCGGACGAGGGCAGCCAGGATGGCAGCCGTCGCAAGCAGCAGCATATTGCCCGCCGGTATCACCGCGTCGCTGGACCAGAAAGGCCCGATCAGCGCCGCAAGGCCGCAGGTCGCCGCCACCAGCCCCAACAGAAGCGGCCAACCCCGCGCGGGCGGCAGCGCAAGGCCCGTCAGCAATCCCGCGCCCGCGCTCCACAGTGCCACCGACACCTCGGCCTCGGCCCGTCCCGCCATGCCGAGCGGCAGCAGCCGGTTGGCGAGGAGGAAGGCCGCCATGCCGAGCGGCACGCCCCCCAGCATCCCGACATTCAACCGTTCCAGCAGACGGTTGCCGATCGAAAGGGGTGACCGCTCGCGCCGCTTGACGACCCACAGGATCAGGCCGCTGGCGATGGCGATCGTCAGCATCGCGCCGCCCAGAAAGTACAGCCATCGGGTCAGGAGCGGCGCGAAATGGGCAAGGTGCAGGCCATAGACCGTCTGATAGGCGCGCACCCCCGCCCGTTTTTCGGTCCAGGCCTTGATCGGCTTGCCGCTTGCGCCATCGAAACTCATTTCCGCCGGCAGATAACCGATCGCCTGCGCTTCCGTAGGATAGACGGTCACCACCGCCGCCGCGTCGCCCGGATTGAAGATATATACCCTGCCCACCGGCGCGCCGAAATAGGCCTGCGCCTCTTGCAGCATCGGTGCGACGGGGGCCAGGGGTGCCTTGGTTCCGCCTGGCGGCCGGGTGACGGCGCCCGGCGCCATGTCGGAATAGAGCGTCGTCAGATCGTCGCCGTAAAGCGCGGCGGCGGGCCAGGGCATGGTGAGGGAGGCGAGCGTCACCAGTCCGCTGAAGGTGATCATGAGGTGGAAGGGAAGAGACAGCACGCCCATGACATTATGCCCGTCCAGCCAGGATCGCTGGCCCTTGCCGGGGCGGAAGGTGAAGATGTCCTTGAAGAAGCGCTTGTGCGCGATGACGCCCGTGATGATCGCGACGAGCATCGCCATGGCGGCAAGCGCGGCGAGCCAGCGCCCCCATGGATAAGGCAGTTCAAGCTCGAAATGGAGCCGATAGAAGAATTCGCCGCCCAGCGTGTCGCGCAACAGCGGCGCGCCGCTGGCCGGGTCGAGCGCCCGGGTGATGAAGCCGTCGCCGCCGTCGAATGTCGCCTCGACCGTGTTGGACCGTCCGTCGGGCGCGGACAGATACCAGCCGCTCGACCCGCCATGGGCGCTGAGCCATGATGTCGCCGCGCTGATCGCCGCGACAGGATCGGGGTCGCCCTGCACCTCCGGCCGCATCCACCGGCCGATCTCGGGTCGGAAGAGGCTGAGCGTGCCGGCAAGGCACATGATGAAAAGGACATGGCCAAGCAACAGGCCGGTCCAGCCGTGCAGCCATGCCATGCACTGCCGCGCGCCGTCGCGAACCGCGCTCACGCCCCCGGTCCCTCAAGCCACAGCCTTGCCACCCAGATCAGCGCGGCCAGGGTTCCGGCGGCAAGGGCAGTGCCCCCCAGCGCGTCCTGCGGCCGACGGGCGAGAAAGGCCCAGATCGTGATGGCGGGGACAAAGAGGAAGGCCGCCATGGTTGCCGTCAGCACCGCTTGCGTACGATCGGTCGGCATCAGCATGGCCAGCCCGGTGGCCGCCAGCGACGCCACCAGATAGGCGCCAAGCGTGGCGGCAAGGATGCGCATGCCCACATTGGCGCGGTACCGCCAGCCGCGACGCTCCCTCTTCCCGATGGCCCGCTTCCCCTCTCCCATGGTCAGTCGCCGTACAACGGGCATGAAGAGGACGTGTTGATAGGCATGGCTTTCCCGCAGAGGTCAGGCGCGAATGGGTAGCCATCCCAAGATTGCAAGTCAATCGCATTAGCAACCTATGGTCGTGCGGGCGGCTGAAAGATCGGCGGCATATGGTCCGACGCGAACCATACTCCTGTCTTCATTTAACATAATCATTGTTATCGGACTAAGATAAGGCGATCGGCGCGGATGAGTAATTCTGTCGATCAGACAAAGTGATTTTCCCGCCTTTCATCCGTCACAGAGCCGATCTAGAAATTCGGGCGGGGGAGTTTGAGAGGAGATTGGAAATGGACGCCAAGACCACGGATCCCCTAAGCTGTCCGATGAAGGAACCGGGCGCGCTGCGCTCTCTGCTCGGACGCACAAATCGCGACTGGTGGCCCAATCAGCTGTCCCTCGACATCCTCCAGCAGAACGGCCTTTCCGGCAATCCGCTGGACAAGGATTTCGACTATGCCACTGCCTTCAAGTCGCTCGATCTGGAAGCCGTCAAGGCCGACCTGCGCGCATTGATGACCGACAGCCAGCCCTGGTGGCCGGCGGACTACGGCCATTACGGCCCCTTCTTCATCCGCATGGCCTGGCATTCGGCCGGCACCTACCGCACCGGCGACGGGCGAGGCGGCGCATCGTCCGGGTCGCAGCGCTTCGCGCCGCTCAACAGCTGGCCGGACAATGCCAATCTTGACAAGGCGCGCCGCCTCCTGTGGCCGATCAAGCAGAAATATGGCCAGAAACTGAGCTGGGCCGACCTCATGATCCTGACCGGCAATGTCGCGATCGAATCGATGGGCGGGCCGGTGTTCGGCTTCGGCGGCGGCCGCGCCGACGTGTTCGAGCCCGAGAAGGACATTTACTGGGGCACCGAGGAACAATGGGTCGGCCAGGAAGGCAGTCTGACCCGCATCGACGAGGAGGAAGGGCGGGCGCTGGAAAGCCCCCTCGCCGCCATTCAGATGGGCCTCATCTACGTCAATCCCGAAGGTCCGGGCGGCAAGCCCGACGCGCTGCAATCCGCGCGCGACATCCGCGAAACCTTCGCGCGCATGGGCATGAATGACGAGGAGACGGTCGCGCTCACCGCAGGCGGCCATACCTTCGGCAAGGCGCATGGTGCGGGCGACGCATCCAAGGTGGGTGCGGAGCCCGAAGGCGCGGACATCGCGCAACAGGGTCTTGGCTGGCAGAGCGGGCATGAAAGCGGCTTTGGCGATCATACGATCACCAGCGGGATCGAGGGCGCATGGACGCCCACGCCCATCACCTGGGACATGAGCTATTTCGACATGCTGCTCGACCATGACTATGAACTGGTCCGCAGCCCTGCCGGCGCGAAGCAATGGCAGCCGGTCGGCAATCCCGAAGAAACGCTCGCCCCCAAGGCGCACACGCCGGGCGTCAAGGTGCCGACGATGATGACCACCGCCGACATGGCGATGAAGGTCGACCCCAAATATCGCGAGATCATGGAGAAATTCCGCGCCGATCCCCCCTATTTCGCCGACGCCTTCGCCCGCGCCTGGTTCAAGCTGTGTCATCGCGATATGGGGCCCAAGGCGCGCTATCTGGGACCCGACGTGCCGGCGGAGGATCTGATCTGGCAGGATCCCCTGCCAAAGCCGGTCCACCCCGCCCTCAGCGACGCGGACGTCGCCGCGCTCAAGGACCGGATCGCCGCGTCGGGCCTGTCGGTGCAGGATCTGGTCAAGACCGCCTGGGCCAGCGCCGTCACCTACCGCATATCGGACCATCGTGGCGGCGCGAACGGCGCGCGCATCCGGCTTGCGCCGCAGAAGGACTGGGACGTCAACGAACCGACCGAACTGGCGCGGGTGCTGTCCGTCTATGAAGCGATCGCGAAGGATGCGGGCAATGTTTCCGTCGCCGACCTCATCGTGCTGGGCGGCAGCGTCGGCATCGAGCAGGCGGCGAAGGCAGCGGGCCATGCCCTGACCGTTCCCTTCACCGGCGGCCGGGTCGACGCGACCGAGGACCAGACCGATGCCGACAGCTTCGACGTGCTCGAACCCAAGGCCGACGGTTTCCGCAACTATCTCCAGGTGCGCTTCAATGTGCCGACGGAGGAACTGCTGATCGACCGGGCGCAACTGCTCGGCCTGTCAGCGCCGGAAATGACCGTGCTGGTGGGCGGCCTGCGCGTGCTGGGCGCCAATCATGGCGGATCGACGCATGGCGTCCTGACCGACCGCGTCGGCCAGTTGAGCAACGACTATTTCGTCAACCTGCTGGACATGAACACGGCGTGGAAGCAGGTGGATGAAGAAGGCGACGAGACGTTCGTCGGCACCGATCGTGCCACCAGCGAGCAGAAATGGACCGCGACCCGCACCGACCTCGCCTTCGGCGCGAACTCCCAGTTGCGCGCGCTGTCGGAAGTCTATGCCTCGGCTGACGCTGGCGAGAAGTTCGTGAAGGACTTCGTCGCCGCCTGGGTCAAGGTGATGAACGCGGATCGGTTCGACCTTTCGGCCTGAGAGCATTGCAGCGCCGATGGAACAGCCCGGAGCGGTCAGGCGCGCCGGGCTGTTCTATTTTATCGAATAGTTCGGGTGACTTTATACCGCTCCCTTACTGTCATCCTTGGCGCCTACAAAGGCGGCACGCCAGACGATCCGGTGGCGACTCTTGAGCAAAGGACAGTGCCATGACGAACTTCGTAACGACCAGCGACGGCGTCGACATCTTCTACAAGGACTGGGGCGCGAAGGACGCCCAGCCGATCATGTTCCACCATGGCTGGCCCCTCTCCTCCGACGACTGGGACGCGCAGATGCTGTTCTTCCTGTCGAAGGGCTATCGCGTCATCGCGCATGACCGTCGCGGCCACGGCCGTTCGGCGCAGGTCGATTTCGGCCACGACATGGACCATTATGCCGCCGACGCAGCCGCGGTCGCTGCGCATCTGGACCTGCGCGACGCCATTCATATCGGCCATTCGACCGGTGGCGGCGAAGTGGCGGCCTATGTCGCCCGCCACGGCATCCCGCAGGGCCGGGCGGCCAAGGCGGTCCTGGTTAGCGCGGTGCCGCCGATCATGCTCAAGACTGATCGCTACCCCGGCGGCTTGCCGATCGAGGTTTTTGACGGCCTGCGCGCCGGACTCGCTGCCAACCGCGCGCAATTCTTCCGCGATGTTGCGAGCGGCCCCTTCTACGGCTTCAACCGGGATGGCGCGGCCGTGCAGCAGGGCGTGATCGACAATTGGTGGCGCCAGGGCATGATGGGCAGCGCGCTTGCCCATTATCAGGGTATCAAGGCCTTTTCGCAGACCGATCAGACCGACGATCTGAACGCCATCACCGTGCCCACGCTGGTCCTGCACGGCGACGACGATCAGGTCGTGCCCTACAAGAATGGCGGCGTGCTGCAGGCGGAACTGCTGCCGAATGCGACGCTCAAAATCTATGAAGGCTATTCGCACGGGATGCTGACGGTGAATGCCGATGTGCTGAACGCGGACATACTGGCCTTCATCCAGGGCTGATCCTCAGGGGAGCGGGTTCATCGGCCCGCTCCCTTTTTCAACAGGTCGCGATAGGGACAGGGGCGCGTTGGCGCGGCCGGCCTGGAGCATTTTCGCAGCGGACGGCATCGTCAGTATGAACCGATCATGCTCTAGATGTCGCCCATCCCGTCCAGCTCCCGGTCGTCGCGGCCAAGCGCTGCGAACTGGTCGATCAGCCAGCTTGCCGCGGGACCGGCCGGCGTGTCGCGCCGCCAGATGCCGGAAAAGCGGTAGGTGCCGCCGGGTTGATCGGGCATGGCGAGCCGCACGAGCGTACCTGCCACCAGATCGGGCTCGATCATCGGCAACGGCATGTTGCCCCATCCCACCCCTTCGCGCAGCAGCGCATGTTTCGCGCCCAGATCGGCGAGCCGCCACGTCTTGGGGCTGCTGACGGCAAAGTCCCGGCCTTCGGTAAAGCGGGACCGGTCCGACAGCACCAGCTGGATATGGTCCCGCCCCGCTCCGGGCGGGATCGTGCCCATGCGGCCGAGCGGATGGTCCGGGGCCGCCACCGGCACCATGGGCACCGACCCGGTCGCCACGCACTCGATCCCCTCCACCCCGGCCGACAGCGGGCCGGACACCCCGATCACCGCCTTGCGATCCAGCACCATCGCGGTAATCGCGCCCAGCGCCTCCATGTGCAGCCGCAACTGCACCGTCGGGAAAGCACCGGCAAAGGCGCGCAGCACCTTGCCCAGCCGATCGGCCGGCAGCATCACGTCCACCGCCAGGTCGACCTCCGCTTCCAGTCCGTCGAGCAACCCCTTGACCTTGGCCCGCAGCCCGTCGATGCCATGGGATATGCTGCGTGCCTCGGCCAGCAACGCCCGGCCCGCCACGGTCAGCGTGGGCTTGCGCGTCCCTTGCCGGTCGAACAGCGACAGGCCGAGCTGCGCCTCCAGATTGCTGATGCCATAGCTGATGACGGACACGGCCCGGTTGAGCTTGCGCGCCGCGGCGGCGAAGCTGCCTGTGTCGACGATCGTCAGGAAAATGCGCAACTGGTCAAATGTGGGCGTGCCCGGATTGTTCACTGTTCCATTTCCTCGAACATGATGATGGGATTTATCCCTCTGATCGAGAAAGTGCACAAGGGGTAAAGCATCCTCCAACGACCGGGGCATCCCGCCCCGCCCTGCTGGAGACATAGCATGATCGACCTTCGCCCCTTCGACAGCCTTGGCGGCGCCAACCATGGCTGGCTCGACGCCAAGCATCATTTCTCCTTCGCCGGCTATCATGATCCCGCGCGTACGCACTGGGGCAATCTGCGCGTCTGGAACGACGACACGATCGCGCCCAAGACCGGCTTTCCGCCGCATCCGCACCGGGACATGGAAATCATCACCTACGTCCGGGAAGGCGCGATCACCCACGAAGACAGTCTGGGCAACAAGGGCCGCACCGAAGCGGGCGATGTCCAGGTCATGAGCGCTGGCACCGGCATCCGCCATTCGGAATATAATCTGGAGGATGTGACGACCAGGATCTTCCAGATCTGGATCATCCCGACGCGCGACGGCGAAGCGCCGAGCTGGGGCGCCCGCCCCTTCCCCAAGGGCGAACGCGCCGGGCAGTTCGTCACGCTGGCGTCCGGCTATGCCGATGATGACGACGCGCTGCCCATCCGCACCGACGCGAAAGTGGTGGCGGCGACCCTGAAGGCAGGCGAAAGCGCCCAATATCCCATCGGGCGGGACCGCAAGGCCTATCTGGTGCCGGCGACCGGCGCGATCCGGATCGACGATGTGCAGGTGAACGCGCGCGACGGCGCCGCGATCAGCGACATGGACGTGATCCATGTCACCGCGATCGAAGATAGCGAGATCGTGCTGGTCGACGCGGCCTGACGCCATGCGGGGCGGCGGCTCGGAATGGAGCCGCCGCCCTTTGCGTCACGTCAAAGCAGTTCGACCGCCATGGCGGTAGCCTCACCCCCGCCGATGCACAGGCTGGCGACGCCCCGCTTCAGACCCCGTGCCTCCAGCGCCGCGATCAGCGTCGCCAGGATGCGCGCCCCGGACGCGCCGATGGGATGGCCGAGCGCGGTCGCGCCGCCGTTGACGTTGAGCTTGTCGTCAGGGATGCCCAGCTCCCGCGCCGCGATCATGGCGACCACGGCGAACGCTTCGTTGACCTCGAACAGATCGACGTCCGCCGCCGACCAGCCCGCCTTGTCCAGCAGCTTGCGCATCGCCGGCACGGGCGCGGTAGTGAATTTGGACGGTTCATGCGCATGAGCGGCCGAAGCGACCACCCGCGCTACAGGCTTCAGCCCCATCCGTTCCGCGACGCTCGCCCGCGTCATGACCAGCGCCGCCGCCCCGTCCGAAATGGAAGAGGCGTTGGCGGCGGTGATCGTCCCGTCCCTGGCGAAGGCGGGCTTGAGCGACGGGATTTTGTCGGGCTTGGCCTTGCCCGGCTGTTCGTCGGTATCGATGACGGTGTCGCCGCCCCGGCCGCTGATCGTCACCGGCGTGATCTCGCGCGCGAACGCGCCGCTGCCGATCGCGGCCTTGGCGCGTTCGAGCGAGCGGATGGCATAGGCGTCCTGCTCCTCGCGCGTGAACTGATAGTCGCGCACCGCTTCCTCGGCAAAGACGCCCATCGCCTTGCCCGGCTCATAGGCGTCTTCCAGGCCGTCCATCATCATCGTGTCGATGATCCGGTCATGGCCGATGCGCGCGCCGGCCCGATGCTTGGGCAGCGCATAGGGCGCGTTGGTCATGCTTTCCATGCCGCCGGCGACCACGATGTCCGCAGCGCCGCTGGCAAGCGCCTCCTGCGCCATGATCGCCGCCTGCATCCCTGATCCGCACATCTTGTTGACCGTGGTCGCCTCCGTATTGAGGCCAAGCCCCGCGCCGATCGCCGCCTGGCGGGCCGGGGCCTGGCCCAGGCCGGCGGGCAGCACGCAGCCCATATAGATGCGATCCACGGCGTCCGCGGCGATGCCCGCCCGTTCGACCGCCGCCTTCACGGCCGCCGCGCCCAGGTCCGTTGCCTTGAGCGCCGCCAGCGCGCCCTGGAACCCGCCCATCGGCGTGCGGGCATAATCGATGATGACGACCGGATCGTCCTGCATATGATCTACTCTCCTCGGGCGGCCAGGCCGCTGATGCCCTCCACATAGGCATCGCATCGCCTCCCCGATAGGGTTTCGCCGACCTTCTGCCTTCGCTTGTGCGGGAAAATATGCGTGGGCCGTGCAACCTACGGCATCATCGGGCTTTCTTGCCATGGATGACGCCGGAGGGGGCGGCGCGCGCTGCAAGAAGGAAGCCGTGCATGAGGATTGCCCAGATCGCCCCGCTCGCCGAAAGCGTACCACCCAAATTCTACGGCGGCACGGAACGGATCGTCTCCTACCTGACCGAGGAACTGGTGGCGCAGGGGCATGACGTGACCCTGTTCGCCAGCGGGGATTCCCGCACGGCGGCCAAGCTGGTGCCCATCACCACCACCGCGCTGCGGCTCAACCCCCATGTGCAGGACGCGGTGCCGCACCACATGATCCTGCTGGATGAAGTCCGCCGCCGCGCCGATGAATTCGATTTCCTGCATTTCCATATCGACGTCATTCACATGCCGATCGTGCAGGGCATGCTCGACCGGTCGCTCACGACCCTCCACGGCCGGCTCGACCTGCCCGATCTGGTTCCCTTCTATCGCGCCTTCCCGGATCATTGCCTGGTGTCGATCTCGGATCACCAGCGCCTGCCCATGCCGCCTGTCAACTGGGGCCGTACCGTCTATCATGGCCTGCCCGCCGACCTGCTGCCGGCCAATATCGGGGGCGACAAGGACTATCTGGCCTTTCTCGGCCGCATTTCGCCGGAAAAGCGCCCGGATCGCGCGATCCGCATCGCGATGGAAGCGGGGATGAAGCTCAAGATCGCGGCGAAGATCGACAATGTCGATCGCGCCTATTGGGACCGGGAGATCGCGCCCCTGGTGGAAGGCAATCCGCAGGTGGAATTCGTCGGCGAGATCAACGAGCAGCAGAAGGCGGACTTCCTCGGCAATGCCGCTGCCCTGCTCTTCCCGATCGACTGGCCCGAACCCTTCGGCCTCGTCATGATAGAGGCGATGTCCTGCGCGACCCCGGTCGTCGCGTTCCGCTGTGGGTCGGTGCCCGAAATCATCGATCATGGCGTGTCGGGCGTCATCGTGGATCGTGAGGAAGAAGCGGTGGACGCGGTGCACAGGGCCGTCGCGATGGACCGCGCCCGCGTGCGCGCCGCCTTTGATGCACGCTTCACGGCGGAACGGATGGCGCATGACTATGTGGCGCTCTATCAGGACATCATCGCCGCCAGCACCGCGACTCCCGGCCTGCCCCGGCCGCGTGCCGCCACGCCCGGCCTGCTGATTGCCTGATGGAGGTCCGCCCATGACCCTTGCCGAAATCGGTCAGCCCGCGCCCGGCGCGCTCGGACCGGGATTGGATCCGGGCCAGCAATTGTCGCAGGGACAGACGCAGTTCTTCATCCCTGCAACCGCGTCGCTTGCCGAACGGCGGCCGCGCACGCTCAAGCATGACGACAGTTTCGCGGTGTTCGACCATAGCGGCGACGCCATCGCGGGGCCGGGCAGTCCCGAAGGTCTCTACCACCGCGACACCCGCCATCTGTCGCATTTCTACCTGACGCTCGCGGGCCTGCGGCCGATCCTGCTCAGCTCCGCGCTGCGCGACGACAATCTGATGCTCACATGCGACCTTACCAACCCCGATTTTACGGGGGAGGATGGGCGCAGGGCGGTGGAGCATGATCTGATCCACATCCGCCGCACCCGCTTTCTGTGGCAGGGCGCGGTCTATGAACGGCTGACGCTGCGCAATTTCGACACGGACACGCAGACCGTCCAGCTCGACCTGCATTTCGCCGCCGATTTTGCCGATCTGTTCGAAATCCGGGGCATGAGCCGGCTGCGGCGCGGGGAGATGCAGGCGCCGGTGGTCGGCGCGGCCGACGTGCTGCTCGGCTACAGGGGGCGGGACGACCGGGACCGCTTCACCCATATCCAGTTCGAACCCGCACCCGACATGCTGAACGAAAATCACGCGCAGTTCCGTGTGACCGTCGCCCCCGGAAAGCGCTGCACCATCTTCCTGCGCGTCGCCTGCGCGCCGGTCGAAAGCCGCACGGAAACCCTCTCCGTCCAGCTGCTGCGGGCGCTGCGGGAAGCGATGCAGGCCTCGCGTCAGGCGCGGGCGCGGTCGGCGCGCATCCGCTCGTCCAACGATCTCTTCAACGAAGTCTCGTCCCGTTCCTTCGCCGACATCGCCATGTTGTCGACGCAAACGGCCTACGGCCCCTATCCTTATGCCGGCATCCCCTGGTTCAGCACGGTCTTCGGGCGGGACGCGCTCATCACTGCATGGGAAATGCTGTGGATCGATCCGGCGCTGGCGCGCGGCGTGCTGGGCTATCTCGCCGCTCATCAGGCGACGGACTTTGACGCGGCCGCGGACGCGGAGCCGGGCAAGATCCTGCATGAGGTGCGCCACGGCGAAATGGCGGAACTGGGCGAGGTGCCTTTCCGCCATTATTATGGCAGCATCGATTCCACGCCGCTGTTCGTGATGCTGGCCGGCGCCTATTGGGAACGGACGGGCGACACCGACTTCATCCGCGGCATCGCGCCGCAGATCGACGCCGCGCTTGGCTGGATCGACGATCATGGCGACCGGGACGGCGACGGGTTCGTCGAATATGGCCGCATGACTGACCAGGGCCTGCAAAATCAGGGCTGGAAGGACAGCCACGATTCCATCTTCCACGCCGACGGCAGCATCGCGCGCGGCCCGATCGCCCTCGCCGAGGTGCAGGCCTATGTCTATGGCGCGTGGGACGCCGCCAGCCGCATGCACGACGCGATGGGCGATGCGGCGCGCGCCGCCCTGTATCGCGACCGGGCGGCGGGGATGCGGGAACGGTTCGACGCCGCTTTCTTCGATCCCCAGCTTGGGACCTATGTGCTGGCGCTGGATGGGGAAAAGCGGCCGTGCCGCGTCCGTTCCTCCAATGCGGGCCATGTCCTGCTCACCGGCCTCGCGCTTGAGCATCGCGCCGAAGCGGTGGTGCGCACGCTGATGGCGCCGGCCTCCTTCTCGGGCTGGGGCATCCGGACCATCGCGTCGACCGAAGCGCGTTACAATCCGATGAGCTATCATAACGGCTCGATCTGGCCGCACGACAATGCGCTGATCGCCGCCGGCTTCGCGCGCTATGGCTTCCGCCGCGAAGCCTCCCAGATATTCGAGGGGATGTTCGCGGCTGCCACCTATGTCGATCTCATGCGGTTGCCCGAACTCTTCTGCGGCTTCCCGCGCCGCCGCTCGCAGGGACCGACTTTCTATCCCGTGGCCTGCAGCCCGCAGGCATGGTCGGCGGCGACGCCTCTGTCGCTGCTGCAATCCTGCCTCGGCATCCGTTTCGACATCGCCGCGGGTACGATCGCGCTCTGCAATTCCATCCTGCCGCCCTTCCTTCAGGGCCTCCACATCGGCGGCCTCCGGCTTGGCGAGGGATCGGTCGAACTGGGTCTGGACCGGATCGGCGACACGGTCGTCGTCCGCCCGATCAGCCGCGAAGGCGACGTGCGGATCATCAGCATGGCCTGATTCTGTCCTACTACCCTCCCCTCCCTTATCATGGCGGGCATGGTTCGATGATTTCCGTCATTGGACATTTTATGTCAATTTCTGCGGGAAATATGCGAAGTTAAGGGCAGCGCCGCCTGTCGATGCCGGTCGCTGCAAGGAGTGACTTGCTCATTCTCCAATACTCATACATTTATCACTGACACCGCCTTGGGCAGCAAGGGCGGTTCATGCGTATGAGAGACGATGACCGATGGGAATAGACCGCCGCAACGCGATGATCACCGTGGGCCTCGCCGCCCTGCCCGGCCTGGCGGGAGCGCAGACGGTGGCAGGTGACGAGATCATCGACCTTTGGCCCGGACCGCCGCCCGGCAGGACGGATGCGACGATCGTGCGGTCGATCGAACCGCGTAACGATGATCCCGCCCACCCGGACCGCTGGGTTAGCGGCATCGATCGCCCCGTGATGGTGGTGCGCCGGCCCGCGCGGCCCAACGGCGCGGCGATGCTCGTCATGCCGGGGGGCGGCTATGGCTTCCTGTCCTACGACAATGAAGGAACCAGCCAGGCCGCCTGGCTCAACGCACGCGGGATCACGGCCTTCATCCTCCTTTATCGCCTGCCGGCCGAAGGCTGGAAGAGGCGGGAGGACGTGCCGCTGCAGGATGCGCAGCGCGCCATGCGCCTGATCCGCGCGCGGGCGCGGACGCTTGGCGTCGATCCGGGAAGGCTGGGCGCGCTGGGCTTCTCGGCGGGGGGCCATCTGGCGGGATCGCTCGCCACCCGCCACGGCGAACAGGTCTATGGCGCTGTCGATGATGCCGACAGGCTGTCCGCGCGTCCCGACATCGCGGGCCTGGGCTACCCCGTCGTCAGCCTGGACGCGCCCTTCACCCATGCCGGGTCGCGCGACAATCTGCTGGGGCCCGCATCCGGCGAAACCCTGCGCCGCTCCCATTCGGTGGACAGGCGCGTCGATGGCGCAACCCCGCCCCTCTTCATCTTCCATGCGGCGGACGACACGCTGGTCCCGCCGGCCAACGCCCTGGCCCTCTTTTCCGCGATGGAAGCGGCGAAGCGGCCGGTCGCGCTTCATCTGTTCGAAGATGGTGGCCACGGCTTCGGCGTCAAGCTTCCCAAGACCATGCAAGGCGCCGTCTGGCCCGATCTCTTTGCGTCGTTTGCGGCCGGCCATGGCCTGCCCGGGGCATAATCTACGACTTTAGGCGCACTGGCGCATGCCGCTTCAACCGGCAAGATCGGTTGGAGGCGCCCAGGCTGGGGGAGTGAAACAATGACGGGATTGAAGATCACGGCGGCGGCCATCGCTTGCCTTGCGGGCGCAAGTCCGGCGCTGGCGGAACCCATGGCCCTGCTCGACCGCAATGGAAGCCGCATCGCCATCGAACCCTATGCGCCCAACATCGTGCGCGTCACCATCGCGCTGGACAAGGCGCTGGCAGAGGCGCCGCCGGGCGACGGCCCGATCGCGAAGGCGGATGCCGCCGGCTGGAGCCACCGCACCGACGCAAGTGGCGACATCTTCACGTCTTCGGCTTTGACGTTGACCGTGGACGCCAAGCCCTGGCCCAAGGCGCCCACGCAAATGGAGCGCTATTTCGCCCCGTCCCTGCCGCCGGTCAGCCTTTCCGTCCAGGACGCCAGCGGCGGACTGCTGACGAAGATGACCGGCTGGGAAATGGCGCCCGTCACGGTGAACGGCGAAAAGACCTTCAAGGTCGGCGCCACCTTCGATTCCCCTGCCGACGAACATTATTACGGCCTGGGGCAAAATCAGGAAGGCGTCCTGGACCTGCGTGGCCGGCAGATCGATTGCCAGCATCATTATGACGCACCGGCGGGCGAAACGGTTTGCGTCCCCTTCATGGTCACCAACAGGGGCTACGGCATCGTCTGGGACAATCCGGCCCGCACGCTCATATGGCCGGGCCTTCATTCGGCGACCCGCTGGCAAAGCCAGGTCGGCGAACGCGTGTCCTTCTTTGTGATCACGGGCAAGACGACCGACGACCTCTACGCCGGCTACGCCCGTCTGACCGGAGCGACGCCGTTGCCGCCCAAGGCCGGCTTCGGCCTGATCCAGAGCAAGGCGCGCTATGAAAGCCAGCAGGAACTGCTCGACATCGCCAAGGGCTATCGCCAGCGCGGCCTGCCGCTCGACGTGATGGTGCTCGACTGGTTCTACTGGACCCGCATGGGGCAGATCGACATCGATCGCACCTATTTCCCCGATCCCAAGGGGATGAACGATACGCTGAAATCGATGGGCATGCGTTCCATCATCAGCGTCTGGCCACGCTTCGAACGCGAATCCCGTTATTTCGACATGCTGGCGACCAGGGGCTGGCTGCTGCACGACAAGGACGGCAATCCGATCGACGGCCTGCCGATGCGCTACGACCGCGCCGGCGCACTGCTCGACAGCACCAATGTCGACGCGCGGCAATGGTTCTGGGGCACGGTTCGCGACAACATCCTTTCCCAGGGCTTCGACTGGCTGTGGCTGGACGAAACCGAGCCGGACCTGATCCCGGACGGCTACTGGTATGCGCGCGGCTCGGGCGACCGCTACCATAATCTCTATCCGCTGGTGCACACGTCCGGCGTGGCGGAAGGGTCCGCGCGGGACCGCCCGACCTTCCGCAACATGATCCTGGCCCGCGCGGCCTATCTGGGCTCGCAGCGTACGGGCGGCCTGTTCTGGTCGTCCGACGTTTATTCGACATGGGACGCCCTGCGCCGCCAGGTGCCGACCGGCCTCAACTTCACCGCGACCGGCCTTGCCTATTGGGGGAGCGACATTGGCGGGTGGCAGTGGCCCAACGGGCCGAAGGCGCAGCGCCCGGTCCTGGTCGATCCGGCAGGCGCGACCGCCATGAGCGCCGATTATGCCGACTATCCCGAGCTTTTCGTCCGCTGGTTCCAGTATAGCGTCTTCACGCCGACATTGCGCATCCACGGGCAGCGGCCGGGCACGGCGCTGTGGGACTATGGCAAGGCGGCCGAGCCGATCCTCGCTGAATGGCTGCGGCTGCGCTACGCCCTCATCCCCTATATCTATGCGCTTGGCCGACACACCTATGAAAGCGGCGCTCCGTTCATGCGGGCGCTGTTCATGGACTTCCCGAACGATCCCAAGGTGGCGGGAATAGGGGATCAATATATGTTCGGGCCGGCTTTCCTCGTCGCCCCGGTGACGGAGCAGGGCCAGACGAAGCGAACCGTCTATCTGCCCGCGGGCACGGCCTGGTACGATTACTGGACGAACCAGCGGTTCGCGGGCGGGCAGACGGTCGAAGTCGATGCGCCGATCCAGCGCATGCCGCTGTTTGTGAAGGCGGGATCGATCGTGCCGATGGGCGCGGCCGTGAAGAGCCTGGCGGAACAGCAGCCGATCGAAAGCATCCGCGTCTATCCCGGCGCGGATACGCGCTTCACCCTCTATGATGATGACGGGACGACCAATGCCTATCGCCAGGGCGGCAGAAAGGCGGAACTGGTCTGGGACGACCGCGCCAGAACGCTGACAAGCAAAACGAAATTGCCGACCGGGCAGGCCGTGACGGGCCTCGTGCGGATCATGGGCCAATAGGGAGCAGGACGGCATGACCGGAATCAACCGCCGCGAATTGGGACTGGGTCTGGGCGCAGCGGCGTTGGGCGCGACCCTGCCCGCTACCGCTGGCGCGCAGACGGCGTCCGCCGCTCCGGCTGCGGGCGACTTGTCCTTCCCGCCCGATTTCCTCTGGGGGTGCGCCACCGCTTCCTATCAGATCGAGGGCGCAGCGAAGGAGGATGGCCGCGGCCCCACGGTCTGGGACATTTTCTCCCACACGCCCGGCCGGGTCGCCAACGGCGACACCGGCGATGTCGCGTGCGACAGCTATCACCGCTATCCCGAAGATATCGCCTTGCTGAAAGCGCTCGGGGTCAAGGCCTATCGCTTCTCCATCGCCTGGTCGCGCATCTTTCCCGACGGACGCGGGACGCCCAACCAGAAGGGCGTGGATTATTATAATCGCCTGGTCGATGCTCTCCTGGCGGCCGGCATCACGCCGCACGTCACCCTCTTCCACTGGGATCTGCCAGCCGCCTTGCCGGGCGGCTGGCAGAACCGCGACACCGCCTATGCCTTCGGGGATTATGCCGCCTTCATGGCTGGCCGGCTGAGCGACCGGGTGCGGCAGTTCATGACGGTGAACGAACTGCTATGCTTTACCGATCTGGGCTATCTGACCGGCGGCAAGGCGCCGGGCCTCAAGCTGCCGCAGAAGGAAGCCAACCAGGTCCGCCATCATGGCGTCCTTGCCCATGGCCTTGGCGTTCAGGCGATCCGCGCCAATGCGAAGGCCGGAACGCTGGTCGGCCTGGCCGAAAATCCGTCCATCTACGTGCCGGCGATCGAGACGCCCGATCATATCGAGGCGGTCAAGAAGGCGACGCGCGACAGCAACGCCATGTTCCTGACCGCGATCATGGAGGGGCGCTATCTCGATTCCTACCTGACAGCGCAGGGCAAGGACGCACCCAGGGTGCAGGCCGGCGACATGAAGCTGATCGGCGCGCCGCTCGATTTCCTGTCGGTCAACGTCTATACCGGCAAGATGGTGCGGGCCGATCCGTCAAGGCCCGAAGGCTACACCATATTGCCCATGACCGGCGAAGCGCCCCGGATGCCGTCCAAATGGCTCTATGTGACGCCGGAGGTCATCTATTGGGGCCTCAGGGCCATCAGCGAATTGTGGAAGCCAAAGGCGCTCTACATCTCCGAAAATGGGTGCTCGGCGGACGACAAGGTCGCCGGGGACGGCAAGGTCTATGACACCGACCGGGTCATGTATCTGCGCAACTATATGACGCATCTGCAGCGGGCCGCGCGCGAAGGGCTGCCGGTCAAGGGCTATTTTGTCTGGAGCCTGATGGACAATTTCGAATGGGAGGACGGCTATACCAAGCTGTTCGGCATCCATCATGTCGACTTCAAGACCCAGAAGCGCACGCCCAAATTGTCGGCCGACTGGTATCGGGAACTGGTGCGGACCAACCGGCTGGTCTGATCTCAGGCAAGAAAGCAGATGCTGACCGGCCGGGATGTCTCGGCCGCCTGGCCGCTGTCGCGCAGGCGGCCGGTGCGCCGGTCGACCGCAAAGACGCTGACCCGATCCGATTTCTGGTTGGCGACGAGCAGCCAGCGGCCGGAGGGGTCGAACTGGAACGCCCATGGCGCCGCCCCGCCGGATGCGATCCGCTGGACGACGGACAATCCCCCGCTCGCCTGATCGATGGCGAAGACGACCAGGCTGTTTTCGGCCCGGTTGCCGGCATAGACGAAGCGACCATCCCGGCTGACCAATATTTCGGACGCGCTGCTGTCGCCGCGATGATCGGGACCATTGGCGGACGCCGTGCTCGACAACGTCAACCGCCCGGCCCGCGCGTCCCAGGCGAGCGTCTGGACATCGGCGGTCAGTTCGTTGATCAGGAAGAGACGGCGACCATCGGGGTGAAAGGCGAAATGGCGCGGCCCGCTGCCGGGCGGTGCGGCATAATGACGCTCCTCCCCCGGTGCGTCCTGAACGATCCGGTGGGTCGGGCCGTCGAAGGGATGGACATACAGGCGGTCGGTCCCCAGGTCCGCCGACAGAAGGAAGCGGCCAGAGGGATCGACCGCAACGCAATGCGCGTGGGGCCGCGTCTGCCGCGGGCTCGGGCCTGATCCGCTCGCGGCGATGAGGCTGGCGGCGGGCGCGAGGCTGCCATCCTGCAATATGGGAAAGCTGGCGACCGATCCCGCGCCATAGTTGGCGGCGAACAGCGTCATGGATCGGCCATCCACCGACAGATGGGCCGTGCCGCCACCGCCCGCGTCCACCTGCGACAGGGTGGCGAGCGCCCCTGTCGCGGGATCGGCGCGCAGGGCGAAGATGCTGCCATGCTGCGCGCCGTCGCCTCCGACCTCGCTCGCTACATAGAGGATGGGGCGGTGCGCGTGACGTATGATCCAGCTTGGCCGCGCGATGCTCGCCGGGGCGGGATCAAGCAGGATCCGGCCGGAGGCAGGATCGAACCACCCTGTCTGCGGCGCGTCCCCCTGCGTGCCGATATAGACGCGCACGACACCCCTGGTAGCGGCGCGCAGCGGGGCAAAGCGCGCTGCCGGGGCGCCGAGCATCAGGGCAAGGAGCGCGCGGCGCGCGATGCGCATGGTATCGAACCTATCGGGCACGTTCGCCGTCCGCGACCTGTCGACCCACGAAGCTCTTCAGCGCCTCTGGCACGATATGCTCATGCTGCCCATGCCCGCCAGGATGGGGCGGACACGGGAATTTGGCAATGATTATTGCGCTTGGTGGGTGCGCAAGAAGCCGGTAGTCCTGCTTTCGTCTTAGTTGCAATATCGTCCGCCTGTGGCATCACCTTCTTGATAACGTCGCTGGCGATCACGGCCATGCATGTGCGGGAGAGACGGGATGAAGATGCGCGGCACGTTCCTGTTGGGCGGCATGATCCTGCCGCTTGCCCTTCTCTCCTGCGCGAGCGCATCGGCGCAGACGGGCGGCGCCGGCGCGGAAAGCGCGAAGGACTTTGCGAGCAGCGCCGACGTAAGGGCGCAGATATCCGCCATGCTTGCCGATATGAAACCCGATCAGGGCTTCATGTGGCGGCCGCTCGTTCGCGACGGCGCGACCGTCGCCGCGATCGAGATATGGAAGAAGCCGGGCCGACCCGCGGTCCATCCGGCCGAAATCGAATATGCGACCGTGCTTGAAGGGCGTGGCACGCTGGTTTCGGGCGGTGCCCTGGTCGACGCCACGACCAAAAGGCCGGGCCTGGTGGAAGGAAGCCGGATCGAGGGCGGCGCTACCCGCGTGCTCGGCCCCGGAGACGTCCTGCTCATCCCTGCCGGCGTGCCGCACTGGTTCGGCATCAGCGGCGAGACGCTGATCCTGCTTGGCACCAAAATACCCGCCGGCAAATAGCGCCTGCGGATAACGATCGCCGTCGATCGAAAAGTCAGCTCACCGACCGCCGCCGGGTCGCATAGACCGCTATTTCCCCTCCAGCCGCTGGCTGAAATAGACCATCTGCATCGCCTGCAGCCGCGCCCCCTGAGCGATGTCGGCATCGCCCGAATGGCCGCCGGCGGTGTCCTCGTAGAAATAATAGGGAATGCCATAGTCCTTGAGGCGCGCGGCGAACTTGCGCGCATGTTGCGGCCCCACCCGGTCATCCTTGGTGGTGGTCCAGATATAGGGCGGGGGATAATTCACGCCCTTGCGGATATTGGCGTAGGGCGAAATCTTTTCGAGGAACGCCTTCTCCTCCGGCACCGACACGCTGCCATATTCATCCACCCAGGACGCGCCGGCCGCAATCTGTTCGTAGCGGATCATGTCCAGCAAGGGCACCTGGATCGTCACCGCGTTCCAGAGGTCGGGATGCTGGTTGAACTCCACCCCCATCAGCAACCCGCCATTGGACCCGCCATAGATGCCGAATTTGGCGGGCGAAGACAGTTTGCGGGCAAAAATGTCCTTCGCCACGGCGGCGAAATCGTCATAGATGATCTGCCGCTTCGTCTTCAGCCCCGCCTCGTGCCAGGCCGGGCCGAACTCGCCGCCGCCGCGAATGTTGGCAAGGACGAAGCTGTTGCCCCGTTCCAGCCACAGCTTGCCGGTGATCGCGGCGTAGCTGGGCGTCATCGGCACCTCGAACCCGCCATAGGCGGTCATGATGGTGGGCGTGGACCCATCCTTCTTCATGGTCCTGGCATGGACGATGAAATAGGGGATCTTCGTCCCGTCGGTGGATGTCGCTTCATGCTGCTCGACCACCAGGCCGCTCGCGTCGAACCGTGCGGGCATGGCCTTCACCTGCACCGGATCGGGGTTCGCGGCGTCCAGCGACCAGAGCGTCGTCGGCGCCAGGAATCCCGCGACCGACAGATAGGCCTTGTCGCTCTTGTCGGTCGCGGTGGCGATGCCGATCGTCGCATTATCGGGCAAGGCCACGGCCTTGCTCGTCCATCCGCCGGTTCCGGGCGTCAGCACCATCACCCGTCCGCGCACATTGTCGTTGTAGGCCAGGATGACATGGTCCTTCGTCGCCGACACGCTGTCGATCGACTGGCGCGGCGTCGGTGCGAACAGGATCTGGGGCCTCAGCGTCTCGCCCGACTGCAGCGCCTTGAGCGGCACCGCCGCCAGCGCGCCGCTCGGCACGGTGACGCCGCCGCTCGTCCACTCCTGGCTGGTCTGGATCAGCACCTGTCCGTCCACCATGCCCTGCACATTGCTCTTGGCGGGCAGCGGCAGCTTCTTGACGCCCTGCGGCGTCACCAATGACGTTTCGTTGGTGAAGAAGGTGACGCCCCGGTAGAGGATGGCGGCGCGGTTGCCCGCTCCGTCCGACACGATGCTGGGATAGACGCCCACCTGATCGCTCGCCGCCCCGCGATAGACTTCCTGCGCCGCCGACAAGGGCTGGCCGCGCTTCAGCGCCTTGACGACGAAGGGATAGCCCGACTTCGTCATCGTCCCCTCGCCCCAGTCCCGCGCCAGCAGCAGCGTGTCGCCGTCCAGCCACGCCTCATTCTGCTTGGAGGTGGGCACGTCGAAGCCGCCCTTCACGAACTGCCCCGCCTCCAGGTCGAACTCGCGCAGCGTCACCGCGTCCTCGCCGCCGTCCGACAGGTTGAGCAGCGCAAGCCGCTCCTCGGGGTCGAGGATGCTCGCCCCCTTCCATACCCATTTCTTGCCCTCGGCCTTGGACAGGGCATCGAGGTCCAGCACCGTGGTCCATCGCGGCGCGGCGGTCGCGTAGTCCGCCTCTGTCGTCCAGCGCCATATGCCCTGCGGATGATCGGCATCGCGCCAGAAATTATAGACGCGCCCATGGATCAGCATCGGCATGGCGATCCGGTCCTTGGCCGACGCGATGGCGAGCGCGTCCTTATAATAGCCGGCATAACGGCGATCGCCCTCGAACGCGGCCAGCGTCGCCTTGTTCTCCGCCTCCACCCACTGCATCGCGCGCGGCCCGGTCCAGTCTTCCAGCCACACGAACGGATCGTCCGCCGAAACGGTGGGATCGGGCGCGCCGGCGCCAGTCAGGAGGGCAGCGGAAACCAAGGCGAAAATCCTCTTCTTCATATCGTCATTCCCCTTTCCGGCGCCCCGTCCGTCCCCGCATATAGGCCCTTCGCCGCAGCGCGCCCACGGTCAGCAGGGGTAACGCCGCCAGCATCAGCAGGGTCCCGATCACGCTGGGCGACCAGCCAAAGATCGCATGCACGTCAAAGGCCGATGGCGCGAGCAGCAGCACAAAGCCGGCGGTCAGCAGCCACAACCCCCAGCGCCGTGGCCGCACCGCCACCATGCGCATTTCATGGCGAAAGGCCTTTCGGCCCGCCTTGGTGGTGAGATCGGGCGGCGGCATGTCGAACATAAGATGCTGGACCTTGTGCCGCTTCGCCCCTATCCTGTCCAGCACCCCGGGGGACCGTCCACAGACGGTTGAGAGGCGGCTGATGTGGCTGCGACCCGCTGAACCTGATCCAGCTGACACTGGCGTAGGGAGGGAGCGCGCCTTTACACCGCCCGCACTCTCTCTCCGCCGCAAGGAGAATTTCCCCATGGCAGATGTCCCCGCCCGCACCGAAATGCGCGTCACCACTGGCCCGATCCGTGGATCGCGCAAGATCCATGTCGGTCCGCTCCGCGTCGCCATGCGGGAAATCGACCTGGAACCCTCGAGCGGCGAGCTGCCCGTTCGCGTCTATGACACGTCCGGCCCCTATACCGATCCGCAGGCGCGCATCGACATCATGGCGGGCCTTCCTGCGCTGCGCCGCGACTGGATCATGGGCCGCGGCGATGTCGAAGCCTATGACGCCCGCGCGGTGAAGCCGGAGGATAATGGCCTGAAAGGGCCGGACCGCACAGCCACCGGCACAGTCTCGACCGTGACGGAATCCAGAAACGGACGCGTCCAGCCCTTTCCCAACGTCGTCCGCCAGCCGCTGCGCGCCAAGGCCGGCGCGAATGTCAGCCAGATGCACTATGCCCGCCGCGGCATCATCACGCCGGAAATGGAATATGTCGCGACACGCGAAAATCTCGGCCGCGCGCGCTTGGCCGAATATGTCCGCGACGGCGAGAGCTTCGGCGCCTCCATCCCCGACTATGTGACGCCCGAATTCGTCCGCGACGAAGTGGCGCGCGGCCGCGCCATCATTCCGTCCAACATCAACCATCCCGAATCCGAGCCGATGGCGATCGGCCGCAATTTCCTGGTGAAGATCAACGCCAATATCGGCAATTCGGCGGTCGCGTCCGATGTCGCGACCGAAGTCGACAAGCTGGTCTGGTCGATCCGCTGGGGCGCGGACACGGTGATGGACCTCTCCACCGGCCGCAACATCCACGACACGCGCGAATGGATATTGCGCAACTCGCCGGTCCCGATCGGCACCGTCCCCATCTATCAGGCGCTGGAAAAGGTCGGCGGCATCGCCGAAGACCTGAGCTGGGACATCTTCCGCGACACCCTCATCGAGCAGGCGGAACAGGGCGTCGATTATTTCACCATCCATGCGGGCGTCCGCCTCGCCTACATCCCGATGGCGGCCAAGCGCGTCACCGGCATCGTCTCGCGCGGCGGATCGATCATGGCGAAATGGTGCCTCGCCCATCACAGGGAAAGCTTCCTCTACGAGCATTTCGACGAGATCACGGAGATCATGAAGGCCTATGACATCGCCTACAGCCTTGGCGACGGCCTGCGCCCCGGCTCCATCGCCGACGCCAATGACGAAGCGCAATTCTCCGAACTCTACACGCTGGGCGAACTGACCCACCGCGCCTGGAAACAGGATGTTCAGGTGATGATCGAAGGGCCGGGCCATGTGCCCATGCACAAGATCAAGGAGAATATGGAAAAGCAGCTCCAGGTCTGCGGCGAAGCGCCCTTCTATACGCTGGGGCCGCTCACCACCGACATCGCGCCCGGTTACGACCATATCACCAGCGCCATCGGCGCGGCGCAGATCGGCTGGTACGGCACGGCGATGCTCTGCTACGTCACGCCCAAGGAGCATCTGGGCTTGCCCGACCGCGATGACGTGAAGGTCGGGGTCGTCACCTACAAGCTCGCCGCTCATGCCGCCGACCTGGCCAAGGGCCACCCCGCCGCCAAGGTCCGCGACGACGCGCTATCCCGCGCCCGCTTCGAATTCCGCTGGCGCGACCAGTTCAACCTGTCATTGGACCCCGACACGGCCGAACAATATCACGACCAGACGCTCCCGGCCGAAGGCGCGAAGACCGCGCATTTCTGCTCCATGTGCGGCCCCAAATTCTGCTCGATGAAGATCACGCAGGAAGTGCGCGACTTCGCCGCGAAGAAGAATCAACCGGCGGACGGTTTCCTCGAAGCCGGCCTCACTGGCGCGGAAGTGGCCGAAGCGAGCCGCGCCGCCGCGCTCAAGGGCATGGAGGAGATGAGCCGCCTGTTCAAGGAAAAGGGCAGCGAGCTGTATATGGGGGCCGGGGACAGGGAGCATGACTAACATGCGCGTGCTTTGATTGCGCGTTGGTTGGGTGGGCTGCTCCGGCGGTTCACCCCGCCAAAGGCGGAGGCATCCGCTTACGTGCCCCGTCCGCCCCACCCCGCCAATGTTCCGGGCACCTTCTACGTCGAGGATGGCTGTTGCATCAGTTGCGGCGTCTGGGAGGACGTTGCGCCAGATCTATTGGCTTGGCTCGCTGATGGCAGCGATTCCCATTGCTACGTGGCGCGACAACCTGAAACCGAGGACGAATTTGCCCGGATGATGGATGCGATGCATGTGGGCGAGGTTGATTGCATTCGGGCCCGGAATTGCCGTCCAGATTGGGGACAAAGGCTCCGTGAAGCAGGGTTTGGGGACCAGATCGACCAGAATTGACTTGTCGGAGTCGAGCCTGTTATAACCCGCGTATGAACATGCCCCTCAAGATCACGAAGATCGGCAACAGCGCGGGTGTCATCCTGCCCAAGGAGCTGCTGGCGCATCTTAACGCCGCCACCGGCGATACCCTCTCCGTCGTCCTCACCCCACGCGGCGTGGAGCTTTCTGCCGCCGAGCCGGACTTTGACGCGCAGATGGCGGTTGCGCGCGAAGTCATGGCGCGGCGCAAGCGGGCGCTGCGCGAACTGGCCAAATAATGGCGCAGGAAGATTGGGTGTGGGTGACGCCGGCCGTCGCCTTGGCCGCCCATGCCGAACAGATTGCCGAACATGGCGGTGGTGGCGACGCGCTGCGCGACAAGGGCCTGTTCGAAAGCGCCATGGCGCGCCCGCAGCAGCTTGCCCATTATGGCGATCCCGACGCTGCGGCGCTGGCTGCCGCCTATGCATACGGCCTCGCACGCAACCATCCCTTTGTCGACGGCAACAAGCGAATCGCGGCGGTGGTCAGCGAAACCTTCCTGTTGCTGAACGGCTTTAGCCTTACCGCAACCGACGCCGAACTGGTGGTCGCCTTCCTCGAACTCGCCGCCGGCACCCTCTCCGAAGAAGAACTTGCCGACTGGTTCCGCCGGCATCTGGTCCCCTGACCCTTTCCTATTCGCGTCTCTTCTGATCCACCCTGTTGGATGGAACAGACCCCATCCCCCAATCCGCCCCGTCCCCGGTCCGCCAAACGCGGCCATTGGACGCCCGCCCTCCAGGCCCGGTTCGTCGCCGCGCTGATGCAGACGGGCAGCGTGCGCGCCGCCGCGCGTGCCGTCGGCATGTCGCCATCCAGCGCGCATCGCTTGCGCGGCCGCCTCAAAGGCACGGAATTCGACGCCAATTGGGACGAGGCGCTGCGGATACACGACTATTACCGCGCCCATCCGCTCGCGCAGGAGGCCATGGCGGCCGCCATCGTCGAGCGATGCAGGAAGGACGGGACGCTTCGATGAGGCTTCGCGAGCGCGTTGGTGAGGCGTGGCGAGCGCGTCGCGGACGCGAAGCAGGTGTTTTCGGCGGAAATGCGTGCACAACGGTGTGAACTTCGCAGGAAATCCGCATCGGCCTTGTCGCGCTTCCTTAAAAACGCTGCTGTAACGGACGACGCAAATCCCTACATGGGGCCGATGCCGCCTTCCTCTCCCGATGCCACGCCGTTGCCGCCAGTCTGGCAGACGCTTCGCCGCTTCCTGCCCTATCTCTGGCCGGCGGACGCCCCGGCGCTGCGCCGCCGGGTCACGCTGGCCATGGTCTTCGTTGTGCTGGCGAAGACGGTGACGCTCCTCATGCCCTTCGCCTACAAGGGCGCGGTGGACCGGATGGCGCCGGGTCTGGAACCCGCTGCCGGCCTCGCCATGGCGCTGGTCGCCGCCTATGCCGGGGCGCGCTTCGGCGGCGTCCTCTTCGACAACCTCCGCAACGCCATCTTCGAAAGGGTGGGGCAGGAAGCCGGCCGCCGCCTGTCGAACGACGTCTTCGTCCACCTCCACCGCCTGTCGCTGCGCTTCCATCTCGACCGGCGCACCGGCGCAGTCACGAAGATCGTCGAGCGCGGCACGAAGAGCATCGACACGATGCTCTATTTCCTGCTCTTCAACATCGCACCCACGGTGCTGGAACTGGTCGCGGTCTGCGCCATCTTCCTCGTGAAGTTCGGGGTAGAGATCGTCATTGCCACGCTGGCGATGGTGGCCGCCTACATCTGGTTCACCCGCACCGTCACCGAATGGCGCAACCAGCTGCGCCGCGACATGGTGGACATGGACACCAATGCCGTCGCCCATGCGGTCGACAGCCTGCTGAACTTCGAAACGGTCAAATATTTCGGCGCGGAACAGCGGGAGGCGGATCGCTACGGCACCGCAATGCGCCGCTACGCGCAGGCGGCGGTCAAGAGCGAGAACAGCCTTGCCTGGCTCAATATCGGCCAGTCGCTCATCACCAACCTGATGATGGCGGGCGCGATGGCCTATACCGTCTGGGGCTGGAGCCGGGGGCAATTCTCGACCGGCGACGTGGTGCTGGTGAACACGCTGCTCTCCCAGCTTTTCCGACCGCTCGACCTCCTCGGCATGGTCTATCGCACCATCCGCCAGGGCCTCATCGACATGGAGGCGATGTACAAGCTCATTGATACCCAGGCGGAGATCGCCGACCTGCCCGGCGCGCCCGCGCTCAAGGTGTCAGGCGGCGCGGTGCGGTTCGAGGATGTGCATTTCGGCTACGATCCCGAACGGGAAATCCTCCACGGCGTCAGCTTCGCGGTGCCTGCTGGCAGGACGCTGGCCATCGTCGGCCCGTCGGGCGCTGGCAAGTCCACCATCGCCCGCATCCTGTTCCGCTTCTACGACATCCAGGGCGGCCGGGTGACGATCGACGGGCAGGATATCGCTGGCGTGACCCAAGCGTCGCTGCGCGCCGCCATCGGCATCGTGCCGCAGGATATGGTGCTGTTCAACGACACGGTCGGCTACAACATCGCTTATGGCCGGCAGGGCGCGACCCAGCAGGAGATCGAGGCGGCGGCGCGGGCGGCGCAGATCCACGACTTCATCATGAGCCTGCCGCAGGGGTATGACACGCGCGTGGGCGAACGGGGCCTCAAGCTTTCGGGCGGCGAGAAGCAGCGCGTCGCCATCGCCCGCACCTTGCTCAAAGACCCGCCGGTGCTGGTGCTGGACGAAGCCACCAGCGCCTTGGACAGCCGCACCGAAACCGAAATCCAGACGGTGCTGCGTGACATCAGCCGGAAACGGACGACCTTGGTGGTCGCGCATCGCCTGTCCACCGTCGTGGACGCGGACGAGATCATCGTGCTGGATCAGGGGCGGATCGTCGAGCGCGGCCGTCATGCGGATCTGGTGCGGGCCGATGGTCTCTACGCCGCCATGTGGGCGCGCCAGGCGGCGGAACGGGCCGACATGCGGAGCGAGGCGGGGATAGAAGACATGTTCGACGTCGTGACGCCCTCCTGACGACAGGGCAGGAAGGGCGTCCGCGCATCAGTACCAAGGCGTTTTAACCGAGGTTCAGAAAGGGCGCTGCCACATCAGGAGGAATACGCGTCAATCGCCCGCTTTCCTTGTCGATCATCGCCCAGGTCGAGCGCGCGGACACTTTCACCTTGCCGTCCGGCCCGGTGAATTCGATCATCCGGTCGAACCGCGCACCGCGCGGCGGATCGGGTATCCAGGTGCGGCCGGTCACCGTCTCTCCCGCCGTCACATTGCCGCGATAGTCGATTTCATGCCGCGTCACGACCCAGATATAGGCTTCGACATGAGCCGGATCGGCGTCCTGCATCCAGTGCTCGACCGATATCTGCTCCATCCATTGCACCCAGACCGCATTGTTCACATGGCCAAGCACGTCGATATGCTCGGGGCGCGCGGTAATCTGCCGGGCGAAGGAAAAGGCCATCAGCTGGCCATGCCCAATTGCCACAGGATGAACGCGAATTCCTCGGCCGTTTCGCGCAGGCTTTCAAAGCGTCCGGACTTTCCGCCATGCCCGGCACCCATATTGGTCTTGAGCAGCAGCATGTTGCCGTCCGTCTTGGCCGCGCGCAGTTTCGCCACCCATTTGGCCGGCTCCCAATAGGTGACCCGCGGATCGTTGAGTCCGGCTGTCACCAGCAGCGGCGGATAATCCTGCGCGGTGACATTGCTATAGGGGTCGTAGGACAGGATGGTGCGGAACGCTGCCTCGTCCTCGATCGGATTGCCCCATTCGGGCCATTCGCCCGGCGTCAGCGGCAGGCTTTCGTCCAGCATGGTATTGAGCACATCGACGAAGGGGACATGCGCGACGACCGCGCCCCAAAGATCGGGATCGGAGTTGATGACCGCGCCCATCAGTTCGCCGCCCGCCGATCCGCCCGAAATGCTGATCCGGCCCTTGGCGGTATAGCCGCGCTCGATCAGCCCCTTTGCCACATCGACGAAGTCGGTGAAGGTGTTGGCGCGCTTGTCGAGCTTCCCATCAAGATACCATTGCTGGCCCAGATCGTCGCCGCCCCGGATATGCGCGAGCGCGAACGCGAAGCCACGGTCGAGCAGCGAGAGCCGGCTGGTCGAAAAGCCCGGCTCCATCGCGATACCGTAGGCGCCATAGCCGTAGAGATGGAGCGGCGCGCTGCCGTCACGCGCCAAATCCTTCGGATAGACGATCGACACGGGTATCTCCGTCCCGTCCCGCGCCGGGATCATCAGCCGCTCCGTCGCGTAGCGGCTCGCGTCATAGCCCGAGGGGATCTCCTGGACCTTGAGCTCTTCAAGCGCGCCGGTTTCCAGATGATAGTCGTAGATGGTGTCCGGGGTGACCATCGACTCATAGCCGATGCGGAGCTTGGTCACGTCATATTCGGGATTGTCGTCAAGGCTCGCCGAATAGCTCGCCTCCGGGAAGGGAATGCGCTTCGCTCCGTGCGTCGCATAATCACGCAGCTCGATCTGGTCGAGCCCGTCCTGCCGCCCTTCGGTGACGTAGAAGCCCTTGAACAGGGTGAAGTCGGTCAGGTAAAAATGCGCGTCGGGCGCGATCACCTCCTCCCATCGGTCGGGCGCGTCGAGCGACGCCTTCACCAGCCGGAAGTTGGGATGGATGTCGTTGGTGCGGATGTAGAGCGTGCCTTCATGTTCATCGACATCATATTCGCGGCCTGGCTGCCGCCGGGCGACGAGCAGCGGGGTTGCGGTCGGATCGTCGGCGGGCACCAGCCAGGCTTCGCTGGTCACATGGTCGCCGGTCGCGATCACGATCCATTTTTCCGAGGAGGTGAGGCCGATCGAAACGCGGAAACCCTCGTCATCCTCATGAAACAGTTCGACGTCGCTTGCGACATCCTGGCCCAGCCAGTGCAGCCGCGCATTGTCCGTCCGCCAATTTTCGTTGGCCAGGCCGTAGAGCAGCCCCTTGCTGTCGGACGTCCAGACCAGCGACGACAGCGTGTCGGGGATGACTTCGGTCAGGATCTCTCCTGTGGTCAGGTCCTTGATCCGGGCTTCGAACCGTTCCGATCCGTCAGTGTCGATCGCGTAGGCGAGGTAGCGCCCGTCGGGGCTGACCGACATGGCGCCCAGGCGGAAATAGTCATGCCCCTCGGCCAGAGCGGGCTCGTCGAGGATCAACTGGTCCGCGCCGCCCGCGACGGGTTTTCGATACCATTTGCGATATTGGGCGCCGGCCTCGAACGCTCGCCAATAGATGTAGTCCCCATCCTTCTGGGGCACGGAGCTGTCATCTTCCTTGATGCGCCCCTTCATCTCCTGGAACAGGCTTTCGACCAGCGGCTTGCGCGCCGCCATCGCCGCTTCGAACCAGGCGTTCTCCGCCTCCAGATAGGCGAGAACGTCCTTGTCCTCGACCTCCGGATAGCCGGGATCGCGCAGCCATGCCCAGGGATCGTCGACAGTGATGCCATGACGGGTAAAGCTGTGGGGGCGACGTTCGGCGATAGGCGGCGAGCTTTGATCGGTCATTAACTATCCATGGTCCAGACGGTGGGGAGCGCTGGCATAAGCGCGCCCGCCCCTCTATGTTGTCGACTTTGCGGCCGGTGCAAGTGGCCGGAATGATCCAAGGAAAGTTCAATGTCCAGTTATGAAGATCGCCTGATGGCTTTGCGCGCGCAGCTGGTGCGCCAGAAGCTCGACGGCTTCGTGGTGCCGCTGACCGACGAGCATATGAGCGAATATGTCGGCGCCTACGCCCAGCGGCTCGCCTGGCTGACGGGCTTTCAGGGATCCGCAGGCAGCGCCGTGGTGCTGCCGGAGGAAGCGGCGATCTTCGTCGACGGTCGCTACACGCTCCAGGTGCGCGAGCAGGTGGATGGAACCCACTGGCAATATGAAAGCGTGCCCCAGACGTCGATCGCCGCCTGGCTGAAGGACCATGCGGTCCAAGGCGCGCGCATCGGCTACGATCCCTGGCTCCATACGCGCGCGTGGGTGAAGCAGGCGAGCGAGGCGCTGGCGGAAAAAGGCGCTGATCTGGTCGCAGTGGACACCAATCCGGTGGATGCGATCTGGCCGGACCGCCCGGCGCCGAGCAGCGCGCGGCTGGTGGTCCATGACGACCGTTTCGCCGGGCGAAGCGCAGCGCAGAAACGGGCCGAGATGGCGGATTGGCTGACGACGAAAAAGGCCGATGCCGCGATCCTGTCCGCGCTCGATTCCATTGCCTGGACCTTCAACATCCGCGGCAAGGATGTCGACCGCACGCCCGTCGCGCTGGCCTATGCCATCGTTCATGCCGACGCCACCGCCGATCTCTACGTCGCGCCGGAGAAGATGGACGAGACAGTCGCCAAGCATCTTGGCAATGGCGTCCGGGTCCATGACCGCTCCGCCTTTGCCGACGCCTTGGCGGAACTGGGGGGCAAGACGGTGATCGCCGATCCCGAGCGCGCCGTTGCCGCGATCTTCGAAGCGCTGGACGCCGGTGGCGCGAAGATATTGCCGCTTCGCGATCCTGCCGTGCTGCCCAAGGCGGTCAAGAACGATACGGAAATTGCCGGCCACAAGGCGGCCCAGGCGAGGGATGGCGCTGCCTTGAGCCGCTTCCTCCACTGGATATCGGTCGAAGCGCCAAAGGGCGGTCTGACCGAACTCTCCGCTTCCGATCGTCTGGAGGCGTTCCGCAAGGATACGGGACTGCTGGAGGACCTGTCCTTCGACACGATCAGCGGGGCCGGCCCCAACGGCGCTGTCGTCCATTATCGCGTGGAGGAAAGCACCAATCGGCCGATCGAAACCGGCACTCTCTACCTCGTCGACTCCGGGGGCCAGTATCGCGACGGAACGACGGACGTCACCCGCACCATCGCGGTCGGCACCCCGACCAACGAGATGAAGCACCGCTTCACCCTGGTGCTGAAGGGGCATATCGCCCTTGCCCGCGCGCTGTTCCCCAAAGGAACGCGCGGCGGTCAGCTCGATGTGCTCGCCCGTCAGTATCTGTGGGCCGAAGGGCTGGATTATGCCCATGGCACCGGGCACGGCGTCGGCAGCTTCCTGTCGGTGCATGAAGGACCGCAGCGCATCGCCACCTTCGGCGGCGGGGACGAACCGTTGGTGCCCGGCATGATCCTGTCCAACGAGCCAGGCTACTACAAGACTGGCGAATATGGCATCCGGGTGGAAAATCTGGTGCTGGTCGTGGAGCGCGCGATTGAGGGGGCCGAAAAGGAAATGCTCGGCTTCGAGACGCTGACCTTTGCCCCCATCGATCGCGCCCTGATCGTCACTGAGCTGTTAAGCCCAGAGGAGCGCGCCTGGGTCGACGCCTATCATGCCGCGGTCCTTACGGTTGTCGGCCCACAGCTGGAGGATGAGGCGCTTGCCTGGCTGAAGGCTGCCTGCGCTCCGCTCTAACGCCTAATCCTTGCCTTTTTGGGCGGGAGGGGGCGCTATGCCCTCTCTCGCCTGAGCCTTGCGGCGGCGAAGATTGTCGCGCAACGCCTGGGCCAGCCTCGCCTTTTTCTCGTCCTGGGTTTCGCTCATGCTCGCCGCATAAGCAAAATGCGCGCGCGGCCGCAACCCGCCTTGACATCGCGCGGCGGGGCGGTCATAGGCCCGGCCTCCGCAGCGCATCGCGCCCCGGAATTGAAAAGAGTGCTGCCGTAGCTCAGTGGTAGAGCGCATCCTTGGTAAGGCTGAGGTCGTGAGTTCAATCCTCACCGGCAGCACCATTTTCTTCAATGACATGGCGGGTTATTCTCCCTTTTGAGGAGCGTCAGTCCGCTCACTTCGCTCCCTTGGCGGCTTACGCTTTGGACAACGGTATGTTGGCTATCTGGCTGGCTCTGTTGCAAAGATTGGCGGCAGTCAGAGGTAGGCTGTCGCTCTGCGCCGAT
>NZ_LSJY01000107.1 GCF_001556865.1 Sphingobium sp. CCH11-B1 | reverse complement strand
CCCGCACTCCGCTAATTTACGCCGCGACCTGTGCCAAATGTTCTGACGACGGACATCAGGCGAAACCATCCATCACCTATGCCGCTCCAAAAGTCCGGCTTGCCACCGGCATCCAGGAATGTCTGGCGTCGATCCTGATAATCCGAGAGCAGCTGGAGCACGTCGTGACCGGCATCGTTCTTGTCTGTCCTTATGGATTGACCGAGCTGATGTCCGCATAGCACCAAAAAGATCTGGTCGTGCTTGCTGATCAGCTTGTCCCACACTTCCTGGGGGCTGTTGTCTCCCGGATCGAGGGAGTTGGCATCGAGAAGCGGATTAGGCCTGCGCTCGGCCCGATTATTCATATAATCGTGGGTCGCGATGATCGTTGGGAGGCCAGGATGATCCCGGATCACCTGCGCTGCCCACTCCAGACTGGCGTCCGGTGCGTCAAACTGTAGCCCGATGTGAAGAAAGCGCAAACCGCCGGCCGTGAAGATCTGCGCGCTGTCGGCACCGCCGTCATGCGAAGCGACGTACCAGGGCTTGCCCTTAAAAAAATCGGAGTCATTTCCGAACACTGATCGGAAGTTGTCCAATCCGCCGACATGCAGTTGTCCGAGCGTCTTGAAATCGCTCAATGTTGCATTTGCCGAAGGCGGCTGCCGAGCGTCGGTCCACATGGCGTCATAATCATGGTTGCCCGGCACAACGGAGAAGGGAACGAGCCCCGCCAGCAGCTTATAGCCTTCCCGGGCCATCGGCATTTCCTCGCTGATCACGCGATTCGACGGCGATAGATGATGATCGAGCAAAGGGTTTGGAACACGCCGGAACCCCCGCTTCTCATGCTCGGGATCGATCGGCTTGGATTGATGCTGCCATATGTCGCCCAAGGCAGTGACGAACGCGATGTCGCCACCCTTGGCTTCGACATTGTCGGCTACGTAGCGCATCTGATCCATGAACATCTTGGCGGCATCGAACGGAAAACCGTCTTTCGCCTGATGCGTGAAATCGAGATAATTCTGCGTATCGGGTATGACCGCGATCGTGAACGCAGTATCGCCCTTTTTCGCCTGATCGCGCGCCTGGACGCCGGAAGCGATCGCGAGGGCAGCCGACCCAAGCATGCCGAGAACAAATCGGCGGTTCGTTTGAGACCAGAACATTACGGCCCTTTCCTATCTGTTCTTGCGCGGAGCCCGCGTGGCGCGGCTCCCTTGGACCTCAGATTACCACTCGAAGCCAAGCCTGACCCCGTACGTGCGCGGTTCGCCGCGAAGCCGCGATGCGGTGGCCAAACTGGGAATTAAATAGGTGGCCGTATACGAGCGGTCGGTAAGATTGCGGACCCAGGCGGCTACTGACCAAGAATCCTTTCGCCGCAACTCAAGCTGCGCATTGGCAAGGAAATATCCCTGAACCTGGAGATAGTTGTCTATTTCGCTGTAATGGTCGGTGATGTAGCGACCAGACACATAGGGCACGAGTTCGAGATCGTTGCTCAGCGGAATTGAATATCTGATCGTTCCGGACAGGGTCGCCGGAGGCGCAAAAGGCAGCTTATTGCCGAGCCGTCGCGCTGCTTCAGCAGGTGAATCCGAGATAATCCTGGTGATCTTGCTGCTAAGGAATGCGCCGCTGAGCTGCATCTCGAGCCGGTCGACTGGCCGAACGGTAGCTGTCAGTTCGGCACCATATATTCGAGCCTTTCCGACATTCACACGCACAGCATTTGCGAGGCCATTCGATATGCGGACCGAGTTCGCCTGTAATCCACTATAATCATAATAGAAGGCAGATGCTTCAACCTGCACAATGCCGCCGCGAGGCAAGAACTTCACACCCCCCTCATATGCCCAGACCTTTTCGTCCCCAAAGGGATTGGCTTCCACATCGTTCATCGACGTCGAACCATCGAAACCGCCGGCCTTGAAGCCCCGACCGAACGACAGGTAGATATTCGTTGAGCTGTTGGGTTGATAGCTGAGGGTGGCACGGCCCGAGACGTTCGATCCCGAATAATCCTTGGCGAACGTCAGCGGTAATGAGGGGAAGGCGTTGGCGGTTACCCCGTACGGATTGAGATCGACAGTCGTTCCATCGAAGTCGCTTGACTCCTTGGTGTAGCGTATGCCGACACCGACCTTCCACTTGTCACCTAGATGGTAAGTGCCGTCGGCGAACGCTGCCCATCCTTCCCGTGATTGCCGATAGTCGCTCCCGACGAGAGTCCGAAGCGAGTCCGAGAAGTCCAAAGTGCTGATCAGTTTGATCTTGTCCCTGAAGCCCGATGCGCCGATGGTCCAGTCAAGGGTGTCCGAGTTTCGATTTTGCATACGGACCTCGAGCGACTTTTGGTTCAGCCTGTCACGGTAGAGGAAATCCGCTGCGCCTCGAAGAGGGCTGGCATCGATCTGAGAAGCGAAGCTCTGCTTCATATATTCGTAGCCAGCGATTCCGGTCAGAAAAATGTCGTCACTCAAATCCTGCTGCAGCGTGAGTGAGCCGCCATAGCTGCTCTTCCGAAGGTAGGGGTCGAAACTGACATCGAACGTGTACGGACGATTGGCGGGGAAGGCTCCAATAGCGAAAATCCGCTCAAACTGCGCTGCTCCACCGCGCTCGCGAAAGCCATGCAGGTTTGCCGTGATCGCCGTTCCCTGATCGCTATCGTACGCCAGTACGGCCCGGCCTGCGAAAAAGCGCGAGCGCGCGGCCTTGTCGTTTACACCTGGGTCGGGATTGCCAGGAATTGCCGGGTTGAGGCGGAAGCCAGCCGCAGTGCCCGATCCGAGGTTGGTGTAGTAGCCATCTGAGCGGTCGTAGACTCCGGACACTCGCACACCCACAGTGTCACTCAGCGGCCCACCCAGGCCAGCTTCGACGCGGAAGGACTTGAATCGCCCATATTCAGCGCTGATGTTACCTTCGAACCGATCGCCCGGCTTGCGTGATATGATGTTGACTGCGCCGGCCGTCGTGTTGCGACCATACAAAGTTCCTTGCGGCCCCTTCAGTACTTCGACCCGCTCCACATCGAAGATTTGGCCTCCGACAAGCGCGGACGAACTCTGATAGACACCGTCCACATGAACTGCGGCGGACGGGTTTCCATTCGGTCGGAAATCGTCATTGCCGATGCCGCGGATCGTGAATGTCTGCATCGTTCGACCGCCTTGAGCGACGGGTGATACGATCACGCCTGGCGTCAATTGCGAGACATCCACCAGATCCTTTGCGCCGCTGTCGCGGAGCAGCGCGGGCGTGACCACGGACACCGCCGAAGGAACATCGAGGAGCCTTTGGGCACGTTTTTGGGCCGTGACGATGATCTCGCCGCCTACTTCGTCATCCGCAGCCACAGCGCCTGCTACCGCACCTTGCACAGCGGGAGCACTAGCTTGCGCCCAGGCGGGTGCGCACCAAAAAGCTGTAGAGAGGCTGCTCGAAGCGATCAGTCCCAAGACGGTCTTTGACATGGTCTTCTCTCCCCTAACGAAACTGGCCTTCTTCATGGCAGGCTTCCTCATCGGCTCTGTTGCAAACATGGGGCACGGCCGCGCGGCGTCACCCAGTTGGGGGATTAGGCAGCATTGGCGAAATGCTTATTGAGCATAATCATGGTTTCGGTCAGGGCCGAGGGTCCAATTCCGAATGCTCTTTCAACCAGGCGCACCTCCCCCATGATACCTGGCTGCAGGCACCATGCCTGGGCCTGTCCTTTGCGTAGGGCGCGCATGACCTCGAAGCCCTTGATCGTGGCGTAGGCCGTTGGCATCGACTTGAAGCCACGTACCGGCTTGATCAGCATCTTCAGCTTGCCGTGGTCGGCCTCGAGCACGTTGTTCAGATATTTCACCTGCCGGTGCTCGGTTTCCGCCGCCAGTTTGCCTTCGCGTTTCAGCTCAGCGATTGCTGCGCCGTAGCTGGGTGCCTTGTCGGTATTGAGTTTGGCCGGCTTTTCCCAGTCCTTCAGGCCACGAAGAGCTTTGCCCAGAAAGCGCTTCGCCGCTTTGGCGCTGCGTGTCGATGACAGATAGAAATCAATCGTGTCGCCCCGTTTGTCGACCGCCCGGTACAGGTAGGTCCATTTGCCCCGCACCTTTACGTAGGTCTCATCCAGACGCCAGCTCGGATCAAAGCCGCGCCGCCAGAACCAGCGGAGACGCTTCTCCATCTCCGGCGCGTAGCGCTGCACCCAGCGATAGATCGTCGTATGATCGACATCGATCCCACGCTCGGACAGCATTTCCTCGAGATCACGGTAGCTGATGCCGTATCGACAATACCAGCGCACCGCCCATAGGATGACCTCGCCGGTAAAATGCCGTCCTTTGAAATCGTTCATCGCAACTGACCTTGACAGTACATGAGCCCAATCTTGGAAACCGTGTCAGAGTTTGCAACAGAGCCGCGGAACTTGTGCTGCGATGAGCTGGCCATGAAATCAGTCCTTGGAACATGTATGTCAGAAGAGGGCGAGCGACATCGGCCACCGCCCGGATCGGGGGTGGATCTCGCGTCGCTCAGGACAATGAGGGGCCTAGTCGGAGACGACAGGCCGTTGCGGCATACGCCGGGACCCCGCCCATCGATGGATGTGTGAATACTTCATAGGACCCCCTGCCCGAATCGAACGGCTGTACAGGTAGGTGTATCGTGTGAATCTTCTATGACAGCCGGAGAAACGCTCGTGGGTATCCTGTGCGGATGCGCCGTCGGCGAAGCGATATGCGCGATGCCGTCCTGCTCAGGGAGCAAACTTGGCAACGGTGTGGTGAGGCTCTATCTAGATTGGGAAAGCCAGCCGAATTCGGGCGGAGCTTAATTCGAACGGCTGTACAGAAGGGTGTCAGGTTTGAGTCGCTTGCGATATATGTCCGATGAAGCCTCGCCCCAGGCAGAGCGGATGAGTGAGGCCGCGTATGACCTTGCCGAAGAGAGCGGTCTGGCAGCGCTCAGCGCACGAAGTCTGGCGCGAAAGACAGGAATGAGCCCGTCGGCAATCAATTACCACATCGGCAATCGCGAGCGGCTCATCGCGCAGATCGCGTTCAAGGCTATCGCGGTATCTAGCCGCTGGCGGCAGTCGCAGGCCGCTTTACAGGAAGAGGGTGCCCCGAGGTGGGCCGAGCTTGATCACGTGTTCACGTCGCTGTTGCAGGATCGGTTGAGCACCGGCCGTATGGTGATGGCACTTTTGCAGGAACTGGAGAACGAGGCCGTCGCCAGCGGTCAGACCGCTATCGAAGAGGCGCTGCGCGAGGAAATGTTCGCTGAAACGGCGTTCTGGCGCGATCTGGCAATCCGCCATGGCGAAAGCGTGGATGCGTGTAGCGCGACATCGTCGGTGACTGGTCAGCGACATTGATGGTGATGTGTCAGCGGTGACGTTGGGGATAGTGTCACACGAGGTTGGCCTGGATCAAGAGGCGTTGTCGCGCAGCGATGTCGCTGGCATGGTTTCGATGTCGCTGGGCGATGTCGCTGGATCAGGAGCACTGTCGCGGAGCGATGTCGCTGAGGCCAGGGCGGATCGCCTGCGATAGCTCTCGACGTTCATTTCCAGGATAGTGGCGTGGTGAACGAGCCTGTCGATGGCAGCGACAGTCATTGCCTTATCCAAAAAAATGGAATCCCAACCGCTGAATGGTTGGTTGGCGGTGATCATGATGGAGCGCCTTTCGTATCTGGCAGAGATGAGTTCGAACAGGACGCTGGTCTCTGCCTGGTCCTTGCGGACGTAGGACAGGTCATCGAGGATGAGCAGGTCGAAGCGGTCGAGCCTGGCGATCTCCTGGGTCAAGGTCAGGGACTGACGTGCGGCCTGCAAACGCTGGACGAGATCGGTGGTTCGGGTGAAGAAGACCCGGTATCCGCGCGCGACGAGCTCGTTGCCGATGGCGGCTGCGGCGTGGCTCTTGCCGGCACCGGGCGGACCAAATGCCAGAAGATTGTGGCCCGCCTTGAGCCAGGCATCTCCTTGGGTCAGAGCCATGACCTGGGCCTTGCTCAAGGTGGGAACGAGGCTGAAGTCGAAGGCATCCAGGGTCTTGCCGGGAGGCAGCCGTGCTTCTGTAAGATGGCGCTGGATCCGGCGTTGTTCGCGTTCGGCGAGTTCCAGTTCGGCCAAGGCTGCCAGCAGGCGCGAAGCCGGCCACCCCTCCTTGTCCGCTCGTGAACAGAAGTCCGGCCAGAGACGGGCAATGGTGGGCAGACGCAGCGTGCCAAGCAACATGGGCAGCTGGGCGGTGTCGACAGTGATGCTCATGCGGCCATCTCCCTGGCGGTGAGCAGATCGTCGTATGTGTCAGGCTGGGGAATATCGACGACCACATCGGCCGGCTCTTTGCCGGGGCGTTGGAAGCGCTCCTGCAGATCCCTCAGATCGGGTAAACCCTGGCCATCGAGTATGCCGGTCAGGGTCGCGGCGAGCTCAGCCTCGCAGGCCTGGTCATGCGCAAGCCACAGCAGCCCCACCATGCTGCGGCATGCGGCGGCTTTGGGAAGCGCACCCTCCAGAGCATCCCAGCAGCGGCGATATTCGCTGCGAGGGAAGAGCTTGTCGCGATAGACAAGGTTTGCCAGCGCGTGGGGCTTGGTACGCAGGCTGTGGATCACGTGCCGATAATTGACTACGTGGTCATGACCGCCCCGTCCGCGATCGGGCGCCCTCCCGCGTGGCAGGGTCTCGATGGGCTGCCCGGCCAGATAAAGGTCGATCCGGTCATCGAAGATCCTGGCTCGCAGGCTATGGCCGATGAGCCGGGAAGGCACGGTGTAGAAGACCTTGCGCAGCACGAAGCCGCCCGATGAGGTGACGAGCACCGTAGCTTCATCATAATCGCAGCTGCGGCGTGAAGGTAACGGGCGCAGGTGCTCAGCTTCGATGCGCAAGGCATCGCGCCGCCGGGCATTGTGGCGGCCCACGATCTGGGCGAGGAACGTGCGCCAGTCCTCGATGGAGGCGAAGTCACGTGTCCCGCGCAACTGGAGTGCCTGATCGAGCCGATCCTTAAGGTGACCATGACGGCTTTCTATGGACCCATTCTCATGGGCGACCCCGCGATTGTTGCGGGTGGGCTCCATCTGGTAATCGGCGCACAGGGCGGCATAGCGGGTCCGCAGATCTTCCTGGGCATCTTGCTCCAGGTTGGCGAACGCCGCGGAGAGGCTATCGGTGCGATGCTCGTGCGGCACGCCGCCAAGCTGCCACAGCGCATTCTGAAGGCCGCAGGCCAGCGCCGTGAAGCTTTCTCCTCCCAGCACGACCTCGGCATGCTCCCACCCGGAATAGACCAGCGCGAAGTGATAGATCAGGTGCGGGCTCGGATTGCCGGAGATGGTGACCTTCAGATCGCGGGCGTCAAAGAAATCCGACATGCCCGTTTCGACAGCCGACCAGTCGTGCGAACGGCAGCTCCGCGACCTGGCCGGCTTTG
>NZ_LSJY01000106.1 GCF_001556865.1 Sphingobium sp. CCH11-B1 | reverse complement strand
GGCGGGACAGGTTAAGGCTGAGCCTTGGCAACAGGGCGAAGCGAAGGGGGAAGAGACAGCGTGATGCCGCAGGCCGACCTGTCCGCCATCGTCGCCGACATTGCCGCTACCCTGGCGCGCGCCGAGGATCGGGGCGAGGTGGCGAGCTACATCCCCGAATTGGCCAAGGTCGATCCGGCGCAGTTCGGCATCGCCATCGCGACCGCAGACGGCCGGATGCTTGTTGGCGGCGACGCCGATACCGGATTTTCGATCCAGTCCATTTCCAAGGTGTTCGCGCTGACGTTGGCGCTGGGGAAAGTGGGTGACCAGCTATGGGACCGGGTGGGGCGGGAACCGTCGGGCAATGCCTTCAACTCCATCGTGCAACTGGAGCAGGAGCGGGGGATTCCCCGCAATCCCTTCATCAATGCCGGTGCGATCGTGGTGTCGGACGTCAATCTGGGCGGTTATCAGCCGCGCGTCGCCATCGGGGAAATGTTGCGCTTCATCCGCTATCTCGCCGGAGACGACAGCATCGCCATCAATGGCGACGTTGCGGCGTCCGAGACGGCGACGGGGTTCCGCAATGTCGCGCTCGCCAACTATATGCGCGCCTTCGGCAATATTCGCCACATGGTCGACCTGGTGCTTGGCCTCTACGTCCATCAATGCGCGATCGAGATGAGTTGCCGGCAGCTGGCCCTGGCGGGGCGCTACCTGATGTTGAACGGGCGACATCCAGACG
Source organism: Sphingobium sp. CCH11-B1 (assembly GCF_001556865.1). GTDB lineage: Bacteria > Pseudomonadota > Alphaproteobacteria > Sphingomonadales > Sphingomonadaceae > Sphingobium. The sequence continues at coordinate 35,216 of NZ_LSJY01000106.1, read as the reverse complement.
GCGGGCGGGTCGTGTCGCCCGGTCGCGCGCGGCGGATCAATGCGTTGATGCTGACTTGCGGCCAATATGACGCATCGGGCGACTTCGCCTTTCGCGTCGGCATCCCCAGCAAGTCCGGTGTAGGCGGCGGCATCCTCGGGATCGTGCCCGGCCGCGCGTCGATCGCGGTCTGGTCCCCTGGTCTCAGCGCCTCGGGCAACAGTCATCTGGGCACGCGGGCGCTGGAAATGCTGGCGCAGCGCACTGGCTGGTCGGTGTTCAGTCCGCCAGAGGCCTGAGCGTCAGCCGACCTCGTCGGCGCGCAGCCGGCGTAGCTTGGGCGCCGTGTCCATCTCGGCCGCATCCTTGATGCCGACGCGCAGATCTTCGCGCATCTGATGGATCGACGCAATGACAGGCCCCATTGCCACGCCCAGATCGACCAGCGCGGTCTCGGCCAGTTGCAGCGAGCTTTCCAGCGTTTCAGGCACGGCATCGCTGGCGCCCGCCCTGTAGAGCTGTGCGGCATGGTCGGTATCGCGCGCGCGGGCGATGATCGGCAGATCGGGTACCCAGCCGCGCACCCGTTTCGTGACGCGGATCGACAGCACCGGATCGTCCATGGTCAGGATGAGCGCGCGGGCGTGGCCAAGGCGGAGCTTGTCCAGCATTTCCGTGCGGGACACATCGCCGAAGAGGATCGGGTAGCCGAGCCGCCGTGCCTCCGCCACAACGTCCGGATCTGATTCGACCACGATGAAGCGCTGGCCATGGGTCTTGAGCAGATCGCATACCATGTGGCCCACTCGCCCGAACCCGATGACCACGGCCGCGGCTTCGGTCTGTTCCTCGCCGATCTCCGCCCGATCCTCGCCCAGCGCCATTTCCAGCCGGCGCGCGATGTCATGGCCGATGCGCGCGAGCAGAGGCGTGATGGTGAGGCCGATGGCGGTGACGATCTGCCAGAAGGCAGCGGTGGAAGGGAGGATGAGCTGCGCCGCTGCCGCGGCCGACAGCACGATCAGCGTGGTTTCGGACGGGCTGGACATCAGCAGCCCGACTTCCATCGCCATGCCCTTGCGCGCGCCGGTGATGTAGAGGAGCGCTGCTGTCACGAGCGTCTTGGCCAGCACGACGCCGACCACCGCCAGGAGAAGGCTGGGCCAATTGGCGAGGATGACGCGGATGTCCAGGCTCATGCCCACCGTGATGAGGAAGACGCCGAGCGCCAGCCCTTTGAAGGGGGCGGTCATCACCTCAACCTCGCCATGATAGTCGGTCTCCGCGATCAGGAGCCCGGCGAGCAGCGCACCGACGATGGGCGAAAGACCGGCGATGGACGTCGCCAGGCTGGAGACGATGACCACCAACAGACTGGCGGCGAGGAACACTTCGGGACTTTTGGTACGCGCAGCCTGGCTGAAGACATGGGGCAGGAACAGCCGGCCCAGCACCAGCATGATGGCGATGGTAATGCCGCCCTTCAGCAAGGTGTTGGCGAGTTCGCCCCACGCGCCCTCCGGGCTGGTGGCGACGGACGGAGCCAGCGCGCCCAGCATGAAGATGATGGGGACGAGCGCCAGATCCTCGAACAGGAGCATCGAGAAGGCCGATCGCCCGACCGCGCTTTGCGTACCGACCATGGGCAATACGACGGCGGTGGATGACAGCGCCAGCGCAAGGCCAAGGCCGATCGCACCGGCGGGAGGTTGGCCAAGCAGGTATAGGCCGAGCGCGATGAGCAGGCCGCTACCGATCAACTCCGCCGCGCCCACGCCGAACACTTGCGTGCGCATCGTCCACAATCGGCGGAAGCTGAGTTCAAGGCCGATGGAGAAGAGCAGCAATATGACGCCCAGCTCCGCGAAGGGTTCGATCGCCTCGCGATTGGAGATGGTGACATGGTAGAGCCAGGGATATTGCCCGACCAAGGCGCCGAGCCCCGCAGGGCCCACGGCAAGGCCGACGAGGATGAATCCGATGACCGGGCTGATCCGGAAGCGCGCGAAGCCGGGGATGACGAGCCCCGCCGCGCCCAGGATGACGAGGGAGTCGCTGAAACTTTGTGGGTTGATCGCGCCGGCCATGCCGCATCATTGCCGGTGCGGCCGTGAATTGCCAGCCCGGCACGACAGAAAAGCGCCCCTTGGACCAAATTGCCCAACTATGGTGCGGACGGCGGGACTTGAACCCGCATTCCCGGGGGGAGGCGGATTTTAAGTCCGCTGCGTCTACCGATTTCGCCACGTCCGCTTGGAAAGCCGCCCGGACCCTTAAGGCCGGCGGGCAACAGGTCAAGCGGCAGATCGCGTCAGGCTTCGGTCTTGACGTTCAGCCGCTCGCGCATTTCCTTGCCCGGCTTGAAATAGGGCACGCGCTTGGCCGATACCGGCACCTGTTCGCCGGTGCGGGGATTGCGCCCGGTTCGCGCATCGCGCGATCGGGTCGTGAACGCGCCGAAGCCCCTCAGCTCGACCCGTCCCCCCGACGAAAGACGATCGACGATTTCCTTGAAGAAAAGATCGACGATCTTTTCAACTTCCTGAAGATTGAGCCCAGGATTTTCCTCGGCCAGTTTCTGGATCAATTCCGAACGGATCATTGGTTCTCCAGCGCCCCTCTGCTGTACCCCGCGATCATGATAGAGATTCGGCAAGCCGTTGACAATCGGGCAGCAAAAAGATCGTTACGACAAGGCAAGGAATTGCCTGCAAGATAAAGGAAAACCCGCCGGACCATGTCCGGCGGGTTCCTTATTTCAGCGAAGTCCGATGGAATCAGGCTTCGTTCTTGGCCTTGAGCGCTTCGCCCAGGATGTCGCCCAGCGACGCGCCGCTGTCGGACGAGCCGTACTGCGCAACGGCCTGCTTCTCTTCGGCGATCTGCATCGCCTTAACCGAGAAGGTGGGCTTCTTGGCGCGGTCGAAGCCGGTCACCATGGCGTCGAACTTCTGGCCGACCTGGAAGCGTTCCGGGCGCTGTTCGTCGCGGTCGCGGCCAAGGTCGCTCCGCTTGATGAAGCCAGCGGCGCCATCGTCGCCCGCCTGGACTTCCAGGCCGCCGTCGCGCACTTCCAGAACCGTCACGGTGACGATCGCGTTCTTGGAGAGGCCAGCCGCAGCAGCAGCGGTGCCGCCGGCGGCCGGGCCGCCACGCTCAAGCTGCTTCATGCCGAGGCTGATGCGCTCCTTCTCGACATCGATGTCGAGAACGACGGCCTGAACCGTCTCGCCCTTGCGGTGGAGCGCCAGCGCGTCCTCGCCCGAAATGCCCCAGGCGATGTCCGACATGTGGACCATGCCGTCGACGTCGCCGTCCAGGCCGATGAACAGGCCGAACTCGGTCGCGTTCTTGACTTCGCCCTCGACGGTCGAGCCAACCGGGTGACGCTCCGCGAAGCTGTCCCACGGATTCGACTGGGCCTGCTTGAGGCCGAGCGAGATGCGGCGCTTTTCGGGATCGACTTCCAGGACCAGGACTTCGACTTCCTGGCTGGTCGACACGATCTTGCCGGGATGGACGTTCTTCTTGGTCCAGGACATTTCCGAAACGTGGACAAGGCCCTCGATGCCCGGCTCCAGTTCAACGAACGCCCCATATTCGGTGATGTTCGTGACACGGCCAGACAGTTTCGCGCCGATCGGATATTTGGCGGCGGCGCCTTCCCACGGATCGCTTTCCAGCTGCTTCATGCCCAGGCTGATGCGCTGGGTGTCGCGGTTGATGCGGATGATCTGGACACGGACTGTGTCGCCGATGTTGATCATCTCGTTGGGGTGGTTGATCCGCTTGTACGACAGGTCGGTGACGTGCAGCAGGCCGTCGATGCCGCCCAGGTCGACGAACGCGCCATAATCGGTGATGTTCTTGACCACGCCCTCGATGATCTGGCCTTCGGCCAGCGTCTGGATGAGGCCCGAACGCTGTTCAGCGCGGGTTTCTTCCAGGATGGCGCGGCGCGACACGACGATGTTGCCGCGGCGGCGATCCATCTTGAGGATCTGGAAGGGCTGGGGGATGTCCATAAGCGGGGTGACATCGCGCACGGGGCGGATGTCGACCTGGCTGCCGGGCAGGAAGGCCACGGCGCCGTCGAGATCGACGGTGAAGCCGCCCTTGACGCGGCCGAAGATGACGCCTTCGACGCGGGCGTTTTCCGTGAATTCGCTTTCCAGCTTGTCCCAGGCGGCTTCGCGGCGAGCACGGTCGCGCGACAGCATGGCTTCGCCATGGGCATTTTCGACGCGGTCGACATAGACTTCGACTTCGTCACCGACCTTGAGGTCGGCCTTCTGGCCCGGCGCGGCGAATTCGCGCAGCGGCACGCGGCCTTCCGACTTCAGGCCGACGTCGATCAGCGCCATGTCGTTTTCGATGCCGGTAACGGTGCCCTTGACGACGCGGCCTTCGAAGCCGCCATCCTCGCCACCGAGAGAATCATTGAGAAGCGCGGCGAAATCGTCGCGCGAGGGGAATGCCGTAGAGGCCATTAAGTCGTTCCTTCACTCGTCATTGCTGGCCAACCGGTTGTGTCCGATGGTCTTTGGCCAAACTACGCGACGGATCGGATATCCGGCGCGTATCCAATGAGTTATGCGATGGAACGCGCAAGCTGTGAAAAGCGAAAAGGGCGCCCGGAATATCCGCGCGCCTTATCGGGTCACGCCGGAGGCGCGACCTTCAAGCTGGGCGTCCACAAGCGCAATCGCCCGCTGGACGGCGGCTTCTATAGTCAAATCGCTGGTGTCTAGCAAGTCCGCGCCGTCCGCTTGGCGTAGCGGCGCATGGTCACGGCTCATGTCGCGCGTGTCGCGCGCCTGGATGTCCGCGATCAGGCTGTCCATGTCCGGATGGCCGCCATGCGACAAGGCGTCCTGGAAGCGGCGTTCGGCCCGCACCCTGACGCTGGCGGTCACGAATATCTTGGCGTCGGCGTCGGGCGCTATCACCGTGCCGATATCGCGCCCGTCGAGGATCGCGCCGCCCGGTTGCATAGCGAAGTCCCGTTGCCGTTGGACCAACGCATCGCGGACGCTCTGATGTACCGACACGCGGGAGGCGAGGCTGCCCACCGCTTCGCTGCGCAGCGCCGGGTCGGCAAGCGTCCCGTCGTCGAAGCCGCAGGCGGCAAGCGCGTCCTCTTCATGATCGGGATCTCCACCCGCTTTCAGCACGGACAGGCCAACGGCGCGATATAGAAGGCCGGTGTCGAGCACGGGCAGGCCGTAATGGCGGCCCAGCGCCTTGGCGATGGTGCCTTTGCCCGATGCGGCGGGGCCGTCGACAGCGACGATCATGGCGTCTTCCTCTTGATGCTGTTGTAGAGGCCGAGCAGCGCGATGGCCGTCCAGGCGATCTCCATCACCATCGATGCGAGATTGAAATGGACCGTCAAAGACCAGATCAGCAACAGCGCACCCGCCAGATTGAGCAGGTTGAAGATGATGAAATTCATCGCCTTCGCCATATTGCTGTAGGCGTAGGCGATGATCGTTACAGTGCTGCCGAGCAGGCCGACGACATTGGCGAGGTCGAAGGTCACTCCGTTGCGCCCAACGACTGGAGCAGCGGCAGGAAGGTCGGAAAGCTCGTCGCCACTGGCCGCATATCATCGATCGTCACCCCATTTTTCGACACGAGCCCCGCAATGGCGAAGCTCATGGCGATGCGATGGTCCAGCTTCGTCGCGATGGGACCGCCGCCCGCGAGCGGGGCACCGCCGCTGCCCTCGATGATGATGCCGTCCTCCAGTTCCTCGACCGAAACGCCGATGGCGCGCAGGCCTTCCGCCATGGTGGCGATGCGGTCCGATTCCTTGACGCGCAGTTCCTCAAGGCCGCGGAACACGCTGCGGCCGTCCGCCATCGCAGCGGCGATGAAGGCCACGGGATATTCGTCGATCATGCTGGGGGCGCAGGCGGGGTCCGGCTCCACACCCCTGAGGGGCGACGCGGTGACGATCAGGTCGCCGACCGGCTCGCCACCGACTTCGCGCGCATTTACCACCTCTATGGAGCCGCCCATTTCTCGCAGCAGATCAATCAGGCCGGCGCGCGTCGCATTCAGCCCGACATTGGCGATGGTCACCTGGGATCCAGGCACGATCAGTGCGGCAACCATGGGGAAGGCGGCGGAGGAGGGGTCGCCGGGCACGACGATCTGCTGCGGCCGCAATTCCGCCTCGCCCACCAGTGAAATGATGCGCGCGCCGTCGCTGTCGATGGCGACATCGATGTCCGCGCCGAAGCCCTTCAGCATCCTTTCGCTATGATCGCGGGTCGCAATGGGTTCGACCACGCGGGTTATGCCGGGCGTGTTGAGGCCGGCGAGCAGGATCGCGGATTTGACCTGAGCCGAGGCGACCGGCAGGCGATAGTCGAGGGGCACCGCCGGGCAGGCTCCCCGCATCGTCAGCGGCAGGCGGTCGCCCGGGCTGGCGGTGAAGCTCGCCCCCATGCGGCCCAGCGGTTCGGTGACCCGCGCCATGGGCCGCTTGCTGAGCGATGCGTCGCCCACGAATGTCGCGGTCAGGTCATGACTGGCGAGCAGGCCCATGAGGAGGCGCGTCGACGTGCCGCTGTTGCCCATGTCGAGCGCGGTCTGCGGCTGGAGCAGCCCGCCAACGCCGACGCCATGGATGTGCCAGACGCCATCCGCGTCCCGTTCGATGACGGCACCCATGGCCCGCATCGCCGCTGCGGTGGCGAGCACGTCTTCGCCCTCCAGCAGTCCTTCCACCCGGCTTTCGCCGATGGCGAGGGCGGACAGCATCAGCGAACGGTGGGATATGCTCTTGTCGCCAGGCACGGTGACGCTGCCCGACAAGGGCGGGGCGGCCGTGAAGGTGCCGGGGGCGGGTTTATCGTCTGTCGAGGTCACGGGGCATCCGTTGTCATGGAACCGAAAAAATGCGAGCGGCTTTTGACAGCGCGGTTTGCCTATGGCAAGGCGCGCGACGTTTCGTGGCCGACACCCGTTGCGCCGCGTGATTTCTGTTTGAGCATCAAGAAGGAACAGGCCGGACATGGTGAAGGCTGAATGGGGCACGAAGCGGACCTGCCCGAAATGCGCGACTCGCTTCTACGACCTGGGCAAGGACGATCCGGTTGTCTGCATCAACTGCAACACCGCCTGGGAACCGGAGCCGGTGCTGAAGTCGAAGCAGCCGCTGCCTTATGAGGAAGTCGCGCCGAAGAAGGTGATCGAGACTGCGGACGGCGAACTGGAGACGGCCGACGACGATCTCGACCTCGACATCGATGTCGATGACGATGGCGATTCGCCTGACAATGACGTCGATCTGGGTGGCGACGACGACCTGGGCGTGGACGCTGGCGGCGATGAGGACGAAGACAACTGAGTTTCATTTTCCGCTTGCCAACCGGATCGCCTGATCCTAGAGGCAGCGACCTCCGAAGCGCCGGACCCAAACGGCGCTTCGGGTTGGTGACGGGGCCTTAGCTCAGCTGGGAGAGCGCCTGCATGGCATGCAGGAGGTCAGCGGTTCGATCCCGCTAGGCTCCACCAGTTTTTCGGATCAGAAAATGTCCGGGGGACATTTTTTCCGAAAAACTCCCGAAGCGACAGCGAAGGGGTGTCAGGAGGTTGAAAGCAACCTTTTAGCACTAAACGCTCACGCGTGACGGAAGCTCAAATTCAGGCCGACGGCATGGCTGCCGGACATGGCCTTGACCATATCGCCGAAAAAAAACGGCGCGGATGGGGCCTTAGCTCAGCTGGGAGAGCGCCTGCATGGCATGCAGGAGGTCAGCGGTTCGATCCCGCTAGGCTCCACCAGTTTTTCATTTTCCAGCCATCGAATGGCTATGACCTATCCCCGGTCGAGAAGGGGGTAGCGAGAAAGCCATCCTTTGTCGTGCACGCGGCGATCGAATGTCGGCCGCCGGTTACCCGTGAAGGCCGGGGTCGGGACCAGTCGAGGCGCAAACAGGTCTTCCAGTCCAAAAGGAGCCTCGATATCCAGGCGACCGTCGGACGTCATCCGCACGGCTGTCGCTGTGGCTGTTTCCGGCCAATATCTCATGGCGTCGCTAGCCGAACGATAAGGCGGATCGCCATTGCGCAGGTGCATGCGTGCTTGATTCTTGATCGACCATGGCAATCCCGGCCGCAGGGCGTTCAGTTGCTGTTCCATAGCCCGATCGAACGCCGCATTGGAACGCGACGGATCATGCCATATGATGTCGATGTCACCCATCGGACTGTTCGGCGGGCGGTCATGAAGCCAGTTCCATACCGCATCGCGCACGAGTCCTGCAGCAATCCAACAATCAGGCAGATCTAGCCCTTTGACAACTCGCAAGGCGTCAGCGCAGATAGAATCATTGAGAAGAATATGTGTCAGTCGCGCACGGAGGCTCGCGATAGACGTCATGGGCGCAGAGGTCACGCCACGCTCACGAAACTGTCCATCACCCGTTTGCGCCCGGCGGTTTCGAAGTCGATTTCCAGCTTGTTGCCCTCGATCTCGGCCACCGTGCCGTAGCCGAACTTCTGGTGGAACACCCGCAGGCCAACGCTCATGTCGTCCCGGCCCTTGTTGCCCAGCGATACCGCCGAGGCGCGGGCCTCGACGATCCGCACCGGTTCCCGGCTGAACTGCCCTGACGATTGCGCCCGCTGCCAGCCGGGGCCGCGGCCGGTGCCACGCGCGACGTTGGCGAAGGGGTCTTCGCGTTCCGACCAGTTGGCGCGCCAGAGCGACGCGCCGCCGCTCATGCTGCTTTCCTCCTCGATATGCTCGGCCGGCAATTCGCCTACGAAGCGGGACGGGATGGAACTGGTCCACTGGCCGTAGATGCGCCGGTTGGCCGCGTGGAGGATGGTGCAGCGCTTGCGCGCGCGGGTGATCGCCACATAGGCGAGGCGACGCTCCTCCTCCAGGCTGTTGAGGCCGCCTTCGTCCAATGCCCGCTGCGAGGGGAAAATCCCTTCCTCCCAGCCGGCGAGGAAGACATGATCGAATTCCAGCCCCTTGGCAGCGTGAATGGTCATGATCGTGACCTTGCGCTCCTCCGCCTGCGCCTCATTGTCCATGACGAGGCTGACATGCTCCAGGAACGCGCCCAGCGTCTCATATTCCTCCATCGCGCGGGTGAGTTCGGTCAGGTTCTCCAGCCGGCCCGCGCTCTCGGTGGAGCGCTCGGCCTGGAGCATGGCGGTATAGCCGCTCTCGTCCAGTATCTGCCGCGCCAGTTCTGCATGGGGCAGTTGCGTTGCGCGGTCGCGCCAGCGTGCAAGATCGCCGATGAAGCCGCCAAGCGACCGGCGCGCCTGCGGCGTCAGCTCGTCCGTGTCGAGGATCCGCGCCGCCGCGAGCGTCAAGGGCACGCCCTGCGCGCGGGCGAGGCGATGGAGCTTCTCCACCGCCTTGTCGCCCAGCCCGCGCTTGGGAACATTGACGATGCGTTCGAAGGCCAGGTCGTCGGCCGGCTGGTTGACGAGGCGCAGATAGGCCAGCGCGTCGCGGATTTCCGCGCGTTCGTAGAAGCGAAAGCCGCCGACAATGCGATAGGGCAGGCCGATCTGGATGAAGCGGTCCTCGAACTCGCGGGTCTGATGCTGGGCGCGGACAAGGATCGCCACTTCCTCCAGCGATGCGCCACTGCGCTCGATCGCCTCGATCTCCTCCCCGACCCGGCGCGCTTCCTCAGGCCCGTCCCATATGCCGACGACGCGTACCTTTTCGCCCACATCGATATCGGTCCAGAGCGTCTTGCCCAAGCGATTGCCGTTTTCTGCGATCACACCCGACGCCGCGCCCAGAATGTGCGGCGTGGAGCGGTAATTCTGTTCCAGGCGGATGATCGTCGCGCCCGGGAAATCCTTCTCGAACCGCAGGATATTGGCGACCTCCGCGCCACGCCACGAATAGATGGACTGGTCGTCATCCCCCACGCAGCAGATATTCTTGCGCGCCTGCGCCAGCAGCCGCAGCCAGAGATACTGGCTGGAGTTGGTGTCCTGATATTCGTCCACCATGATGTAGCGGAATTTCTGCTGATATTGCTCCAGCACGTCGCGGTGCCCCTTCAATATCGTCAGAACATGGAGCAGCAAGTCCCCGAAATCGCAGGCGTTCACATCGCGCAGCCGCGCCTGATACGCGGCATAGAGTTTCTGCCCCTTGCCATGGGCATAGGTTTCCGCATCGCCTGCGCCGACTTCCGCTGGCGTCAGGCCCTTATTCTTCCACTGGTCGATCAATCCGGCAAGCTGGCGCGCGGGCCAGCGCTTTTCATCGACGCCTTCCGCCTGGATCAGTTGCTTCAACAGGCGCAGTTGGTCGTCGGTATCGAGGATGGTGAAATTGGATTGCAGCCCCACCAACTCTGCATGGCGGCGCAGCATCCTGGCGGCGATGGCGTGAAAGGTGCCGAGCCAGGGCATGCCCTCGACCGCATCTCCAATCATCGCGCCGACGCGCGCGCGCATTTCCCGCGCAGCCTTGTTGGTGAAGGTAACGGCCAGGATTTCGGACGGCCATGCCCGGCGGGTCGCGATGAGGTGGGCCAGGCGCGCCGTCAACGCCGCCGTCTTGCCCGTACCCGCGCCCGCCAGAACCAGGACGGGGCCGTCCGTGGTCAGCACCGCTTCCCGTTGGGGTGGATTGAGCCCCCGCAGATAGGGCGGATCGTCGGGTGAAGGGGCGGGCAGGGTCATGACGGACAACTAGGAGCGAGAGGGACCGGGGGCAAGGGCGCGGCTGGAACCAGGCCCTTGCGGTGGATGCCCTTCTATGAGAACAAAAAGAGAATCATGCAAGGAGTTGGTGTTATGGCGACGGGTGGATGCCGATGCGGGGCGATCCGGTATGAGGCGACAGGCGAGCCGGCCTACAGCGCGCTGTGTCATTGTGCCGATTGCCGCAAGAGCGCTGGCGCGCCGATGGTGGGTTGGGCGCTGTTTCCGCAAGAGAGCGTGATGATTACGGGAGAGCCGGCGCGCTACCAGTCGTCCGAGCATGCGACGCGCCATTTCTGCGCCACGTGCGGAACCGGCCTGTTCTACACCAATCCTGCCGTGTTTCCGGGAGCGATCGACATACAGACAGGCAGCCTGGACGATCCGGCCGGGCTTCCTCCGCAAGCGCATATCCAGATGGCCGAGGCTGCGCCATGGATGGCGACGGTGTCGGAATTGCCGAAGTTTGACCGTTATCCGGAAGGGCCTGCCAGCTAGCCGTCGCATGTCGGGCACATCCGGTCGCCGGCGTAAGGAACGAGGCGGCCGTCCTTTTTGTTCTCTCCCTTGCCTGAGCGGGCAAAAGGGGCAGACCATTGGAAAGGACGATCCCGATGCGCGCATTCCTCATGGCAAGCGCCGCCCTCCTGAGCATTTCCACTATCGCCAGCACGGCAGTCGCGCAGGATGCGCCGGCGGCCCAACCGCCCGCCGATGCGTCCGCTCCACCGGCCGGTGGCGATCCCAGCGCGATGCCCGCGCAACCGGCCGATCCGGGCATGGGCACGCCGGGAACGCCAGGGTCGCCCGCCATGCCCAGCCCGCCGGCAGATCCCAATGCCGGGCAACCGACCGGCGCGGTTCCGCCGGATACCGGCATGGTTCCCGCCCCCGCAGGCGCACCACGCGACCCGGCCGCCCCCGTCGGCTCGGCGAACAACCCGGTGACGGTTGGAGGCAATATGACGCCGCCCCCGGCCGAAATGAAGGATTATCCCGTCTGCTCGCGGACGGTGCAGGACAGTTGCGTCAATCCCAGCGAGGCCCGCAAGGGCCGCGCCCGACGCTGAACGTCCCAGAGGACTCAATGAGAAAGGGCGGCTCCGATCGGGCCGCCCTTTCTTGGTCATACCGGCGTCGCGGTCATTCCTCAGCCCGGAGCAGCGTGAGCCGGGCCTTTCCGACATCGCGGACCGCATCGATGGCGAACCCCTTCACCGCGACATCCTCGCGCCGGTCGGTTTCGATGCTGATCCAGCTTGCCGGCGTCGTCCATCCGAGCCGTGCCAGCTTGTCGAGCGCCACCTGGCCCGCGCCGCTCTGATAAGGCGGGTCCATGAAGATGAGGTCGAGCGGTTTACCCGCCGGGCCAAGCGACAGGACGCTGCCGGCGCGAATGTCCGGCCGGACATTCAGCCGGTCGCCGTTGGTGCGGATCGCATCGAGCGCTGCCTTGTCCTGCTCCACGAACAGGCAGGAAGCCGCGCCGCGCGACAACGCCTCGAACCCCAGCGCGCCCGATCCTGCGAAAAAATCGCCCACGGCCAGGCCTTCGAACGACCCCAGACGGCTGGTCAGCATGGAAAAGAGCGTTTCCCGCGTCCGGTCGCCGGTTGGCCGGGTGGCATCCCCCTTTGGCGCAACGAGCGGGCGGCCGCGCCACTGGCCGGATATGATCCTCATTTCGCGAGCGCCTTGAGGCTGCTGCGGAACTGGACCAGGTCGTGCTGGCGCACTTCCTCCACCGCGCCGGTCGCCATGTCGCCAAGCGCAAAGGGGCCGTAGGCTGTGCGGATCAGCCGGTTGACCTTGAGACCCAGATGCTCCAGCACACGGCGGACTTCGCGGTTCTTTCCCTCCGTCAGCGTCATTTCGATCCACTGATTGCGACCGGTGCGCCGTTCCAGATTGGCCTCGATCTGGCCATAGCGGATTCCGTCGATCTCAAGGCCGTCGAACAAATCTTCCAACTGCTGTTGGCTGACATCGCCAAAGGCGCGGGCGCGATAGGTGCGGGGCACGCCGGTGGCGGGCAGTTCCATCTGGCGCTTGAAGCCGCCATCGGTGGTGAGCAGCAGCAATCCTTCGGTATTCATGTCCAGCCGCCCGATCGGCATCACGCGCGGCAGGCCTTCGGGCAACCGGTCATAGATGGTCGGCCGTCCGGCAGGATCGCGCTCGGTCGTGAGGCAGCCTGTCGGCTTGTGGAACAGGAACAGGCGCGCGGGCGCAGGCGCGGCCACTGCCACGCCATCGACGGTGATGCCATGAAGCGAGGTGAGCAATGTCGCGGGCGTGTCCAGCGCCACGCCGTCCTTCGCGATCCGGCCTTCCTCGATCATGCGCTCCACTTCGCGGCGGGATGCGACGCCCGCGCGCGCCAGCAATTTGGCGATGCGTTGCGGTTCGCCTCTGTCCGGCGCGCTGTTTCCTGCGGCAGCCACGCGCGCCGGATGCGGATTCGCCGTGCCTGATGCCGCCGCCTTTCCGCGCGCAGCTTTGCGAGGCGCGGTCGGGCGGGCGGCTCGTTCCGCAGGGCGAGGGGCACCGGGACGGCCTGTGCCGCGCTTCTGATCCGGGCGATCCGCGCGCGGGCGATCGGGCTTGGGGCGGCCGGCGCGATCAGCGGCGGGCGCTGCGTCTCGCCCGCCTTGCAAAGGCGTTCCGTCACGGCCGTCTGTGCCCCTGCCGCCGCCCGGCCTCCTGCCGGGGCCACCCGGACGCTTGGGGCCGCCAGGGCCTCCCCGGCGCGGCGCTCCGGATTTTTTTGGCGGTTCCACGGATAGCTTCCTTTTCTTGGCGACTGGCCATTCCCATATCGATGGAAAGCCAGCATCAGGCTGAAATGTGCAACGTCGGCGCTTGAGTGAGCGGCCTGTGGCGAACGGGCGGCAACCCTGCGCACATCCCGGCGTTTCATCAGGTGCATGGCGGATACGGGGCGGGCTTGGCAAATGTTTTTCGGATTGTTGAAGCAGGAACCGACGGCGCCCAGGCGGCGCAGCAGCGTCCGTACCGTCCTGATCGTGGAGGACGAACCGCTCGTCGCCTTCGACAATGAACATGCGCTGGAACAGGCCGGCTATCGCATCGCGGCGACGGTGAATGATTATGACCATGCGGTGCGCGTCATCGATGAAGGCGGGGTCGATCTCGTGATCGCGGACGTGGGCCTGCATGGCGAGCGCAACGGGATAGACGTGGCGCGCCACGCCGCGCTGCGCGCCCTGCCGGTGCTGTTCGTGACGGGCCGTTGCCCGGTCGACGCGCGCTCCATCGCCATGGGATGCCTGGCAAAGCCCTATGCGCCGCGCGACCTGATCGCGTCCATCGCCGTCATCGACGCCCTGTTGCGCGGCGCGCGTCGCCCCAAGCTGCCGCCGGGGCTTAGCCTGTTCGACGACTGACGCTGATCGCCGCACAGCGCGCTTGCCTCCTAGGCTTGAGGGCATATGGTGGCGCGATCAACGCCATCGGGGGACGCGCATTTTCATGACCGACGCCATGCAGGGACGCCACAGCTGGCTGGGTGCGGTAAAGCCCTATGTCGAAAAAGCCCCACTGGCTGCCTTCTTCCTGGGCGTGTCATCCGGTTTTCCCTATGCGATGATCGGCGCGACGCTGACCACGCGGCTGGCGCAGGATGGGATCGACAAGAAGGCGGTTACGGCCTTCACCCTCGCATTCCTCGTCTATAATCTCAAATGGTTGTGGGCGTGGGTGGTGGATGGCGTTCGCCTGCCGGTGATCGGCCGATTGGGACAGCGCGTGTCATGGCTGCTGCTGGCGGGCGTGCTTGTCATTGCAGCGGTTGCCAACCTGGCGCTGGTCGATCCCACGACCAGCCTTATGCACACTGCCTATGCCGCCGTGCTGGTCGGTGCGGCCGGGGCGACTTATGATATCGTCATCGATGCCTATCGCATCGAGTTGCTGAAGCCGGAGCAACTCGGCGTAGGATCGGGCATGTCGCAATATGGCTGGCGCATCGGGTCGGTCGCGGCGGCCTCGCTTGCCTTGGTATTGGCGGCGCGAATTGGCTGGCATGGCGCTTACCTTGCCTGCGCCATGTTCGCGCTGCCGGCGATGCTGACCGGCCTGCTGCTGGGCGAACCGGAGCGGCATCGCGATCCGACTGGGCGGCGTGGAGCGGGCGAGGTGTGGCGGTCGATTGCCGGGCCGCTGGTCGAATTCTTTCGTCGCCGCGGCGCGTTTCTGGTGCTGCTCTTCATCCTGCTCCACAAGATCGGCGACACGCTGGCGAACCTGACCTTCCGCCTCTTGTTCGATGACCTGGGCTACAGCAACGATGAAATCGCCATCTATGATGTCGGCATCGGCTTCTGGGCCTATCTGATCGGCATCTTCGTGGGCGGCGTCCTTTATGCGCGGATGGGGATGAAGCGGTCGGTACTGCTCAGCCTCGTCCTGATGTGCGTCTCCAATTTCAGCTTCGCCGCGCTCGCCGCCATGGGGAAGAGCAATTGGGGCATGGCCGGCGCCATCGGCTTCGAGAATTTTGCGAGCGGCATCGGCGGTGTCACGGTCGTCGCCTATTTCTCGGCACTGTGCGACCTTCGTTTCACGGCCGCCCAATATGCGCTCATCTCCGCGGCGGCGAGCATCGTTGGCCGTTTCCTGACCGGCACGACCGCCGGCGCGCTGATCGAGCGGTTCGGCTATGTCGATTTCTACCTGTTCACCACCGCGCTGGCGGTGCCGGGCATCCTCCTCTTCTGGCTGATGATGCGCGCGGGTCTGATCGATGCGAGCGTTGGAAGCGCGGCGACGGAAAAGGCCGATCAGCCCGCGTAGAGGTCCAGTGGACGGCCAAGATCGGCATGCGCCTGCGCCACCGCCTGAAGGCAGGTGAGCGCGCCCAGCGCATGATCGTTGCCCAGGAGGCCGCTGACTTGTTCATAGGCTCCGTTCGGATCGCGCAGCGCTATCCCGGCAGCCTGCATCAACAGGCCTTCGTCCGCCGTCATCCGTGCGCAACAGCATGGCGCGACCAGTATCTTGCGGCTGGACACGCGGGCCAGTTCCAGCATCATCGCGCGCATCAGGATCAGGGGCCGACGATAGCTGCGACCGAACGCGCCCAGCATGGCGTTGGCGGCATGCGCATCGTTGACGCCGCCCGATGCCATGCGGCGCATGACGAACAGGAACAGCCGGTTGCCATAGCCGCCCGGCATTGGCCGGGGCAGATCGAGGGGGGAGGTCTCTCCATAAGCCATAGAATCGCGCCTTCTGCATTGGTCGTGGCAGCAGAATAGGCTAATGCGAGTCAGTCGCAAGTAAATTCAGTCGGGCATTTGCTCGTTGAGCCGAAGCACTTCGCCTGCGAGGTAAAGCGAGCCGCCGATCAACAATTTGGGCGCAACGTCGCCTTGGAACGCCGCCTTAGCCGCCACGGCGCGGACGGCCATATCCAGTGTGCCATGCGCGGTGCAGCCAATGCCCCACCGATCAGCCACGGCAGCAAAGCGTTCGGGCGGATGATGGTCGTGACCCGGCACGGGCAGGGCGTGAATCTGCGCGACCTTGCCCGCGAAAGGCGCGAGGAAACTGTCCACTTCCTTGTTCGCCAACATGCCGATGATGAGGTGAAGCGGGCGTCCTTCCAGCCGCTCGTCCGTGAAATAGGCGGCGATTGCCTCGCCCGCCGCAGCGTTGTGCCCGCCGTCGAGCCATGCAGTTGTTCCGTGGGGCAAGGGCGCAAGCAGCGGGCCGCGATCCAGCCGCTGGAGCCGCGCGGGCCAGTGGGCCCATAGCGGCGCGGCCTTGAGCGCCGCTTCCGGCAAGGGCACTGCTTGTTGATGCCGCAGCATGGCAAAGGCGAGGGCGGCATTCTGCACCTGATGCGCCCCGGCGAGACGGGGCAACGGCGTGTCCAGCCGCCCGAACCGGTCTCGATAATGGAGCCGGTCCCGATAGGCGGCGGCATCCCAATCGTCGCCCTGGCGGATCCATGTCGTGCCGGCTTTCGTAGCCGCGTCGATCATCACGGGGTGCAGCGCGTCGGGATAGCGCTGCGTCACCAGTGGGGCGCCAGCCTTGGCGATGCCTGCCTTTTCGGCGGCGATCTTGTCCAGCGTGTCGCCAAGGAACGCCTGATGATCGATGCCCAGCTGCGCAATGCCGCACACGACCGGATCGACCAATATGTTGGTGGCGTCGAGCCGGCCGCCAAGCCCCACCTCGACGATGCAGGCGTCCGCGCTGTGCTCGGCAAAGGCGAGGAAAGCGGCGGCCGTGGTCACCTCGAAGAAGCTGGCGTTTACGTCCGCCCCTATGTCCAGAACCCGCTCCAGATAGCGGGCCAGCAGGGCGTCCTCGATCAAGGTGCCGCCGATGCGGATGCGTTCGTTGAAGCGGACGAGATGCGGCGAGGTGAAGACATGGACCTGCTTGCCGTCCGCTTCCATCGCGGCCCGCAGGAAAGCACAGGTCGACCCCTTGCCATTGGTCCCGGCGACGTGGAAGACAGGGGGCAGCGCGCGGTGCGGATCCCCCAATCGTTCCAGCAGCCGCGAAATCCGATCCAGGCCCAATATGTCCGCGCCGGGGGACAGGGACCAGAGCCGGTCGAGCTGCGCCTGCACCTGAGGGTCGTCGGAAACGGCGTGATCGGCCATGACGCGCTTTTCCTCCGGTGGCGCGGTTCGATGCGGGTCAGGCGGCGATTTGCGGCTTCAGATAGCCGATGACGCGCGCCAGCGTGTCGCGCAGGTCGCGGCGATGGACCACCATGTCGAGCATGCCGTGCTCCAGCAGATATTCGGCGCGCTGGAACCCTTCGGGCAGCTTTTCGCGGATCGTGCTTTCGATCACGCGCTGGCCCGCGAAGCCGATGAGGGCGTTGGGCTCAGCGATCTGGATGTCGCCCAGCATCGCATAGCTGGCCGTGACGCCGCCCGTGGTCGGATCTGTCAGAACGACGATATAGGGCAGGCCTGCAGCATGCAGCTTGCGGATGGCGACGGTTGCGCGCGGCATCTGCATCAGCGACAATATGCCTTCCTGCATCCTCGCGCCGCCGGCGGCGGTGAAGATGACGTAGGGGCATTTATGGGCGATCGCATCGTTGACGCCCTGGATGAAGGCCGCGCCCACGCCCATGCCCATCGATCCGCCCATGAAGGCGAAATTCTGCACGCCCATGACCAGCGGTGCATCGTCGATCGCGCCGCGCGCATTGATGAGCGCATCCTGATCGCCGGTCGCCTGACGAGCGGCCTTGATGCGGTCGGGATAGCGTTTGCTGTCGCGGAACTTTAGCGGGTCTTCCTGAACCTGCGGGGTGGGCAGCAGGATGAAGCCAGCGTCCAGTATCTGTTCGAACCGATCGTTCGGACCGATGCGGCCATGATGGTCGCAGCGCGGACAGACGGACAGATTCTCTTCCCATTCCTTGATGAAGATCATCTCCATGCAGGACGGGCATTTGTGCCACAGCGTCTCGGCGGTGGTTTCCTTCTTCGCGATGAAGGGAAGGGCATTGCGAACGCGGTTGATCCAGCTCATGCGGCGGTCTCCTGGGTTCGGGTGAGCGCGCTCGAAAGCGACGCCACAAATTGTTGGACGAACGGCGCGGCGGTATCGCCATGGCTGCCGACGATGTCGACGATGGCGGAACCGACAACGACGCCGTCGGCGACGCGGCCGATGGCGGCGGCCTGCTCCGGCGTGCGGACGCCGAAGCCGACGGCGATCGGCAGGTCGGTGGCAGCCTTGAGCTTTTCGACTGCCATCTCGATCGATGCCTGCGCCGCCTGCTGCTTTCCGGTGATGCCAGCGACTGCGACATGATATAGGAAGCCCTGCGCGCGGCGTCGGTCGTCGGCGTGGCGAGCCGGACGAGGTGGACGCCGGCCGCGCGCAGGGCCGGGCCGATCTCCGCGTCTTCCTCGGGCGGCACATCGACGCAGATGACGCCATCGACACCGGCGGCCCTGCATTGGTCCGCGAACCAGTCCGCGCCGCGCACCAGCATCGGGTTGGCATAGCCCATCAGGACCAGCGGGATGTCAGGGTGACGCGCGCGAAAATCGGCGGCGATGGCGAAGATGTCCTTCGTCTTCGTGCCCGACCCCAGGCTGCGCAGATTGGCAAGCTCGATCGCCGGACCGTCAGCCATCGGATCGGTAAAGGGCATCCCCAGCTCGATAATGTCCGCGCCGCCTTCGACCAGCGCGTCGAGAATGGCGGGGGTGGCCGCCATATCGGGATCGCCCCCGGTAACGAAGGTGATGAGCGCAGCGCGGCCCTGTGCCTTGCAGGCGGCGAAGCGGGCAGAGAGGCGGTCCATCATGGTCACATCTCCACTCCCAGCGCATCCGCCACGGTAAAGATGTCCTTGTCGCCCCGACCCGAGAGATTGACGACGATGATCTTGTCCGCTTCCAGCGTCGGCGCGACCTGTTCTGCCGCAGCAATGGCATGGGCGGATTCGAGCGCGGGGATGATGCCTTCCAAGCGGGAGAGCGTCTGGAAGCTCGCCAACGCCTCTTCATCCCTGATCGGCATATATTTGACCCGGCCGATTTCATGCAGCCAGCTATGTTCCGGCCCGATGCCAGGATAGTCGAGGCCCGCCGAAATACTGTGCGCTTCGGTGATCTGACCGTCCTCGTCCTGAAGCAGATAGGTGCGGTTGCCATGCAATATGCCGGACGCGCCGCCAGCGAGCGACGCCGCGTGCTTCTTGTCGAGGCCCTCACCCGCCGCTTCGACGCCGATCATCGCCACTTCGGGATCGTCGAGGAAGGGGTGGAACATGCCGATGGCGTTGGACCCGCCGCCCACCGGGGCGATCAGCATGTCGGGCAGACGGCCTTCCGCCTCCAGCATCTGCGCCCGCGTCTCCTTGCCGATCACCGACTGGAAATCCCGCACCAGCTCGGGGTAGGGATGCGGGCCGGCGGCCGTGCCGATGATGTAGAAAGTATCGTGCACGTTCGACACCCAGTGGCGCAGCGCGTCGTTCATCGAATCCTTAAGCGTCGCGGAGCCCGAATGGACCGGCACCACCTCCGCGCCCAGCAGCTTCATGCGGAACACGTTGGGCTTCTGCCGCTCGACGTCCTTCGCGCCCATGAAAATCTTGCATTCCAGCCCAAAGAGCGCGGCGACGGTCGCGGTAGCAACGCCGTGCTGGCCCGCGCCAGTCTCCGCGATGACCTTCTTCTTCCCCATGCGGCGGGCGAGCAGCGCCTGGCCGATACAATTGTTGATCTTGTGCGCGCCGGTGTGGTTCAGCTCCTCGCGCTTCAAGTAGATTTTCGCGCCCTTGCCAGGCGCGGCCTTCGCTCGCAGCGCCTCGGTCAGCCGGCCCGCATAATAAAGCGGGTTCGGGCGGCCGACATAGGTGCGGAGCAATTCCGCCATTTCCTCGTCGAACGAAGGGTCGGCCTTCGCCGCTTTATAGACCTTCTCCAGCTCGAGGATCAGGGGCATCAGCGTTTCGGCGACGTAGCGGCCGCCGAACGGGCCGAAATGGCCGCTGGGGTCGGGCTGGCTACGCAGGCTGTTGGGCAAGGCTAGGGTGTCGGTCATGCGTCGGTCTTTCTGAAAGGACGATATGGGGCGTTCGCTTAGGATCAAGCGATCAGCGCCATCGTCCTTCGATGCGCGCGCGGGGATGGGTCGGCCTCAACATGCGGACACCGCTTTGCAGAAGGCCATGATCTTGTCCACACTCTTGATGCCCGGCGCATCCTCTATGCCCGAAGAGACATCGACCAGCGGCGCGCCGGTGAGGCGGATCGCCTCGCATATGGTATCGGCGGACAATCCGCCCGAGAGGCCCCATGGCGTGGCGATCGACTGGCCGCGCAGCAGCGTCCAGTCGAACCGGAGGCCCATGCCGCCCGGCAGTGCTCCCGGCGGCGTCTTTGCGTCGAACAGAAGCAGGTCGGCCGCACCGGCATAGGCTTTCGCGGCGTCGATGTCGGCGCGGTTCTTGACCGATATGGCTTTCCAGACCGGCAAGCCGGAAAGCCGGCGGACGGCGGCAACCCGCTCTGGGCTTTCGCCGCCGTGAAGCTGTAACGCGGTCAGTGCCCCTGTAGCCACCAATCGGGCGATCTGGTCATCGTCCGGGTCCACCAACACGGCCACCCGATCGACATGGGATGGTACGGCGCCTGTCAGCGCCCTGATCTGTTCCGGCTCCACATGGCGCGGGCTTTTGGGGAAATGGACGAAGCCAAGATGGGTTGCGCCCGCGCGTACGGCTGCGCCCACCGTCTCCGGCGTCGAAAGGCCGCACATCTTGATCGCGAGTCGGGACATGGCTGCGCGCTTTAACCGGGAAAGCGGATCAAGTCACACCATGTCCGGGCGCGGTCAGGTCCATATCGTGCAGCGCCAGCCATTGGTCGGCATGGGCGATGCAGGCATCCCCCAGATAGCGGTCCAGCGTGGCGACGATGTCCGCATCCGTCATGTCGCGCGGATCGAGCGGGGGGTGCCAGTGTAACGCGAAATGCGGGCCGCTGGTGCGCACGAGATAGAAGGGCAGGAATTGCGCGCCGACCTTCCGCGCGAGACGCAGCGCGATCGACAGATTGCCGGACGGTTCGAGGGGACGACCGAAGGTGGGGAACCAGACCTGCCGGTCGCGCCGTTCGTCCGCGAGGATATAGAGCGTCGCCCGGTCCTTCTGCGTCAGATGCTTGAGCACGCCCCGCGCCGCGCCTTCGCCGCCGATCGCCTCTCCCATATAGCTGGAGCGCGCTTTCTTGAGTTGGGCGGCGATTTTCGGGTCGCCCGGGTCTTCATAGACGCCGAGCCCAGGCCGGTCGGTCGACCATTTGATATGGGCGGCAAGCAAATCCCAATTGCCCAGATGGCAGGTGAAGGCGATCATCGGGCCCGGCCCGTCCAGCACCGCCTGATAACCCGCCTTGTCGATCACCGTCACATGCGCCTCGTTCACCAGCCGGTCGATGTTGGCGAGTTCGGCCATGGTGCGGCCGATGTTGATCCACCGGCGCGTCAGGATCGCCTCTCGATCCGCCTCCGGCAGGTCGGGGCGCAGGATGGCAAGGTTGGTGCGGGCGCGGGCGTCGCGCAGCTTCATGTTGCGCCGCGCGACGTTGGCCGAGAGCCAGCCGCCCAGCCACGACGCGGGGCCGGCCGGCAGATGCCGCATGAGCGCGAAGAGAAAGGGGTTGGAGAGCATGGCGTGAGCGTCATACAGGAGCAGGCGGGGCGGTAAAGGGCATGACGCTGACGATGATATGGCTTTGGGCGATCCTTCAGGCGCTTACCGTCGCCGGTGTGCTGAATTACTGGTGGCATTTGCCCATGGATCGTAAGGTCGAAGCGCCCGAAGGGACGGTCGTCATCTTGAGCCTGCGCGACGATTGGGATGGCGGCGCGGATATGATCGCGCGACTGAAAGCGCAGGGCGCGCCGTTCCGGCTGTTGCTGGCGACGTCCGGCGCATGCCCGGCGGCCGACGCATTGATGGCGCTGGAACCGGATTGGGTCAAGGTCGTCAGCGCGGGCGTCGCGCGCGATGAAGGCCAGAAGGTCCATAAGCTGCGCGCGGCTTTACGCGCCTTGACGCCGGAGGATCGCTGGCTGGTCTTCATCGATGCGGATATCGAGCCGCCATCGCGTCTGGTGGGCCGATTGCTGTTCCCGCTGGTCCGGGGCAAGGCTGATATCGTAACGGGTTATCGCCTGCTGCTGCCAGAAGGCGGTGCGATGGCGGCGCTGGTCGGTGCGGTGGAGATGCAGCTCGCGACCTTACCGCGGTCAGCGAATGCGACCATGCCCTGGGGGGGCGCCATGGCGATGTCGCGCGAGGTGGCCGACCGGCTCGACCTTGACGCGGTCCTTGCGGGCAGGCTGTCCGATGACATGAGCATCGGGCTTAGTGGCTGGCGCGCGAAGCTGCGGCTGCGGCCGGTGCGCGACTTGCTGGTGGCCAGTCCGATACGAGGGGGAACGCGCGATCTGCTGGGTTTCGGGGTGCGGCAATATCGGCACATCATCACCAACAGCGTGGGCATGTGGACGCTCGCGACGCTCGTCATGGCGGTTCAGGCGGCGGGCTGGCTCTGGGCGCTGGGCTGGGGCGGCGCGTGGGCGATCCTGGTCGGATATGGCGCGGCATGGGGCAGGGCGGCGGCGCGCCGCCGCATAATCGGATCGGTCGTGGAACCTGCACAGGCGCGCAAGACGGGTCAGTCCTTGCTGTGGGACATGGTGGCGCCCTTTGCCGTCACATGGGCCCATCTTGCCGTGCAGATCGCCGCCGCAACATCGAACCGGATCCGGTGGGGCGGATGGGACTATGTCGTCAGGCAGGGCCGGGTGATTGGCATGACGCGCGTGTGAGAAAATGCCGTGCTCTCGCTTCGCAGGAGCCCATGACCCTAGAATCCCGCTGGAAACAGATGTTTCCCATCGTCGCCGATGCGCAGCACGACCTTACCCGCAACGGCGCTGATCGGGAGGTCGGCGTAGAGATGGGGGAAGAGCGCGCCACCGCGTGACACTTCCCATTTCACCTTGTCGCCGAAGGGGGCGAGATCGATCATCAGCATGACCAGCCGATCCTGCCCGGCGAAATGCTTCGCCACCGTCTCCGCCGCCTGGTCGCGGGTGGACATGTGGATGTAGCCATCCGCCAGATCGACCGGCGCACCCTTGAATAGGCCGTCCGCCTTGAACTGCGCATATTGTTCGGCAGTCAGCACTTTATAGGCGAAGAGGTCGCTCACGCTTCGGGGCTGTCCAACTCGCTGTCCGCGTCGCTTTCCTCGATCTTCGCGGCGCTCACCACATGCTCATTGTCGGCGACGTTGAACAGGCGCACGCCTGCCGAGTTGCGGCCGATGACGCGCAGGCTGTCGAGGCCCATGCGGATGAGCTTCGCCTGATCGGTGACGAGCATGAGCTGATCGGCGCGGGTTGCCGGGAAACTGGCGACCACCGGCCCGTTGCGACCGATATTGTCGATGTTGGTGATGCCCTGACCGCCGCGTCCGGTGCGGCGATATTCATAGGCTGAGGACAGCTTGCCATAGCCGTTCGCGCAGACGGTGAGGATGAACTGTTCCGCCTCCTGCATATGCGCGAACATCTCGCGGTCCTGCATCTCGCCGTCCTTTTCCGGCTTCCACGGGGCGAAACGCAGATATTCCTCGCGTTGTTCGGCGTCCGCGCCCGAACGGTGCAGGACGGAAAGCGAGATGACTTCGTCGCCGTCCGCCAGCTTCATGCCGCGCACGCCGGTGGAGTTGCGGCTCTGGAATTCGCGCACGTCCTCCGCCTGGAAACGGATCGCCTTGCCCTGCCGCGTGGCAAGGAGCACGTCGTCGCTTTCGTCCAGCAGGGCGACGCCGATCAGCCGGTCGTCCTCGTCCTCGCCTTCGAACTTCATCGCGATCTTCCCGTTGCTCGGCACGTTGGCGAAAGCGTCCATGCTGTTGCGGCGGACGGACCCCTTGGCGGTGGCGAACATGACGTGGAGCTTGGCCCACTCCGCCTCGTCCTCCGGCAGCGGCAGGACGGTTGAGATCGTTTCGCCCGGACCCAACGGCAGCAGGTTCACCATCGGCCGCCCGCGCGTCGCCGGGCCGCCTTCGGGCAGTCGCCAGACCTTGAGGCGATACACCTTGCCGGCGGTCGAGAAGAACAGCACCGGCGTGTGGGTCGATGTCACGAACAGTTCGGTGACGGCGTCCTCGTCCTTGGTCGCCATGCCCGAACGGCCCTTGCCGCCGCGGGCCTGGGCGCGGAAGGTGTCGAGCGGGGTGCGCTTGATATAGCCCTGCATGGTCACGGTGACGACCATGTCCTCCCGCTCGATCAGATCCTCGTCCTCGATCCCATCGGCGGCGGCGGTGATTTCGGACAGGCGCGGGGTCGCGAACTCGCTCTCGATCGCCTCCAACTCCTCGCGCATGACGGCGTAGAGCTTCACGCGGTCGCCGAGGATCGCAAGATATTCGGCGATGGCTTCGGCGAGTTCCGCCAGTTCCTTGCCGATTTCGTCCCGGCCCAGCGCGGTCAGGCGGTGCAGCCGCAGGTCGAGGATGGCGCGGACCTGAATGTCGGAAAGCTGGTAGCTCTCGCCGGTGACTTCGGTCTCGATCGCTTCGACCAGGCGCAGATAGGGCGCGATCTCGCCAATCGGCCATTCGCGCGCCAGCAGCGCTTCGCGCGCTTGGGCGGGACTGGCCGAGCCGCGGATGATCTTCACCACTTCGTCGAGGTTGGTGACGGCGACGACGAGGCCCAGCAAGATGTGCGCCCGGTCGCGGGCCTTGTTCAGCTCATATTTGGTGCGGCGGGTGATGACTTCTTCGCGGAAGCGGATGAACGCCTCGATAATTTCGCGCAGGCCCAGCAGTTCGGGTCGTCCGCCGCGAATGGCGAGCATGTTCGCCGGGAAGCTCGATTGCGCGGGGGTGTTGCGCCACAACTGGTTGAGCACGACCTCGGGCGTCGCGTCGCGCTTCAGGTCCATGACGATGCGGACGCCTTCGCGGCTCGATTCGTCGCGGATGTCGCTGATGCCCTCGATCCGCTTGTCCTTCGCGGCCTCGGCGATCTTTTCGACGAGGCCCGATTTGCCGACCTGATAGGGGATGGCGGTCAGCACGATCGACTGGCGGTCGCCGCGTCCTTCCTCGATCACATGGCGCGAACGCATCATGATCGAGCCACGTCCGGTATGATAGGCGCTGCGCGCGCCGGACTGGCCCAGGATCAGCGGGGCGGTGGGAAAATCGGGGCCAGGGACGATCTGGATCAGTTCGTCGGTGCTGATGCCGGGATTGTCGATATAGGCAAGGCAGGCGCGCAGCACTTCGCCCAGATTATGCGGCGGAATGTTGGTCGCCATGCCGACGGCGATGCCGCCGGCCCCGTTGACCAGCAGGTTGGGAAAGCGGGCCGGCAGCACCTGCGGCTCATGTTCCGAGGCGTCGTAGTTGGGGGTGAAATCGACCGTATCCTTGTCGAGATCCTCCAGCAGCGCATTCGCTACCTTCGCCAGGCGCGCTTCGGTGTAACGCATCGCGGCTGGCGGATCGGGGTCCATGGAGCCGAAATTGCCCTGGCCGTCGATCAGCGGCACGCGCATCGACCAGTCCTGCGTCATGCGCGCCAAGGCGTCGTAGATCGAGCTGTCGCCGTGCGGGTGGTATTTACCCATCACCTCACCGACCAGGCGGGCGGACTTGCGATAGGGCCGGTTGTAAACGAAGCCCGATTCCTGGGCGGAGAAGAGAATGCGGCGGTGGACCGGCTTAAGCCCGTCGCGCACGTCCGGCAGGGCGCGGGCGACGATGACGGACATGGCATAGTCGAGGTAGCTGGTCTTCATCTCCTCGACGATGGAGATGGGGCTGATGTCCGAAGGGTCGGCGAGGACGGTCTCGTCGGTCAATGCGATTCTCTTTTTTGGATGGATGTGCCTTTGCTTCGTCCCTAGCGGAGCGAAACAAATCTGTCACCCCTCGCGCGCGTACGCGCGCCTGCGCGTCCTGCCAAGGCGGTGCCCGGGGCGTCCGCTGTCGCGGCCGGAACGAAGCCCCCGCATAACGGTTGCAAAACATGCAGGAATAGGCTTGTTCAAAACCCGTTCACGCGCCGGCCCCTAATCGGCGCTGCAACCGCTTGAAAGGTCGCCTGGCCCCAGGCGCAGAGGAGATGAGGATCATGCGTTTTGTAACCCCCGTGGCGCTCACCCTGGCTTTGGCGATGACCGGAGGCGCGCTTTCCGCTCCCGCTTTCGCCGCCAAGAAGGAAGAGAAGAAAGCTGCAGCGCCCAAGCTCAACGTGTCGCCCGAGGTGATCAAATCCCTCCAGGCCGCGCAGAAGGCGGTGGAAGCGCAGGACTTTGCTGGCGCTAAGACAGCGCTGGCCGACGCCGACAGCAAGGCCAAGTCGAACGACGACAAATATCAGATCGGCGCGATCAAGCTCAACCTGTCGATCGCGTCGAAGGACGCCGCGCTCCAGGGAGAGGCGCTGAACCAGATGCTCGACAGCGGCCTGACGCCGCCGGAACAGGCGGGCCAGTTCAACGCCGTCGCCGCCGACCAGGCCATGCAGGCGAAGAATTATGACGTCGCGATCCAGCGGGCGCAGGCCGCCCTGGCGGCGGGATACAAGCCCGAGGCGGTCAATCCGACGCTGGCACAGGCTTATTTCGGCAAGGCGGGGACCACCAACGTATCGGCTGAGCCGGCGCGTGGCTTCACCGTTCAGGGTCTCGCCGCGCTGAAGGCTGCGGCTGAGGCTTTGAAGGCCGCTGGCCAGCCGGTTCCCGCGCAATGGTATCAGATCGGCGTCGGCCGTGCCGAAGCGGCCAAGCTGCCCGAAGTGACAGAATGGGCGACGATGGCGTATCAGGCCGAACCGAGCGGGCAGAACCTGCGTACGCTCGTCCGCCTGTTCCAGCGCGCCAACCCAACCATTTCAAACCGAGAAAATCTGGACGTGCTGCGCCTGCTGGGGGCGTCCGATGGCCTCGTGATTGCCGCCGACTATACCGAATATGCGGAAATGGCGTCGAAGACGGGTATTTATGGCGAGGTCAAGTCGGTCATCGACAAGGGCCGGTCGAAGGGCGTGTTGAACGCGTCACAGGGCGGCGACGTTTACCAGGCGGCCGTGGCCAAGATCGCGGGTGACAAGGCGTCGCTCGGCTCGGCGGAAGCCGACGCGAAAAAAGCCGCCAATGGCAAGATCGCCGCGGCGACGGCTGACGCCTACCTTGGCTATGGTGATTATGCCAAGGCCGCTTCGATGTTCGAACTCGCCAAGGAGAAGGGCGGCGTGGATGCCGACGAGGTCAACACGCGTCTTGGCATAGCCAAGGCGATGGGTGGCGACATGGCTGGCGCGAAGACTGCGTTCTCTGCGGTGCAGGGCGGTTCGCGCAAGCAGATCGCCGGCCTGTGGCTCGCCTATCTCGGCACCAAGGGCGCCTGAACCTTTAGCGTGGCGCCGCTTCAGGGGCGGCGCCACTCTCTTGCCAGATACCAGTTTTGGGGGAGGCCCTGTTGGCCGTGCGTTTCCGATTTTCCGTTTCCCGCTTCTCGGTCGCATTGGCCGTAGCGGCCATCGTCGCCGTTCCGGCCGTCGCCAAGAAGAAGGAACCCCCGGTCGCGGGACCGCCCATCATCATGTCGGATGGCTTCCGAGCCGGCGCTCAAGCCGCCCAGGCCGCGCTCCGCGCACAGGATGCCGGGACGGCCGCGACGCGGGTAGCGGCACTTATGCCGAGCAACGACTTCGAATCCTATGTCGCGGCAGGCCTGCGGTTCCAGCTGGCGGTGCAGCAGCGCAATCCGCAGGCGGAGCGCGTCGCGCTGACCGACATGTTCAAGACCAACCTGGTGCCTCGTACGGACGCGCCGCGTCTGCGTTTCATCGCCGCCTATCTGTCATACACCGTCGGCAATTATGACGACGCCGTGGCCCAGCTCGATTATGCCAAGACGTTGGGCTACAGCGGGGTGGACGCGATCATGTTGCGGGCCGACATCGCCCTGCGCCGGAACAAGTCCAAGGAGGCTCGAACCTTCGTTCAGCAGGCCATCGCCGCGCAGAAGGAAGCAGGCAAGGGCGTGCCGCTCGCCTGGACCGACCGAGCGATATCGATGGCTTATCAGGCGGGTGACTGGGTGGAAGTCGGGCAGCTTTATCGCGACCGGCTGAACCTTCAGGACAGCAAGGAAGACTGGCGCACGGCATTGGTCAATTATCAGGCGGCGGCCGACCTTGATCCCCAACTGGAGTTGGACCTTTATCGCCTTCAGGCCGCAAACGGGGCGATGGCGAGCGAACGCGACTATCAGGCCTATGCGCAGGCAGCGGAAAAGTCGGGCTATTATGCCGAAGCCAAGGCGATCATCGAAGCGGGACGGTCCGCGGGTAAGCTGATGCCCACGCAGGCTGCCACCAATCAGTTGCTCAAGTCCGTCACACCGAAGGCGCCCAAGGAAATTGCGGGTCTGCCGGCACTCGCCAAGAAGGCGGCTGCTTCCGGCAGCGGCAAGGAATCGATCGCCTTGGCCGACGCCTATTTTTCGCTCGGACAGTTTGCGCAGGCGGCCGAGCAATATCGCGCGGCGCTGGCGAAAGGCGGTGTGGATGCCGACCGGGCGAACACCAGGCTCGGGGTGGCGCTGGCGCGATCCGGCGACCTCGCCAATGCGCAGGCCGCGCTGGCGCAGGCGACGGGCAAATGGGCCAGTGTCGCCGGTTTCTGGGCCGTATGGGTGGAGCATCAGAACCGAAAGGCGGCCTGAGCCGGCGCCGCCGCCCGGCCGGCTCGCCTAGACCGGCAGGGGGACGCCTGGCAGGTTCTTCGACGTGCGGATGGTCAGCGACGTCTTGACGCTGACCACGTTGGGCGCAGGCGTCAGCTTCGAGGTCAGGAACTGCTGAAAGCTCTGCAGATCCCGGGCGACGACCTTGAGAATGAAGTCGATTTCGCCGTTCAGCATGTGGCACTCTCGGACTTCCGGAAGCGCCGCGACATGATCCTGAAATGCCTTGAGGTCGGCTTCCGCCTGGCTTTTCAGGCTCACCATCGCGAAAACGGTGATGGTGTATCCGAGCATCGCGGGATCGACGACAGCGTGATAGGAAGTGATAGCACCCGCTTCTTCCAGGGCACGCACCCGGCGCAGGCATGGCGGAGCGGTAAGCCCGACTTTCCGGGCCAGCTCCACATTGGTCATCCTGCCGTCCTTCTGCAATTCGCCCAGAATTTGCAGGTCGATGTCGTCAATATTGGGGCCGGCCATTAGCGTGGTTATTTCCTGTCCTGTTATCAGAGCCCATCATAATAATATTTCAGGGCATTGCAATTGTCCCACTATGCGACGATCGCTTTCGTTCGCGGGAACCGCCTCTTTCCCTTTGCCTCGTCCAGGCCTATCCAAGGAAGAGAGCCAGTCATGATGCGGTGCTCGACGATGCGCGAACAGACGCAAAATGGGGACTTCGGTGCGTTTTAATGATCTCATGCAGACGGTGCTGGCGGGTGATGACCGCAGTGGCCTCGGCGGGGTGACGTTATGGCGGCAGTGCGTCGATCTGCTGGCCCAAGGGGACCGCGCGGGTCGGTCGGACATGGGCCCGGCGGAACGCGAAGCACTGCTTGATCGGCTCGAAGGACTGCGTCCCAAGCTCAACGAAACGCAACGACTCGCGACGGTCGTCGAATTGGGGGGGCGGCTTCGTTCGGCCAGCCTCGTGCGGTTTTTCGCGCACGACCGGCCCTCCATCGCGGCGGCGGCGATGTCTCGCGCGCAACTGCCGGACGATGCGTGGATCGCCTTGCTTCCGGATTTGACCCCCACGGCGCGAGGGGTGTTGCGCGCCCGGCGGGACGTCGGCGCGGCCACGCGCAAGGCGCTGGAAGCCTTTGGTGCCCATGATCTGGTGTTGACGACGGTGCGGACCGATATGGTCGGCGAAACCTACATGCTGCTGACGCAAGACATGGAGGCTGATGAGGAAGCGGATTCCCAAGCTCCCAGCGCCGCGACCGTCACTCGACTGCATCCGCCGAAAAGCGATGAAGGGCAGATACGCAGTCTGGTCGACAGGATTGCCCGGTTCACCAGCGGCCGAAAGGCCGCCGAGCCGGAGTCGGGGCAAGCCGAAGTGCGCCCAGCGGACTTGGTTGCGCCGCGATCGTTCGCATTCGAAACCGACGCCGCCGGTGTCATCCTGTGGGTGGACCAGGGGCCACGAGCGGCGCTCGTTGGCCTGTCGTTGGCCGAAATCGCACTGGAAGGCGGCAGCGGCCCGGACGGCGCGGTTGCGGGCGCATTCGCGCGGCGCAGCGCATTTCAGCATGGCCGTTTCGCAATCGTCGGCGGAGCATTGTCGGGCGAATGGCGCATGTCGGCCACCCCATTTTTCGATCCGCGGTCAGGCCGTTTCCAGGGCTATCGCGGACAGGCGCGGCGGCCCCATCTGCACGAGGTGGCAAGCCAGCCCCATCCCTCGACCATGGCTGTGGCCGGTTTGTCGACCGATTCTCTCCGCCAACTGGTGCATGAACTGCGCACCCCATTGAACGCCATTTTGGGCTTCGCTGAAATCATCGAGCAGGAATTGTTCGGTCCGGCTGGCGGTGAATATCGCGACATGGCGGGCAAGATCGTGGTCGATGCTCGGCACCTGCTGTCGGCCTTCGACGATCTGGACCTGGCGGCCAAGATATCTCGCGGTGATGGCGCGGGCGCGCCGCAACTGATCGATCCTGCCCTGCTGGTGACGCAGGTCGCGACCCGGTTCAGCGAGCAGGGAAGGACTGCGGTCGATATCGCCATTGCGCCGGGACTGCCGCAAATGCGGATCGACCCGGTTCAGGGCGAGCGCATGGTTCAGCATCTGCTGCGTACGATCATTTCGCTGGCGGCTCCTGATGAGCCGGTGCGGGGGGCTTGCTGGTTCCAGCCTGACGGTGCCGCCGGGCGGGTCTCGCTCAGCATCGACCGGCCTTCCAGCATCATGGGGCTCGACGAGGAGCAACTCCTTGATCCGGGGCATGATGGGGACTGGGCGGATGGGCCTTTGCTCGGCCTGGGCTTTTCGCTGCGCCTGATCCGGAGCCTTGCGGCGACAAGCGGCGGTGGACTGGACATCGAAGCGCATCGGCTGGTGCTTACCATTCCAGCCGTGAGCCTTGCGAAGGACGCGGCGGAGCAGGCCTGATCCGCCAAGGAAACCCATTCGCAACCATTGATCTTTAAGGGGGGGCTATGAGCTTGGCCCCGCATGACGGCAATCTGTTGCTGCCCCCCGACCCGCAGGACATGATCGATCTCGATGCCGATTTCGGCACGCGGTTCATGCTGTTCGTGGATACGGAGGAGGAGTTCGACTGGAACGCTCCATTCCGTCGCAACGGTCATGGGGTAACGGCGCTGGCGGGCATGGCGCGAGGGCAGGAATTCTTCGCAGGCGCAGGCGTCAGGCCCGTCTATGTGACGGATTATCCGGTCGTGGACGACGACGCGGCTGCCGCGATGATGGGGCAGTGGGTGGATGCCGGGACGGCCGATATCGGGGCCCATCTTCACCCCTGGGTCAACCCGCCCCATGTCGAGGATGTGAATGCGGCGAACAGCTATGTGGGTTTCCTGTCGGTTGAGGTCGAGGCGGCGAAGCTGGAAGCCTTGTGCCAGAGGATTGAGCAGCGGTTCGGGCGGCGTCCCATCACCTATCGCGCCGGGCGCTATGGGGTAGGGCCCAACAGCGCGCGGTTGCTGGAAGAAGCCGGGTTTCGGCTGGACAGCTCGGTGCGCAGCCGTTTCGACTATGGCCATCAGCATGGCCCGGACTTCAGGGGGTTGCCGCAGCATCCCTATTGGGCCGGGCCGGGCCGATCGTTGGTCGAACTCCCTTTATCCACCGCTTTTATCGGCTTGTTGCGGGGCGGAGGGGAGAAGCTCTACCAGGCAACGCGGAAGATGGGGCCTCTGCCCGGCGCCCTGTCGCGCGCCCGAATGCTGGGCCGTGTGCCCTTGACGCCGGAAGGCGTGCCCGCACATGAAGCGATCGCCGCAATCGATGCGCTGCTGGAGGAACGGGTGCGGCTGCTGAACTTAAGCTTCCATTCGCCGACATTGGAGCCGGGCCACACGCCCTATGTGCGGGACGAACGTGATCGCACCGCCTTCTATCGGTGGTGGGACAAGGTGCTCGCGCATATGGCGAAGCGCGGTGTTCAGGCCGCCAGCCTGGATCAATTTCTGAAGGCTGTGCCGCCGCGCCAAGCACAGGCTTGCAAAGCGGCGTGATGCTGCCTAATCCGCATCGCTCGACAGGTGGGGCCTGTAGCTCAATGGTTAGAGCTGGCCGCTCATAACGGCTAGGTTGCGGGTTCGAGTCCTGCCGGGCCCACCAACACTCGATTTCATGAGCATTATGTAGTATCATAAATCCCTATAAATCAGGGGTTTGTGAGCCGTTGTTCATCCATAATGTGTCAGGATGTCTCGGGGTATCTCACGAATCGTGGGGTATCGGTGGGGGTATCGAAACCAATTTTTGGGGTATCGATGACTCTTACATACGCTGAAGCGAAAAACGCCGCCGCCACCGGGCGGAATTACAAACTGACCGATTCTGCCGGCCGACATCATCAGCGGCGGCGGAACTGGGGGAGAAGGCGCAGGTCGAGTCGCGCACCGTGGCGAGCCTTTTGGCCTGTGGCGGATATGGCATTGGCCGCAATCATGTGCTGGTGCTCGATGAGGCGGGACAGATTGGAAACCGCCAGGCTTTGCGCGTCCTCGAGATCAGCCGGGCGACAGGCTCGCCTCATTCTTCTGGGCGACGACAGGCAGACGGGCGCCATCGAACAGGGGAAGCCCTTCTGGCTGATGCAGAAGCTCGGCATGGCGACCACGCAGCTCACAGAGACGCGCCGGCAGCAGACCAGAGCGATGCGCAACGCGGTGGCGCAGGCGCGGGCAGGGGACTATGCCGCCTCGATCGGCCAGCTTGACAAGGTTACAGGCGGCGATGACGCTGCCGCGCTTGCCAAAAGCGTGGTGGCGGAATGGACGCGCCTCAGCCCCGAAAGCCGCGCCGCCACCAACATCCTCGTCCTCGACAATGCGTCCCGCCTCATCGTCAACAACCAGATCAGGGAAGTTCTCCAGCGCGAGGGCGTCGTCGAGGCGGAGGATAGCCGTCTGTCGATCCTGACGCCGGGACGATTGAGCGATCAGGAGAAGCGACTGGCGCGCTTCTATTCGGGCGGTCAGGTCGTGACCTTCAGTCGCGACCAGGCAGGAGCGGGTCTTGGTCGCGACGCTGAATATAGGGTCGCTGGCATGGTGCGCGACGGGCAGGGGCGACAGCGTGTTCGACTGGTGGACGAGCAATGCCGTGTCCACCTGTGGGATCCGCGGACCGCCAAAGCCTCGCAGGTCAATGTCTTCCTAGAAGAGCAAAGGGACTTGA
Source organism: Sphingobium sp. CCH11-B1 (assembly GCF_001556865.1). Lineage (GTDB taxonomy): Bacteria > Pseudomonadota > Alphaproteobacteria > Sphingomonadales > Sphingomonadaceae > Sphingobium. The sequence goes on along the minus strand of NZ_LSJY01000106.1, from coordinate 1,559 downwards.
GCAAGGGCGACCGCATCCAATGGCGTCTCGCATCGCATGAGCTCAAGCTCAAAAATGCCGAGCGCGGGACGGTCGAGACGATCGATGGCAGCGTCGCGACGATCCGCTGGGATCGCGGCGACCGGGTGCAGACGATAGATCTCTCGCGACACCAGACCTGGGACCATGGCTATGGGGAAACGGTATATTCGGCGCAGTCCAAGACCTATGATCGGGTCTATGTGCTGGCGCCGGTGAGATCGCCGCTGGTCAATGCCCAGAATTACTACACCGCTATCACCCGCGCCAAATTCGGGGTGAAGCTCTGGACCGAAGATCCCGGAAAGCTGGTCGAAAGGCTCGAACAGCGATCGGGCGAAAAGACGTCGGCGCTGGAAGGGCTTGGTCGACTTGAGGGGGATCATCGTGACCGCATCGCGGCGCGGCGCGGCGGTCATCTCCAGTACCTCAAGGGCGAGCAGGAACAAGTGCGCCGTTCGCGCGGTGATCAACTGCTCGAACGACAACTGCGCGGCCGCACCCTGCGGGAGACGGGCTTGGTGGATCGCCTGGCGTGCAGCGCCCGGCAAGCGTTCGAAACGCTCGATCGGCATCTTCAGTCTTTGCTGAAAGCTCGTCAGGAAGATCGGTCGCAGGCCATCGACCGGGATACTCAGCCAAACCACGATCGGGAACGGGAGGGTGGCCGTGGTCTGGACCGCTGAGGGGAGGCGCGCGGGCCTCGTCGTGCTGCTTCTGCTGACGTTCTTGCAGTATGAGCCTGCTGCAGCGGCCCGGCCTGCAGAAGCCCAGGTCGCGCGCTGCATCAGGCAAGCGGCGCGCGGGCACGCATGGCTTGAAAAGACGCTATGGGGATTGCGCGATCAGGAGGCCGGGTGGATCGGCGCGGAAATCCTGAACAGGGATGGAAGCCATGACCTTGGCCCGCTCCAGATCAACAGTTGGTGGGTGCCGAAGATAGCTGGGCTCTTGTCACGCCGAGAGGGGGAAGTGCGGCGCTGGCTGCAATTTGATCCCTGCTTCAATGCCCAGGCGGCGCGCTGGATCTTTCTCGATGCGCTCAGGACGGGCGGCAGCTACTGGCAGGCGGTAGGTATCTACCATAGCCCGAACGGCGCGCGCCAACGCCGCTATGCTGCCTTGGTCGCGGTGCATCTGCAAAGGCGGTTCGGGGCTGATGTGTTCGGGCGCCGGGGCGCAGCGGGGATGCACGTATGTGTCTTCGCGTCGGCGACCGCTGACCCGCCTCGGCCTGCTGCTTCACATTGGTTTCCTGTGTATGACGGGACGACCGCTGGCCACGTTCGAAAGGATCCTGCCCGAAATCCTCGAGTTTGTTGCCGATCATGTCGGCATTCCAGCGCCACCGATCGCAACGTGGCGTGCAATCTATCGACGTCGGATGACCTTTCGCGCATCAACGCCGCGCTGCCGAAGCGATCGGCTGGCGTTCTGCAGAAGACGGTGTGCAGCGAATGCTGACGGCCTTCTTGCGACGCCAAGCGGGACTGTCAGGATTTCCGTGTGTGGGCGGGCGGTTAAACATTACGCCGCCATGG
>NZ_LSJY01000105.1 GCF_001556865.1 Sphingobium sp. CCH11-B1 | reverse complement strand
GGCCAGAAGGGGGCGAGGGGCGGGGACGCGCATGTCAGTCTCCTCTTGTGTGTTGTTGGTATAATACACAAGAGGACGGCGGTTCCAAGCCCCTTGTTCGTCGAACAGGTTAAGGCAAGATCACGCCGTCATCATCTGTGAATCCGGAGCGTCCTTCATGCGTCTTTTCCAATTTGCCCGGCCCCTGCTTTCCCTGCCGGCCATCGCGCTGTCTCTGCCCGTATCGGCGCAGCAGGATGCTGGCGCGCGCTGGTGGAGTCATGTCCAGGCGATCGCCAATGACGGGATGGAAGGGCGCGGAACGGGAACGCCCGGCTATGACCGGGCGGCCGACTATGTGATCGGGCAGCTGAAGGCGCTGGGTCTCAAGCCAGCGGGCGTCGACGGCTACAAGCAGCCGGTCGCCTTTGTCGAGCAGGTGGTGCAGTCCGACCGGAGCAGCGCCGCGCTGATCGGCGCGAAGGGCGAGACGGCGCTGACGGTGCCCGGCGACATCATCTTCTCCGGCGGAGGTGGGCCGGTGCCGGAACAGATGGAAGCGCCTCTCGTCTTTGCTGGTTATGGCCTGCATCTGCCCGAGGTTGGGCATGACGACTTTGCCGGATTGGACCTCAAGGGCAAAATCGTGGTCGTGCTGTCGGGCGGGCCCTCCACCCTGTCGGGTGCGCTCAAATCCCATGCACGGTCGGAGCGGGCGAAGTGGCTGGCGGATCAGGGCGCGGTCGGCCTCATCAGCCTTGTGACGCCCAAGCAGGTCGAGATACCCTGGGACCGGCGGGTGGCGCTCGCCAGCGCGCCGTCGCTCTATTATGCCGACGCGGCGCTGCGGGAGACGCACACGCCTTTCCTGAGCGCGCAACTCGACCCGGCGAAGTCGGCCCTGCTGTTCGAAGGGTCGGGCAAGGATTTCGCAGCGATCGCAGCGGCAGCGGACGCATCCGCCCCCGTAGCCAGCTTCCCCCTGGCGCAGCGGCTGAAGGCGAGCGTGGCGGCGGCCCGGCGCGACCTGTCCTCGCCCAATCTGATCGCGGTAATGCCGGGCAGCGACCCTAAGTTGAAGGCCGAATATGTCGTGCTGTCGGCGCATCTGGACGGCTATGGGGTCGGTACGCCGATCAGGGGCGACGCCATCTACAACGGTGCATTAGACAATGCATCGGGGGTCGCCAGTCTCCTGGAAATCGCGCGGGCGCTCAGGGCCAGCAAAGGGAAGCCTAAGCGGTCCATCCTCTTCGCCTTCGTGACGGCGGAGGAGAAGGGGCTGCTGGGATCGCGCTATTTCGCGCGGCGGCCGACGGTGCCGCAGAGGAACATCGTCGCGGACCTCAATTTTGACATGGCGCTGCCGATCTTCCCGCTGACCAGCGTGACGCCGGTCGGTTATGACCAGAGCAGCCTGGGCAAGGACGCGGCAGCCGTGAGCGAGGCGATGAAGCTGCCCATCGTCCCCGATCCCTTCCCCGACCGCAACGTCTTCATCCGGTCCGATCAATATGCCTTCATTCGGGAAGGCATACCGGCGCTGTTCTTCAAATATGGCTTCAAGGCCGGAACGCCGGAGGCGGAGACGGAGAAGGCGTGGCGCGCGAACATCTATCATTCGCCCTTCGACGACCTGAAACAGCCGGTGATGCCGGCGGAGAGCGGGAAGCTGAACGACTATGTGACCGCGGTGACGCTGCGCGTGGCGAACAACCCGCAGCGGCCGTCCTGGAACGCGGACAGCTTCTTCAGGCGGTTTGCGAAGTGATCCGCTCGTAAAGCTCCAGCGGAAGGCCATCCGGGTCGGCGAAGAAGGTGAAGCGCTGGCCTGTATATTCGTCGATGCGGATCGGTTCGCATGGGACGCCGGCCGCCTCCAGCCGCGCGACCTGCGCGTCGAGATTGTCGACGTTGAAGGCGAGGTGGCGCAGGCCCTGCGCTTCGGGCCGGCTCGGGCGGGGCGGGGGCGCAGGGAAGGAAAAAAGCTCGATCTGGGCATTGCCGGCGTCGAGGTCGCACTTCCAGGATTGCCGCTCGGCGCGATAGGCTTCGCGAAGGACGGGAAAGCCCAATATGTCGCGGTAGAAGGCGCGGGAGCGCTCATAGTCGGCGCAGATGATGGCGATATGGTGGATGGAGAGCATGGGGGAGTTTTAGGGGATTGGCGCGCGGATGGGAATGCGGCCATTTCCGGCTCATCCCGCCTCATGTGAAGGCGAACGGCGGGGCGGTTGGCCGAAACATTCACGGCCAGCGCGCCTTGATCCCCCGCTTTCCCCGGCTTACACCTCCCGGCCATGACCCACGCTCCCTATCCCGCGCTTCGCCTGCGCCGTACGCGCGCCACGGCCTGGAGCCGGGCCATGCACGCCGAAAATCGCCTGTCGCCAACCGACTTCATCTGGCCGCTGTTCGTAACGGAGGGAGAGGGTGTCGAGGAGCCGATCGGCGCGCTGCCCGGCGTGTCCCGCTGGTCGGTGGACCGGATCGTCGGCCAAGCCAGGGAAGCGCGGGATGCGGGCATCCCCTGCCTTGCCCTCTTCCCTAACACCCAAGCCGAGCGACGCAGCGATGACGGGGCGGAGGCGCTCAATCCCGACAATCTGATGTGCCGCGCGATCCGCGCCATCAAAGATGCGGTGCCCGACATCGGTGTGCTGACCGACGTAGCGCTCGACCCCTATACGGTGCATGGGCAGGACGGGCTGCTGGGCCCGACAGGCTATGTCGTCAACGACGCGACGGTGGACGTGCTGATCGGCCAGTCGCTGAACCAGGCGGCTGCGGGCGCGGACATCATCGCGCCCAGCGACATGATGGACGGGCGCGTCGGCGCGATCCGCGAGGCGCTGGAGGAAGAAGGTCATGCCAATGTCCAGATCATGGCCTATGCCGCCAAATATGCGAGCGCCTTCTATGGCCCGTTCCGCGACGCGGTGGGATCGCGCGGGTTGCTGAAGGGCGACAAGAAAAATTACCAGATGGACCCGGCCAATGGCGAGGAAGCGCTGCGTGAAGTGGCGCTCGACCTGGCCGAAGGGGCCGACAGCGTGATGGTGAAGCCGGGCCTGCCCTATCTCGACATCGTGGCGCGGGTGCGCGATCGCTTCGCCGTGCCGGTCTTCGCCTATCAGGTATCGGGCGAATATGCGATGATCGAACATGCGGCGGCCGCCCGCGCGGGAGACCGCGACGCGCTGATCCTGGAGACGCTGATGGCGTTCAAGCGGGCGGGATGTTCGGGTGTGCTGACCTATCATGCGCTCCATGCCGCCCGGCTGCTGAATGGGTGAGTTCCGCCTGGAAACCGACCGCCTGATCTTGCGCAGTTGGCGAGAGGAAGACATCGATCCCTTTATGCAGGCGCTCGACACGGATAACGTGACCCGATGGCTGGGCGGCCGTCAATCGCGCGACCATTATGTCGATTTATATTATCGCATGGCTGGCGCCCAACGCGAGCTGGGGCATTGTCACTGGCTTATGGAAGCAAGGGCCGATGGCAGCATCCTGGGCTTTTGCGGTCCCCGGCTTGGAAGGCATCTGGGCACGCCGATCTACGGCGAGCTGGAGTTGGGCTGGCGATTGGCCGCGAGCTACTGGGGGCAGGGGTATGCCAAGGAGGCGGCCCTTGCGGCGATCGCATGGTGCCGGGTTAACCGGCCCCGACACAAGCGCATCATCGCCTACACCGTCCCGCAGAACCAGGCGTCATGGGGTCTGATGATCGGACTCGCCATGCGCAGGCGGGAGGATATGGATTTTGACCATCCCGCTTTTCCGACAGGCCATCCGCTGAGCCGGCACATTGTTTACGCGCTGGAGGTGCGCGCCTGATGGTACTGGGAACCCGCGCCCGCTTCGTGCTGACGATCTGCGCGGGATCGTTCCTGCTGTTCCTGGTCCAGCCGATGATCGCGCGGATGGCGTTGCCCCGCCTTGGCGGATCGCCGGCAGTGTGGAACAGCGCAATGCTCGTTTATCAGGCGCTGCTGCTCGGCGGCTATGCCTATGCGCATTGGCTGGGCCGCTTTCCCGCGCGGCGGCAGGCCGTCATCCATCTCGCCTTGTTCCTGATGGCGGCGATTTTCCTGCCGATCGGCCTGGCCGACTGGCAACCTTCCCCCGCCGTCGAGCCCGCATTGTGGGTGCTGTGGCTGTTCGGCGCGTCGATCGGGCCGCTCTTCTTCGTGGTGGCGGCGCAGGCGCCCTTGCTGCAACGCTGGTATGGCGAAATAGGGGAGGGTGATCCCTATCCGCTCTATTCCGCATCCAATCTCGGCAGTTTTGCCGGCTTGATCGCCTACCCGCTCCTGGTCGAGCCGCTGATGACCCTTCATGCCCAGAGCATCCTCTGGTCGGTCGGTTATGCGGCGCTTTTCTTCCTTGTCTATGCCAGCGCGCGGCGATTGCCGCCCGGTGCGGTCGCGCGCGACGAGACCAACAGTGCGCCCGCACCGGCGCCCGGCGCGCGCACGATGCTGCTGTGGATCATCCTTGCCGCCGTGCCGTCGGGCCTGATGCTGGCGACCAGCCTTTACCTTACCACCGACATTGTTGCCATGCCGATGCTGTGGGTGCTCCCGCTTGGCCTATATCTGCTCAGTTTCTCAGTCGCTTTCGCCACGCGGCGGGGCGGCGCGGAACTGTGCGTGCTCATCGCCCCACTGATCCTGCTGATCGGCGCGTGCATTGCCTTCACCGGCGGCGTACATTTTCCCCTGTTCATCGCCATCGGCATCCTAGCGGTGCTGTTCGTCAGCGCGACGGCGCTCCATGCGCGGCTTTATGACCAGCGCCCCGCACCCCAGCATTTGACGCGCTTCTACCTTGTCATGTCGGTGGGGGGGATGATCGGCGGGCTGTTCTGCGCGCTGGTCGCGCCGCTGATCTTCGACTGGACCTATGAATATCCGCTGCTGTTGTTCGCCGCGTCGCTGCTGTTGCCGGACCGGGAGCCGCTGCTTCGGCTGCCGCGCCTGTTGTGGGACGATTCGCAGCGGCGAATCTGGCTGGCGGCGGCGATGCTGCTACTGGGACTGCTGCTATCGGCCGTGGGCGGCGGCCTGCTTGGGCCGGGATGGAACGCTCCGCCGATCAAGTCGATCTGCTTCGTCACGATCATCGCGATGGGCGTGATGGCGCTGGGGCATCGAATCCTCTCGGCCGGGCTGCTGGTGTATCTGATGCTGTGTCTCAGCGGATGGGAGAAGCTGTCCCAGTCAGCGTCGGGCATGCTGACGCGCAGCTATTTCGGCGTCTATGGCGTCGCGAACCGCAGTGCGACCGAACGCGTCCTGTTCCATGGCACCACCCTGCACGGCATTCAGGACCGCGCACCGGGGCGGGAGCGAAATCCGACCAGCTATTATGCGCCGGGATCGGGCGTGGGGCTGACGTTGCGGGCCGCGCCGGCGCTGTTCGGGCCGCGTGCCCGGGTCGACATCGTGGGCCTGGGGGCGGGCACGCTGGCCTGCTACGCACAGCCCGGCCAAAGCTGGCGCTTCTATGAGATCGATCCGGCGATGGCGGAGATCGCGCGCGATCCTGCCCGCTTCACCTTCCTGTCGCTGTGCCAGCCGCGCGCCGATATCGTGATCGGCGACGCGCGCATGACGCTGGCGCGGCAGCCGGCGGATGGGGCCGATATATTGGTGATCGACGCCTTCTCCTCCGATTCCATCCCTACCCATCTGCTGACGCGCGAGGCGCTGGCCGTCTATGCGCGCCGGCTTGCGCCCGACGGGCTGCTGCTGATCCACATTTCCAACCGTTATCTCGACTTGCGGCCGGTGCTGGCGGCGGATGCCAGCGCGGAAGGATGGCGCGCGATGCTGCGCAACTACCGGCCCAGCGTGCGCGAGGCGAACCGCCATTATACCGCCTCCATCTGGGTCGCGCTGTCCCGCGATCCTGCGCAGCTAGCGCGGTTGGAGATGCACAGCCGGCCCGCCCCATGGCAAGAACTGGAAGGGCGACCGGGCTTTGCGCCGTGGACCGACGATCATTCCAGCATCCTGCCGATCCTGAAAATCAGACCATAGGAGAGACGCATGTCCCACCCCGAATATCCCGACGTCAGCATCATCCCGTTCAACGGCAAGACGCCGGTGATCCACCCAAGCGCCTTCATCGCGCCCGGATGCCGCATCATCGGCGATGTGGAGATCGGGGAAGACAGCAGCGTCTGGTATAATTGCGTGATCCGGGCCGACGTGAACCGCATCCGGATCGGCGCGCGCACCAACATCCAGGACGGCACTGTCATCCATTGCGACGGCGCGGGCGAACGGCAGGACGGGCGGCCGCTCGACGGATGGCCCACGATCATCGGGGATGACGTGCTGATCGGTCACATCGCGATGGTGCATGGCTGCGTGCTGCACGACCGTGCCTTTGTGGGGCTGGGCGCGGTCGTGATGAGCGGATGCACGGTGGAAAGCGACGCGATGCTGGCGGCGGGCGCGATGCTGACGTCGGGCAAGACCGTCACGCATCGCCAGCTCTGGGCCGGGCGGCCCGCCAAATATATGCGCGACCTGTCCGACGCGGCGCTGATCGACATGCGAGAAGGTGTGGACCATTATGTCCACAATGCGAAGGCGCATAAGGGCGCGGTGAAGGGGATGGGGTAGAGCGAATTTTCGTCATCCCAGCGAAGGCTGGGATCGGGTGCCGCATGCGCGATATCTCCTGAGACCCCAGCCTTCGCTGGGGTGACAGCAAGTGGCTGTCGGGCATTTCTCCGCCCTCAGGGCTGGGGTAGGCGGGCCTTCATCGCGTCGATGCGGTCGTTTTGCTGGTCGACGAGCGCCAGCGTGGCGGTGCGCGCGGCGTCGATCTCCGCCAGGCCGCCGGCTGCCTTGCCGTCCGCCACGCTGTCGCTGCGGCTGACATAGAGCGTGTCGAGGCTGGCGAGCGCCGACACGCTGTCGTTGCGCGCGGCCTCCAATGCGCTGATCGCGACCTGCGCCGCAACCCAGGCGTCACTGGAGACGGCGGCCCCTTTGGCCGCGGCGACAGCCTTGTCGGCCTTGGCATAGGCGGCGTCGAAGGCCGCGGCGCCCTTGTCCGCCTGCGCCACGTTGCGATCGATCTCCTGCCTCAGCGCCGGATCGGCGGCGGCAGGGGGGGAGGGCGCTGCGGCTTCGGCCACCGGCGCGCTTTCGATCGGGCGCTTGGCGAGCGAGGGGTAGGTTTGCGGCGCGCCGGCGCAGCCCGACAGGACCAGGGCGAAGGCGGCGAGGAGGCGGCGCGGAGTCATGCCTTGCATCTAGGGCGCGTGGCCACGGGGCGCAACCGGATCAGCGCGCTGACCCGTGCCGGGGCAAGGCCGCCGCCTCGCGGGCCAGCGCCTCGATCGTCTTCGCGTCGACCGGTCCCTTCGGCACGACCCAGCTGCCGCCCACGCATTTGATGAAAGGCTGGGCCAGCCATTCTGGCGCGTTCTGCGGCGTGATGCCGCCGGTAGGGCAGAAGCGGGCGGTATGGAGCGGCGCGGCGAGCGCCTTTAGCGCGGGAAGTCCGCCCGACGTTTCCGCGGGAAAGAATTTGAAGTGGGTAAGGCCCATGTCCATGCCGCGCATGATGTCGGCGGCTGTGGCTGTGCCGGGCAGGAAGGGGATGCCGGCGTCGATCGCCGCCTTGCCCAGCGGTTCGGTGAGGCCCGGGCTGACGGCGAAGCGCGCGCCTGCGTTCATCGCCGCGTCGAGCTGGGCAGGGTTCAGCACCGTGCCAGCCCCGACGACCGCGCCTTCAACTTGCGCCATTTCGCGGATCACGTCCAGCGCGGCGGGGGTGCGCAGCGTCACTTCCAGCGCGGGCAGACCGCCTGCCACCAGCGCCTGCGCGATGGGCAGCGCATCCTCCACCCGTTCGACCACCAGCACGGGGATCACCGGCGCCAGTTCCATCACCTGCGCTACGGTCAGGTTGCTCATGCTTATTTCTCCCGGAATGCTGCCGCGGCCCCGAACAGGCCTATTTCTTCGTGGATGGCGCAGCGGATCGGCACGGTCGCCATCAGGCTTTCGAAGCGACCCTTGGCCTTGAAGCGGGCATGGAAGCCGCTTTGAGTGAGAAAATCCTTCATCCGCTGGGTGAGGCCTCCGGCCAGGACTACGCTATGCGGGCCGTGCGCCAGCGCCAGGTCGCCCGCTACCGAGCCATAGCACATGCAGAAACGCTCCAGCGCGCGGCGGGCGAAGGGGTCGCTGCCGTCGAGCGCGGCCTGCCACAATTCGGGATCTTCCATCAGCACCACCCGATCATGGCCGATCGTCGCCATCGCCTTGTAGATATAGTTGAGGCCCGGCCCGGACACGATCCGTTCAGTCGAAACGCGCAGGAATTTGTCGCGCAGATAGGACAGGATGCGCTCCTCGATATGATCGAGCGGCGCGAAATCAAGATGCCCCCCTTCGGTCGCGAGGACATGCGGTTCGCCATTGTCATAGGCGATCATCGCTACGCCAAGGCCCGTGCCCGGTCCCATCACTGTGACGCCGCCATCATAGGGGAAGGGCCGATCCTCGCCGAACAACAATGGCAGATTTTCCTGTGGCAGACGCGACACGGCGAAGGCGACAGCTTCGAAATCATTGACCAGGCGGACCGTGCGCACCCCGATATCCTCCGCCAGCGTGTCAGCGCGGATCACCCAATTGCTGTTCGTCAGCTTGATGACTTCCCGCCCGATGGCCGTCGCAAAGGCGATAGACGCGCAATCGGGCAGGTCGCCCGCGCCACCCTTCTTTTCATCTTCCGCGAAGGCGGCCCAGCAGGCCTGGAGGCTGGGATATTCCTCCACCTTATATTTGCGCACCGTGCCGAGCGTGGGCACGCCCTTCTCGTCCAGCGAGGCGCGCGCGAAGCGGGCGTTGGTCCCGCCAATGTCGGCGGCGATGATATCGGTCATCAAGGCATCCATTCTTTATGTCGTCGTCTCAGCGCAGGCTCGGATCTCAAGGGGCCGGGTCGTGCCGTACCGCCCGAGATGCCATGCTGCGCTGGCATGGCGATGATTATCAAAGCTCACTTTCCATCGCCGCCAGGATTGGCGACGCGCCCTGTTCGGCAAGGTCGCTGTGATGGCGGAAGAGGGCGAAAAGTTCGCGGCCGGTGTCGTATGGTGGGGGCGGCGGGACGGGATGACCGCGCGCGTCCCATTCGGCCGCGTCGACCAGCGCCTCCACCACGCCCTGCTGTGCGCAGACGCGGACCATGTCGCCGTCGCGCAGCTTCCCGATCGGGCCGCCACCCAGTGCCTCCGGCGACAAATGGATGGCGGCGGGTACCTTGCCGCTTGCGCCCGACATGCGACCATCGGTCAGCAGCGCGACCTTGAAGCCGCGATCCTGAAGCACGCCAAGCGCCGGGGTCAGCTTGTGCAGTTCGGGCATTCCGTTTGCGCGTGGCCCCTGGAAGCGGACGACAACGACCACGTCGCGTTCCAGTTCGCCGGCCTTGAACGCGCGCAGGACATCGTCTTGTGTCTGGAAGACAGCGGCGGGCGCCTCGATCGTCCAACGCTCCTTGTCCACCGCGCTCACCTTCATGACGCAACGGCCGAGATTGCCCTGGAGCAGCTTCATGCCGCCATCGGGCTGGAAAGGGTTTGAGGCAGGGCGCAGTATATTCTCGTCGCGCGAGGCGGGAACGTCGCGCCATTGCAGCGCGTCGTCCTCAAGCACCGGTTCCTTGCCATAATCGGTGAGGTCGGCGCGCGCGACGGTCATGATGTCGCGGTGGAGAAGGCCGGCGTCCAGAAGTTCGCGGATCACGAAGCTGATGCCGCCCGCCGCATGGAAGTGATTCACGTCGCCCGATCCGTTGGGATAGACGCGGGCGAGCAGCGGGACGGCCTCGGAAATCTCGGCGAGGTCGGTCCAGTCGATGCTGATCCCCGCCGCACGCGCTATGGCGGGCAGATGGATCGCGTGGTTGGTCGATCCGCCTGTCGCCATCAGCCCTATCATGGCATTGACGATCGCCTTTTCATCGACGCAATGGCCCAGCGGTCGGTAATCGTCACCGTCCCAGCCGATGCTGGCAATGCGATGCGTCGCCGCGCGCGTCAGTTCGGTGCGCAGCTTTGTGCCCGGATTGACGAAGGAGGCGGCGGGCATGTGCAGGCCCATCATCTCCATCATCATCTGATTGCTGTTGGCCGTGCCATAGAAGGTGCAGGTGCCCGCCCCGTGATAGGATGCGCTTTCCGATTCCAGCAATTCCTCGCGCCCGACCTTGCCCTCCGCATAGAGCTGGCGGATGCGGACCTTTTCCTTGTTGGCGAGGCCCGAAGGCATGGGCCCGGCGGGGATCAGGATGGTGGGGAGATGGCCAAAGCGCAGCGCGCCGATCAGCAGGCCCGGAACGATCTTGTCGCAGATGCCGAGCAACAGCGCCCCTTCGAACATCGCGTGGGACAGGGCGACCGCGGTGCCTAGCGCGATGGTGTCGCGGGAGAAGAGCGACAGGTCCATGCCCGCCTGCCCCTGCGTCACGCCGTCGCACATCGCCGGCACGCCGCCCGCGACCTGCGCCGTTGCGCCGACTTCGCGCGCCGCGATCTTGATTTGCTCGGGGTAGCGGCCATAGGGCTGATGCGCCGAAAGCATGTCGTTATAGGCGGTGACGATGCCGATATTCATTGCATTGCCGGTGCGGATCACCGGCTTGTCCTCGCCGCTTGCCGCGAAGCCATGGGCCAGGTTGCCGCAGGACAGCTGGTCGCGATTGGTGCCCGCGTCCCGGCCGCGTTCGATGAGGTCCAGATACTGGCGGCGGCGCGGGCGGCTGCGCGCGACGATGCGCTCCGTCACCTTGGCGATGGTGGGGTGAAGATCAGTCATGCCAGCTTGCTCCGTCGCGTTCGATCAGGGCAATGGCCGAAGATGGTCCCCAGTTCCCCGAGCTATAGGGGGAAGGCTTCATATTGGCGTCCTTCCACCCGTCGATAATGCTGTCGATCCACGTCCATTGCGCCTCCACCTCGTCGCGGCGGACGAACAATGTCTGGTCGCCGGCCAGCAGGTCGAGGATCAGCCGTTCATAGGCGATGCGGCGGCGTTGCCCGGCGAAGGCGGCGGTGAGGGAGACGTCCAGCGTCACTTCCTCCAGCCGCACCTGTCGCTCCAGTCCCGGCCGTTTCGACATGATCTGAAGCCGGATATATTCTTCCGGCTGCAGGCGAATGACCATGGTGTTGGGGTCAAGGCCGGTGCCATGCCCGTCGCGGCCGAAGATGCTGTGCCGTACCGGCTTGAACTGTATCACGATCTCCGACTGGCGCGCGGGCATCCGCTTGCCGGTGCGCAGGTAGAAGGGCACGCCCTGCCAGCGCCAGTTGTCGATATGCGCCTTTAACGCCACGAAGGTTTCGGTGTCTGATGGCTTGCCCAATTCGTCGGCATAGCCGGTGACGATCTCTCCGCAGACCGCGCCGGGCGTATATTGGCCGCGAACGCTGTGGGTCTTGACCGTCTCGTCGGTCATGGGGCGCAGCGAGCGCAGCGCCTTCACCTTTTCGTCGCGTACGGCAGTGGGGTCCATGCGCGCGGGCGGCTCCATGGCGATGATCGACAGGATCTGGAGCATATGGTTCTGCACCATGTCGCGCAGCGCGCCGACCCCGTCATAATAGGATACGCGGCCTTCAAGGCCGACGGTTTCGCCGACGGTGATCTGCACATGGTCGATCGCGGTCGCATTCCACAGCGGCTCGAACATGACATTGCCAAAGCGCAGCGCGAGCAGATTCTGGACGGTTTCCTTGCCCAGATAATGATCGACACGGAAAATCTGGCTTTCGTCGAACAACGCGCCGATGCCGTCATTGACCTCTTTCGATGAAGCGAGATCCTTGCCGATCGGCTTTTCCATTGCGATGCGGGTGTCTGCGGTGATCAGGCCCGCGTCGGCCAACCCCTGCGCGGTCGGGGCGAACAGCGATGGCGGGGTGGAAAGATAGACCGACATGCCGCGTTCCAGCCGCCCGTCGATCCGATCCGCCAGCGCCTTGAACTGGTCCGCATTGCCCGCCTCGACCGGCTGATACTGGATCATAGGCAGGAAGGTGGATGCGATCGCATCGTCATATCGGTCGGCCGCCAGGAACTTGCGCAGAGCGTCGTCCACATCCCTGCGAAAGGCGCCATCGTCCATCTCGGACCGGCCCGACGCTACGATCAGGAAGTCGTGGGGCAGCAGCCCGTCCGCATGCAGATTGTAAAGCGAGGGGAAGATCATCCTGCGCGCCAGGTCGCCGGTGGCGCCGAATAGCAGGAACGTGGCAGACGGTTCGGTCAAAGGATGGTCCTTCTCCGTTAGGGTCACAACGATGTCTGCACGAGGCCGTCTTATAGCGGGGACGGTTCGTTACGCAAGCAGGCTATCGTGCTGGCATCGCGGTCGCAATGCCGCGGAACTTCGCTGCCTGTCGCGCGCTTCAAGCCGCGTCTGCACGATCATTTTCCAGCCCATTGCCACAAAGGAGCGTCCGATGCTGACGGCCCAGCCGCTTAACTGTACCCTGAAGCGCGGCAAGGGCGAGCCCAGCTCGACCGACGCGATGATCGCGGTTCTGGCCGAGCAGCTCGCCGCGCAGGGCGTGGAAGTGGCCGACACGATCCGCATCGCCGCGCACAATGTGCTGCCGGGCGTCACATCCGACGAGGGGGAAGGCGATGACTGGCCCGCTATTCGGGAGAAGATACTGGCCGCAGACATCCTGATCCTGGGCACGCCGATCTGGATGGGGCAGGCGGGCAGCGTCGCCAAGCGGGTTCTGGAGCGGATGGACGCCTTTCTCTCCGAAACCGACGACTGCGGCCGGATGCCGAGCTATTCCAAGGTGGCGGTAGCCGCGATCGTCGGCAATGAGGATGGCGCGCATGCCGCGTCAGCCCAGCTATTCCAGAGCCTGAACGATGTCGGGTGGACCATCCCGGCCGTCGCCGCCTGCTATTGGGTGGGGGAAGCGATGGGATCGACCGACTTCAAGGATCTGGAGCAGACGCCCGACAAGGTGTTGGAGACGGCGAGGATGGTGGCCGGCAACGCAGCGCATCTGGCTGGCGTGCTGAAGGCGCGTGCCTATCCGGGGCAGGCGTAGGAGGACTGAGCGAGGAACCGGCCAAGGCCTCCGGCCGTTGACGAAGCGGAATGAAAGCCCTTGTCGCCAGTCTTCTGATAGTCCTTGCCGGATGCGGCGTCATGCCCCGCGATCCCGAAGGCACAAGCGAGGCGATCGCCCAGTCGCGGCAGATAAGGGTTGGGCTGGTTGAGGGTGACAGCGACTTTGCGCGCCCGGCCGCCGCCCGGCTGCTGCGCCACCTTGCCGACGAGACGGGCGCGCGGCCTGTCCTGCGCGCGGGATCGACCGAAACGTTGTTCAAACTATTGGAACGGGGTGAGCTGGACCTGGTACTCGCGCCGATCGATCCCAAGAGCCCGTGGATGGTCGATGTGACGCCGGGGCCGCCGGTGGCCGCGACGGGGCAGGGGGAAACGCGGGTCGAATATCATCCTGTCCTGCGCAACGGCGAGAATCGCTGGATCATGACGGTGGAGCGGGTCGCGCGTGCGGTCGCAGATCCGGGGGCAGCCCAATGACCGCCACCATCGATGCATTGCCCGAAGATGTTCGGCGCGCATTGCTGCAGGCGGAGCGGCTGGAATATTGGAATATCGGATGGACGGTCAGCATCGTGGTGGTGATGGGCGTCGTCATGGGGCAGAGCCAGACGATGAAGACCGCCTGGACCGAGGATCTGCTCGGCCTGGTGCCGCCTATCGCCTTCCTTGTCGCGGCGCGGCTGGAGCGGAGGTCGCGGCGGAGCAAGCGCTTCCCCTTCGGGTTTGAACGGGTGAATGGTCTCGGTTTCTTCATTGCCGCGATCGCGCTCGCGGCGACGGGTGCGCTGTTGCTGTGGGACTCGCTCATGACACTGATCCGGGCCGAGCATGCCACGGTCGGATCGGTGCGGCTGCTGGGCCGCGACATCTGGCTGGGCTGGCTGATGCTGGCGGCGCAGGTCTATGCGCTGGTCCCGCCGCTCATCATCGGACGAAAGGAGCTGCCGCTGGCGGAAAAGCTGAGCGACAAGCTGCTCCACACCGACGCCCTCATGAACAAGGCGAACTGGATGACGGGCGCTGCGGGCTTTGCCGGGATCGTGGGCCTTGGCCTTGGGCTTTGGTGGGCGGATTCGGTTGCCGCCGCGATAATATCGACCGACATCATCCACGACGGGATCAAGGCGCTGCGATCGTCGATGGCAGAACTGGTGGACGGTGCGCCACGTGCCCTGTCTGGACCCAACCTTTCGCCGGACGGGCAGGCGCTGCGTGCCCGGTTGGAGCAGTGCTATCCCGGCGCGACCGTGCGGCTGCGGGAAACCGGCCGCCTGATCCGCGCCGAAGTGCATGGTCATGCAGGGCCGCAAGAGCCGGTGGACATCGACGGCCTGTGGCCCGGCGAACCGGATCAGTCGTGGCGGCTGGCGCAGATCAGCTTCGCGCCTCCAACGCGGCGGCACGATTGAAGCGAGCAAACCCGATTTTCGGCTGGACGCTGCGCGCGGATTTTGCCATTTGGCCTATCCCACCGTGCGGGTGTGGTGAAACTGGTAGACGCGCCGGACTCAAAAGACGGTGCAGCAATTGCAGACAATCGCCAATTGCGGACGATCCGCAGAGGCAGATTTAAGCGCATCACGCTCCGCCGCCCATAGCAGGCATTTTAGGTCCCTCATCGGCTTCCGGTGGGGGACTTTTTTGCGCCCGTTCGATCCGCAGCGGCCGACTTAGTACGGACTTATGAGCGATTGTCCGCTTGACCGGAATATCCGCAATAGCTAGACCATCTGCATAAGCAGACAATCACATAAGCCAAAGGAGGCCCCATGTATCACTCGCAGACCCTCGCCGCCGCCCAGCGCCAACTGGAGCTCCAGGACGCAGAAGAGGGGGCTACCCGGTATTACGATAAGCAGGACTTCAAGGCGAACCGAGAGGGCTTCGAGCGCCGCGACGACGTCCAAAAGATGATCCGGGGGGCGCTCCCGCTGGTGGCCGCATCGATCGCCGATTGGGTCGAGAAGGCTGCCGCGAAGAAGGGGAGACCATCGTCGGCCCTAGCGCCCCTCAAGGAGCTCGATGCGGACGTAGTGGCCCTAGTCGCCCTCTCCAAGACCTTCGCGGGTGTCTCCAAGCTGTCGCCGCTGGTGACCGTCGCAATCAACATCGGCCGTACGGTCCAAGTGGAGGTGGAAGCCAAGCTGATCGAACAGGCGGACCCCAAGGCTGCCAAGAAGTTCGAAGCGATGGCCGAAGGTGCCGCATCGGAGCGGACGAACCTGAAGGCCCATGACCGGCTGAAGGAAGCCCTGGAGATCGGCTTGGAGTGGTCCTCCCGCACTCAGGCCCTCGTGGGCGGCACGGTCCTAAATGCCCTTCTTAAGGCTCTCCCCGGTATGTTCTACAAGGCGTCCCTCACGGACGACAAGGGCTCCATGACGGCGATCAAGCTGTCCGAGGAAGCGCTGGAGCAGCTCGCGGATATGGCAGAGGCGGCCGCTTGGTCTCGCCCCCTCTTGCGTCCCATGATCGCGCAGCCGCGCCCGTGGACCCATTACGATACCGGGGCTTATATCGAGCTCCAGCTCTCCCGCACGGTGCCCCTGGTCCGCACCTACAACCGCGAACACCAGAAACTCCTGCGGGAGGCCATCAAAGACGGTTCCATGCAGCCGGTCTTGGACGCGGTTAATCTGCTTCAGCAAACCCGCTTTGCGATCGACACTAGGGTCCTGGAGGTCATGCAAAAAGTATGGGACGGCGACCTCCGCCCCTCGCAGTCCTTTCCGCTCCCCGCGATCCACCAGCCTCCGGCAGTGGCCAAGCTGGCCGATGAGGAATGGCAGGCGATGAGCAAGGAAGCCCGCACGGCCATGTCCCGCCGCCGCAAGACCGTCAGAGACATCCGCGAGGCCAGCACGGTCAACGGCTCGGTCTTCAAGAGCGACTTGGCGGAAGCCTACCGCCTCTCCGCCGTGGAGGCTTTCTACCTCCCGCATAGTCTCGACAGTCGCGGACGGGTCTACGCGGTCCCGCACTTCAACCCCCAGCGCTCGGACCATATCAAGGCGCTCTTCCGGTTCGCCGATGCGGCCCCCTACGGCCCCGAGGGCGGCTATTGGATGTCCATCCATCTGGCCAACTGCGGGGACTTCAAGCTGGAGCATCTGGGCTGCAAGACCTCCAAGGCCCCCTTCGCCGATCGCGTGCAATGGGTGAAGGACAACGAAGCCGCCATCCTGGAAGCCGCACGGGACCCCGAGGGCTCCTATGGCTGGTGGAGCACGGCCGACAGTCCCTTCTGTTTCCTCCAGGCTTGCTTCGAGTATGCGGGCTGGGTCCTGTCGGGCTACAGCGAGGACTATGAGGGCTTCATCGCCGTTGCCCTGGACGGTTCTTGCTCCGGCCTCCAGCACTACTCCGCTATGAACCGCTCGGCGGAGGAGGGATACCACGTTAACCTTCTGCCGCGCGACACCGTGGGCGATATTTACAACGTCGTTTGCGATCAGGCCCGCCCAGGCCTTCAGGCTCTCGCGGATATTGGAGACGAAGCGGCGGGCATTATCATCGCCAACGGCTTCGGGCGGAATGACGTGAAGCGGAACGTCATGACCTACTTCTACGGCTCCGGGAAGTTCGGCATGAGAGATCAGCATATCGTGGACACCATGCGCCCCCTCGGGGACAAGGTGGCCCTCGGGGAGATCGCGAAGCACCCCTACGACATGCTGGTCCAGCGGGAAGACAAGGAGACCGGCGAGATTGTGCAGCGGCTAGACGGCGGCTTCACGTGCGCCCAGACGCTCGCGGCCCATATCTACAAGGCGGTCGTGGACGTCGCCCCTAAGGCCGATCAGGCGTCGGCATGGTTCCAGGGGGTCGCCTCCTTGCTGGCCCACGAGAGCCTGCCGGTCATCTGGCGGACCCCGATGGGTATGCCGGTCCTTCAGCGGTACAGCGAGTACACCTCCAAGGAAGTCACCATGTGGCTGTACAACAGCCGCGTGAAGGTCCCGCAGCACAAATGGGACACCGCGTAATTGATTTAGCCACCCTCGTGCATGGTACGAAGTCGCCTTG
>NZ_LSJY01000104.1 GCF_001556865.1 Sphingobium sp. CCH11-B1 | reverse complement strand
TATACCCATTGAAACAAGAGCTTGCGGTGAGACGAGACACCATCTGCAAACATAAAAGCCAGCAGCTCGACTTGGGCGGCACGGGGAGGCCGGCGGCCTCGATCCGCGCGATGCAGGCGGCGCGGTCCCATTTCCATTCGCGAAGCGGGTATCGGCACTCGAAGAGATCATGCTCGATCGCGGACGCATGGGCATGGCGCCGCGTGTCCGCCGGCGAAGCATCGTAGCCGATCAGGCGGATGACTTTCTGGCGGCGCGCCCAGGCTGCCTTCGCGGGCTCCCACTGTTTCAGGAACGCGTCCTGCGGCGCCACCTTCCATTTGAGACTGCAGGAATGGCGCCCCAGCGAGATGCTCGGTAGTGTCGCGTTGGTCAGGACGTTGGCGAGCAGGTCGTAATAAGGTGGCCAGTGTTTAACCGACGCGGCGTATAACGCACGGTCTCGTAGCGGATTCCCCGTGCCGCTATCCAGGCCGCGATCATCTTCTGATACTCGTACGTCTCCGGCTTCTCGATGCCTGGATCGCCGGTCAGAACGAGATCGGGCGGGGTTCTGCGGCTTTCGAGCTCGACGAGCAGCGCGGTGCTGTCGACGCCGATCCCGTAGGCGAGCACCACGGGGGCAGGTTCGGCGACGCGGATATAATCGATGTCGCGAATATGCGCGGCGGGCGCGGGAGGATCGGTCGCCAACATGGAGGTGCTCCGTTCTCGCGCAGTCCATCTGCGCGCCGAACGTCCCCCCGCCTCTCCTCCTCGGCCCCGGGTGGTGAAGGCGCATCGTCATTCGGCGTCCTGAAGGCTGGACTCCCGATCGTAGAGATCGAGGTGGACGCCGATCGTGGCCGCCTCGTCGGTGGTAAGGTCCCGGTGGTCATCGCTGTCCAGGGCGGTCGCCATCTCGATGACGGGATGAACCGATACGACCTCGCCAGAAGGAAGCTGGAAGAGGTTCGGCGACCCCCGAGCGGGCGGGTACCGGCGGGCACTTCGAAGCTGCCAGTGATTTCGAATGAAATGCGCATGACCATGATTTCTCCTTTCGGGCGAAAAGCCGTCAGCGAGCCGGCGCCACGAGTTTCGGGTAAGGCAAGCGCGGCAGATCGCGACCTTGTCGACGCGCCCGTCGCGTGAGTTCGAAGCAATAGGTGAAGAGGCCGGATTGTCGGTGACGGCTCAGCAACTGTTCGACCTCAAGGCGGCGAAGCCAGGCTTCGGGGCTTTCGCGTCGCGCGGGGCCCGGCAAGCCGAGGCGCACGATCTGGTCGATGGCGCCCTCCATCCCGCGCTCGCGCAGTCGGATCTTCGATAGCGTTCGCTCGGAGATGGTGCGGCCAGAAGCGCGGAGAACCGTGCGCGGGCGTGTCACCCCCCGGTGGGCTCCGGACAAGGCAGCGTAGACGCGGCCGATATGACCGAACTCGGGATCGCTGTAGGAAACGACGGCTTCGATTGCAGGTCGAGCCTGGCGGAGCAGCCGAAACGCTCGCGCGCAGAAGAAGCTCTCGCCGTTTTGGGGAACTTGGTCGAGAAGAATGAGGCGCGAGAGAACGCTCCCCTTGGCCGGATCCGTGAAGCCGGTGTGTCGGGTGATCACGGCGCTCGTCGCGGGAACCGCGAATACGGCAACGCCTTCCAGCGCAGCGCGACGCCCGAATAGGCCAATGGCGACTTGTGCGGCGGGGTAGGAGGGCAAGTAATGATGTTCGGCGATGAAGCCGCGGGCGACCGCATGCTCGATGATGTCCACGGAATAGGCGCGGGGATTTATCGTGCGGAAGTCGGCCGCCCATAGCGCGCGCCGGTCGCGCCAGCGCTGGCTGCGAGAGGTTTCCATGTAGGCCTCGGTCAAGAAAGGAGCGTCAAAGGCTTGGGCCTTCGACTTGCCATCCAAGCCCCTCCCCCTCTTCTCCCGACCGCACAGAAAGGACGGTGGTAACGCAGCCCTTTTTGCGTCAATAGGGGGCGCCGCTGCGCGACGGCCGGCTCGCTGATGCTCGCCGGTGAGCTTCACCCGGCTCTGTCTTGCCGGTGGCGATAGATCGGACTCTATTCGAAAATCAAGGAAAGCAGATCACAATGAGCGACGTGTCAGAACACGAGAGCAATCTGATCACCCTGACTGCCGACATCGTTACCGCGCACGTTACCAACAACAGCGTTGCCGTCGGAGATTTGCCCTCGCTCATACAGAATGTTCATGGCGCCTTGTCGGGTCTCGGGAGGAGCGTCTCTACGGCGGAGCCCAAGCAGGAGCCGGCAGTGTCGGTTCGCTCGTCCGTGAAGCCGGACTATATCGTGTGCCTCGAGGACGGCAAAAAGCTCAAGATGCTCAAGCGCCACCTGATGACCCACTATCAGATGACGCCAGCAGAATATCGCGCGAAGTGGAATTTGCCTGCCGACTATCCGATGGTCGCTCCCAATTATGCCGAGCAGCGCCGGACGCTGGCCAAGAGTATCGGGCTCGGCCGCAAACGCAAGGCAGCCGCTGTGCCGGCGCCTGCGCCGTCGAAGACGACGAAGCCGGCGCCGATACGCCGCCCTCGCGCGAAGAAGCCTGAAGGGCAGCCTGCCGAGTAGGGCAGAGCTTTTCAGAACAGCGTCAGTTGTTCTCCAACCACGCGGGCCTCCGTTACTGACGTACGGCGAGATGAGTGATCATCTGGCGCGCGCTGCACGGAACGCGCCGGCTGCTCAGCTGCGCTGTTGGGACGCGAGCCTCAGGCCCCAACCTCCCATTATGTGGGCAGGGGTGAACCAGTGCTCGCGAACCTCGTTGCTGAGAGAGTTGCCAACCATGACATGGGCCGGGATGTGGAGCAGTGAGAACTGGATATAGGCCATGTGTACGGCTCGTTGGTCGATATCGACTGCGTTCACGTGGAGATGCCGCTGGTAGTTGATATTGGCGGCGAGCATCGCCTGCGCCAACGCGATGACCATGGCGCCGGCGCCGCAGGCGGGTTCCATCGCGCAGACAAAGCCCTTGTCGGCGATCAGCGCCCGCGCGTCATCGGCGTCGCCGAGAGTGATCTCCGCCATCATCTGGCAGACAGGATAAGGCGTGAAGAACTGGCCCCGGTTTTTGCTGTGGATCTCAAGCGCGGTGAAGATGCTTCCCAGCACATCACCCGGCGCGGCCTCCAGTGCCATGGTGATTTCACCGAAGACGTGCGGAAACATCTCGACGGTGGATCGGTCATATCGTCCCACGATCTCGAGGTAGCGCGCCTCTCGATGGGTCCGGGAGCGGCTATCGACGCTGTTCGAGATGCTGATCGCGGTGAGTTCCATGCAATCTGAGAAGAGGTTGTAGCGATCGTGGCGATAGCCATGCGCGTCGAAGAGTTTGAGGACGTTCCTGATATGTCGATCCTGGGGCGGCATGAGGGTTCCCCGCGCGCGGCCGGCTGGGCGGCCGGGCGCGCCTTGTCTGAGTGAAGGGTGGGAGCAGCGGGCTGGCCGCGGAGGGTTCACCCCGCGGCGAGCAGGTCCTCCAGCGTCACGGAGCGTCTCGGCCTACGTCCGAACTGGTAGCCGTGATTGGTCGCATATTTGCTGAGCGACATGGCCTTGCGGTCGAGAGCGACGGCGAGATCCGCGATCGAAACCCCGGTGCGGAAGGCCATGTCGAGGGCGCGGGTTTCCTCGTCGCTGAACGGCCGGATGTAGCCGTGGACGAGCCCGAGGCTGTTCGCACGCGAGGTGAGCGCGGCTTTGGTCCGGCCCATGCGCGCGGCAAGAAGCTTGGTGGGGACGCGGCCATAGTCCGCGCGCAGCCGCGCCTCCTCGGCGCCGGTCCAGTCCGGACCGATGCGCCATCCGTTGCGGTTGGCATGAAGGCCGCGCAGCCCTAGATATTCGGCGCGGTGGCGCAGCGACCCGGATGTGCGGCCGAGCTGTCGCCGCAGCGGGGTCAGGCTCGTTCCCTCGGTATAGGCCTTGCGGAGAAGCTCGTCCTCTTCCGGCGTCCAAGCCCGCCCCCATCCGCGGCCGTAGCCGAGCTTGCGGATGGCAAGGCCGAAGCCTCTGATCGTTCGCTGCGGGAACCCCTCCTCCACAAGCATCGCAACGATCGCGGTGTAGCGATGGCCCACCTCCGCGAGTTGGAGCGCGCGCGCCGTCTCCTGCTGCGTCCAGTCGGGCGGATGGTTTGCATGCACGATGCCGAGATAGCCGGCGCGGCTCGACAGGCCGCCAAAGGGCCGACCGATCAGCGTCGCGATCTGAGCAAGCGGCACGCCGCGGCGATAGCCTTCGGTGAGCTGGGTATCCTCCCAGGGTGTCCATTCGGGAGGATTGCCCTCGGTCAGGTCGAGCAGCCGGGCCCGGGCATAGACCGCCGAGCAGGATCGGCCGAGATCCGAGGCGATGCTGGCGGTAGGCTCGGCGCTATATCGACGGGTCAGCTCGGCATCGTCCAGTTCGGTCCAGGCCCGCGCCGAGTTGCGACGAAGTCCGAGCAGCGCGATCCGTTCGGCGACGGCCGCCCTGCCGCGGGCAAGCGCAAGCGCGATATCGCTGATTGCTGTATCCTCGAGGAAGAGCGCGCGCAGCCGATCGCTCTCGGCGGGTGTCCAGGCATCCGCGCGGTAGGCCATTTCGCGCAGCGGCTGTGACTCGAGGAAGGGCCGTAGCGCGGGAGCGAGCTCGACGACATCGGCGTCCAGATCGAGCGGCTTCATGCGAGCGCCACCACGGGAATGTCGCTGATTTTGGCTCTGAGCCGGGCGTGCAGCCGGGCGATCCGGTCTTCCCCGCGAGGCATCGTGTCGACCGCCGCGATCGCTGCGAGCATGTCGAGCGCGTTGTCCACCGCTTCGCGTGAACAACCGAGGTGACCGGCGAGATCGTTGGCGGTGGTCGCATTGGGGGCGATGCGCTTGAGCGCGCCGATGATCGAGGCCGCGTGCGGCGCTGACGGATCGAGCAGGAAGGCGTCGAGCGCGCGGGTTCCTTTGAGCGTGAGGCTCGTATCGCGCCCGCCGTTCGAGACTTCCCGCAGGGCGGACAGATCGAGGAGCTTCTCGGCCTCGTCTCCGTCGATCGCGGCCGCCGCGGTAAGCTTGGGAGTCGCGCCAAGATGCTCGGTGATCGTCGCTTCCACGTGGGCAAGGACGGGGAGCGGCGACATCGCCGGCCCCATGGCGAAGAATTCGCCCGGGGCGAGCTTGCGCAAGGCGTCCGCCTCCTTGGCGGAGAAGCCGAGCAGGTCAGCGGCGCGCGCGATGTCGCGGTCGAATACGTTGAGGCCGACGAGGAAGTTCTGCAGCTCGGAGATCACCGAGGAGGACAGCTTCGCGAGGCGCTGGGTGGCGATGACCGGCGCGATGCCGCGCTTGCGGCCGCGGGCGCAAAGATCTGTGAGCGTGGCGACGCCAAGGCGGCGGGTTTCGGCGTCGCGGGCCGATCCCGCATGATGGGGCGCGAGCAGATGCCCCTCGTCGATGCAGACGAGAACGGTGTGGCTCCAATGCTCGCGCGGCGCGCCGATCAGGCCGGCGAACAGAGCGGCCGCCTTGATGATGCGCTGATCGGGGTCGAGGTCGGTGAGATCGACATGGAGCGAAAGTCGGTGCTGGCGGGCGCGCGCGGCCGCTGCCGTGAGGCCGTCCGAAGTGAGTTCGCAGCCCTTGAGCGAGGTCGCGCCGATGTGCGCGGCGAGATTGCCGAACTCACCTTCGGGATCGACCAGCACGATCGTCGTGAAGTCGAAGGCTTCCTCGATGATCTTGCGCAGGGTGCGGCTCTTGCCCGCCCCGCTGCTGCCCTGGATGAGCAGCCGGCCGGCGAGCAGGCGCTCGAGATTGAGCATGAGCGCGCCGCGGCTGTGCTTACCGATCGGCACGGACCATTGATCGGCGGAAGGGTCGATCGAAACGACTGTAGCCATGGTGGAATCTCCTGGGCTTGGCCGGTCTGGCCACCGCCCACTCGATCCCCCTTCCCTTTCTCGTGTCGTGATTAGGCGCCGGGCCGCTCCTCGGCCTCGCGCGCGCGGCTGCGCATACCCCAGTCGGGCTCATAGTCCGGTCCGTAGTTGGCGCTGCGCAGATATTCCACGTTGCCGGCTTCATCGACGAGATAGCCCGTGACTTCCTCGGCATAGTCCGCATCGAGCGCGCCTTCGGCGGTCGGGATCAAGCGCACGCCGAACCCCTTGGTGAACAGCGCCTCGTCGGCGGCGCGCATGGCGTCTTCGTGGCTCGCGGCCGCGACAGCGACTTTGACGCGAACGGTCGCATAGACGTGAACAAAGTGGGTGGGCTCCGACATCATCGGTCTCCGGTGGGTGGCTTGGGGGATGGTGAACAGGATGGGGTCGAAGCGTCCGCCGAGCTTCGCCCCGGAACTTTCACGCTGGTCGGCTTGAGATCAGACGTCCAGGATTGCACCGTTGAGGACGGCATACAGGCCAACTTCAAAGCGAAGTTTCTGTAAGGTTCGAAAGTTGGCGTCGCGCCGAGCCTCGAAGTGGAACGCACTGCGGCCGGTGTCGGCTTCCTTGATGCCCGTCGAGAGAGTGGGATAGGTCTTGCCAGCACGTGGACCGGTCATGATCTGGGCCGTGGAACGGCAGTCCAGCGTACGGTCGAGAGCATAGCCGAGATCGCGCAATTGCCGTTTGATTTCGCTGAGCGTGACGGGATGCCAGCCATCGGCGGCGCGTGCGGCCAATTCATTGGCGAGAGCAGGGCTCATGGGCGAAGCTCCTTCGCTTTGCATCGACGGTTTCCCGTTTGTCATCGGCCGATGGGTTGGGGACATTCGGTGGCGGCGTCAGGCCAGCGGCACGTCGAAGGCAGGTGCGCAACCCGGTTCAGCGGGATAGACCCCGGCGGGATCGCACAGCAGCACCTGCAGGATGTCATATTCTTCGTGGCGAAGATAGCGGCCGGCCTGGAACGTGAAGCGATGGCGGGCTTCGGCGGAGGCATGGCGCAGGCGAACGGGAAACTGACCGCCGACGTCGATGTCGCCTTCAAGCGGCCTGCGCGCCTCGCGCATCTTCCGGCCGAGCTCGTTCAGGATCGAGCCCGCGACCCGGGGCGAGAAATTGCCGATGAGCAGCAGCTCCGGCAGGCCCTGCAGCGCGTTGCCGATGCTGTAGGCGAAGGCGGGTGTGTCGCCATCGGCGAAGATCAGGAAGAGATGCTGACCGCTCCGCGCGATATTGTGTTCGATGTCGGTATAGAAGTCTGAAGGATCGAGCATGAGAGCCTCGGCATCGATTTGAGGGAGTTCAGGCGGCAACGGGCGGAGCCAGGACTTCGAGATTGGCCGTGTCGACGAGTTCCGTCTTCTGGCTGCGCTCGCGCGGCGTCATATCGAGCTTCACGTAGAAACCCGCGAAATGTGTCTTCACGATCACGCCCTCGCGGCCGGCATAGCGGTCCCCGCCGATGCGCTGGCGCGCCCGGATACGGACGCGCGATCCGATCCGGTGCTCGAGGACTGGTTCAGCCGGTACTGCACGCTCGGCAAGGAACTGTGCCAGGCACGCCGTGTCATCCAGCCTGTCCGGCTGCGCGCGGCAGGCGCGGGCGAGCATCGTCCAGGCGCGAGGGGCCATGGCCTCGCCGGCGAGCAGGCGGTCACGGTCCTCGTCATGCCCGGCGAGCTGCCCGGCCGAGATATGGGCATCCGGATCGAACGCGAGGATCGTCGCGGCATGAAATTCGTTCTCGCCAAGCGCGATGGTCAGGTGGGGGAGCTGCCGGACGAGGTCAGCATCGCCGGCAGCGGGAAGACGCGAGATGACGGAGGTTTCAGGCATGAAGGGGTTCCCATAGGCGGAAGAAGAAGGAGTGCCGGCTGCTCAGTCGTCCGGCACATGTCCCGGACATCCCCCCTCTCCTCGCACGCGCGCTGGATCAGGCCGCCGCGAGGTCGAGGAGATCGGGAGCAGGCTGTGCCGTGAGCCGGGTGGCGCCGCCGAAGGCGCGGAGGCGGACCGCCATCGCCTTGCGAAGATGGGCGCGGTTGCCAATCACGGTTTCGGGGGGCAGCGGTTCGCCCTGGACCGTCACATAGCCCGTGGCTGGGCGGCCGTCCGGCGTCTCTACGATGATACGATGACCTCCGCCCGCCTGCTTTCCAGCATAGCGCGCGGTGAACTCGCCGAGTTTGCCGGTGAGGCCCTTCGTCGCCTTGCCCCAGCGGATGTGTCCGGCGCCGAGACTCTCGCCCGCCACGAGTCCACGGTCGAGCCAGATGCGGAAATGTCCGCGCTGCTGAAGGACGGTGTTGCGGGTGCGCTCCATAGTCCGGCACAGCGGCAGCGCGCTCGCATGGGCATCGAGCAGCGAGAGGTAGCCATGCTGGGCCGCGACAAGGATATCGTCGAAATCGCGGCCTGCTATGAGGGCGCGCAGTTGGGCACCAAGCCGTGGGTCCGCCGGCAGGTCGACGCCGCACAGGGGCTCGCTCGCCGGCCTTGGCGCGCCGATGTCGCCGAGTGCATGAAATCCGGCTCCGGTGATCACGATGATGGTGAGCTCGTCCGATCCGGGACAGTCGCGCAAGGCCGGGAGAAGCAGCGCGGCATCGGTTTGCTGCGTTGCACTCGCGCCGACCAATCCGGCTTCGGGCGCGCCGAGAATGAGGAGCCGCCGCGTCCATCGGGCGGGGAGCGGCTCGTCGGTCGGTCTGGGCCAGGCGCTCGGGAGGGGTCGGCCGGCTGTCGGCACCGGCGGGTCGTCAGCTGGCAGTGCCGCTTCGAAGGCGCGGCGCGCGGTATCGAAAAGGTCGTTGCGATTGCCGCCGCCATCTGAGAAGCCCTGTTCGTAGGCGAGAGATCCGGGCGTCGCGCACCCGGGCCGCCGGACTTCCGGCTCCCATCCGGCATGGGCCGCATACCAGCCCGAGGCGTAGCGAACGGAGCGGTCCCAGTCATAGGCGTGGACCGAGCGCGCCCGCAGGATCGCCTCATCGCGAGCGTCGCCCTCGCCGCGCCCGACGCGCTCCTCGGTGAACGCGAAATTGCGGAGTTGGCGTTGCTCATCTGCCGCTTTCGACATGGCTTCCATGACCGGGCGGAGTGCCAAAGCGCGCTCGCGCATGCGCGCCATTCTCGCTTGCGCATCGGCCGGATTCGACAGGTCCGGAAAGCGCTGCCAGGCGTCAGCCAGAATCTCCGCGTGACCCGGCCGCCGGCCGCGCGCGACCCAGGTGGCCGCGTCGGCGGGGTCGAAGCGCTCGGAGATCATCGGTCCCCCTCGGCGCGAAAGCCGAGGTCGGAAGCGGCCAGGCTGTCGATCTCGCGCGCGAGGGCTTCGTAGCGGCCCGAGAGATTCTCGATTTCCGCGATGATGCGCGCGTTGGGCGGCGCCGATGGTACATCCAGACGGAACGGAACGGCGCGTTCGGCCATCTCGGGAAACATGGCGCCGAGCAGAACCGCGCCCACGCGGTCGGCGACGCCGTCGACGAGCTTGCCGAACCGATGCTTGTCGAGCCCGGGTGCGGCTTCCAGGTGAGTCATCGGCGCGATGACGTCCGGGAGCCGGGCGAGGAGTCCGGCGCCGAAGCCGTAGTCCGAATGCATCGCGATGAGCGCCTGCCGCTCGAGCGAGATTTCGGTGAAGGGGACATGCACCCGGTACGAATAGCTCGGCGCTTCGACGCCGATCCGGGTGCGCGTGAGCAATATGCGCATCAAGCTCTCCTGTCAGGCAACCAGCCGCGGGGCGGCGGGAACGGATGCTGGAAGTTTGAGATGGTGGCGGATGCGCTCGGCAAAGCGGTCGGGCTCGACCAGTTCGCGAACCGAAGCCCAATAGTTGCGTTCGCCGATATGGTCCTGGCGGTCGCGGACCTTGCGAAAGCAGACCTCGCGGTCGGGCCCGAACGGCCCGAGCGAGAACTGGACCCAGGGCTCTGTTGCAAAGATTGGCGGCAGTCAGAGGTAGGCTGTCGCTCTGCGCCGAT
>NZ_LSJY01000103.1 GCF_001556865.1 Sphingobium sp. CCH11-B1 | reverse complement strand
CCAGCAGCACCTAAATCTCCACCGAAAATTACACCACGAGCGCGGACGCTAACCCTGGCCGATCCGGTGCGCGGCCATGCTATGCCTAAGCGTGGCCGTGCCAGCGGCTGCTGCCGATCCTGCTCCATTCGAGTTGCCCGGTCCCTCGTTGCGCATCATGGTCAGCCGCGGCACGCAAAGCTTGCCCATCACCCAGCTGCCCAGCCTTGCCGACGGCGACAAGCTGACCGTCGAGCCATTGCTTCCGGCAGACCAGGGGGTCCGCTTCATCCTGGTGGGCGCTTTCCTGCGAGGAGCCACCAATCCGCCGCCCAAAAATTGGGTGCATTTTGCAGAAACATGGGCGAAGAAAGCCAAGGATCGGAACCTCGACCTTGTCGTGCCGCCGGGCGCACGACAGATGGTCATGTTCCTCGTGCCCGATACCGGCGGCGCTGAAGGAACGCTGGTCGACGCCGTGCGCGGCAAGCCGGGCGAATTCGTCCGGGCGACGCAGGATCTCAATCAAGCGTCACTCGACCGTTCCCGGCTCGATGCGTTTATCAGCGCGATCAAGGCGCAAGAAAACAGCCATCCCGAATATCTGCGGACCCTGGCCCCCGTGCTCGCGCGCAGTCTCTCGATCAAACTGAACGAGGACTGCCTGTCGAAAGTCATCGAGATGCAGGCGGCCTGCCTGCTCGAAAATCGCGAATCGCTGGTGCTGGCCGACGTTCATACAAGTTCCATGGCGGAAACGCTGACCGGGGCGCCCACGGACCTGGCGTTGCAGCTGAGCGCCACCCGCGAGGCAGGCTATGGCTTCTACAGCCCTTATATCGCGGTCGTGCGGGACGTCGCCCGCATTTTCGGTGCGTTCAGCAATCCGGATTTCGGCTATCTTCCGACCCTCAATGTCCGAAAGGGCGACGACATGGCGTTGCTGCTCAACAGCGCGCCATCCTTCACCAAGCCCAAGTCCGTCATGGTGATCGCCATGCCCGCGATCGAGGCGGACAGTCCGCCGCGGCTGCGAAAGGGGGAGGGGGGCGCGATCTGCCTGGCGCAGCGAGGCGCCGTGCTGCCCGTCGAAGGCGCGCCGCTGATCTATTCGACCGACTATGCGCGCGACATGACATTGACGGTTAAATCGGCCTCCGGCGAAATGCTGGACCTGTCCGTTACCGCGCGTGCCGACCGGGGTGGCTATGTGGTGCCGGGCGATGCTGCATGGCCCGCATCCTTTCGGGGCGCGATGCAGGGACATCTGCATGGCCGATGGGGTTTCGACCGTTTTGAAGGCCCGGATTTCGAAGTCCAGATGCCCGATGGACAAGGATGGCAACTGGCGGGCGATCCCCCGACTCTGGTTGTCGGTCGCGAGAATGAGCTGTTGCTGAAGGGCGGCGCGCCGGCCTGCGTCGAAAGCGTCACGCTCCGCCAGAA
The DNA here is from genome assembly GCF_001556865.1 of Sphingobium sp. CCH11-B1. Lineage (GTDB taxonomy): Bacteria > Pseudomonadota > Alphaproteobacteria > Sphingomonadales > Sphingomonadaceae > Sphingobium. The sequence goes on along the minus strand of NZ_LSJY01000103.1, from coordinate 1,419 downwards.
TGACGGGGCTGCTCGATCCCTCTCGTGGAAAGCGCAGGGGCGGGAGGGCGTGGCGGTGACGTTGCCATTGTCAAACGACAGGCCCGGTCCGATCCGCATCGAAGTCAAATATCAGGGGGTCGCCGATCCATCGGTGCTGTCGCTGCGCAGCTACGCCGAGGCAAGCCGGCTGGATGGGCTTCTGCTTCATGCGGGCGACAGAACAGCGACGCTGTCCGGTCAACGGCTGGATCAGGTGGATCGGGTGGAGTTGGCCGGATTGACCTGGCGTCCCGATGGTCTTTCGCGTGACGGCAAGGTCGACCGGTTGCAACTGGTGGCGGAAGGGGAGGGGGGGCTTCCCGCGGCCGGCGCGCAGGCGACCGCCAAGGTGCGGCTGCGTGACGGCCGCGCGATGAAGCTGGACCTTGCGATCGCGCCCGCCCGCCTGCAGATTAGGCTTCTCGGCAAGACCGTGACGCAAGGCTCTGTTCCGGCCAACGAAAAAGCGCTGGGGATCGAGGGCGACGGGCTGCTGCCCGACAACGGCACGCTCGTCTTCTCGGTGCAGATGGCGGGCGACGGCAGATTGAGCGCTGGCGATGCGATCGAGGTGTCGGGCAGCGATCCGGATGCTGTCGTCACCCTTTCCGTGGGCAAGGGACTGCGCCTGGAAAGCCCGCAGATCGCGGTCGCGACGCTGGACCCGAAAGCCGCCGCCTCGCTCCTGTTCGGACCGCTGCGCGTTCGGTTGCGCCGGGGCGAAGAGGCGAGCGATTGGCAGCCTTTGGTGACGCTCGCGCGGCTGCCCCATATCGACGCGGTCGCATGCGGGGCAGGGGAGGGATGTTCCATCCGCGGCCGGGACCTGTTTCTGATTGAGGCGATCGGCACGACATCGTCGCTGGATCAGGCGACGAAGGTCGCGCACGGCTACACCGGGTCGACGCTAACCACTGCCGTTCCGAAAGATGCCGTCCTTTACGTGCAACTGCGCGATGCACCGGATCGCGTCCTGCGTCTGCCCATTGGCTGAAGCCGCGTCTTTTCAGGGCGATGGGGAGCGCAGGACAGCGGGGGGCTGATTCGCTTCAGGGGTGGGAGAGGAGGCCTTGCCCACCCGCCCGATGCGCAATTGGGCCGATCAGGACAGCGCGCCGGATCGCTGGAAGGACGGAATTTCGCCGTTCCTCTGCCTCTTGAAGGGCGCTCTGTCATATTTCTTGAAAATGGGAGTTGACCGACTCGGTGGGTGGGCTTAGAGGGCTGATCACCGACGCGGTGAGGGCCTTTGGTTTTCGCTGCGGTAGGTCGCCTTCATAGACGGACGCCAGTCTCCCGGCACGCAAGGATCGGGTTGGATGGCTTGTCCGGTTTTGATGTCGGCTGGTTCTTTGACATTGTTGAGAGATGAAGGGACATGTGGGCGGCGGCTCGTGT
>NZ_LSJY01000102.1 GCF_001556865.1 Sphingobium sp. CCH11-B1 | reverse complement strand
GCCGCCAGGGTCCCGCCTTTGCCGATCCGGGTCTCCTCTTCGAGGCGTGTCACCATCTTCGACATCTGTGAGAAGGTGATCCGCCGTGTCGAGCGAAACAAAGCTCTTGGGATGGCGCGATGCGACAAAAATGCGCGAAGCGTGCTCGATGCCCACGACTTGATCCACCGGTGAATGCATCACCAGCACCGGACGTCTAAGGGCGGCGATGGATTTCTCGACATCAACTTCTTCGACAGTTTCTAGGAAACTGCGGCGGATCAGGAAGGGCCTACCAGCAATCTTCACAGATGCCTCGCCCTCGCGCGCTATTGCGTCTAGGTCGGCAGGTTGAAAAACGCGCAGTATATGCTGAAGGTCAGCCGGGGCACCGATCGTCACTACGGCTGCGATATCCGGCAAGTCGGCGGCGGCTACGATCGCAGCCGTGCCACCCAGGCTGTGTCCGACAAGGAGGGAGGGCGCCTTACCGGCGGCAGTCATAGCCTCCGCGGCCGCCCTGAGATCGTCGACGTCGGAAGCGAAGCTTATTGCTTCATCCGCTAGACTCTCGATCCCCGTGCCGGCGAAGTCGAACCGCAAGACGCCGATACCGGCCCGCGAAAGCGCGCGTGCGATGTACACGGCGGCGCGGCTGTCTTTCCCGCAGGTGAAGCAATGGGCGAAAATCGCCCAGCCGCGCGGCGTACCTTCCGGCGCCTCCAAATACCCGGCTAGATCAGAGCCCCCACTACCGGAAAACGTGAACGGTGTTCCTGCCATAAGCGTCGAGCCTCCCACGGCAACTTAGCGGGTGCGCCGAAACCCGTAGGACCCAGCGGAAGCACCATCAGGTCCCGACTAGCCGTCCAAGACATTCTTTTTATATGCGTGGCGCATATAGACAAGCCCCTAAAGCGTGATTATATGCGTCGCGCATACTTCTGGACGAGGTCGATAAGACCGGTCTGGAAGCGGCATCAGTCAGGGCGTGCAGGCCGAAGGGCTATGGAACTCAATCAGGTCAGCTATTTCATCAACTTGGCCGAGACGCTGAATTTTACAGCAGCGGCGCGGTTGAGCGGTGTTTCCCAACCAAGCCTGACTCGCGCGATCCGACGCCTGGAGGAGGAACTCGGCGGTCCGCTCATTTATCGCGATGGAAAGAACAGCCGTCTCACCGGTCTTGGCCAGGATGTGGAGGCTGAATTTCGGCGCATGGTAGTCGCGATGAAAAGTGTTCGGCATCATTCTGAGAACTGGGCCATGGGAAGGCACCGGGTGTTGGACGTAGCCGTCGCCCCGACCGTCGGGCCGAAGCTTTTCACGGCTTTCTTCGAGAGCGCGTTGGCCGAGGTGCCATCGATCGAAATCAAGATGCATTCGCTTGGGGCGAGTGAAGACACATCTGAGGTGCTGTCGGGCAAGTATCACGCATGCATCCTGCCCCGCGAGACGCGGCCGGACCGCAAGCTTGATGTGCGACCTCTGTTCCGCGAGCGCTTCGTGCTCGGCTGTTCCGCAAAGCACCCGCTCGCGGCGAGCGATATCGTGCGCGGCGAGGACCTGTTGGAGTTCCCGTTCGTCGATCGTTTGAAGTGTGAGTTTCGCGAGCAGATCCTAGACCATTTCGCACGACGGGAGGTGCTGATGCGACCGCGCTTCCGGTCCGATCGTGACGATTGGGTGCAACGGGTCGTCGCCGAAGGCGAGGCCATATGCATCCTTCCGGAGCGGTCGGCTACAGCCCAAGGTCTGGTTACGCGTCCGATCGACGGGTTCGTCCTCGAGCGAGAAGTCGTGATCGCGACTGTCTCCGGCTCCACGGCGCCGGTTGAGATCCGAAAGATCGCGCAACTAGCGGCCAGATACGCGTGGAACTGAACGCCGCTGATCACAGCGGAGCTATAGAAACTATACGCACAGCGTATTGGATAAATATATTTGGCACTGCGATAGTCGAGGCGACCGTCAAGAAAGATAAGATGTCCGTAATGTGCCTGGCCCTGTAACCAAGTATTGGAGACGATCATGAAGTTTGAAAAGTCTCAGGCAGCGATCGACCGCCTGACCCCCGAGCAACGCCGGATCACCCAGGAAGACGGCACGGAGCGGGCCTTCACCGGCGAATACAACGACAACAAGGAACCGGGCATCTACGTCGATGTCGTGTCCGGAGAGCCGCTTTTCGCATCGACGGACAAGTTCGAGTCGAAATCCGGCTGGCCCAGCTTCACCAAGCCCATCGTCCCCGCGCACGTGAACGAGGTGCGGGACAGTTCGCACGGCATGGTCCGTACGGAAGTTCGATCGGTCCATGGCGACAGCCATCTCGGCCATGTGTTCCCCGACGGTCCGGCCGACCGTGGCGGACTGCGCTATTGCATCAACTCGGCCGCCCTTCGCTTCATCCCGCGCGATGAGATGGAAGCCGAGGGTTACGGCGAATATCTCGATCAGGTGGAGGAGGCGTAACATGCATCAGCGCGCTGTTCTCGCAGGCGGATGTTTTTGGGGCATGCAGGATCTGATCCGCAAGCAGCCCGGCATCGTGTCGACCCGCGTCGGATACACCGGTGGCGACGTCCCGAACGCCACCTACCGCAATCACGGCACTCACGCTGAAGGGATCGAGATCATCTTCGACCCGGCGGCGACAAGTTACCGTAACATCCTCGAATACTTCTTCCAGATCCACGATCCGACGACGAAAGATAGGCAAGGCAACGATCGCGGCCTCTCCTATCGGTCAGGGATCTACTATGTCGACGAGGAGCAGAAACGAGTCGCCGAGGAGACGATCGCCGACGTCGACGCGTCCGGACTATGGGACGGCAAAGTCGTCACCGAAGTCGAGCCCGTCGGCGATTTTTGGGAAGCGGAGCCGGAGCACCAAGACTATCTCGAGAAGCGCCCGGGCGGCTACACTTGCCATTTCCCGCGCGCGAATTGGGTGCTCCCCAAGCGTGATGACGCTGGGGCCGCCCAGTCTACCACTGGAGCGGCAGCGGAATAGCTGCAGCGGCTATCGCGACACAGCGCTCTGAATCGCAAGCAATGGGACCGCATCGGCGAACGATGCGGTCCTCGAACGGCCCCTCAAGCGGTCATGCCGTTTGCCGGCCATCGATTTGGTAGGATCGCCCCAGCATGCCAGACCTTTCGTCATATCCGATCACCGAGCGCTGGCCTGCCTCCGATCCTGATCTCCTGCAACTCTACGCAGCGCCCACGCCCAACGGCGTCAAGGTCTCCATCATGCTCGAGGAGACCGGGCTGCCATACGAGCCGCACTTTATCGACATCAGCACGAACGAGACCAAAGACCCCGCTTTCTTGTCGCTGAACCCAAACGGACGCATCCCTGCAATCATCGATCCGTCGGGCCCCAACGGTGAACCGCTCGGGGTTTGGGAGTCCGGTGCGATTCTCGTTTACCTCGCCGAGAAGACGGGCCTGTTGATGCCAACGGGACCAGCCAAGCGTTATGAGGTGCTGAGCTGGGTATTCTTCCAGATGTCTGCGATCGGCCCGATGTTCGGTCAGCTGGGCTTCTTCCTACGCTGGGGCGGAAAGGACTACGAGGACAAACGGCCTCAGCAACGGTTCGCCGACGAGTCCAAGCGCCTGCTGGGAATCTTGGATCGCCAGCTAGATGGACGCGAGTGGATCGTCGACGACTATTCGATCGCCGACATCGCGACGCTCGGCTGGGTCAATGCCCTGGTCGGCACCTATGACGCCGGCGACCTGTTGCGCATGGCCGAACATCGGAACATCCGGGGTTGGTTGGATCGCGGCCTCGCCCGACCAGCCGTGCAGCGGGGCCTGGTCATCCCGGCGAGGCCCGCATGAGCGTCATCGCCGCGTATTACTACAACGAGGGTCGCCGCATCCGCGAGGTCGCTATCGACGAGCGGATCGCGCTCGATAAGAACCGCTCTGGCTTCTGCTGGATCGGGCTCAGCGAACCTTCGGTCAGCGAACTGAGGGCGCTTCAGGCGACCTACAATCTGCATCCATTGGCGATCGATAACGCGATGCACCCGATGTGCCCGCCGAAGCTCGAAGTTTATAACGGCGAGCTCTACGTCGTCGCTCAGACGGCCGAGCTGGTCGGGGACCGCATACGCTACGGCAAGACGGCGATCTTCACTGGTCACAACCATCTGATCACGGTGCGTCACGGCAACGCCGGAGCGCTCGGCAATCTTCGCGAGCAGCTTGAGGGTTCGCCTGCTCAGTTCGGTAAGGGTGTCGACTACGTCTTGCACGCCATCCTTCACCGCATCGTCGATCAGTATCTGCCGATCTTCGAAATGATCGAGGACGACGTGCTCGCGATGGAGAGGCGATCGCTCGACGACTTCCTGGGGCGGGCGGAGGTCGCGCGCATCTTCGGCTTGCGGTGCGAATTGACCCGTTTCCAGCGAACCCTTGGCGCTATGGCCGAACTGGTGCGCAAGCTTGTTCGCGGACATTTCCCATGCATCAGCGCTGAGGTGCGGCCGTACTTCAACGACGTCGCAGACCATGTCGATCGGGTCCAGTCCATGGTCGATGGCCTCCTCCAGGTGCTGTCCACGGTCTTCGAGTTCAGCAGCCTTCTCGAGGCGCAAAGGACAGGCGTCATCACGCGCCAGCTCGCTGCCTGGGCGGCGATACTCGCGGTCCCTACGGCGATCGCGGGAATATATGGAATGAACTTCAAGAACATGCCGGAGCTGGACACAGCTTACGGCTACTTCGTCGTGCTCGGCCTGATGCTGACGTTTTGTCTTTTCCTGTTCGTCCGCTTCAAGCGAGCCAAGTGGCTATGATGGCGCTCCGCACCTTCAGTGCTGGTCGGTCACCGCGCCAATGCGCGCCTTCGGTCGGCGCGCAACCCTTACAATCCGAACTCGAGGTGCGTTGATGACAACTCAAGTGACAGACGTTCTGGACGCCGTGCAGTCCTTCGTGGCGAAGGGCTATGACCGAGAGTACCGTGTGAAGGACGGCGCTCTTGTCGATCTCGAGCTCGGATCGACCTGTCCGTCGTCAGAACATTTGGCACAGGTCGCGGCGTAAATTAGCGGAGTGCGG
>NZ_LSJY01000101.1 GCF_001556865.1 Sphingobium sp. CCH11-B1 | reverse complement strand
ACCAGCAGCACCTAAATCTCCACCGAAAATTACACCACGAGCGCGGACGCTAACATGTTCGACAGCACCTTGTCTATGCACCATCGGGCAACACCATTGCACGACTGGCATCCACACGCCACGTCGCTCGATCGCGAAACCACTCAGGTCATTGCATTGTCCAGGCTGGACGGCGTGGAAACGGCGTTCGAACAATCGCGCGTGCGCAAACTTATAGCGCGCGTGTTCGGCATTCGATGCGCCGCCGGCCTGGCCAACCCGAAACTGGAAATCCTGCGACGTTATTGCGTGTTGAAAAGACACGACGACAGCCGTGTGGACCAACTTCAAGATGGTCTGAGCAAAGCTGGCTATTCTCCGGCCCAGATCCATGAGGTCGACATGATGATTGCGCGCGATATCCAAAATGGGTGATTGCGTCATACGGGCGACGTCACCGACCGGTTCGCGGTCGCGAGGGCGGTCCGTTCACGCAGCGTTGCAGAAACCGTATACCCCCATTCGGTGTATAATTCGGCGAAGGTCCGAAGCAGGTCTCGCAACGAAGCCCCCTCGTCGCCCCTGCGATGGATCAGGATGATGGGTGAGGTAGCACGCGACGTCAAAGGGCGGAACAACACTTCCGCATGGGCCAGGAGTCTGGAGGAAGCGGGAATTATGCAGGCCCCCATCCCGGCTGCAACCAGGACAAGGGCGGTCTGCAGTTCACGCACCTCAATGATCTGCGGCAACTCCACGCCGGCATCGCGAAAGAGCGACAGGATATGATCCGCATAGCTCGGCTTCAGCGCAGCAGGGTAGACAATCAGCGGCATTGACGTCAGGTCCGCCAACTCGACCGGCCCGTGACCGACCAGGGCCTGACCCGGCGGTAGGGCCACCAGCATGACTTCGTCTCGAAGGATGACTCGATCGATACCCGGGTCGTCCACACGAATGCGTCCCAGTCCTGCATCGATCCGACCATTTTTAAGCGCCTCGACCTGCTCCAAGCTTGTCATTTCCAAGAGGGATAGTTCGACATCCGGTGTGAGAAGCCGGAACTTTCTCAGGACATCGGGCAGCCGTTCATGAAAACCGGAAGGCACAAGTCCGATGGCGAAACGCTGCCTCTCCATACCCAGATGATGTCTCATCGTCACGCTCAACTGATCGAGCTTTTGGACGATCTGAATAGATTGCTCGTAAAACAACTTCCCGGCCGAGGTCAAAGCCAGAGGGCGAACGTCGCGCTGGAATAGATTCGTTCCCAGTTCTTCCTCCAGTTCGTGGATCCGGCGACTGAGGGGAGGCTGAGCCATATTCAGCTTTTCCGCCGCTCTGGTGAAGCTGCTTTCGGTAGCAACAGCCAGAAAATAGCGAAGGCGCTTCAGGTCCAGCATCGCGGATCCTCCGGTTGGGATGATTAGCCCGGCTTATTCATGAGCCCGCTGCACTGGGGCGTGCCGGGTTTGATGTGTC
>NZ_LSJY01000100.1 GCF_001556865.1 Sphingobium sp. CCH11-B1 | reverse complement strand
ACGCGAGCCCGAACAGGAACCAGCCCGACCCACCCGTAAGCGCCCGCGACATCTTCTCCCGGATATAGCGTTGCCACTGATCGGCTTGCGCCTTGCCATGCATCCATATTCCGACCGAGAGCAGCACGACCGCGGCGAATAGCGACCCAAACCCTTCCGTCAGCTCACGGCTCGCGCCGCTGACCCCGATGGCATAGGTGGCGACCGCCCAGGTGATCCCGCCAGCGACGAGCGCGCTGATCCACCCGGCATGAACATAGCGCAGCGCCTCTCCACGCTCCGCCTTGCGAAGGAACGCGATCATAGCGACGACGATGAGCAAGGCTTCGAGCCCCTCGCGCAGCAAGATCGTGAATGCGCCCAGGAAGGTGGAGGCCTCCGTGGCGGCATCAGGCGCCAGCGCGGCTTCAGCATCGTCGAACAGTCCGTCGAGCACTGACACCTTTTCCGCGAGCTCGTTGGGCGAGGCACCGCGGTCGATCGCGGCGCGAAACTCGCCCATCGCGCCTTCGATCCGGCCCATCAGCGCCGCGTCGCGCGCGGTGAGCGTTGGTTCGACCGGCTCGAACCCGTCGAGATAAGCCGACAAGGCCAGCTCCCTCGCCCCGCGCGCATCGCCACGCCGCGCTGCCGCTAGGCTTTGGGCGAGCTTGGCGCGCGCAACCGCAAGCGAGCCAGGCGCGTGTTGCATCACCTGATCGGGATGGCGGCGGAGATAGGCCATGACCGCATCGGCCTTCGCTTCGCCAATCGAGGTGGCGAGCGCGGCCGGGGTGAGCGCGACGAGGGTTTTCAGGTCCGGTATGCGCTGGCGAAGCGCCGGGTTTGACTTCCACAGCCGCTCGCCTTCGCGCGCCTGTTCGTCGGTGAAGGCGAAGCTCCCGGCGCGGAAGGCGAGCGCCCAGCGCTGATCGTTCGCCACATCGGCGAAGCTCTGCATCCCTGTCCCGTCGATCCCTTGCGTCACCACCTGATAGAGCGCGAACACGCTTCGCTGGCGGGCGCGCTCGGCATCAGTGAACGCGATCGGCGGCGGATCGAGCTTGGCGGCGTCGGGGCCATGCCCGTCGCCCGTCATGCCGTGGCAGGACGCGCAGGATTGTCGAAACAGCGCATCGGCCGAGGCGAGGTCCGGAGCCTTGTCGGGCGCGAGCGGCACTGGATAGGCGCGCAGCAGATCAGCCGCCAGCCCGTGCGCGGTGGTCGCCACCTGTTCAGCCGATGCCTTGCGCGCGATCATCCCTTGCAGGTTGTCGGCTCCTTGAACCAGCGCCGGCCGTTCCGGCTTCGCCGGCAGATCGCGCAGCCGCGTCGTAACGGACACGGAGAACTCGTTCATCTCGGCATATTCGGCCGCGCTCTTGACCCGGCCCTCGGCAACCGCACCGCCATAATCGACGGCGATATAGTCGAGCAGCCGCCATGCGGTTTGCACGTCGCCGGGTTCGGCCATTGTCGCGGCCGGGATGAACAGCGCGGTGAGCGTGATGGCAAGCCGCAGGAGGACAAGTTTGAGGCGCTTCACTTCATATTATCTTTGTCTCGATGCGATGCAGCTTAGCCGCAGGCCACCAACGATCCTGCGAAGGAATCGCATTAGCATGCTGGACCGTACCGGAACAGTGTCGATGCTCGCTTAAAGCTGTAGCCGCGGTCCACCGCCCCCGTCATCACCCCCGCCGCCTGAATGACCGCCCGGATAGAACTCGGTACCTGGACTGCGCCATGCTGTGCCCCTCCTCTCTGGAGGCGAGTAAGGCCTCAAATTACGTATTTGTCCCAGCTCGCATAATGTTCGGGGCTGCGCTTGCCGCGCGGCAGGCTGAGCCCGATGAGCGCGATTCCCACGACCACCGACACGATCGCCCCAAGGGGGCCGGCCCCTGTCAGCAGGAACGGGGCAGCGACGAGCCATGCCCCGAACGCGACATTGATGAAGCGGAGAGCGCGGGCCACCTCTGCGGTGGCAATGATCGCGACTGTGATCACGAGGGCGCCGACCACATGGTCGCTGTTCGCCATCTCGCCTTCGTTCCCCAGGATCACCCGCGTCAGCATCAGGAAGGCGCCGAGCACGATACTGGCCGCCAGCGTCCACGGCAGCGTCAGCCCGCGCTTCGCATCCGCCCAGAAGGTAGAAGGCGAGGCCATCACGTCGGATGCGTCCTCGGCCCCCGCCTCGACCGCGTCGCCCTGGAAGAAGGTGCGGATCAGCGGCTTGCCGCGGCGCTTCGCCCAGGCGAGGAACTGGCCCATGGCAATGACCTCGTCCAATGCGAACGGGATCATGATCAGCATGGCGAGCGCGGCGATCAGCGCCAGCGTGCTCCACGTGCCGATCACGATCGGCTGGCTGATGATGAAGTAGATGCTGACGACGCCGAGCGGGATGACCAGGATACCGAAGAAGGTCACCATCCACGGCATCGTCCGCCAGCGGTCGCGGGTTCCCATCACCGCCATCAGGATCTCGAGCACGTAGCTCACCGTGCCAAGCCCGCCGTCGGGAATCGGCCAGGCCTTGGACATGCCCGACGTGATAATCTCCTCCGTCCCGTTGCGGGGGTCGGTCAGCGATCCGACAAAGAAGGGCTCCCAGACGCTATCGATGTGCCCCAGCTGGTAGGCGGTCAGGATGCGCGAGGTGAGAAGGCCGATCAGGCCCATGGCGACGATCGGCAGCCGCTGAGCATCGGTGGACGGAGAATAGGTCCATCCAGGCGGGATGTTCTTGGAGTCCATCATGCCGGCCATGCTCATGCCCGGCATCATCGGCACGAGCACCGACAGCGCGATGACTGCGGACCCGACGAGCAGGTTGTTGTTGTACTGCGCGGCGCTCGGACTCCAGAAGATCAGCGGCGCGAAGAACAGCCAGATGCCGATGAACGCGACAGCCCACTGCGCCCATGTCTTGGTGCGCGGGACGAGCGAAAGTGCGCCGAACAGCGCGATAGCAAGCCCGCTGACGAGATCGCTTACGGCCAGCGCGCTCGCACGCCACTCGATCGACGGCAGTCCGCGATCGACCGTTACGAACCGCGCCGCTTCACCGACGCTCTGCGTGGTCATGGAGTCGTAGATGAGCGGGCTTGAGGCGAGCCACAGACCGAGGCCGATGTTGGCGTAAAGCGCCCAGCGCGCGCGGCGCTCATCGCGGTCCATCAAGGCCATGTGATCGCCGTGCCCGCCGTGGTCCGACATGGCCGCGACCGCGGCGCCGGACCCGTGCCCCATCGCCGCGTGGTCCATTTTGCTGTGATCCATCCCGCCGTGATCTATGCCGCCCGTTCCGGCGGCCGCTGCGGGCTGGTGGTGGCCAGACCCCGCAAGCTCGGCCTCTGGCTCTTCATCCCACGCGACCAGGTTCTCGTTGAGCTTGTTGTTCCGGTACCAGGCCCGCGGATGCCGCTTGAGCGCAGCGACGATCGCCGGGAGCGTGTCGCGAAGGCTGTGCTTCGGTTCCCACCCGAGCAGCGACCGTGCGCGCGAGATGTCGAGGATATAGTGGTCGTTGCTGCTGTCGATCATCCAGGGCTGGATAAAGTCGTCGCTGCCGAGCGCTTCGTTCTGCAGGATGATCCCGGCCTTCGCGAGCGGCTGCGGGATGCGGATCGTCTTCCAGCCCTCGCCGTGGAGCGCCTCCCCGACGATGTCCTGGATCTCGGCATAGCCGGGCGGGTCGGGTTCGCCGACGAGCAGCGGCAGTTCTGACGGCAAGTCGTGCCGCCGATCGACGAGGCGCACCACGGCGTCGGCCAAGTCCTCGCGGTGCACCGATGACTGTGCCGCGCACAGCATGCCGGGATAGAAATGCGAGATCAGGCGGTGCTCGTAAATCTGCGATATCTGCTGCGCGAGAAACGCCGAGCGCCCGTCGTCGTCGTAAACTCCTGCGGCGCGAAGGAAGACGACCGGGATTTTCCCGCGCCGCGCGTGCAGCAGTGCTTCGGCATCGACTTTCGACTGTGGATACGCCCAGGACGCACCGATCGGCGACTCCTCGCTGATGCGCTCCTCCGGAGTGGCGGTCGGCTTATGAACCAGCATCGTGCTGGCGAAGACGAACTGCTCGACCTCGAACGATTGCAGCCCGTCAATCAGCCGGCGGGTGCCCTGCACGGTGACCTTGTCGTAGAGCGGATTGGGATCGCCCGTAATATCGTAATAGGCGGCGAGGTGAATCACCGAAGCGATGCGGTTGCCGTAGCGCGCGCGAACCTCGTCGAGCGCAGCTCGCACCGCTTCATCCGACCCGACGTCGATGTTGATCGCCAAGGCGGGTGGTGGTGGATCGGGCGGACCGGCACGATCCAGGCCAACAACGGTGTAGCGTTCGCCGAGCCGGGCGATCAGGGCCGCAGCGATGAAACCGCTCGCCCCCGTGATCAGAACGACGCCGCCGTCACCTTGGCCGCTGCCGGCATCACTGCGTTTGACATCGGCCATGACTTGCTACCCTCGTTCGTTCACCTTTGAATACATCAACAGACCCAGCAGAGCTAACCTCACCTACATGCCCGATGCGGGCGGTGCGAGGGTGCCGAGCCATGCTACGAGCGCCAAGATACCAATCACGCAGGTTGTCTCGACCGCCAGGCTGACCCGCAGCGTCATAAGCGCTCCGTCATGATCGTTCATGGCAATCGAGCGTTCGAAGGCCGGCGTGAGGCGGAACCGATTAAGCGACGCGAGTCCCAGCATCGCTGCGAACAAGACCAGCTTGGCGAGCAGCAGCAAGCCGTAGAGCGTCGTGCCCAAGGCCGTGAAATTGGCTGGGCCCACGAGCAGCCAGCTGTTGATCAAGCCGGTGATCACTAAAATGGCAACCACGAGCGTGCCCACCGCCCCGAAGCCGTGCAGCGCCCGATGGGTAAGCTGAAGGTGCGCGGCATCGATCGCCTCGGCGCGGCGCATCATCAGGAGAAGCAATCCGAACAGTGCGCCAACCCATATACCGCCTGCGAGGAGATGGAGAATGTCCGCGCCCAGGTGAAGCCATCCGGTGCTTCCCTCGTCCATGGCACCGTGCCCGTTCCACGCGAGTGTCGCCAACGCCGTAGCGGCGGCAATCATGGCCATCGCCAGCCATGATGCTCTGCCTCGCGCCAGTAGGACCGCGCCCCCGGCAATGACCAGCGCTACCATGCGCACCTTCCAGGCGGAGCCAACCGGTGGCCCTCCGAGCAAGGCAGCCACCGCGGCCTCGTCGACCGGCCAGAATGGAGATCCGGCCATCGACGAGGCCATGAGGATCAGGCCAGCGGCTGAGAGCAGCAACCCGAGCACAGCACTTCCCGAAAGCCAAGGCCGCAGAGCGATTGCATCCTCGCGCTCGCCGAGCCTAAGGCCATAGAGGCTGAACGCCGACAGGCCGAACAGCACCGTCAGGACCAGGTACAACGCCAAGCGGATGGCGACGGTCGGCCAGTCGAGCATTCGCTCACTTCACCGTGAAGGTGTAGCTGCCGGTGATTTTGTGCGTGTCGCCGGAAACGACTTGCCAGTCGACGTTGTAACGCCCGCGCGGAAGACGCTGCTTGGGGATGATGGTTAGCGTACGCCCGTCGGAGCCGACCGCGGCGCTGCTGGGCATCTTCATGGCCGCCATGCCAGGCATCGCGGCCATGATCAGTTCGGCCTTGGAGAAAGCAGGTACGAGTTTCTCGCTGAACTGGAGGCTGATCTTCTCCGGGGTCGCGACGGCCGCGTTGGCGGCGGGGCTGGCGGACACCAGCTTCGGGTGCGCGTTTGCCACGCCGCCTGCGAAGAACACGGCGGCGGCGGCAGTCGTGATGAACAAGCGACGCATGCGGGTAATCTCCATTTCCGTTGAGTTCACCTGTATTACGCAGCAGGACGGGTCATCCCTCACGATCTTTTTTCGTGCCGCCGCACCCTCTTGATGAGGGGGAAGCGGCATCGGCGCGTATTCACAAGGGAGTACAGAGCGCTTTCTACCTGCGCCTACCGTCCGAATGAGTAGGGCCGCGGGCCCGCCGGGCGCATGCGCGGGGTAATGATGAGGTTGCGGTTGACCAATCAAGGCTGGACTGGCGATCCCGAGGAGGTCATCGACTGTCTGATTGTGGGCGGCGGCCCCGCTGGACTCACGACCGCGATCTATCTTTCCCGCTTTCTCAGGAGCTGCGTCGTTTACGACGCGGCGGCGGGGCGCGCCGCCTCCATCCCGCGCTCGCACAACCTCCCAGGATTTCCCGGCGGCATTTCCGGCGTCACGTTTCTTGCGCGCCTGCAGGCTCAGTTGCATGAATATGGCGGTACGGTCCAGAGCGGTGAGATCGACGCGATCGTCGCATCAGGCGATCACTTCTCGGCAAGTTGCGGACCGAACGTCCTGTACGCGCGGACCGTCGTGCTCGCGACGGGTGTCGTCAATCGACGTCCCGAGATGCCCGATGCGATGCATGACATCGGCGTCGCGCGTGGCCTTCTCCGCTACTGCCCGATTTGCGATGGTTATGAGGCTCGGCGGATGAGCGTGGCGGTGCTCGGCTGCGACCGCCATGGCGCTGAAGAAGCCGAATTCCTGCGCGCTTATGGTGCCAAGGTCACGCTTCTCGCCGAACGGTCGCTCGACCTCGCACCGACCGAATTTGCCAGGCTGACCCAGCAGGGCGTCGATGTCGCGCCCTCGCCTGTCGAGCAGCTGCGTCTTGGCGATTGTGTCGAGGTTCGATTGGCCAATGGCCTGGAGCTACAATTCGACACGCTTTACCCTGCGCTCGGCTCATCCCCTCGAACGCGGCTTGCCACTTCGCTGGGCGCGAAGCTCGCGGCAACGGGATGCGTGCTGACCGACGCCCACCAACAAACCTCGGTTTCCAGCCTCTACGCGGTTGGCGACGTTGTGGAAGGGCTCGATCAGATCAGCGTCGCAACCGGACAAGCAGCGGTCGCTGCGACCGCAATCCATAACCTGTTGCGCGACCGCGACAGCGGATTGGCATCCGCCATGGCCGGGCTGTGGCCGGCTCAGGGCCTACCGCCGACCTAGGGTGAGCCATTGGCAGTGCAACGAGTGAAAGCCCTCTAAACCGGAGCGCTGATTCGTACCACACGGCGCTCGGCGACACGGCCCGTCTCGGTTCGATGATCCCGCACCAGGATGGTGCGCGCGCGCAGGCGGCGTGGCCGTCGAAACTGTGCGCTACCCCCGGCGCCGGGGGTTAATCGATACGCCAAAACGGCCGAACGGTCCGACGCAAAGGCCGGAACATTTCAGGTTCGTACCTCTTACTTAGACAGGGGGTGACCGCTACCTGAACAGGAGAGAACCATGCACCACATGCAAGAGATGATCGCCACGCATCCGGACGTGAAGGGAAACACGAACGACGCACTGATCCGCTGTATTGAGGAGTGCTACTCATGTGCTCAGATCTGCACGTCGTGCGCTGATGCCTGTCTGGCGGAAGAGATGGTCGCACAGCTTCGCCAGTGCATTCGTCTGAACCTCGACTGCGCCGACACCTGCCTGGCGGCAGGTTCGCTCGGCACCCGCCGCACCGGCAGCAATGAGCAAGCGCTGGTTGCGGCTCTTCAAGCCTGCGCCATCGCCTGCGGGCTGTGCGCGGAGGAATGCGAGAAGCATGCGAGCACGCACGAGCATTGCCGCATCTGCGCTGAACACTGCCGTCGTTGCGAGCAGGCCTGCAGCGAAGCAGTTCAGTCGATCCGCTGATCAGTCAAAGGGCGCGTCCTCGGTGAAGGCGCGCCCTCGGCCGTCCCTGTTCAGAAAATGACCGCTTTATGCGTACAGCGGGACCGGTTCAGAATGCCAAGTGGTATAATCCGCCGTGCATGAAGGTTCCGCCAAGGAACCCCTGGATGGAGATAGCGAGCGTCATCAGGCCAAGCACCATCCAGTACAACGTCCGCGACCGCTCGGGAACCTTACGGTGGCGCGCTGCCATCCAAGCCAGCGCGACGCCGAAGACCGCGATCAACGTCCCGAGCCAGCGATGCGTCATCAGGATCGGGTTGCGGTCGGTCAGGTAGAACCCGCCCGCGAACCAGCCCAGGAACGCCGCCGCGATCGCTCCCAGCGCGCCGACCACCAGCATTATATGTGCGACATGCTGATAGTCCCGGTTGCGGCGCCACAACCCGAACAGCTCCACTCCGAACGCACCGATGAACAGTGCGATGGGAAAATGAATGACCATGGTGTGCAGCCGGCCCAGCCAGCTCACAAGCCGTTCACCGAAACTCTTGTTCTTGTTGGCGGTCTCCTCGTGCATGCCGCCCATGCCCATGTCGTCGCCGGCGATGTCGCGGCCGCCCATGTTCATGTCCACGGTCGACATAGAGCCCATACCCATGTGGCCGGCGCCAGCGTCTGCTCCATCCTTGTTCTGAGTCTCGACTGCGCTGTTAGCGGCTGGCCCGGGACCAGCCCCAAGCGCATCATGATCTTCATGCGCGGATGCCGACGTGCTTACTGACATTGCAACCGCAAGGAGCAGAGCGAAGGCCCCGGCTCGTTTACCGCCCATCACCCAACTCCTTGATTCGTGGTCATCGATTCCCGGGTGCGCATGCCGCCTTCTCTCCTCACCGACCCGAATCCTTTTGTGAACTCTTCGCCTGCTCTTCCAGACGAACTGGACCGTGGAGCTACACCAGCTGCGGCGGCCGCGTCTTGCCGCCCCCAGCCTGAAAACAGGCGGCGCCCGCCGGGACCGAAGGCGACCACGTCATAGGCCTGCGCCTTGACGCCCGGCACTTCCATTCCCGGCGAGCCGAGCGGCATACCGCCGACCGCGAGGCCCCGCACGCCCTTGGGCCGGGTCGCGAGAGCCCGCTTCATGTCGGCAATCGGCACGTGGCCCTCGAAAGCCATGCCATCGGCGATTGCGGTGTGGCAGGACGAGACGTCCGCAGGGACCCCCGCGCGCTTCTGCAGCGCGGGGCGATTGGAATCATCGACGACGCGCACCTGGCGCCCGAGCTGCTGCTGCACCTGTGCCGCCCACTTGGCGCAACAGCCGCAGCCGGGGTCGCGGTGCATAACGATCGGGGTGGCCGCGCTGACGGCAACCGGAACCAACAAGGCTGCGGCAGTAAGCGCGGATCGCAAAGCTGTCTTCATGCAAAAAACTCCTTGGTCGTTCCTCCCGCCCCCTCGTTGAGGGCTAAAGGAACGAGGTTTAATTACTGCGGAGGCTTGCCCATCGCCCGGAGCATCGCCTGAAGCTCACCGATGCTCTTGTTTTGCTCGGCAATAGACTTCTGAGCCATTTGCCGGGTCTTCGCATCGGGCCCCTGGCGGAGAACGATCTGCGACATGGCAATCGCACCGCGGTGATGCTCAATCATCTTGCGGGCCCACGTCTCACTTGCGTTGGCGCCTTTGGCCCTCATCATTTTCTCGTGCATCGCCATCTCGGCGGGCATGAAGGGCGTGTTCATGCCAGGCATGTTGTCGTGGTTCATGCCCTGCATTTTCGAGTGGTCCATGCCTTGCATCTGCTGCTGAGCCAAAGCTGGGCTCGCTGCCATCGCCGCCAGAGCCAGAACTGTAATCGTCTTAACCATTGGGCTTCTCCTTCTTGGACTTAGTCAACGCAACAAAGCCCAATCGGCCTCAAAACCATGTGCGAATGCCCAGAACAAGGCTGGTCGACGCCGCCCCCTGGCCTTGGGCGCGCGCGAGGCGGGCGGTGTCCCCGAACCTGCGGTCGTACGATATACCCACATAGGGCGCGAACTCCCGCCTGATCTCGTAGCGTAGGCGCAGTCCGAGTTCGGCCGTGGACAGGCCGGAGCCGAGGCCGATTTCCGGCACGTCCTGCGCGGCGAAGTTGAGCTCGGCGCGTGGCTGAAGGATCAGCCGCTGTGTGATCCGCTGATCGTAATAGCCTTCCAGACGCCCGAGCAGGTCGCCCTTGTTGGACAGGAACAGCGCGCCCTCGACATCGAAGAAGCCGGGTGCAAGGCTTTCAAAGCCGACCGTCGCATAGACACGCGAGGGATTGGGCTTGAAGTCGTAGCGGACGCCAAGCTGTATGTCGGTATATGGGCCTACGGCGCGCGAATAAAGCGCCTGCACCTCCGCTGCTTCCAGGCTGCGCCCGATATTCCCTTCGCCCTCGGTCTTGAGCACCAGCCGGTTGATATCGCCCCCATACCAGGCACTACCGTCCCACCGATAACTATCGCGTCCATCCCGGATCTGGACTTCAGCCAGGTTGAATATGATCTGCGAGAAATTCTGTCCCCCGTGCATCTGCAGATGCTGCTGCGAATGCGCCATAGCGGCGGCAGAGTAGACTTGGTCCGCGGCCCGATCCGTCGGGATCGGCGGCGGCGGAGCGTTGCCGGCCGGCAGGTTGGTCCCGACCATCGTCGTCCCCGTGGTCGGAGGAGACATGCTTCCCATATCGTGACCTGCCATGCCTTGCATAGCGCCCGAACCCTGATCCATTCCCTGCATCGAACCATGGTCCATGCCCTGCATGGCACTTGGCTGGCCTGGGGCGGCACCGCCGGAGGTATCTGGCATCGCCGACATGTCGTGCCCGGCGCCAGGATTTGGGTTGGCTTCAGGCGTATTCATGCCCGGCATGGCCGTCATGTCATGACCGGCATGAGGATCGGCAACGACCGTTCCAGGGGCCGACGGCTTGGCGGACCGACTTGCGGCGGGCCTGGCCCCCGATCCCGCCTTCGCGCGCGGTATCGACCTGGCAGCGGGCTTCACGGACTTCTTGCGCGCGGCGGGCTTGGCCGCTGCTGGCTTCTTAGGGGCAGGCTTTTTCACCGTTGTCGTCTTTGGCGGTGGCATCTTCATGCCCGGCATATTGGAATGGTCCATCTGCGCGGCCGCAGATGTTGCCAAGCCAAGCGCCGCGCCGCCCGCGATCAGGAGGAGCTTAAACTGCATCGCGGTTCTCCTCGCCCATCGGGCGAACGGTCACGACACGCATCATCCCTGCGGTCATGTGATAAAGATTGTGGCAATGGAACGCCCAGTCGCCCACCGCATCGGTCGTCACGTCGAACGTCATTTTGCCGCCAGGCGCTACATTCACCGTGTGCTTACGTGGCGCGAAGTCGCCATGCCCGGTCACCAGTTCGAAGAAGTGCCCGTGCAAGTGGATTGGATGCGGCATCATGGTGTCATTGATCAGGGTGACGCGCGCCCGCTCGTCCTTACGGAACGGGATTGGGTCAGCGGGATCGCTGAGCTTCTGGCCGTCAAAGCCCCACATATAGCGCTCCATATTGCCGGTCAGATGGAGTTCGAACTGGCGCGCCGGGGCACGAACGTCCGGGTTGCGATCCAGCGCGACAAGGTCGCGATAAGTGAGCACGCGATGATCGACGCCTTCCAGCCCCTGCGGCGGCTCGCCCGTGCGGTCCTTCGGCATCGGCGAGATGGTCTGCACCCCAGGCCCCATCTTGACGCCGGGCGCGTTCTTGGGGTTGCGCATGTTCATGTCCATGCTCATGCCGCCGGAGCCGTGATCCATTCCAGCCATGCCGCCGCTGCTCATCTGACCATGGTCCATGCCCGCCATCCCGGCAGCGCCCGCCGCCATTTGGCTATGGTCCATCCCTGGCATAGCGCCGCTCATCTGGTCGCCCCCCATCCCAGCCATGCCGGCCATCGCAGCGCCTACCGCCTTCGTTCCGTGATCGGTGGGCTCTTTCCACCCGGTGAGCTTCCACAGGTTGCGCGAGGCATTCTGCATCAACGTGGGATCCGGCCCGCGCTTTGCGACCGGGTTCTCGTCCGCCATACCGGACATCCCCTCCATCCCGCTCATGCCGCTCATGTCCATGCCCATGTCGGTCATGGTCAGCAACGTGCGCGGGCGGAGCGGCGGGACCGGGGCGATCATGCCCTCGCGCGGGGCCAGTGTCGCGCGCCCCATGCCGGATCGGTCGATCGCCTCGGAAACGAAGCTGTAGGCGCGGTCCTCGGGCGTCACGATCACGTCGAAGGTTTCCGCGACGCCGATCTGGAATTCGTCCACGGTTACCGGCCGGACGTTCTGGCCGTCGGCCTGCACCACCGTCATCGGCAAGTCAGGGATGCGCACGTTGAAGTTGGTTTGCGCCGCAGCATTGACGATGCGCAGCCGAACCCGCTCGCCCGGTCGGAAGAGGCCCGTCCAGTTGTCGTAAGGGCCAAAGCCATTGACGAGGAAGGTGTAGGTCGACCCCGTAACATCCGCAATATCGGCCGGGTCCATGCGCATCTTGCCCCATTCCATCCGATCCTTGAGGCGCATCTCGCGGCCGGCGAGCAGCCCGCTCAGCGTCGGGCGCTGATAGTTGAAATAGGCGCCGCCCATCTGCTTGAGCTTGCGGAAAATTTCCTCGCCCGTCATTTCGCTATGGTCGGAGAGGACGATCACATGCTCGCGGTCGAATGCGATCGGGTCGGGTCCCGCGGGATCGATGACGATGGGGCCGTAGAGCCCGCCCTGCTCCTGCTCGCCCGAGTGGCTGTGGTACCAGTAGGTGCCTGACTGCACGACTGGAAATTCGTACACGAAAGTCGAACGTGCCTTGATGCCGGGGAAACTGATGCCCGGCACGCCGTCCATTTGGAACGGCAGAATGAGGCCGTGCCAGTGGATCGAGCTATCCTCGTCAAGATTGTTGGTCACCGCGAGCCGGACCTTCTGGCCCTCCTTGAGGCGGACGAGTGGCGCCGGGACCGTGCCGTTCACCCCGATCGCGGGCGTTGTAATTCCGTCCATGACCAGCTTCATCCGGTCGATCGTCAGGGCGATTTCCGTGCCCGATACGATCGGCAGCGGCTTGGCGATGCCGCGCGACACGGGTTGCGCCCAAGCTGGCAGGTAGGCCGACATGGCCAGCGTGCCGCCGAGCATGGCGGTTCCGCGCATCACGTCGCGCCGGTTCAGATTGCGGCTCATGCCGTTCCTTCACTCCAATTCAATGCTTGCAGCCGGGGGAGGACGCCGCCGACATTACCCCTTATTACGCATGAACCAGCCCACCCCCTCATGCGCAATCGAGAATATCCAACAATTTTTTACGCGCGCGCCGGAGCCGCGTCTCCACGGCCTTGCCACTGATCCCCAGCGCGGCGGCGGTTTCCTTTTGGGACAAGCCCTCCACGGTCCGGAGCAAGATCGTCTCCTTGAGCGTGGCCGGCAGCTGGGATACCGCGCGCGAAAGCCGGGCTAGCTCAGCGCGATGGAAGGTTACCGCGTCGGCGCCTGGCGCCTCGTCCCACTCACTCTCCATCGTCTCGGGCGGCAGCGAAGAGGCGAACGATAGTATCTGGCGTATGCGCCGCCGCCGATGCCAGTCGCGGCTCTTGTTGATCGCCACGCGGGCCAGCCACGCAGCGAGCGGCCGATCTCCGTCATACCTTCGCAGGTTCTGAAAGGCGGACGCGAAGCATTCCTGAGTGAGGTCAAGCGCCTCTTCGGCGTCGCCGATATGTGCACGGATCAGGCGGTAGACCGGCTCCTGGTGCCGGCGCATGATCTCGGCGAAGGCGGCCTGACGTCCAGCGAGCGTCAAGGCGGCGAGTTCGCCGTCGGTGCAGGCCGAAAGTTCAAGACTCACCGCGCGTCTGCGGTCAGCGCCTTCACCACCGCGCGGTCGAACGTCCTTGCCTGGTCGGGCCGCAGGATCTGCCGCATCGCGAACATATGGTTCAACGTCTCCTTTTGGAGCTCGCCCATCGAGCCGTGCGAACGATCGACGGCCGCCGCGACCTGCGGCCCGTTACCATGTTCGGCCTCGATGGCGTCGGCGAGCCGCGCGTTGTCGGCCCTGAGTTCCAGCTCCAAGGCACGCCTTCGAACGGTGAAGCGGGACTCCAGCGTCTCGAGCTTGGTCCGTTGAGCCTCGTCCAACTCGAGCCCGTCGTGGAGCAAGCTGTGAAGCTCCACACCTGGGCTCGTCGGCGTAGGAAACACCTCGCGTCCAGCCCACACGCCTGCGACCGCCGCCACGAACGCGACGGCCGCGATCAGCATCGTTCTCCGGGCGCTGCTCGTCATTGGAACGCCAGCAAGGTCGAAGGCGCTAGCGGCACGGCAGGTCCGAAAGGCGTCAGCGTCGGCATCTGCGCAGTCGCCGCTGCGGATGACAATCCGCCGCCCACCACTCCCAAGACGACTGCGCCTACCGCTGCCAGCATGCCAGCCCGCAGTGTCACTCCGCTGCCCGCGTGCTGCTCCGCCGCGATCAACCGCATGACATCCCCTTCCAGTTCAGCAAGCCGGGGATGAAGCGGCTGCTCGGCAAGGCGGCGCAACGCGCTGTCCAAATCCATATCCATGTTCATTCCTCCGTCGTGCTAACATTCATTACGCACGGCCGGCGAACACCCCTCGAATCCGACGTGAACGAATGTCACGAAGCGGAACGCCCCCGGGCCGGCGGCGCACTCTTCCATTGCGCCCAATCGTTCACAACTCGCACGCAGGCCGGCGATCCACGCGTCCCGCTGTTTTCAAGTTCCTGATTCACCTTCTATTGGCAGGCCGAGCGCAGCTAGGGCGGCAACCATGGTGTTCGTCAGGTCAAGCGAGGGGGCGACAATGTGTGCGTGGCGGCTGTGGGCAACAGCATGGCCGTGCATATGTCGACGTTTGTCGCGACCAGATAGCGCGATTGGCAACAAGCCGCCGATATTGCTCGTGAGCCGGGCAGCGGCACATGACCATTCCGCTGTCCGCAGGAGTTGGGTGACGGCAAGCGGAATGGTCCAAGAACGGGCAGCGGCGATAGATCGACACTATCGTCTTCTGGAGGAAATGGAGGGGCCATGTCTGTGTCTGCCCCCCCGCCGAGGAGGCGGTTTGGGCTCATCCTCCTTGGCGACGGCGTCGATCGACCCAAAATCTTCAGCCGCGTCGCTGGCAATCCCCACATCCGGCTGTTTAAGCCGATCTTCGAGCGTGAGCGATTTGCATCCGTGTTGGCCAGCGCAGATGCGCTCGTGCACGGATCGGATACCGAACCTTTTGGTCTCGTTGCCTTAGAAGCCATCGCGTCAGGGCTGCCGTTGATTGTTCCTAACGAGGGAGGGTCAGCGGAATTTGCAGCACCAAGCCATTCCGAATCCTATAATGCGCGTGACGCGAAATCCTGCGCAGCGGCGATCCTGCGCCTGTTGGCGCGGGATTCCGTACAGTTACGTTCGGCAACCCTGGATGCAGCAGGAAGCCTCGCTGTTTGCGGCCTTCTTCTCGCGGGGCCTGGCTTTGCTCAATCGCCGAACTGGTTGAACGCCCGGACGATCGAAATCGACATGAAGAATTTCGCTTTCGTTCCAGCCACGATCACGCTTCAACGCGGTGTTCCCTACCGCTTGCGCTTTGTTAACACGGCAGGGGGCGGCCACAATTTTGTCGCCAAGGCCTTTTTCGAGCAAGCCAGTATTGCCCCTGCCAGCCGGTCGACGATCAACAAGGGTGAGGTCGATCTGGGAGGCGGAGAAAGCGGGGACGTGCGCCTGGTTGTCAACCGGATCGGAACCTACGACGTGCATTGTTCGCACTTCATGCACTCGATTTTCGGCATGAAAGGCAAGATCGTCGTCCGGTGAGCGTCACTGGCTCGGCTCTCTTCCATGTCATGGCTGAGGACGTTCGGCGTAATGCAACGGCAAAGCCAACTCAGGCTCTGATAAGTGATCTCGTCGGGCTTCGTAACATTGCCGTAGTCCGTTTCGCTGGCCTCATATTTTAGAGAGCAAGTCAACGGGCCCGACAGCGACCACCCCGAAGGGCTATTGCGACGCACTCTCAAATCACCTATTGCGTTGGTGAGAGAGATTCGCAAAAGGGTCAACGGTGAGAAATCTTGGTATTGGAACTGCACTCGGCTTCGGGCTGCTCACCGTCCCGGCAATGGCTCAAGACCAGTTCCTGTCGGGACCCGGCAGCACCTCGCAAACGATCATCGTGACCGGCGTCCGCGACGGCTATCAGATCGATGCGACCAGCACCGCCACGCGCACACCGACCGAGCTCAACGATGTCCCCCAAGCGGTCTCGATCATCACGGAAACGCAGATCGACGACCAGGCGATGCGCTCTATTGCCGATGTACTACGCTATGTCCCCGGCGCCGTAATCTCCCAAGGTGAGGGACACCGCGATCAGATCATCCTGCGCGGGAACAGCAGCACCGCAGACTTCTTCGTCGATGGCTTGCGGGACGACGTGCAATATTATCGCGGCCTCTACAATGCAGAGAGGATCGAGGTTCTGAAAGGTCCCAACGCGATGATCTTCGGGCGCGGCGGCGGCGGGGGCGTAATCAACCGCGTCACCAAGCGCCCTGTCGCCAACGCCTTCATCAGCGGCAGCGGTTCGGCGGACACATATGGCGCATGGTATGTCGACGCCGACATCAGTCAGCCACTCAGCGAGTCCGTCTCCACCCGGATGAACGCCGTTTACGAGGAGTTCCGAAACAATCGCGACTTCTATGACGGGCGCCGGGTTGCGATCAACCCGACCGTCGCGCTCTCGCTCGGCGGTGCGACTCGGATCGATCTGGGCTTCGAATATAACAGCGACAAGCGAACGATCGACCGAGGCGTCCCCTCGGCCGTTCAGGGCTCGCTGACGAGCCCGTCACGCCCGCTCACCGGCGCCCGCGACACCTTCTTCGGTGTGCCGGGATTCAACGTCAGCGATTTCGAGGCCAAGGTCCTGAATGGGCGCGTCGAGCACCGCTTCAGCGACAATCTGACCCTGACCAGTCGGGTCCTGTATGGTGATTACGACAAGCTCTATCGGAACGCCTTTCCGGTCACCCCGGTCACGTCGCGCGGCGGCGTCCAGAGCGTCGGCCTCGAAGCGTATAGCGATCCCACGACACGCAAGAACCTGCTCAACCAGAACGACCTTGTTTGGAGGGTCACCACTGGACCCGTCCGCCACGTGCTGCTCGCTGGCTTCGAAATTAGCGACCAGCGCACGCGCAACCAGCGGATCAACGGCTTTTTCGGGGGTGGTGATATCGTCAACGGGGGGCGGCGCGTCTTTGTCGGGTTGGCCGACCCGATCACGGTGCCGCCGGTCACGCTGCGCACCACTCCCAATACCGGCTACCGGTCAATCCGCACGAACGCCGACGCCGCCGCCTTCTATGTGCAGGACCAGATCTCGATCGGCGACCATGTCGATCTGATCGGCGGCGTTCGCCGCGACCGCTTCACGCTTAACGTCGACGACCTGGTTGCCGGGCAGAGCTATCGCCGGACCGACACGCTTTGGTCTCCCCGAGTGGGCGTGGTGCTCAAGCCGGTGCAACCTGTCTCGATATACGCCAGCTATAGCCGGTCCTTCCTGCCGCAGTCGGGGGATCAATTCTCATCGCTCGATGTCACCAGCGCCGCGCTGGAGCCGGAGAGGTTCGACAATTACGAGCTTGGCCTCAAATGGGATATCCGCCCGACGCTGAACCTGACCGCCGCCATCTACCAGCTTGACCGCACCAACACCCGCGCGGCCGACCCCAATGACCCCGCACGGACGGTGCTCACGGGCGCGCAGCGCAGCAAAGGGCTCGAACTCGGCCTTAGCGGCGCGATCACACCCCAGTGGCAGATCAGCGCGGGCTATGCGCTGCAGGACGCGACAATTCGCAAAACGACGAGTGCCGCCCCGGCCGGGCGCGAGGTTCCGCTGGTTCCAAAACAACAGGCTTCGCTCTGGACGCGTTACGACCTCACCCCACGCTTGGGGGCCGGCGCCGGTGTCTACCACCAGTCGAAAAGCTTCACGTCCATCAGCAACACCGCCATCCTGCCCGCCTTCACCCGCGTCGATGCCGCCGCATTCTTCAAGCTCACCCCCCAGATCGAGGCGCAAATCAACGTCGAGAATCTGCTTAACAGCGATTATTTCTCGTCCGCCTACAACGACAACAACATCATGCCCGGCGCGCCGACGACGGTGCGCGCAACGGTTAGAATGAGATTATAACGGTGTTGGCCAACTTGGTCGGGTGCGGATCAAGCCGCCCTCGCAAAAGTCGGTGAGACGCCGCTGGCCGGTTTAGAAACCAGTCTTCGCCGATGGATCACAGGACTGGCGCATGAACTCCAGGGCATCACCGACGCGGCGCACCGCGTCGTTGTCCCCGACGAATATATCGAGACCCTCGTAGGGCTGCGCGCCCCCTTTGATCTCCACCGACGCCTGGGGCGCGTTGGCCGAGTAAAGCGGTCGGA
>NZ_LSJY01000099.1 GCF_001556865.1 Sphingobium sp. CCH11-B1 | reverse complement strand
CGCGTCAACAGAAGGAACCGTTCAATGCGATCTTGACAAGGCCCGGATCATACAAGTCAGCCATGGACGGTCTCCACTGCTTCGCAATCGACAGGATCGTCGTCGATGATCGTCAATGGCGGCGGATTGAAATTCGCACGGGCATATTCAGCCTCGATCGCTTCCATCGATCCGAGTTCGCGAATCCGTTCGATCGAAAAGATCAGCGTGTCTTGCTCGGTGGTGAAGAAGGTCTCTGGTTCGCCAGGCCCGAAGCAGATTTCACGGTCTGACGGGAAGCTTCCACTGTAGCCGGCCCGCCAGCGAACATAGGATAGCCCAAGCGACCGGCAACATTGCTCGATCTCGTCGAAGCGCCCTGCGGCGACCTCATGATCCATCAGGTATAACGGGCCGGTTACCGGTAGGTCGGAGGGATCGAATGGGGTGCCGTCCCAGTCGATGGCGGGATTATCGTCAACGATCGCAGATATAAGTTCGGGGTACCGGCTGCGGGACAGGACCCCGCCGATCTGGATATGGGCGGACACGCGGTTGGCCATGAGCTGTCTTTCGCAAAATCGAGACCATTTATTCGATCTCGTCTCTGCCCTCCCCTCTCCCTCTCCCATTGCTGCTGTTCAATTTGCAACGGCAGCCGGTACAAGCGATATACATTGCCGGCTTGTGGTCATCGGCGCTTCGCGCTTAGATGTTCGGCAACGTTTTTGTGCCAGAGGCGTCCATCTCTTTCTTCCTCGATCTGGAGTTTTCCATGTCCGATGCCATCGAACCTGATTTCACCGCGATGACGGTCCAACTACTGAGCGCCTATTTCGCGAACAATCAGGTACCGGCCTCCGATATTTCGGGAATCATCGAAACAACCCGCACGGCGCTCGAGCGCAAGGCCGCCGTAGCAACGCCCGCGGAACCGGATCATGTCCCGGCCGTATCGATCCGCAAGAGCCTCGCTTCGCGCGACCACATTATCAGCTTGATCGACGGCAAGCCCTATAAGAGCCTGAAGCGCCATATCGGCAGGCATGGTCTCACCCCTGCCGAATATCGGGAACGCTACAGTCTGGCGAAGGACTATCCGATGGTCGCGCCGGGCTATTCCGAGCAGCGCCGCGAGGTTGCGCAGCGGCTTGGGCTTGGTCGCAAGAAGGTAGATGCCAGTGACGTTCCTGTCGCCGCTGAACCTGAGACGCCCGTTGCGGCCGCTCCGGCCAAGCGCGGTCGCAAGGCTTCAGTAGCGACAACGGATAGTCCGGCAGTCGAGACAGCGAGCGAGAAAGCGGCCAAAGGTAAGGCCGGCCGCAAGCCGCGAGCCAAGCCCGGCACAGAAAGTGTGGCGAAAGCCCCTGCCCCGGCACCGGCTGTCAAAGCCAACAGAGCCTCGAAAGCCGCGGGTGCCAAGCAGGACAGCAAACCGAAAACCGCCAAGCGAGTGATCAAAGCGAAGGCATCTGAACCTGCGGCGGAAATTGCACCCGAAGCGGAACCCGCAAGCGTTTGAAGCAACCGGCACGGGTGAGGTCCGGAAATTTGACCTCGCCCGTCCGCTCAGTTCCTGAAAATGAGCGATGCGTAATCGCTGGCGCCGTGCAGGATGTGGATATTGGTGACCCGTGCGCCATCGACCCGGTAAAAGATCAGATAATTTCCGTGCAGTCGACGGCGAGGACCTTGTCTCTCGAAGGCGGGGAGGATTGGAATCCGTTCAGGCATGGCGTCCAGATCAAGGCATACGGTTCGTACTTCTCTGATGAAACTGATTGATAGCTGGCCTCAAGCTAGGCTTGGCATTGCACATGGTGCCGGTCAGATTCCTCAGCAATGGACCACCAGCCAATTCCCATGGCGGCTTTGGGCAGGATAGCGCTGATGATCCGTTCGATTTCGTTGAGCCGCAAGATGACGTCATCGGAATAACCGAGACGGCGCGGGACGCGGCTCACAGGATCGTAGTTCGACGTCATAGCGTCATGCGACGAGATGTCAGCAGCGCCTGGCAGGTCGCCTGCAGCTCGACTTGATGGTCGGCCTTCTATGTGGCCGAGGTGGCCCTGAGCAGATCAATATGAGCTGCTGTGGCCCGGTTCACGCAGCGATCCTGCTCATCCCTTCGACGAGGGCGTCGAACACGACCCGGCAACGGACATTGTCGCGCAGGTCTTCGTGCATGACGATCCAGGTCTCCAGATCGAGACGGAAGGTCTCCGGAAGTACGCGCACCAGATCGGGTTCGCGGGCGGCGAGGATCACCTGGCAGATACCGATGCCGAAGCCGGCGCGGATGGCGGCCAATTGGGCCACGTCACTATCGACCCTGAGAGCGAAGGCATCTCGGTTCAGCGCCGGATAGCGCTCGACCGCCGCCCGTATGGCAGGAGTTTCCACATCGTAGCCGATCAGGTCGTGGGCTCGCAGGTCGTCCAGGGCCCGGGGAATCCCTCGGCTGTCCAGATAGTCGCGACGGGCGTGCAGGCCGACGGCGATGGAGCCGATGCGTTGCGCGACCAGGGCCTGTTGCTCGGGCCGAACCATTCGAACCGCAATATCCGCCTTGCGCTGCAGCAGATCGTCGAGCGCATTGGACGGGGACAACTCCAGGGTCAGGCCGGGATGAGCCTGGCGCAGACGCGACAGCAGGGGAGGCAGATGATGCACCGCGACGGCCTCGCTGGCGCTGATCCGCACCGTGCCACGAACTTCGCCGCCGCGACCGCCCTCGGCCGTGCGCAGCAAGGTCGATGAAACGGCGGCCAGACTCTCGGCCATGGGCCTCAGTTCCAGCGCCGCGTCGGTCGGCGACAGGCCGCGGGGCGTGCGCAGGAACAGTCTTGTTGCCAACGCGGCTTCCAGAGCGTCGATGTGGCGGGCGATGCTGGGCTGGGTCATGCCCAGCGCCCGGGCCGCGCCCGACAGGGACCCCTCCCGCAGCACGGCGTGGAAGGTGCGATAGAGGTTCCAGTCTGGTTCTCGGCTCATCTGTTTTCGTATAGCGGGTAGAGCGTTTTCCGCAATTTCGTTCGGAGCAAGACGCGCCCATCCTGTCTTCATCGAACGGATGGAGGCGAAGATGAAGAACAGAACGGCGTTGGTCCTGGGGGCCACGGGCGGGATCGGCGGCGAGGTCGCGACGCGCCTGCTGGAGGCCGGATGGTGGGTGCGCGCCCTCAATCGTGATCCGGCCGGCGCGCGGGGCGATCCGAGGATCGCCTGGATCAAGGGCGACGCCTTGTCGGCGGCGGACGTTGCGGCCGCAGCCGAAGGCGCTTCCCTGATCGTCCATGCGGTCAATCCGCCGGGCTATCGCAACTGGAACACCCAGGTGCTGCCGATGCTGGATAACACCATCGCCGCCGCCGAATTGGGTGCGGCGCGGATCCTGTTGCCGGGCACGGTCTACAACTATGGTCGCGATGTCTTCCCCGATATCGCCGAGGATGCGCCGCAGAACGCCCGGACGCGCAAAGGCCGCATCCGCGTCGAGATGGAGCAGCGGCTGAAGGCGGCGGCCGATCGCGGCTGGGCCAAGGTGCTGATCGTTCGCGCCGGCGACTTCTTCGGACCCCGGGCCGCCAACAACTGGTTCAGCCAGGGCCTGGTCAAGCCGGGCGCGCGTCCGCGCGTCATCACCTATCCGGGCAAGCCGGGCGTTGGACACCAATGGGCCTATCTGCCCGACGTGGCCGAGATCATGGTGCGGTTGGCAGAGCATGACGGGTTGGCCGACTTCGCCACCTTCCATATGGAGGGCCATTGGGACGCTGACGGAAGCCGGATGACCGACGCCATCCGCAAGGCCCTGGCCGCGCCCGATCTGCCGATCCGCCGCCTGCCCTGGTCGATGATGCAATTGGCTGCGCCCTTCGTGCCGCTGATGCGCGAGCTGGTCGAGATGAAATACCTCTGGAAGCGGCCGACCCGCCTCGGGAACGGCCGGCTCGAAGGGCTGATCGGACCCGAACCGCGCACCCCGCTGGACGAGGCGGTGCACACCACGCTGTCGGCGATCGGCTGTGTGGACATTGAAGCCGTAGATGGGTGAGGCTCCGGGGCCAGCGGCGAACCTATTCCGCCAGACTTAGCCGCCACGTCTCTCCCTGAACCGGCTCCCCGAATTCGTGGTGAACCTGGGTGGCGATGCATTCGAACCCCTGGCGTGCGTAGATACGGCGGGCGGCGTCCAGCACGGTGTGGGTCCAGAGGGTGATCCCGTCGTATCCCGTCTCGCGCGCGAACGCGACACAGGTGCGTACCAGCGCATCGCCGATCCCTCGCCGACGCGCGAACGGTTCCACATGCAGCAGGCGCAAACGGGCCTGCCCGTCACCCTCGTCGGTGAGGAACACTGCCCCGGCCATGACGCCGGCCAGATCGGCGACCCAGCATTGTTCCCGCTCGGGATTGAAGTGGAGCAGGAACCTGGCCGTCGTTTCGGCCTCCAGCCTCTCCAGTTCACGACCCCAGCCGTGACTCGCCGCGTACAGGATGGATTGCCGCGCCGCGACCTGACTGACCTCGCCGATGCGAGCCGGTCGAATGATGAAATCCAGGGGCGCTTGCGGGTCGAGCAGCAGCCGCGCCTTGGTCAGCGCCTGTACCAGATCATCCCGCTCCACTGGGCTGAGGCGGCTGAGGTCGTAGGCGACGGCGGCGCGCTGCCGTTGGTCGATCAGATCGAAGGCGGCACGTCCTGTCCCGGTCAGCCGGATCGGGCGAGTACGGGCATCGCCTTCGAGGCGATCACGCAGGATCCATTCCCGACCCTCGAACCGGGCGATCATCCGGCTCAGATACCCACGATCAAGGCCCAGTTCAGTCTGCAGGGTGTTCGCTGGAACTGGCTCCAGCCGCGCGATCTCGAACAGCAGCCGGGCCTCCGCCAGGTTCGCATCGGTGTCCAGGAAACGGGCGTCGATGGCGCCCACATGCCGGGTGAAGAAGCGGTTGAAGGTGCGGATGGCGTCTATCGCGGTGTCCATAAGCCCTCTCACCGCATATTGTTGACTGAGTCAACTGCTGAGTTTTCAGGTGCAGGATGAGACGTGAAGGGGGGAGCCGTCCCCACGCCGGTTCATAGCTCGACCGCCGCCCGCACGCCTGACCGGATCGCCACGCCGTCGCGGCCGGGCGGCTCGCCGAACAGGCGGCGATAGTCGCGGCTGAACTGGGACGGGCTTTCATAGCCGATCGAAAAGCCGATGGCGGCGATCTCGGCCGTGTCGGCCAGCACCATGCGGCGTGCAGCCTGAAGCCGGACCTGTTTCTGGAACTGGATCGGCGACATCGTCGTGGCGGCCTTGAAGTGGCGATGCAGTCCGGCGACGCTCATCCCCGCCAATGCCGCCAGATCGGGAATCCGGATCGGCTCGGCATAATGGTCCCTGATCCAGGCGACGGCCCGCGCCACCCGCGCCATGCGGCTGTCGGCCAGGCCGATCTGACGCAACATGGGTCCATGCTCGCCCTGCAGCAGCCGCCAGACGATCTCACGTCGGATGAGCGGCCCGATCACGGCCAGATCTCTCGGGCTGTCGATCAGATCGAACAGGCGCGCGAGCGGATCGAGCAAGGTCGCATCCAGTCGCCCGACGGCCATGGTGGTCAAGGTCTTTATCGGCGCCACGACGCCGTCCTCGGGCTGATCGAGCAACAGATCGGCGACCATCGCCGGATCGACCGCCAGGCTGAACGCCATATAGGGCCGCTCCGGACTGGCCTCGACCACCTGGGCTGTCACCGGCAGGTCCATGGAGGCGACCAGACACTTGCCCGCATCGTAGCGAAACACGCATTCTCCGAGCAGGCTGACTTTGGCTCCTTGCAGCACGGCGGAAAAAGATGCGCGATAGAGGGAGTGCAGCAACCCTGTGGGCCGGTCGCTGACCATGAGGGTTAAGCCGTCCAGCGGCGGCTCGCGGCCCCATCTCGCCCAATGACGGGCGAGGGCCTCGATCAGGCGGTCATGAGCGGGATCGGACATGTCGCCATCCTTAGCGCCCGTCGGCCTCAACGCCAGCGGCGATCAAGGCGATTGAGATAATCGGGCAAGAGATTGCGACGATCGGCGTCGCCCCCCGGGGTGCGCCGCCCTATCTGACGGACACATACCGACGACGAGGAGTTTGCCCCATGCGTTATCGTTCCCTTGGCCCGAGCGGCCTGTTCGTCTCCGAACTCTGTCTCGGGACCATGACCTTCGGCGGCAGCGAGGGGATGTGGGGCCAGATCGGCCAGTTGCGTCAGGAGGAGGCGGACGCCGTGGTCAAGGCGGCCGTCGAGGCGGGCGTCAACTTCATCGACACCGCCAACGTCTATGCCGGCGGGACGAGCGAACGCATACTCGGCCAGTCGATCCGCAACCTCGGCCTCGCCCGCGAAGATCTGGTGATCGCCACCAAGGTGATGGGGCCGATGGGCGATGGGCCTAATGCGCGGGGGGCCTCGCGCAAACATGTGCTGGACCAGTGCAAGGCGAGCCTGGACCGGCTCCAGCTCGACCATATCGACCTCTATCAGATTCACGGTTTCGATGCGGCGACTCCGATCGTCGAGACGCTCGAGGCGCTCGATACGCTCGTGCGGCAGGAGCACGTCCGCTACATCGGCCTGTCCAACTGGGCGGCCTGGCAGATCGTCAAGGCGATCGGCGTCGCCGAGGCCCGCAATGTGGCGCCGATCCTGTCGCTGCAAGCCTATTACACCTTGGCCGGCCGCGGCCTGGAACGGGAGATCGCCCCGATGCTCAAGGCCGAGGGGCTGGGATTGATGGTGTGGAGCCCGCTTGCCGGGGGTTTTCTGTCGGGCAAATACAGCCGCGAGGACGAGACGACCGGCGAGGGCCGCCGCGCGACTTTTGACTTCCCACCGGTGGACCGGGAGCGAGGGTATGGCGTGATCGACGCCATGCGACCGATCGCTGAAGCCTACGGCGTCAGCGTCGCGCAGATCGCTTTGGCCTGGCTGCTGCATCAGGACGTCGTCACCAGCGTGATCGTCGGGGCCAGGCGGCCGGAGCAACTCGACGACAATCTGGCCGCCGTCGATGTGCGGTTGTCCGCGCAAGATTTGGCGACCCTCGATGAGGCAAGCGCCTTGCAGCCGGAATATCCCGGCTGGATGCTGGAACGCCAGGGCGCCTATCGCGCCCATATGACTGGGCAGAGATGATGTCTCCGCGCTTCGCCGGAAAGCGTGTGCTCATCACGGGCGGCACCAGCGGCATGGGCTTGGCCGGAGCCAGGCGGATCGTCCGTGAAGGCGGATCAGTGATCGTCACCGGCCTCGACAGAGGGCGCGTCGAGGCGGCGAGACAGGCGTTGGCGAACGACGCCATCGCGCTGACGAACGACGCCGCTGATCCGGCTGCTGTCGCCGCCCTTGTCGAGACAGTGCGGGCGGCCGGGTCCCTTGACGGCCTGTGGCTGAACGCGGGCTACGCAGCGCTCGGGGCGATAGAGGATGTGGATGCCGCGACCTTCGACGCGATGATGGCCGCCAATGTGCGGGGGCCCATGCTCCAGCTCGCCGGCCTGTCGGCCTGGCTCAATCCCGGCGCCTCCGTCGTCGTCACCGCCTCCAGCTCCGCCTATGAAGGCGCGGCGCTGACCAGTCTTTACGCGGCGACCAAGGGCGCGGTCATCGCCATGGCGCGCAACTGGGCGCGCGCGCTCGCGCCGCGCGGTATCCGTGCCAACGTCCTCGTACCGGGACCCATCGACACCAACTTCCGGCATTTTCTCCCCGATGAGGCGCGAACCTCGTTCGAAAACTTCGTGCTCGGCCAGGTTCCGCTGAGTCGCGCCGGAACCTCCGATGAGGCCGCCGCCGTGGCGCTGTTCCTGCTGTCCGAGGATTCCGCCTTTGTTACCGGCAGCCAATACGCCGTCGATGGCGGGATGATGATGCGGTGATCGGGGCAAAGGCGCCACAGCAAACCAAGGGAGGCGTTGGGCCATCCCGACGCTCCGGGGCAACTGGCTGGATACGTTCATCTTCAACGCTGTGCTAAAGGATCGGGGCCTATCCAGAAGGCTTTACTGGCGAGCCGCGCCCGGTTTGTGATGTTTGTCGAGACGGTCAAGCACGCCTTTCGGCGCGACCATCGATTTCCCTCCGGCTTCTCCGATCTCGAGGGCAGTGCTGAATGCGTTGTCGATCCTGGAGCCCGACTTTACCGCTGTGATGGAAACGGTTGATCGCTGTAAAGTCCAGGGGAAGCTTAACGACCTCCCGAGCCTTGAATTTCGGGATAAGCACGTCGTCGCGGGCGCGGACTGCGGTGGTCCAGCCTCGCCAGAAAAGATCGAGACCCTGGACTTTTGGAGTACGCATCCGATAGCAGCCGCGGCGCTCCCGTAACCAGGTCGCCCCGTTGACGATGGTTCAGGCGGCGAGTTCCTCGGCCACCTGCTGCTGAGCTGCCTTCCAGTTCCACGGCAGGAGTTCGTGAAGGCGGTTCTGGGGGATGTCAGCGATCCGGGCGAGGACGTCAGTGAACCAGGCGAGCGGATCAACTTCGTTGAGCCGGGCCGTGCCGAACAGGCTGAACATCATCGCCGCGCGCTGGCCGCCGCGGTCCGAGCCCACGAACAACCAGGCTTTTCTTCCCCGGGCCACGCTGCGCAGCTGGCGCTCCGCGGCGTTGTTCGAGAGACATATCCGGCCATCGGCGAGGAAGGTGGTGAAGCCTGCCCAGTCGTTCTGAAGGTAGGCGATGGCCTTGGCCACGGCATCGTGACGAGAGAGCTTGCTGCGCGTTTCGTGCATCCAGGCCTCCAGTTCGGCAACGATCGGAGCGGACAGCTCCTGGCGAACGGCCAGGCGCTCGGCGGCAGGCTTGCCGTTGATGCCGCGCTCGATGGCAAAGAGCCGATCGATGATCTCCAGCGCCTCGGTTGCCAGCGGCGAGATGAGCGGCGCAGTGCCTTTTCTCTTGCGCTTGAGCTGCTGTCTGAGGTCGACGAGCTTGAAGAATTCCCGGCGTGCATGAACCCAGCAATTTGCGCGCGTCATGGGCTTATCGGCCCAGCCTTCCTCGAACAGGGCATTGAAGCCGGCATACCTGTCGACCTGGAGAATACCGGTATAGCCGGCCAGGTGGGCGCGAGGATGCTCGCCCCTGCGATCGCTGGAGTAGTAGCACAGCGCCACCGGCGGCGCCGGCCCGCCGAACGGGCGATCGTCGCGCACATAGTCCCAGATCCGCGCCACGCTGGTTTTCAACTTTGCCAACAGCGGAATGGTGGTGTCATCGGCATGCAGGCGCTCTGCTGCAAGCCCGTGCGCCTCCAGCAGCAGGAACAGGGGTTTCACCGCCACGCAGATCGCGCCGATCTGATCCGCGAGCGTCGAGAGGCTCAAGGGGATGCCCTCGGCCTCGAGCCGGTCACGCTGGCTGTTGAGAGGCTGGTGCAGACCGTACTTCTGGAAGGCCAGGTTCGCCAGGAAGTGCGGCCCGAACATCCCGCGCGGCGTCACGTGGAAGGGCGCTGGTGGCTGGCTGATCTTCTCGCACTTACGGCACGAGACCTTCTCCCGGACCGTCTGGATCACCTTGTGGCGGGCCGGTATTCTCTCGAGCGTTTCGGTGATCACCGGGGGCAGATGGCTAAGATCGTCCGAGCCGCAGCACGGGCAAAGCTCTGGCGCTGGGATGACGACCTTCTCGCGCGGAACGTCGGCCGGGAAGTCGCGGCGGGTGGACCGCTTGCGGGTGAACGCTGCGACCGCGGTGGTCTTGTCGGCGGCAATCTGGCCAAGCAGCTCAGCCTCGCTGGCATTGGCCTCGAGTTCCTCGAAGGTGAGTTCGAGCTGACCCAGCAGGCGCCGGCTGCGCTCGGAGCTCGCGCCGTATTTGTCGCGGCGCATCTTCTCGTTCATCAGCTCGAGGTGGGCGTTGCGGGCCAGCAGATCAGCGTTG
The DNA here is from genome assembly GCF_001556865.1 of Sphingobium sp. CCH11-B1. Lineage (GTDB taxonomy): Bacteria > Pseudomonadota > Alphaproteobacteria > Sphingomonadales > Sphingomonadaceae > Sphingobium. Next base: position 3,177 of record NZ_LSJY01000099.1, on the reverse strand, counting down.
ATTGCCCAGACTTTGGCAACCCGTGCTTCGGCCTCGAGCAATCTGGCCTGGGCCTGTTCCTGAACGATGGCGACCTCAGCCTCCGCCTTATCGGCCCGTTCCTGAACGAGCGCAAACTCAGCGCGAAGCTGGATGAGATCGTCGGACGGGTCGCTTGCAGGCATGCTTTTTTATAACACGAACCTGCCGCAAACCCCAGGATTTAAGCCAGTTTTCCCGCGTATTTTGTCTCACCAATGCGCCCGGACAGGCGGGATTTCTCGCACCTTGATTGACGCGGTGGATCAGCCGACCTGGGTTGGGCGCCAGGTCTCCTGGGGGTTACGCCAGTCTATACCCTCGAGCAGGCAGGCCATCGCCGATGCCGAGATGGCCACCGTTCCGTCCTTTGCGGCGGGCCAGACAAAACGTCCTCTTTCCAAACGCTTCGCGAATAATGACATCCCGAGGCCGTCATGCCACAGAATTTTGCAAAGCGCCCCGCTCCGCCCGCGGAAGACGTACAGGTCGCCAGCATGGACATCCTTTTTCAAGGCCTCCTGAACCTGCAAAGCGAGCGACCGCATGCCCTTGCGCATGTCAGTATGGCCTAACGCGAGCCAGACCTTGCCTCCGCTCGGGACCGGGATCATCGGATCAGCGCCTTCAGAACAGCCGCGGCCATGCCGGGCGGCGCCGATGCGTAGATGTTCACGCGCCGCCCACCAGGCAGATCCACCACAACAGCCGGCGGCGACGGTAACGGCTTGCTGCCTCCGTCATCAAGGACGACGGCTTCGACGAAGCCGACCTGCGCCGACGCCGCAGCGCCCGCCACCCCAGCCTCCAGGCACGCCTTACGGCGCCAGGTGTAAACCAGCGCCGTCGATACGTCATACTGGCGGGCTACACGCGCCACGCAGGCGCCAGGAGAAAAGGCCTCCGCCAGAATCTTCGCCCGCTCGTCCTCGCCCCAGCGCCGCCGACGCTCAGGCCCGCCGAAAACCGTGATCTGACCCACAAAAACCGCTCCTACGACCGCGCTCAAGAGCGACCTTAAGAGCGGTCTGTCACGTCCCGGGCAAGGCGACGCTCAACGGATGCGTACCTTTTGGAGGGCGTCAACCGCAAAGCTTCAGGAGGTCGCGTCGGAGTCCTGAGTTACCGCAGGCGGCCAAGCCATAATTCCGCTGCCGGCGATAATCGGGAAAAGAGCCGTCAGCATCGCCGCGAGATCGCTCGCGCCTGGCACGATGCCGCCATCTTCAATTGCGAAAGCGTGTGGCCTTTCACCGGCGGATGCGAGGTCAACCTGTGAGAAGAAGTCAGTATCTGTCGGGTGGTTGAGATGCGGCTCCGCTCTACGGCGTTCAAACGTCCGTGGCAATCTTCTCAAGAATGGCGCACGCATTGTCGGGCGGCAGAAACAGTCTGGTCTTGAAGCTCAGGACCTCGCTGAACGCACCGCAGAACTTGAGCCAGTTGCGATGCTCGGGCGCATAGTCGCGAATTTCTAGACGCCGGCTGTTGTTGACCGTCACCGTGACGAGCCTCGCTCCCTTTAATCCCGGGATTAGAACACCGCCAGCAACCTCCGCGCCGCGCAGTACTTCGCCGGGAGAGAGGCTTGTCGCATTCACAGCCAATACAAATTCCGACTGGAGCCGCCCGAGAGCACGCGGGTGGATGATACGACCGAGGATGGTCGTATCGGCGCCATCGTCGATCCGCCAGACACGGACATCGTCCCCTGGCAGCTTGTGCCAGACCGGCAGGAGAAGGCCGGTTGCTACATGGACCGCTTCGGTGTCGACCTTCGTCAATGCATCGAGACATTCGGCCTCCCATAGATCGCGAAATCGATCGTGCTCAATCCGCTTCCAGCGGCTGAGTGCCAGTTCAGCCTCGCTGATCCGCGAAGATCCGGTCGGGCGTTCAAGCGACACCATCGGGATGACACGGCCCTCTTCGTCGGTGATCGACCAGGACGGCACGCCCAGCGCGACGTGGCCGGAACGAGTGTTGTGCAGAAAGGTGACGCCGTCGGTGTTGCCCCAGATCCGCATCAGGCGATCCCAACCGGTGACGCGCGGTTTCAGGTGAAGTTCGAGGTGGAGCAGTCGCGTCTCGGCGCCGGTTCTCGGGTCGACACGCAGGCACTGGTCGGCGAGCGTCACGATCCTCTCGGCCCGGATGGTCTCAACGCCGACATCGAGGGTCCCAGCCTCACGTGCCGCATCGGCGCGGGCCTGGATAAGACCCATATATTCCTCGAAGATCGCGTTCTGCACAGCGATGCGCAGCGCCAACAAACGGTTGAGCCAGCGCTGGATCGGCGGCAACCGTTCCAGCAGCACGGCATGATCGTCGACCAGCTTGAGGCCGGTCATGTCCTGGAAGGCGGCCAGCGTCACGCTGGCGAGCTTGCCGCCGTGCAGGAGACGATACCATTGCGCCAGCGCCTCGCGCGCCAGGTCGCTTTCGAGATTGTCACTCGGGTCGAACAGGCCCTGCCCGCCGGTCTGGCGTTGCCCGCGTGTCAGGGCGCCCAGACTGTCGAGCCGCCGCGCGATGGTGGAGATGGCGCGGCGCTCGCCCTTGCAGTCGGTCACCACCGGGCGAAATATCGGCGGCACGGTCTGGTTGGTCCGGTGGCTGCGTCCGAGCCCCTGGATCGCCACGTCAGCCCGCCACCCCGGCTCCAGAAGAAAATGGATGCGCCGCCTGTCGCCAGCTTTGGAAGCCCGATCTGCATGATAGGAGCGGCCCGTGCCGCCAGCGGAGCTGAACACCAGGATCGGCTTGACCCCGTCCATAAACAGACTGGTCTCGACAAGATTGGCGCGGGCGCTGCGGCGTTCGATCGCCTGGCACCCGTCGGGCTTGACGACGAGGCGGCGAGAGCGGCCGGTGACCTCGGCGACGCGGTCGGTCCCGAAATGGGCGATCAGCGTGTCGAGCGCGGCGGGCACAGGAGGCAGGGCGCAGAGCTGCTCGATCAGTTCGTCCCGCGCGGCGATCGCCTCCTGACTGAGCACCGGCTGGCCATCGGCATCGAGCATCGGCTCGGACCGATCAGCGCCATCAGTGCTCCGGAAAACACGCATCTGCTGGACTGGAAAGGCGTGACGAAGATATTCGACAAGGATTTCTTTGCAGTCGAGATTTATGTCGAGCGGTTCGCACGCAGGCGCGGAT
>NZ_LSJY01000010.1 GCF_001556865.1 Sphingobium sp. CCH11-B1 | reverse complement strand
CGCCTGTCCCGCCTTGGCCCGGACGGTGCGCGCACCACCCTCGCCGATCTGGGCGGCGGTCCCAATGGCGCGGCGATCGGTCCCGACGGGCGGATTTATGTCTGCAACAATGGCGGTTTCGAAAAGATGATCCTGCCGAACGGCGACCTCCTGCCGATCGAGGCGCCTCTTGATACGCCACCCGGCACTATTCAAGTCGTAGATCCCGTCACCGGCACTTTCGAAACCTTATACGCATCCACCGAAGCTACTCCCTTCTGGGGACCGAACGACCTCGTCTTTGACGAAACGGGGGGATTTTGGTTCACCGATTTCGGCAGGGATCGCGGCGCGGCGCGAATGCGGGGTGGCCTTTATTATGCCAAGGCCGACGGGTCGGACATCCGACTGGTCGCCGGACCATTGGATGGGGCGAATGGCGTCGGCCTATCGCCAGATGGACGCACCCTCTACGTCGCCCTCACCTATGAAGCGCATCTGCTGCGCTATCGATTGTCAGCGCCTGGTATAATCGACACGACGGCGTCGCTGACCCCGGACGGGCACAGCATCGTCGGTCGGGCCGGGCCTGGTCAATTTCTCGACAGCCTGGCTGTCGATAGCGCCGGACGCATCTGTTGCGCCTCGCCCGGCCAAGGCGCCATATTGATCTTTCCACCCGAGGGCGGAACGCCTCAGCAGATCGAAACGGGCGATTTCCTCACGACCAATATCTGCTTTGGCGGCAAGGACGGGCGGGTGGCCTTCGTCACGCTGGGCGGTTCCGGCAAGGTCATATGTATCGACTGGGACGTCCCCGGCCTGCCCCTCGCATTCGGCTGAGCTCTCATCGTCAACAGCGCCGCCCTGCCCGCCGACAGGTCAAGCAAGGCAGCCATTGTTGTTCTCTCGCGCCATGCCCCGGAAAAGAGCGACCATGTCAGCTGATTGTTATGACTATATCATCGTCGGGGCGGGGTCTTCCGGCTGCGTGCTGGCCAATCGACTGTCGGCAGACCCGACCGTCAAGGTACTGCTGGTGGAGGCGGGACCGGACGACAGCAGTCCGTTGATCGCCATGCCGCGCGGTATCGGCAAACTGCTGGCGCCGGGCAATCCCCACGTGTGGGATTACGCCGTATCGCCCGGCGGCAACGCACCCCAGGAAATATGGCTGAAGGGCCGCGCGGTTGGCGGGTCCAGTTCGGTCAACGGCATGGTCTATGTGCGGGGCGCTCCGGCCGATTATGATGGCTGGGAAGCGGCAGGCTGCACAGGCTGGGGCTGGCAGAATATAGGCCGATATTTCGTCTCTCTGGAGGACCATGCGCTGGGCGCCAAGGCTTGGCGCGGTGCCGGCGGCCCCCTCAAGGTCAGCGTCCACCCTTCCGGCGACCCGCTGTGCGAAGCCTTCCTGACAGCCGCCGAGCAGGCCGGCACGCAACGGGTGGACGACATGAACGACATGCCGGCCGTGACCCAGGGCGGCATGGGCTATCAGCCGACATCCACCTATCGCGGCAAGCGCTTCTCCGCCTCCCGCGCCTTTCTGAAGCCCGTGCGCGGCCGCCCGAATCTGGATGTTTTGCCGCAGACTGACGCCCTGCGTATCCTGTTCGACGGACAGCGAGCGGGCGGTATCCTGCTGCGCAACAAGGATGGCGTGCAGGAGGTCGCCGCCCGGCGGGAGATCATTCTTTCCGCAGGCGCGGTGCAGAGCCCCAAGCTGCTGCAATTGTCGGGCATCGGTCCCCGCGCCTCGCTCGAATCGCTTGGCATCCCGATCGTCGTTGATGCGCCGGGTGTCGGCGCCAACCTTCGCGAACATCGCTATTTGGGTTTCAACTACAGGGTCCGGGGGAACAGCCTGAACCAGAAACTGTCCGGTGTCGGCCTTATCCTGTCAGCTTTGCGCTATGCCTTCGGGTCGACAGGGCCGCTGACCCATGCAGCGCATGAAGTGGGCGGCTTCGTCAAGACCGATGCCACGCTCGACCGGCCCGACGCGCAGGTCGGCATGGGCCTCTACTCCTTCCACACGGACGACAGGGGCGCGGTGGCGCTCGACCCCTATCCCGGCATGACCGTCATTGCTTATTATATGCGGCCCGACAGCCAGGGCCATGTCAGGATAAGTTCGGCCGATCCGGACGTCCCGCCGGTCATCGACGCCAATCATCTGGCGACCGATGCCGACAGGAGCCATTTCGTTGCACTGTTTCGCTGGCTCCGTCGCCTGGCGCAACAGCCCGCGCTCAAGGACTGGATCGTCGAGGAAACAGGCAAGACCGTCGACATAGAGGCGGACGAGGACATTCTTGCCAACGCGATGGCCCTTGGCGGCACATCCTTTCACATTTGCGGGACATGCCGCATGGGCGCGGATGAAACCTCCGTCGTCGACCCCCAGCTTCGCGTGCGCGGCGTCACCGGCCTGCGCGTCGTCGATACCTCCATCATGCCGACGATCGTATCGGGCAACACCAATGCGCCGGCCATGGCCATCGCGCTCAACGCCGCGGACATGATCCTGCGGCCCAGACAGGAAACCATGCAATGACCGTGCCGTTCACGACGTTCGACAAGCTTTATATCGATGGCGCCTGGGTCGATGGCGGGAGCGAACGCGACGCCATCATCAATCCCGCCACCGAAGCGGTGATCGGTCACGCGCCGGTGGGTAACGCCGCCGCCGTGGACGCTGCGATCGCAGCCGCGCGCGATGCGTTCGACACAGGCATCTGGCCACGCATGGTCATGTCCGAACGCGCGACCTGTCTGCGCCGGATGCATGCCGCACTGGATGCGCGCAGGCAGCAGATCGCGGCACTGATCGTCGCGGAAGTCGGCTGTTCACAGGGCATCACCCAAGGCATGCAGGTCGCCAATCCGCTCGACCATCTGCTGGCCGCGGTCGAACATTCGACGCGCGACGACAGCGTTCGCCTGCCTATCGACATCACCCCCGATCCCTTCAATCCCGACGGGCCAAAGAAAATAGGCGGGACGACCGTGGTGCGCGAACCGGTGGGCGTCGTCGCGGCCATCACCGGCTATAATTTCCCCTTTCTCATCAATCTGGCGAAGATCGTTCCCGCGCTGCTGGCCGGCAATACGATGGTGCTGAAGCCGTCGCCCTTCACACCCTTTTCCGCGCTGCTGTTCGGGGAGATCGCCGAAGAGATCGGCCTGCCCAAAGGCGTGCTGAACATCGTTACCGGCGGACCGGAGGTTGGCACGACCCTGACCTGCGATCCGCGCGTCGACCTCGTCACCTTCACCGGATCCGAAGGCGTAGGCGCCGCTATCATGGCGCAGGCCGCCCCCACGTTGAAGCGCGTGCATCTGGAACTCGGTGGAAAGTCCGCGCTGATCGTCCGCCAGGATGCCGACGTCGCCCGCGCCGCGGGCATGGCGGTTGCCGTGCTGTCGGTCAATGCGGGCCAGGGCTGCGCCCTGCTCACGCGCCTCGTCGTCCATAACAGCATCAGGAAAGCGTTCGTCGAAACCGCCTGCGCCATCGCCAGCCAGTTCAAAATCGGCAATCCCGCCGATCCCACCGTGGCGATGGGGCCGCTGATCCGCGAATCCCAGCGGGAAAAGGTCGAAAGACTGATCGCCATCGGCCGCGACGAAGGCGCGCGGATCGTGCATGGCGGCGGGCGTCCGGCCGGTCTCGACAAAGGCTTCTTCACCGACATCACGATCTTCGACGATGTCGACAACAAGATGACGATCGCCCAGGAAGAGGTGTTCGGTCCGGTCGGCTGCGTCATCGGCTTCGATACCGACGAAGAGGCGATCCGCATCGCCAACGACAGCCGCTATGGCCTGAATGGTGGCATCGAAACCGCAGACGCTGCCAAAGGCTATGAGATGGCGATGCAGATCCGTGCGGGCAGCATCATGCTCAATGGCGGCACCGGGCGCATGACCTATGCGCCCATCGGCGGCTACAAACGCTCGGGCGTGGGCCGGGAATATGGTCCCGACTGGCTGCACGAATATCAAAATCAGAAGTCGGTCTTCTATCCTATCGGCGGATAGAGCCGCTGCCTAACCGGCGGTAATGCCGCCGTCGACCGCCCAGCAGGCGCCATGCACATGACGCGCCCGATCGGAAGCCAGGAACAGAAGCGGCTCGGCCACATCCTCGGGCGGACAGGGCGGCCGCATGCCGGTGTAGCGCGCGAGGAGACGGGGATCGGCGAAACCGGGGAAGGACATGCCCTGTGTCATTTCCGTCCGCATCGGGCCAGGCGAGAGGATGTTGATCCGCACGGGACTGTCCATCATCTCCATCGCGAGCGACAACGTCAAACCGACCAGTCCGAATTTGGAGGCGGTATACGGCGCCAGATAGGCCTGCCCCATGAAACCGGCGGTGGAGGCCACGCAGATGATATTCCCGCTGCTCTCGATCAGGTGCGGCATGGCCGCCTGCATGAGAAAGAAGGGGCCGGACAGGTTGGAGGCAATGGTCCGGTTCCATTCCTCCTCCTTGATGTCCGCCAGCCGGTGAAACATGACATCGGCGGCGATATTGCACAGCACGTCCAGCCGGCCGAATGCCGTCATCGCCCCTTCGATAGCCTCCCTACAGCCACGCGGCTCACCAAGATCGCAAGCCAGCTCCACACACCGGCCACCCGCGTCGCGGATCAACCGCCCGGTCTCTTCCAGCTTGGCTCGGCTGCGCCCGACAAGGCACAGTGCCGCGCCTTCCCGCGCGAAGGCGAGGCTCGCCGCGCGGCCCAGGCCCGACCCGGCGCCGGTGACCAGTACGACCTTGCCTGCAAAGTCCATCCGCATATCCTGTTCCAAAACGGCCGTCGGCGGGGTCACAATGCCACGCTGAAGCTGCCATAAGGGTGATTACGGCGTGGCCAACCTTTCCCCGGATGGGGTTGATCCCCTCACCAGCGCCGTCGCCATTGCGCGCCGCGCCGACGGTTACGGATCATCTCATCCCGCTGCTCCGGCGTGACATGGGGCGTGTCGGCGGGAAGATGCGAACGGAGCTCCGCAGCCGGCACGATCCTGAGCGTCGGCTCCGGCCCGGAACTCGCGCCGGTCCAGCGCAGCATCAGCGATCCTTCGTTGCGTCCGGCCGGATCAAGCCAGTTGGGCACGCCCGGATCGTCCAGTGCGATGACGGCCCGGAAGCGGCCATCGCCGTCCAAACGCGCCTGCGCCGCGTTAAGGCTGCTCTGATGGTTCATCCAGTCGATCGTGTTCCACAGCGGATCGTTGAGCTGCACGTTCCAGTAACGCACCTGATCGGGCACCGCCGTGTCGATGATCATCGCCTCCCCCGGCTCCAGCCGGAAGATGCCCTGATAATAATGCTGCCCGGCCACGCCGCCGCGACCGGCCCAGTCATCATATTCCAGCCTGTTGACGAAGCCCTGCGCCCGCTGCCGCTGGCCATAACCCAGGGCGAATGCGGCATAGCGTTCGACGAACGCTGACAGGCGATCGAGCCGATGGACGATCTCGGCTGCGGGCACCGGACCGCCGCCCACGCGCCGGTCGACCCGTTCGATCGCGATGCGTAGATCGCGCCCCACGCCCCAGTCATAATAGGCATGGCGCAAGCCGATCGTGACCGCGCGCGGGTCTAGCGGAAACCAGTCGCCCGCATGATCCGGCCGCTCCCCGCCCAACATGATGTCGAACGCCCCGTCCGGTCCCAACGTGCAGGCATCCAGATCGATCATGCCCACCGAAGGCCCGAGATCCTCCATCGGTCCCAGGCCGCCCGCGACCAGATCTAGGAACACGAAAACCCCGTCCCCCCGCGCGCCCGACAGCCTGTAGACGCCGCTGCCGTCGATCCGCGCCGCGCCATAGATGAAATCGGGATTGACCCCGACCGTGTTGAGGATGCTGCTGACCGAGGGTACGAAATCGGGATGATCGGGGTCGGCGAAGGCCGTCTGATAGCCGGTGGCGAGGATAGCGAACAACAGGCGGTGCCCCTCGGCCCGGGCCTGTGGATCATCGGGATCGGCCAGCTTATCCAGCATGCCTTCCGCCCCCACCATCCGCTCCAGCCAGGCGCGCCACTGGGACGTTTCAGAGATAGGCATGGTAGGTCTCGATATATTCGGCGAACCTGTCGCTCACCTGTTCGGCGGTCAGACCGTAGTCGGCCAGACTATAGCTGCGCGGCCCATGCTTGCCCGCCGGATTCTCCCGCAGCCAGCCCAGAATGCCCTTTTCCGACTCCGGCGTGAAATCCCAGCCAAAATGGTCATAGGCGGCCCGGATGGTCGAGACCGGGTCGGCGACGAGGTCCTTGTATCGCATGTCGTAAATCGGCAGGTCCGGATGCGCCCTGCGGTAATCCATGCAGAACTTCACCCCATCCCACCAGAGTTGCAGGAACTCGGCGCCCAGCGCATGCAGATCGAGTTGGTCGTAGGACGGCCCACGAATGACGCTGATCAGTTGGGAGATCGAGGCGATGACGGTGGTCGGGTCGCGATGGGGCTGAATGAAGATCGCATCGGGATAGACGCTACGCAGCGCGGGGAGCTTATACATATGCTCCTGAATCTTGAGCACCCAATGCCTGCCGGGATGCCGCCAACCCAGATGCTGAAGCCACATCTTGTGGACCTCGTAGCGAAAGGTCGCGTCGATGCCCTTGAACCAGTCGTAGAAGCGCGGGAGATGCTGGAACATGCACGGATTGCTGCTCTGAAAGGAAGTCGTCATGAACGATCCGCATTCCTGCGGGATTTTGGCGCCCAGCGGATGGGCTTTGAGCAATTCGTCGGCATCACCGCCCAATTGCGCGCGCAAATGTTCGTCGAACCGGGAGATGCGCGGGTCCGTGTCGGCGGTTGCCGCTTCGGGAGGGGGCGATGGTTCGGCCACTTCCCACATCAGCGGCGTGCGGATCTGCGGGTCGCCTTCCATCAGGGCGTGCAGGAAACTGGTGCCGCATCGCGGAAGGCCCAGGATGAAAAGCGGCTGCCTGATTTCGACATCGGCAATGTCAGGATAGCGCGCTCGGTCGTCGGCGATTACCTTCAGCCGGGACAAGTCATCGGCGATGATATGCAGCGCACGCGCATGGCCATTGGCGTTAAGTGCTCGGTCTTCCGCCATCGAGGCAAGCAGTTGCTCCAGCCCCGGCCGCACATTGTCGCGCAAATAATCGGGTAGCGGATACTGCGCCAACAGCGCGTCCGCGTCGGGAAATTGAAATGTCATGGCCATCCTCTCTCAATCCAGTCTGGTAACCGTTCTGCACGAGATGGCGGGTCCGAACGCCGGCGGGAAGCGCCGGCGGCTGTGATGTCGCCTGACGAAAACAGATGTCGGAAATTGCGGCTATTCAAATGGGCTGTCAGTGGATCAAAAGCCGGTCACGGAACTGCTGCGGCGAGCAGCCCTCCATCTGGCGGAAGGCCACACCGAAGCTTGCCGCGTTCGCAAAGCCGCAGCGATAGGCAATCTCCTTGACCAGAAGCGATCGGTCCGTCAGCAAGTCCTTCGCAAAGTCGAGCATATGGCGGCGACAAAATGCCGCAGGGCTTTCGCCCGTAGCGGCGCGAAACAGACGTTCATAGTGGCGGACGCTGATCCCGCGTTCCGCCGCCAAAGCCCTGATCTCCACCTTGGCATGCTGCTGTCTGATCTTGACGACAAGGCTGGCTAGATCGCGCTGGTCGAACGGCTGGCGGAGCTGCACCGTAGGTCGCAATTTTGAACCGAACTGCTGCACGATTTCGAGTGCGAGCCCTACACTGATCGAATCGAGAACGAGTTGCGAACACAGCCCCGGTGCCACTAATTCTTGGTGCGCCCGTCGCAACAGCGACATAATGTGGCAGTTGCGAATGTCGACGGTATCGCAAAGTTGATGAGCAGACAATTCCACCGTCAATCCGGTAATCGCGGGAATATCAATCCGACAAAAGAGCGATCTTTGCTCCCGTTCCTGCCAATGCATCTGAAATGGCCGCGCCTTCGGATAAAAGCGGGCTTCGCCTTGCTTGGCGAAGTCGCAGGCAGATTCGAGATATCGGCCTTCGGACGAGAAGCGGGTTAACTCGAAATAGCTACACGGCGGCGTGAAAGCGATTTCCGTCCGTTCTCGCCAGAAAAATCGGCGCACTTCGAAGCGCGCGCCAAATGACGAACCTGATGCATCCAGACACGTCTCAAACTCAGATGGAAATACGAAATCAATATTTTCGTCTCTGTAACAGCTTGTATTGTAATTATGATTCAATAACATTTCAGACTACTCCCTGAATATTATAAAATTCTGCGCACTATTTTTCAATCTTCGTGGAAATGGGGTAATTTCTAAAAATAGAGTAACCTTGCAGGCCCTGTTCACATGGGTGGCTCGCATAGAGGCAGTCGTCGAGCGGCAGCAGCGTATGCCGACGGAATGCGATAAACATTGCCTCCTCAGCTTGGGTCAGGATGGTTGAGGGGCCTTTGGCCCAGTCTTCAAATCCCCGACTGTCTTGCGCTTGCGCCATTTCGCCACGGTCTTGACGTTGACCCTAAGCTACGGCTCAGCGTCGCGAGCGAAGCTTGCGATCGCTGTATTACTGCTCGGACGGCGTGCGTGGTCGTGGCGCTCCCGTGAAGTACTTGTCCCATAATGCTTCCCTCCATTCCAGCAAATGGATCGCGCCACCCGACCGTGGGATCAAACACTCAGGCTGTCCATGACGGAATCCCTATTCTTTTGGCAGTTTGAATGCTGATCGATAGTTCGAAATAGGCGTTTTACATTGCTAGTGAGGAGATAGTGTCCATTTGCTGCCGGCAGGAATTTCATGAAAAAAGAGCCACGGACGAGGCTTACCCACCTGGAGCGGCTGGAGGCCGAGAGCATCCACATCCTGCGCGAGGTCGTGGCCGAGGCGGAAAAGCCGGTGATGCTCTATTCCGTGGGGAAGGACAGCGCCGTGATGCTGCATCTGGCGCGCAAGGCCTTCTACCCCTCGCCGCCGCCCTTTCCGCTGCTGCATGTCGACACCAGCTGGAAGTTCAAGGCGATGTACGACCTGCGCGACCGGATGGCGCGGGAAAGCGGCATGGAATTGCTGGTCTACCGCAACCCGGAGGCGGAGGCGCGGGGCATCAACCCGTTCGATCATGGTCCGCTGCATACCGATATGTGGAAGACCGAGGGGCTGAAGCAGGCGCTCGACCTCTATGGCTTCGACGCGGCGTTCGGTGGGGCGCGGCGCGATGAGGAAAAGAGCCGGGCGAAGGAGCGTATCTTCTCCTTCCGCACGGCGAGCCATGGCTGGGATCCCAAGAACCAGCGGCCCGAACTGTGGAACCTCTACAATGCCCGCAAGAACAAGGGCGAGAGCATTCGCGTCTTTCCGATCAGCAACTGGACCGAGCTGGACATCTGGCAATATATCCATTTGAACGACGTGCCGATCGTGCCGCTCTATTTCGCCGAAGAACGCCCGACCTATGAGTGGGAAGGCCAGCTTTTCATGGCCGACGATGTCGAGCGGCTGGAGAAGGTGCTGGGGCGGCGGCCAGAGATCGTCAACCGGTCGATCCGTTTCCGCACCCTGGGCTGCTTCCCGCTGACCGGCGCGGTGGAAAGCACGGCCCGTACACTGCCGGACGTGATTCAGGAGACCCTGCTGACCACCACCAGCGAACGGCAGGGCCGGGTGATCGACAAGGATGCGGGCGGCGCAGGCATGGAGAAGAAGAAGCAGGAAGGCTATTTTTGACGCGTCACGGAATGGGAACGTTCCGAAGTGTCACCTCCGGCGCAGGCCGGGGTCTCGGGCCTCCCGACAGACTGTCTCGCAGGCCGTACCCTTCGACCAGATCAAAACGACCCCGGCCTTTGCTGGGATGACGAGGTAGCGATATGACCGACACACTCGCCGACCCCATTTACCAGACCGACGCTTTGATCGCGGAGGACATCGACGCCTATCTCAAGGCGCATGAGCATAAGACGATGCTGCGTTTCATCACCTGCGGGTCGGTGGACGACGGCAAGTCGACGCTGATCGGGCGGCTGCTTTACGACAGCAAGATGATCTTCGAGGATCAGCTCGCGGCGCTGGAGGCGGATAGCAAGCGGGTCGGCACGCAGGGGCAGGAAATCGACTTCGCGCTGCTGGTCGACGGTCTCGCCGCCGAGCGGGAGCAGGGCATCACCATCGATGTCGCCTATCGCTTCTTCGCGACCGAAAAGCGCAAGTTCATCGTCGCCGACACGCCGGGCCACGAACAATATACCCGCAACATGGTGACGGGCGCGTCCACCGCCGACCTCGCCGTCATCCTGGTCGATGCGCGCAAGGGCATCCTGACCCAGACGCGGCGGCACAGCTATCTCGCCCACCTGCTCGGCATCCGCAACATCGTGCTGGCGGTCAACAAGATGGACCTGGTGGGATATGACCAGAGCGTCTTCAACCGGATCGTCATGACCTATCGCGCCTTTGCGACGGAGCTGGGGATCACCCGCTTCACCGCCATCCCGATCTCCGGCTTCAAGGGCGACAATATCACGCTGCCCAGCGGCAACACGCCCTGGTATAAAGGGCCGACGCTGATCGACCATCTGGAGACCGTCGAGGTCAACAGCGCGGTGGACGCGGAAAAGCCGTTTCGCATGCCGGTGCAATGGGTCAATCGCCCGAACCTGGATTTCCGGGGCTTTTCAGGCCTGATCGCGACCGGTTCTGTGAAGGTGGGCGACGCCATACGCGTCCTGCCGTCGGGCAAGACAAGCACGGTGACGCGCATCGTGACGCTGGACGGCGACCTGGACGACGCCGTGGCCGGCCAGTCGGTTACGCTCTGCTTTGCCGACGAGATCGACTGTTCGCGCGGCGATGTGATCGCCCTAGCCGACAATCCGCCGCAGGCCGCCGACCAGTTCGAGACGACCATCGTGTGGATGGCGGATGAGGAGATGCTGCCGGGCCGTTCCTATTGGCTCAAGATCGGCACGCAGACCGTGACCGCGACGGTGCAGCAGCCCAAATATCAGGTCAATGTCAACACGATGGACCAGCTGGCGGCCAAGACGCTGGAGCTGAACGCCATCGGCGTCGCCACCATCACCACCGACAAGCCGATCGTGTTCGAGCCTTACGCCGAAAACCGGACGCTGGGCGGCTTCATCCTGATCGACAAGATCAGCAACGCAACCGTGGCGGCGGGAATGCTGCACTTCTCGCTGCGGCGGGCGCAGAATGTCCATTGGCAGGCGACCGACGTGTCGCGCGATCACCACGCCGCGCTCAAGAACCAGAAGCCCGCCGTGCTGTGGTTCACCGGGCTTTCGGGCGCGGGCAAATCGACCATCGCCAATCTGGTGGAAAAGCGGCTGGCGCGGATGAACCGCCACACATTCCTGCTGGACGGCGACAATGTGCGCCATGGCCTGAACAAGGATCTGGGCTTCACCGACGCTGACCGGGTGGAAAATATCCGCCGTGTGGGGGAGGTGGCGAAGCTGATGACCGATGCCGGCCTGATCGTCATCACCGCCTTCATCTCGCCCTTCCGGTCGGAACGCGACATGGTGCGGCAGATGATGCAGCCAGGCGAGTTCATCGAGGTGCATATCGACACGCCGCTGGCCGATGCGGAGGCGCGCGACGTCAAGGGGCTCTACAAGAAGGCGCGGGCCGGGCAGCTCAAGAATTTCACCGGCATCGACAGCCCCTATGAGCCGCCGGTCGATCCCGAAATCCGCATCGATACCACGGCCATGACGGCGGAAGAGGCGGCGGATGCGATCGTCGCGAGGCTGATCCCATGACCGGGCATATCGACACGGCGGCGATGAGCGATGCCGCGCTCGCCGCGCATCTGGCGGAGGTGGCGGGACGCATCCTGAAGGAGGTGCGCAGCTCCGGCGTGTTCAGCTCCAAGGCGCTGGGCAAGGCGGGGGACCAGACCGCCAACCAGTTCCTCGTCGCCGCCATTCGCGAGGCGCGGCCGCAGGACGGCCTGCTGTCCGAAGAAATGAAGTGCGACGGCACGCGCCTTGGCATGTCCCGCGTCTGGATCATCGACCCGGTGGACGGCACCCGCGAATATGGGGAAGCGCGCGCCGACTGGGCGGTGCATGTCGGGCTGGCCATCGACGGCGTGCCGGTGGTGGGCGCGGTCGCCTTGCCTGACCTCGACGGCGGCATCGTCGTTCGGTCGGACGTGATCGCGGAGGTTCCTCCGCCGCCCGAGACGCTCCGCATGGTCATTTCCCGCACCCGTCCGGCGATGGAGGCGGTGAAGGTCGCCGATCAGCTCTGCGCGGAACTGGTGCCGATGGGTTCGGCGGGGGCGAAGGCGATGGCGGTCGTCCTTGGCCAGGCGGACATCTACCTCCATTCCGGCGGCCAGTATGAATGGGACAGCATGGCGCCAGTGGCGGTCGCCGCCGCGCA
>NZ_LSJY01000001.1 GCF_001556865.1 Sphingobium sp. CCH11-B1 | reverse complement strand
GGTGGTGGTGGTGGAGGTGGCGCGACCGGGGCTGCCTCCGGCGCGGACGCGACGGTCGTTTCCCGTTCCGCCAGCAGGGCCGGCTCCTGGAACCAGCTATGTTTGCACGCCGCGCAGCGAACCTGGCGACCGTTGGGGCCGACCGCACTGTCCGGCACGACATAGCGCGTCGCGCAATTGGGGCACACCAGTATCATTTCGCTTCATAATCACGCCAGGGACTCGCGCGCAAGCGGCAACAAGCGGCACGGCGACATCCTGCGACTCGCGGCTTTGCGCGGGCGGGCTTTACGACGGCCCGCCCGCTGTGCCATGGCTTGGATATCGGGGACGCAGGGAGCGCGGCGGCGCGATTTTTCAGTCTATGTCGGCCATCGTCCAGTTCGAAAATGTCGGCCTGCGCTATGGCCTCGATAGCGAAACGCTCTCCGACGTCAGCTTCTCGCTCGCCAGCGGCGGCTTCTACTTCCTGACCGGCGCATCCGGCGCGGGCAAGACATCGCTCCTGAAACTGCTCTATCTGGCGCAGCGGCCCAGCCGCGGCGTCATCCGCCTGTTCGGCGAGGATGTGGTGACGCTGCCGCGCAAGCGCTTGCCGGGCTTCCGCCGCCGCATCGGCGTGGTTTTCCAGGACTTCCGGCTCGTCCCCCATCTGTCCGCTTATGACAATATCGCCTTGCCGCTGCGCGTCGCCGGCATGGAAGAAGGGGAAATCGACGCTCCTGTCGCGGAAATGCTGAACTGGGTCGGCTTGGGGGACCGGGGGCAGGCGCGGCCCGCGACGCTGTCGGGCGGGGAGCAGCAGCGCGTCGCCATCGCCCGGGCGGTGATCGGCCGGCCCGAGATATTGGTGGCGGACGAGCCGACCGGGAATGTCGACGCAGAAATGGCCAGGCGGCTGCTGACCTTGTTCGAGGCGCTCAACCGCCTTGGCACTACCATCGTCGTCGCCACCCACGATCTGCCCCTGATCGCGCAGGTGTCCGGCGCGCAGATGATGCGGCTCGACAAGGGCAGACTGGCCGATCCCACAGGGACGCTGCGCTATCCGCCGCGCTCGCAGGAGCGTGGATCGTGACCGGCCGTGCCGGTCGCAGGACGGCCGCCGCCGCGCGCTATCGTCTGCTTCCGGAAGGCCGCGTGGCCGGCCCCATGCCCTGGATCATCGGCATCATGATGTTCCTGACCGTCCTGTCGGCGGCCGCCGCACTGGCCATGGGGGCTGCGGTGCGGTCGATGAGCGCCGACCTCGCTGGCCGCGCCAGCGTCCAGGTGGTGGAGGCGGACGCGCAAGCACGAACCCGCCTCGCGACGGCGGCGCTGGGCCTGTTGCGCAGCAACCGGCACGTCCGGTCCGCCGATCCGGTCGATCCGGCGACGCTGGCCGATCAGTTGCGTCCCTGGCTCGGCGATGCCGCGACCAGTGGCGACTTGCCCGTGCCTGCGCTGATCGACCTGACGCTGACGCCCGAAGACGCGGAGGGAAAGATCGCGGACCTGCGGCGGCGTCTGGGCGGCCTGTCTCCCAAATTGCGGATCGAGCCGCATGCGGCCTTTCTCGCGCCGCTTGCGGGCCTTTTGAGTGCCCTGGGCTGGCTTGCAGTCGGCGTTGTCGCGCTGATGGCGCTGGCCACGGGCGCGGTGGTCGTGCTGGCGGCGCGCGGCGCGCATGACAGCCATCGGGGGACCATCGACGTGCTGCACCTGATGGGATCGACCGACGTCCAGATCGCGCGCCTGTTCCAGCGGCGGATCGGTCTCGACGCCCTCTTCGGCAGCGCTCTGGGCTTCGCCTTCGCCGTGCTGGTCATCATCCTCATCGGGCTGCGGCTTTCGGCCGCCGGTTCCGACCTGCTTGGCGCTGTAGAGATCGACACGCGCGGCTGGGCGCTGCTCGCGCTGTTGCCGCTGCTGGGTGTCTGCCTCGCGATGCTGACTGCGCGTTGGACCGTGTTGCGGGCGTTGGGGCGGGCTCTGTGATCGTCCGTCTCGCCGCCGTCGCCTTGCTCGCCTGGATGCTGGGCTTCGCCTGGTTCGCGATTCTTCTGCCGCAGCCGCTCGACGGGCGCGAGACCGACGCCATCGTCGTGCTGACCGGCGGCGCGGGACGGATCGATCGCGGCCTTTCCCTGCTGGAGGACGGCGCGGCCAAGCGGATGCTGATTTCTGGCGTCGACCGTTCGGTGCGTGCGGGCGAGTTGGCTGCGGAATATAAGGCGCCCGAGCGGCTCTTTACCTGTTGCATCACCCTGGGCCGGGAGGCGATCGACACCCGTTCCAACGCGATCGAGACGGCCCGCTGGCTCGACCGGCGCGCCTATCGCACCGTGCGCCTCATCACCACCGACTGGCACATGCGTCGCGCCGCGCTCGAACTGCGGCAGGCGCTGCCCGCACGCGTCACCATCGTCTATGACGCGGTGCCAAGCCGTCCCAGCTTTTCCGTGCTGCTGCGTGAATATAATAAATATCTGCTTCGCCGCGCTGCCGCGCTGATCGGCGTCTGACAGGATCTGGCATATGGTCACGGCGCTCCGTTCCCTGCTTTTCATGCTGATATTCTACGGAGGGAGCCTCAGCTTCGTGCTGACGGCGATGCTCTTTGGATGGGTTGCGCCCACGGCGGTGCAGCGGATCGCCACTGCCTGGAGCCGCTTTCATCGCGGCTGCGCCCGCTGGCTGCTGGGGCAGAAGGTGGTGGTGGAAGGCGAACTGCCCCGTGGGCCGTATCTTTACATCGTCAAGCATGAATCGATGTTCGAGACGATCGATATGCTGTGCCTGTTCGACCGCCCGGCGATCGGCGCGAAGCGCGAACTGTTCGACATTCCGCTCTGGGGCGGGATCGCGCGGCGATACGGCCTGATCCCTATCGAGCGCACGGCCGGGGCAAGCGCCCTGCGCGCCTTGCGCGCGGCGGCGAAGGAGGCGACGGCGGAGGGGCGCGCCATCTGCCTTTTCCCGGAAGGGACGCGCGTCCCCCACGGAGAATGCCCGCCGCTCAAGGCGGGCTTTGCCGGCCTCTACAGCCTGTTGCGTCTGCCGGTCGTGCCGATCGCGATCGACAGCGGCCGGGTTTCGCCGCGAGGCCGCTTCCTGAAACGCGCAGGCATCATCACCTACAAGGTGGGCGAGATGATCCCCCCCGGCCTCGATCGCAAGGATGCGGAGACGCGCGTCCACGCCGCCATCAACGCCCTCAACCCCTGAACGCCCCTTGCGCTCAGTGCGATCGGCCGAAGTCCGGCTTGGCGTCGTCCTGCCCCTCTTCGATGATCGACCGACGGATGGCGCGGGTGCGGGTGAAGAGCGAGAAGAGCGCGTCGCCGTCATTCCAGCGGATCGCCCGCTGAAGCGCCGACAAATCCTCCGAGAAGCGTTGCAGCATTTCGAGTACCGCATCCTTGTTCGCCAGGAACACGTCGCGCCACATGGTGGGATCGGACGCGGCGATGCGGGTGAAATCGCGGAAGCCGCCGGCCGAATATTTGATGACTTCGCTGCGGGTCACATCTTCCAGATCGCTGGCCGTGCCGACGATGGTATAGGCGATAAGGTGGGGCAGGTGGCTGGTCACCGCCAGCACCAGATCATGGTGCGCCGGCTCCATCGTCTCGACCTGCGCGCCCAGCCGCCGCCACAGTTCGGCGACCCGTTCCACCGCAGCCGGATCGGCATCCTGCGGCGGAGTGACGATCGACCAGCGGCCCTTGAACAACGTGGCGAAGCCGGCTTCGGGGCCGCTGTTTTCCGTGCCGGCGACGGGGTGCGCGGGGACGATGCTGTGGTGCGGCAGCGCGGCGCTCAACTGTGCCAGCACGTCCGCCTTGCAGGACCCGACGTCGCTGACGATGGCGTCGGCTGGCAGGTCGTCGGCGATCTCGGCGGCGGCCGCGCCCATTGCGCGGACGGGCACGCACAGGATGACGAGGTCAGCGTCCGTCACGGAAGCGGCGGCCGTGTCGGTGATGTCGTCGCACAGGTCTATGCGACGCGCAATGTCCCGCACGGCCGGGTCCGCGTCATGACCCGTGACCCGCACCGTCGGCATTTCGGCGCGGATCGCGCGGCAGAGCGAGGAGCCGATCAACCCAAGGCCGATGATGGTGATGCGGGAAAATGGCAGCATCGCGTCAGGCTGCCTCCGCCATGGCGCGCAGCTTCGCGGCGACGGCGCGGGTCTGATCCTCCGTGCCGATGGTGATGCGCAGGCCGTTGGGCAGGCCCTGTCCCGGCAGCCAGCGGGTGGCGAAGCCTTCGTCCCACAGCCCCTTCATCGCCGCTTCGGCGGTCAGCGCGCCGTCGAACAGGATGAGCAGGAAGTTGGTCTTGCTGGGAACGGCGCGCAGGCCATGGTTGGACAGGGAGGCGATCTCGCCCGCCAGCCAGTCGCGCCAGCGCGCATTATGGGCGCGGCTCTGTTCGACCCAGGCCGTGTCGGCGATGGCTGCGATGGCTGCCGCCTGACCGGCAGTCGTCACGTTGAACGGCGCGCGGATGCGGTGGAGCATGTCGATGACATGGGCCGGGCCGTAGCCCCAGCCGATCCGTTCGGCCGCCAGCCCGTAGATTTTGGAGAAGGTGCGCGTGACGAGGACGTTGGACGCGGTCTGCGCCAGCTCCAGCCCGCCATCATCCTCGTCAGCGTCCAGATATTCGGCATAGGCCTGATCCAGCACGAACAGGATGTCAGGGCGCAGCCCGGCGTGGAGCCGCGCGATTTCGGCGCGCGACGTCATCGTGCCGGTCGGATTGTTGGGATTGGCGAGGAATACGACCTTTGTCCGGTCGGTCACTGCGGCGAGCAGCGCGTCGACATCGGTCGCATAGTCGCGGTCGGGCGCGATCACCGGCGTCGCGCCGACGCGCCGGGCGGCAATGTCGTAAACGGAAAAGCCGTAGCGGACATACAGTATCTCATCCCCCGGCCCTGCATAGGCGGAGGCGGCGAGGTGCAGCAGTTCGTCGGAGCCGGTGCCGTAGATGACGCGCGCGGGATCGAGACCGTGCGCCGCGCCGATCGCTTCCCGCAACGCCGTGGCGGACGGATCGGGATAGGTGGCCATGTCGGCAGTCGCGGCAAGGAAGGCGTCGCGCGCAGCCTGTCCGGTGCCGAGCGGATTCTCATTGGCGCTGAGCTTGATGAGCCGGCGGCCGTCATCCGCGGCGGCCTTGCCGGGGACATAGGGGGAAATGCCGAGAATCCAGTCCTTGGGAGCGGGTTTGAGAGCAAGATCTGTCATGGCCGGGGCTTTAGCGAGTTCGGGGAAAAAGGCAAAGTCGGCGGAGCATTGCGGACCGCCGCCGAAGTTCACACCGTTGGCGACGCTTTTCCGCCGAAAACGTCCGCGACGCGCTCGCGACGCGTTCCCCACGCTTCCCCGACGCCTCACCGAAGCGTTCCCCACGCTTCTCTTCCTATGGCCGGTCGGCGTGGCGATCAGGGGCCTTCCCTAGACGACGGGCGTCAGCAGCGGCCGTCCTTCGAAATGCGCTTCGAGATTGGCAAGCACGAGATCGGCCATCGCCTTGCGCGTGTGGCGGGTGGCGCTGCCCTGATGCGGCTGCACCACCACCTGGTCCATGGCGAGCAGGGCGGCGGGCACATGGGGTTCGTTGGCGAAAACGTCGAGCCCTGCGCCTGCGATGCGCCCGTCCGCGAGCGCGGCGACCAGCGCAGCCTCATCCACCACGCTGCCCCGGCTGATGTTCACCAGCAGGCCGTCCGGCCCGAGCGCGTCGAGCATCGCGCGGTCCACCAGTTGCGCCGCTTCGGGCCCGCCCGAGGTCGCGACCATGATGACGTCGCACTGCCGGGCGAAGTCGATGCGGTCGGCGACATAGCGATAGGGCGCGTCCGTCATTTCCCGGCGATTATGATAGAGGATCTCGCCGGCCACGGGCTCCAGCCGTTTTGCGATGGCGCGGCCGATGCGGCCGAGGCCCAATATGCCGATGCGCGACCCTGTCACCCGGCCCGACAGGGCAGGCGTTTCGCCGCGCGCCCAGGCACCCGATCGCACCAGCCGGTCGTTGGCGGCGATATTGCGTGCGGTGGCGTAGAGCAGCCCCACGGCGAGGTCGGCCGTGTCGTCTGTCAGCACGTCGGGCGTGTTGGTGACCCGGATGCCCTTCGCGCGGGCATGATCGACGTCCACCTTGTCATAGCCGACCGAGAAGAGGGCGATCATTTCCAGCTTCGGCAGGGCGTCCATGATCGCGGCGGGCGCGCCGACCGACCCGAAGCTGACCAGCGCGCGCGATTGCAGCATATCGTCTGGCAGGGCGGACAGGTCGGCGTCCGCCGGCAGGCGATGGAGCGTGAAGCGGCGGGCCAGTTCCCCTTCCAGATAGGGGTTAAGATGGCCGTAGCCGAGGACGGGCGGCTTATGGGTCGGCAGGGGGATGTTGGTCATAGCGTGGATGTAGCCGCCGGCGCCTCATGATGCCAGATTGACAGGCGCGCGCGCGGGTCCTAGCCCCGCGCGATCATGGCGAGCCTCCCTTCAAGCGAAGACAGCCGTTTCGGCCTGCGCCGGCAGGCGCGCCTGACCGCGCCGCTGCGGCTGTCGAGCGGGGCGACCCTTGGCCCGGTCGATATCGCCTATGAAACCTACGGGGCGATGAATGCGGACAGATCCAACGTCATCCTGATCTGCCATGCACTGACCGGCGACCAATATGTCGCGTCCGATCATCCCGTCACCGGCAAGCCCGGCTGGTGGTGGCGGTTGGTGGGAGAAGGCAAGCCGGTCGACCCCGCCCGCCATTTCATCATCTGTTCCAACGTGATCGGCAGCTGCATGGGGTCGTCCGGCCCGGCCAGCATCGACCCGGTGACGGGCGATCCCTTCGCCATGCGCTTCCCGGTGCTGACCATCGCCGACATGGTGCGCGCCCAGGCGGCGCTGCTCGATCATCTGGGGGTCGAGAGGCTGAAGGCAGTGATCGGCGGATCGATGGGCGGGATGCAGGCGTTGACCTGGCCCACCCTGTTTCCCGATCGCGTGGAAAGCTGCGTCGTGATCGCCTCCACCGCGCGGCACAGCGCGCAGAACATTGCCTTCCACGAAGTCGGACGGCAGGCGATCATGGCCGATCCCAACTGGCGCGGCGGCGATTATTATGCGGACGGACAAGCGCCGGTCGCGGGCCTTTCGGTCGCGCGGATGGCGGCGCACATCACCTATCTGTCCGAAGCCGGCCTTACCGAGAAATTCGGCCGCCGCCTGCAGGCGCGCGACGCCAAGACCTTCGGATTTGACGCGGATTTCCAGGTGGAAAGCTATTTGCGCCATCAGGGGTTGAGCTTCACCGACCGGTTTGACGCCAACTCCTATCTCTATATTACCCGCGCGATGGATTATTATGACATTGCCGACGATCATGGCGGCTCGCTGGCGACGGCATTCACGGCAACGAAGGCGCGCTTCTGCCTCGTCAGCTTCGATACCGACTGGCTCTATCCCACCACGGAATCGCGGATCATCGTCCATGCGCTCAACGCCAGCGGCGCGCAGGCGAGCTTCGTCGAACTGTCCAGCCCGTTCGGCCATGACGCCTTCCTGCTGGAATGCCCGGAGCTGAACCGCGTGGTGGACGGCTTCCTGCGCGGCGGGCGGGCATGAGCGCGGGGCTGCGTCCCGACCTGGCGCTGATCGCCCGCACCGTACGGCCGGGCGCGCGGGTGCTGGACGTGGGTTGTGGCGACGGCGCGCTGATGGCGGCGCTGCGCGACAATGCGGGGGCGGACGCGCGCGGCCTGGAAATCGACGGGTCCAATGTCGCGGCCGCCGTGGCGCGCGGGCTTTCCGTGGTTCAGGGGGACGCGGACACCGACCTTGGCTATTATCCCGACGCCAGTTTCGACTATGCGATATTGAGCCAGACGCTCCAGACGACGCGGCGGCCGGACCGGGTGGTGGAAGAATTGCTGCGCATCGGGGCGCAGGCGTTCGTGTCCTTTCCCAATTTCGCGCACTGGCGCGGGCGATTGTCGCTGATGTGGGGCGGGCGGATGCCGGTGACGCGGCTGCTGCCCGACACATGGTATGACACGCTCAATATCCACCATGTCACCGTCGACGATTTCCGCGCGCTGGTGAAGGATCGGGGCTGGCACATCGACGGGCAGTGGTTCCTGAAGGGCGACCGAGAGACCACCCATGCGAACGCGAACCTGTTCGCCGAACATGCGGTGTTCCTGCTGCGGAAATAGGCAACGTCAGGAGCGCGGCGCGACGCGCAGGCCAAAGACCGCCCGGTCAAGCGGCGTCGCCCGGCGGCGAAGCAGGTCGGGGTGGGAGCGGCCGACGCCATCGGTCAGCGCCGCGGCGTAAACCGGACGTTCGGGCGTGCCGGGCTTCGCGACCGCGCGCATCAGTTGTTCCACCGCCACCGGTTCATCGAAGGCGACGCCGAAATAGCGATCGGAAACCCAGGCGACGCGCGCGCCGATCTCTATGCCGCCCCGGGACAGCAGGACGGTCGTGCCCACAGGCGGCGCCTTGCCCTCGATCTTCGCGCCACCTTCGGACAGGTCGCGGATGCGCACCGTCTGCATCGATGCGCTCGGTTGCTGGCTGTCCATCGCGGCGTCGATGAAAACGCTCGATCTCTTGGGGCGTGGGGGCCGGTCCGTCATGTGTATCGCCTTGGCTTCGACATGATAACGCATGGACCGATCGGAGGTTTCCTCCACCGCGTCAAGCCAGCGCCGACAGCCTCTGTCCGATCTGGCGCAATTCCTCCACGAATCGGTCGCGTTCCTCGGCGCGCCGCGCTTCGTCGGGCAGGCGGAGCAGATAGCTGGGGTGCACCGTCACCCAGCCTTCCGCGCCGTTTTCCAATGGGATGGCTGCGCCCCGGCTGCGGCCGATGGTCACAGCCTTGCCCAGCATCGCGCGAGCGGCGGAGGCGCCGAGCGCGACGATGAGGCGGGGGCGGACAAGGTCGATTTCCTGCCCCAGCCACCAGCGGCAAGCCTGAATCTCGCCAGCGTCGGGCGACTGGTGCAGCCGCCGCTTGCCGCGCCGTTCGAACTTGAAATGCTTGACGGCATTGGTGACGTAGGCGGCGGCGCGATCGACGCCTGCTTCCGCCAGCGCCTGATCAAACAACTGGCCGGCGGGACCGACGAAGGGACGGCCGGCCACGTCCTCCTGATCGCCGGGCTGTTCGCCGATGAAGAAGAGGGGCGCGTCGATCGGACCTTCGCCGAACACGGTCTGGGTCGCGTCCCGGTGGAGCGGGCAGCGGGTGCATGCCATCGCCTCGTCCCGGATCGCGGCCCAGACGGTAGCGGCATTGTCCGACCGGGCTGGCGGCTTTTCGGCCTTGGCTGGCTTGCGCGGCTTTTCCGGCAAGGGCGCGCTTGCGATCATGGCCGCCTCTCGCGCTTGCGCCCCGGCGATGAGGTCGGGGATGAGCGCGGCTTCGGGCAGGTTGCGCCAATATTTCCTGGGCATTTCCGACAGCATCGCGCCGGTCTTGAGCCTGGCCGGGTTGAAGATCGCGGCATAATAGCCCTTCCACAAAGCCTCGACCGGATCGCCTTCCGGCGCGTCGGCGCGGCTTGCGCCCGGTCCTTCGCTCAACGTCTGGCCGTCCCAATGGATGCTGATGTCCGGGGTCAGGATCGACCAGCGCATCGTCGCGAAACGGCGGACGAAGAAGCCGGCATTGGCGCGCACGATATGATGGTCGGGCTCGAACCAGGCGACGAACCGGGCGTCGCCTTCCTCTTCCACCTCGCGGAAGCGGACGAAGGCGCGCATCTTGTGGATGTCGCGGCGCACGGCCTTGGCCAATATGTCGACGCGGCGGAGAAGCGGATCCGCCTTGTCCTCCATCGCGCCCGGACGGTCGCGCACCTGCACCAGCAGCGCATATAGCAGCGCGAACCGTTCGGGGTCGCTGTGGAGGATCGCGGTTTCGGCAAGATCGACGAAGGCGCGCGGGACGGAGAAAGCGGCGCGCAGCGGTTCGGGCGGCAGCGTATCGCCGCCGAACAGGTCTGCAGGCGCGTCGCCCACCTGCCAATGCACGTCGGCGGGATCGACGCCCGCCACCGCCAGCCGCCGCGCCGCCGCGCGCCATCCGTCGAAATCATCGGGGGCGGCGAGGGCGACGCGGTGCATGGCGGCCGGCGGGGCGGAGGTCAGTCCTCCGCCTGCGCGCGTTCCAGTTCGGCAGGCTTGCGCTCGGCGAAGCGTTCGCCCAGCGTCCGCTCTTCCTCGCCGGTCAGATCCTTGGCGGCATCGGGGAACATTTCATCTTCCTCCTCCTCGATGTGGTGGAGGTAGCGCTTCTTGAGCTGGGCGAAGGTTTCGCGCCATTCCTGGCCGTTGAATGCCTGCTCCTCCATCTCCTCGAGATAATCCTCGATCTCCTTGTGCTCGGACACGCTGTGCTGGGCGTCCTCGCGCAGGTCGGGGCGGGCGAGCATGGTGGCGTAGAGCGTTTCCTCCTCGGCGGCGGCATGCGCCTTCACTTCGACCTTGAACTGGTCGAACAGCTTTTCCAGGCGGTCGGCATCGTCCTTCGCCTCGTCCATCTTGGCGAAGAGCTGGCGGTGGCTGTCATGATCCTGCTTGAGGCGATCGAAGATGGTGGCGTCGGCCATGGTGGTTCCTCCTTGTTCCAGCAAGGCAGAACGTGGGCGCGCGCAATTGGGTCCGCGCCTACCCGAAGAGGAAGCGGTAGATAATGCCGACGGGGATCCAGAGGAGCGCGCCTATCAGGCTGGCGGCCCAGAGCTGCACGACGTCGCGGCGGAAGCGCAAGGTCAGTCCGCCCTGCGACAGGCCGCCCTGTTCCAGCATCTGCCAGCGATGTTCCAGCCCGCGCGCGGCGACGGCAAAGCCCGCGATCGCGATGATGATGCCCAGGTGCAGGACGAGCGAGCCGCCCATCTTCGCGACGATGCCGATTTGCAGGAGGCAAAAGACGACCAGCGCAGCGGCAAGGTGCGAACTGATGCGTTTGGCGAAGCTCTTGCGCGAATGCGCGCTGTTGCCGAGTGCGGTCGCCAAGACCCCAACCTCCTTCAAAAGACCCTGAGGAGAGAATTTCACGAGTCGGCGCGGCGATCAACCCGAAAATGACGTTTATGTGAAGAGGTCGAGCTGGCGCGCGGGCGGCGCGAGCCGCGCGCGCAGGTCGGCGCGGTCGGTCAGCGCCAGCGGACGCCAGTCGGCGGCGATCAGGAAGGGCCGCAGCTTGCGGATGGAGGTCGTGAGCCGCGCGACGTCGTCCAGCCGCAACCGGCGATGGCGCCGGCTCAGCAGGATGCGGTCGACCGCCTTGACGCCAAGGCCGGGCACGCGCAGCAGCGCTTCGCGCGGGGCGCGGTTCACGTCGACCGGGAAGGCCGCGCGGTGGTTCAGCGCCCAGGCAAGCTTGGGATCGATGTCGAGCGGCAGGCAGCCGGTCGCCTGGTCCGTCGCCGCCGCGATTTCGCCCGCGTCATAGCCATAGAATCGGATCATCCAGTCGGACTGGTAAAGCCGGTGCTCGCGCATCAGCGGGGGGCGCTTGAGCGGCAGCACGGCGCTGGGCGAAGGGATGGGCGAGAAGGCGCTGTAATAGACGCGGCGGAGGCGATGCCGGTCGTAGAGCGTGCTGGCGCGCGCGATGATGGCGCGGTCGTCGGCCGCGTCCGCCCCCACGATCATCTGCGTCGACTGGCCGGCGGGGGCGAAGCGGGGGGCGTGGCGATATTTGCGCTTGGCGTCCCGCTTGTCCTCGATCTCGCTCTTGAGCTGGCCCATCGCGCCCTCGATCCGGCCGCCATCCTTTTCCGGCGCGAGACGCTTGAGCCCGCTTTCGGTCGGCAGCTCGACATTGATGGAGAGGCGGTCGGCGTAGAGGCCGGCAAGGTTGAGCAGTTGGGGGTCGGCGTCCGGTATGGTCTTGAGGTGGATATAGCCGCGGAAATCATTATCCTCCCGCAGCGATCGCGCCACTTCGACCAGCTGTTCCATCGTATAGTCGGAGGAGCGGATGATCCCCGATGAAAGGAACAGACCCTCAATATAGTTGCGGCGATAGAAGTTGAGCGTGAGGTCCACCACTTCACCTGCGGTAAAGCGGGCGCGGCGCACGTCGCTCGACCGGCGATTGATGCAATAATGGCAGTCGAAGATGCAGCTGTTGGTCAGCAGGATCTTGAGCAGGGAGATGCAACGACCGTCGGGCGCATAGGCGTGGCAGATGCCCATCCCTTCGGTCGATCCGATGCCCTTGCCGCCCCTGCTGTCGCGCTTTGCCGTGCCCGACGATGCGCAGGACGCGTCATATTTGGCTGCGTCGGCCAGGATTTCCAGCTTTTGCCGGGTGGACAGCTGCGTCATTCGTTCCTGATATGTTCAATCTCCGCCGCTGTCCATGATCTGCATCAAGCCTGACTCTTGAGGCAGGTCATTCGCCTTCCATGGGCCGCTGGGGCGGGTC
Organism: Sphingobium sp. CCH11-B1; assembly: GCF_001556865.1. GTDB lineage: Bacteria > Pseudomonadota > Alphaproteobacteria > Sphingomonadales > Sphingomonadaceae > Sphingobium. Next base: position 105,527 of record NZ_LSJY01000001.1, on the reverse strand, counting down.
GGCCTGCGCCGCGTCCCCGTCCAAGACCTGCCGCACCTTGATCGCCAGCTGGTCCAGCGTGAACGGCTTGGGCAGGAAGGCGAGGCCGGGGTCCAGCATGCCGTTATGGACGATGGCGTTGCGGGTATATCCGGTCGTGTAGAGGATTTTGAGGCCGGGCCGCTGCGCCTGCGCGCGGTCGGCAAGCTGGCGGCCGTTGATGCCGGGCATGACGATGTCGGTGAACAGCATGTCGATGCGCGGCTGGATCGTCAGCATCTCCAGCGCCTGCTCACCGTCCGACGCCTGCACCACGGTATAGCCGAGTTCGCGCAGCGAATCGACGGACATGTGGCGAACCCGTTCCTCATCCTCCACCACCAGGACGATTTCCTCGTCGCGCGCCCGCGGCAGGCTGTCGGACGCAGGGGCGGCATAGCCGGCGCCAAGGTCCGCGCCATAATGGCGGGGCAGGTAGATTTTGATGGTCGTGCCTTCGTCCGGCTCCGAATAGATTTTGACATGCCCGTGCGATTGCTTGACGAAGCCGAACACCTGGCTGAGGCCCAGCCCGGTACCCTTGCCCACCCCCTTGGTCGTGAAGAAAGGGTCGAAAGCGCGCTCCACGACATGCGGCGGCATGCCGGTGCCGGTGTCCGTCACGGACACCATCACATATTGGCCGGGCGAAACATCCGCATGGGCGGCGGCATAGGCATCGTCGAGATGCGCGTTACCGGTTTCGATCGTCAGATGGCCGCCGCCGGGCATCGCGTCCCGCGCGTTGACGCACAGGTTCAGGATCGCGCTTTCCAGCTGATTGGCATCGATGCTGGCGCGCCAGAGGCCGCCGGCGAGCACGGATTCGACGCGCACATCCTCCCCGATCGTGCGACGCAGCAGTTCGGACATGCCGCCCACCAGCTTGTTGACGTCGGTCGGTTGCGGGTCGAGCGGCTGCTGCCGGGAAAAGGCGAGCAGGCGCGCGGTGAGCTGCGCGGCGCGTTGCGCGCCCTCCGCCGCATTGTCGATGCCGCGGGCGATGCGCGGATCGCCATCCTCGCCCAGCCGCCGTTTCGCCATGTCGAGCGACCCGATGACGATGGCGAGCATATTATTGAAATCATGCGCAATGCCGCCGGTCAGCTGGCCGATGGATTCCATTTTCTGCACCTGGCGGAGTTGCGCCTGCGCGGCTTCGCGCTCTTCCGCTTCCGCAATCAGTCGATCATTGGCGGCCTGGAGCGCCTCGCGGCTTTCCACCGCCTCCATGACGCGCCGCCGGGCGTTGCGCAGCGCCATCAGCCCCAGGATGATGACAAGGGCCGCGCTGAGCAGCAGGCCGGCCGTGACCATGGCGCTCAACCGCCCCGCCTCCATGGACCTGTTGCGCAGCAGGTGCTCCTCGCGCGCCTTCATCCGTGCGATTTCGGCGCGGATGCCCGACATCAGCACCAGCCCCTGCAACAGCACGGTGGTATCGGGTGGCCGCCCTGCACGGCGAGCCTCTATGTTGGTCTGGAGCCGCTGCACGCGCCGATCGATCAGCGCCGCCACTTTTTCGAGCGAGCGGAGTTGGTCGGGATTGTCGCTGATGTCCTCCTGGAGATCGCGCACCTCATCGCGCCAGGTTGCGCGGAATTCCTCGTAGGATCCGAGAAAATCGTCCTTACGCGTCAGGAGGAAGCCGCGCTGCGCGCTTTCCGCCGCCTGCGCGCGGGACAGCAGCATGGACAGCCGATTTTCCACCCGCAGGGTGTGGCGCACCCAGGCCGTTTCCGTCTGCTGACCGGTGTAGAGCCAAAACGTGCCGCCCACCGCGATCATCACGACCGCGAGGGCAAGCAACAGGACAATGACGGACCGTTCAGGACGCAGGGCAGGCATGGCGCAACGTCATGAGTCATTCGCTGCCCAAGGGCAAGCGACTTGTCGTTGATTTACCAGCCAAAAGGCGGCTGGATCGGCCGTCAGCCGATAAGGCCGAACAAGCAGGCGGCGCTGGCGGCCCAAAGGCTGACGCTAAACGCCAACGCAAGCGGCAGTGCCCGCATCACGCCGGAAATATCTTCGTACCGATGATCGAAATCGCCTTGTGCAGAACCGGCGCGACCCAGAACAGCCATTCAACTCTCCTAAATTTACACTTTTATGCAAATAGTTATCCCGAAGTACGACGTCCGTATCAGATTTGCGCCGGCTGCACCAGAAAAATCGGCGGATTTACAGGCATTTCGGTGGTTAATGGCGTGTCTGGCTTTGCTGCGGTGCAGCGACGACATGCCTTGTCAATCAGACGAAGCGAGGCCATCACCCCCGCCATGACATGGCATTTCTGGATCGATCGGGGTGGCACCTTCACCGACGTCGTGGCGCGCGATCCCGCCAGACGCCTGCATTGTGTCAAGTTGCTGTCCAGCGACCCGGAACGATACGCCGACGCCGCGGTCGAAGCGGTCCGCCGGCTGACCGGCGCGAAGGCCGGGCCGGTCCCGCCCAGTTCCCTTCGCATCGGCACAACAATCGCGACCAACGCGCTGCTGGAACGCAAGGGCGAACCGGTGCTGCTGGCGATCAGCCGGGGGTTCCGCGACGCCATCCGCATCGGCACCCAGGAGCGACCGGAGCTGTTCGCCCGTGCCATCGACCTGCCAGCGCCGCTGCATGCGGATGTCGTGGAGATCGACGAGCGGGTGACGGCGGATGGACGCGTGCGGCTGCCGCTGGACGATCATGCCGCGCGCGCCGCGCTGCAGGCCGCCTACGATCGCGGGCTCCGGGCCGTGGCGGTCGCGCTGATGCACGGTTACCGGCATCCCGATCATGAACGCCGGGTCGGCGCGATCGCGGCGGAGATCGGCTTCACGCAGATCAGCCTCAGCCATGAAGTCGCGCCCCTCATCAAACTGGTCGGGCGGGCCGATACCAGCCTGGCCGACGCCTATCTCTCCCCCGTGCTGCGCGCTTATGTCGACGGGCTGCGGCGCGCGCTGGGCGAAGGGGCGGACATGCTGTTCATGCAATCCAACGGCGGTCTGACCGAGGGCGGCCTGTTCCGGGGGAAGGATGCGGTGCTGTCCGGCCCGGCGGGCGGGATCGTGGGTCTGGCCCGCACGAGCGCGCAGGCTGGCTTCAACCGGGTCATCGGCTTCGACATGGGCGGCACCTCCACCGACGTGTCGCATTATGCCGGCGCTTACGAGCGCGACAATGAAGCGAAGATCGCGGGCGTGCGGTTGCGCGCGCCGATGATGCGCATCCACACGATCGCGGCGGGCGGCGGGTCTGTCTGCGCATTCGAGGACGGCCGGTTCCGGGTCGGGCCGGACAGCGCCGGCGCGGTGCCCGGCCCCGCCTGCTACCGGCGCGGCGGGCCGCTGACCATCACCGATTGCAACCTGATCCTGGGCAAGATCCAGCCCGCCTTCTTCCCCAGCCTGTTCGGGCCGGACGGGGACCAGCCGCTCGACCGGGCAGAGGCGGAGGCACGGATCGCCAGGATTTGCGCGCAGGTGAAGGCCGAAACGGGGCGAGCCATCACCCCGCAGGAGGCAGCGCAGGGCTTCATCGCCGTCGCCGTCGCCAGCATGGCCAACGCGATCAAGCGCATATCGGTGGCGCGGGGACATGATGTGGCGCGCTATACGCTGGCGAGCTTCGGCGGAGCGGGTGGGCAACATGCCTGCCTGGTGGCAGACGCGCTGGGGATGGACCGGGTGATGATCCATCCGCTGGGCGGGGTGCTGTCGGCCTATGGCATGGGGCTGGCCGATCGCCGGGCGGTGCGGGAACGGACGCTGGCCCTGCCGCTGGAAGCCGGGGATGCGCTTGCTGAGGCGGTGGCGGCTCTGGCGCGGGAGGCGAGGGCCGACCTGCCGGACGCGGACCGGACCGAAACGCTGTTGCGGCTGCGGTACGAGGGCACGGACAGCCTGTTCGACGTGCCGCTGGCCGACATCGCCGCGATGCGCGCCGGCTTCCTGGCCCAGCACAGCGCGCGGTTCGGCTTCGCTGGCAAGGGCGCGATCCTGATCGACTTGGCGCGGGTGGAGGCGATCGCCGCCAATGGCGAGGATATGAGCGGGCTGGTCGACATCGCGGATCGGGCCGCGCCGCCGCTGGCCCATGTCGATTATGCCGGGCAGGACGCACCGGTGTTCGACCGTTCGGGGCTGGCGGCCGACAGCGTCGTCGACGGGCCGGCGCTTATCATCGACCCTGTCTCCACCACGGCGGTCGAGCCAGGCTGGCGCGCGCGGCTGGACGGCCACGGCAATCTGATCCTGACCCGCCACGCTGCCCGCGCCAAGCCGGACGGCGCGCTGGACGGCGCGGTCGATCCGGTGCGGCTGGAGGTGATGGGCGGGCTGTTCATGGCGATCGCCGAGGAGATGGGGGCCGCGCTCCAGCACAGCGCCTCATCCGTCAACATTCGCGAACGGCTGGATTTTTCCTGCGCCCTGTTCGATGCCGCCGGCAACCTGGTGGCCAATGCGCCGCACATGCCCGTCCATCTGGGCAGCATGGGCGAGAGCATCCGCGCGATCCTGCGCCGCCGGGGGCCGGGCGCGGACGGCGCGCCGGTCGACGGACGCGGCATGAAGCCGGGGGACGTCTATGCGCTCAACGCACCCTATGACGGGGGCACGCACCTTCCCGACCTGACGGTGGTGATGCCGGTCTTCGTCGAAGGGGACGCGCCGTCCTTCTATGTCGCGGCGCGGGGCCATCATGCCGATATCGGCGGGATCACGCCCGGATCGATGCCGCCCGGCAGCGTCAGCGTCGAGGAAGAGGGCATCCTGTTCGACAACTGGCTGCTGGTGGAGGCGGGGACGCTGCGCGAGGAAGCGACCCGCGCCCTGCTGGCGTCTGGCCGCTGGCCCGCGCGCAACATCGACCAGAATATCGCCGACCTGTCCGCGCAGATCGCGGCCTGCGCCAAGGGGGCGAGCGAATTGCAGCGGATCAGCGCGGAATATGGCGCGGACATGGTCGCTGCCTATATGGGCCATGTGCAGGATCAGGCCGAAGCCGCCGTCCGCCGCCTGATCGGCAGCCTGCGCAACGGGCGTTTTGCCTACGCGATGGACAATGGCGCGACCGTGCATGTCGCGGTTTCGATCGACCCGGCGGCGCGCGCCGCGACCATCGACTTTACCGGCACGTCCGATCAACTGCCCAACAATTTCAACGCGCCCGCCTCCATCGTGCGTGCGGCGGTGCTTTATGTCGTGCGTACCCTGATCGACGAGGCGGTGCCGATGAATGACGGCTGCCTCAAGCCCGTGACCATCGTCGTGCCCGAAGGATCGATGCTGCGGCCGCGCCATCCCGCCGCGGTGGTCGCCGGCAATGTCGAAACCAGCCAGGTGGTGACGGACGCGCTGTTTGGCGCGCTGGGCGTCATGGCCGGGGCGCAGGGCACGATGAACAATTTCACCTTCGGCAACGCCCGCCATCAATATTATGAGACGATCGCGGGCGGCGCTGGGGCGGGGCCGGATCATGACGGCGCCAGCGTGGTGCAGACCCATATGACCAACAGCCGCCTGACCGACCCCGAAATCCTCGAAAGCCGGTTTCCCGTGCTGGTGGAGGAATTTTCGGTGCGCGCAGGGTCTGGAGGCGCAGGCCGCCACCGGGGCGGAGACGGCGCGGTGCGGCGCATCCGGTTCCTGGAGGACATGACCGCCGGCATCCTGTCCAACCGGCGGATCGTGCCGCCTTTCGGGCTGGACGGTGGCGCGCCCGGCGCTGTCGGACGCAACCGGGTGGAGCGGTCGGACGGGACGGTGGAGCCGCTTGGTCCCACCGCCACGGCGCAACTGCGCGCCGGCGACGCCTTCGTCATCGAAACGCCGGGGGGCGGGGGCTTCGGCGCGGCCTGACGCCGCCCGCTTCGAAAATGCGCTAGTCCTTCCAGCTCGGATCGATGCGGTCGATCGTCCGCACCATCGCCTGGAAGTCGGGAACGCCGGGCCCGGTCGGCAGCTGGACGCCGCTGAGGTCGCGCTGGTGCACGGCGATGACCTCGGGCGGGATGTTCATCGGCGTTCCCGCGGCGCCGGCCGCCACCTGAATCTCGCAAGCGCGCTGGAGCAGCCAATGTTTCAGGAAGGCTTCGGGCAGGGTTGGGGCCATCACCAGCGTGCCATGATTGCGCAGCAGCATGACGCGCCTGTCGCCCAGATTGGCGATCAGCCTTTCGCCTTCCTCCGGCCGGATCGTCACGCCCTCGAAATCATGGTGCGCGATCCGGCCGATGAAGGCGGCGGCGTAGAAGCTGATCGGACGCAATCCTTCCGCACAGGCGCTGACCGCCATGCCCGCAGTGGTGTGGGTATGGATGATGCAATGCGCGTCGGGCAGATGACGGTGGAAGACGCTGTGCTGGGTGAAGCCGGCGCGGTTGACCGGATAGGGGCTGCCGTCCAGCACGTGCCCGTCAACGTCGATCTTGACGAGGTTGGACGCGCGTACTTCGGCATAGCTGAGGCCAAAGGGGTTGATGAGAAAGGCGTGATCTTCCCCCGGCACGCGCACGGTGATGTGATTGTAGATGAGTTCGGACCAGCCCATATGATCGAAGATGCGGTAGCAGGCGGCGAGCTGCTGGCGGGCTTCCCATTCGGCGGGGGTCATGTCGGGGCGTTTGGCGGCAGTGGCCATGGCGATCCTTCTCCTGTATCTTTTATGCCGCCACTATCGCCCCGCGCGCCAAGAATGTCGAGATTTCACCCAGGAGGGTTGAATTTGCGTGGGAGCGCTGGTAGGGCGCGCCGCACATGGCGCAGGGCGACCTGCGACGACTCACTGGCTTTGCTATTCGGTCGGCCCGTCGGGAAGGACAATTGAGGTCCCGGCGAACCGCCCGTTTTCGATTGGAGATTGACGGACTTATGCAGATCATCGTTCGCGACAACAATGTCGACCAGGCTCTTCGCGCGCTTAAGAAGAAGCTGCAGCGCGAGGGCGTGTATCGCGAAATGAAGCTGCGCCGTCACTACGAGAAGCCGTCGGAAAAGCGCGCCCGCGAAAAGGCCGCCGCTGTCCGCCGCGCCCGCAAGATGGAGCGCAAGCGCGCCGAACGCGACGGCGTCCGTTAAGATGCCCATGACCGGGGCGGCATGACCGTTCCGGTTTTCGCTGTTTCGACCTGCCCCAGAATTTGAGAGCAAGCCCCATGTCCACGACGGCCGTTCCCCTTCGTCCCATTGCCAAGGGGTCTTTGACGCGCCTCTGGATCGGCGTCGCGGCGATCGCGCTGGCCGCGGGCGGCCTGGCATGGGCGGGGCAGCAGGGCGTGGAGCCGTCTCCGGCCGCCTTCCTGTCCAGCAATGCGCATGCCGACGGTGTCGTGACGACCGAATCGGGCCTGCAGTACAAGGTGCTGGAAGAAGGCACCGGGGCAAGCCCGACCACCGCTGACGTTGCGCTGGTAGGCTATAAGGGCACGCTGCTCGACGGCACTGTCTTTGACGAGAACCCGCAGGCGCCCATGCCGATCGACGGCGTGGTCCCGGGTTTTTCGGAAGGGCTGCAGAAGATGAAGAAGGGCGGCAAGTACCGCCTGTGGATCCCGCCGCAGCTTGGCTATGGCGATCAGGCCGCCGGCCCGATCCCGGCTGGTTCGGTGCTGGTGTTCGACGTCACGCTGCATGACTTCAAGTCGAAGGCGGAACTGATGCAGCTCCAGCAGCAGATGCAGCAGGGCGTGGTTCCGCACGCCGGAAACTGAGCTGCACGCCAGTTCGATCCTTTGAAAGGGGCCGCTGCGCGGCCCCTTTTTTCATGCCCCGGTCAGGCGTGGCCCTGGCAAACCCCGTCTTCGTCGAAGGACGCGCCGAACGCCAGCGCATTGGCGCTGCCGACCTTTTCCTCGCCCGCGAACAGGCGGTCCAGCCGCGTCTTGACGTCGCGACGGAAATCGGCCGTCGCGACCGACCGCGGCGCGGATACTTCTATGTCGCAGGCAATGGCATTCTTGATCCGTCCTACCGCCGCATCGTCCAATACGCCGGCGTTGCGCAGTTCCAGGCACAGCTGCAGCAGGCCCGCCGCCGTCGCATGCGCGCGCAGGCCCACATTGGACAGGTCGAAATGCAGCTTCTTCTGTTTGTCGAGCCCGGTCGTCATTGGCGTCGCTCCTTCCTCTCCGCGTTGCTTATCATAGCATGAAGCGCGCGGCGCGCCATCGCGTTCCCGTGCCGGGACGCAGGAACATGGCTTGGGGAACCCGGCGGACCTAGGTGGCGATGACGCCGGCCGAGCGGCGGCGCTCTTCCATCGCGCGCGACCGTTCCTCCAGCCACACCTTGATCATCGCGACGATCGGATCGGCCAGGAACAGGCCCAATATGCCGAACAGCGCGCCGAACAGGATCTGCGCCGCCAGCACCAGCGCGGGGGCGAGGTCCACCGCCCGCTTGGCCACCATCGGCACGATCAGATAGCCATCGACGATCTGCACCGCCAGATAGACGCCCAGGGCGTAAAGGCCGGTATCGGTGCCCCCGGAAAAGCCGACCAGGATGATGAGCGCGCCCGAAAGGATCGCGCCGATATTGGGAAGGAAGGCGAGCAGGCCGGTCAAGATGCCAAGCAGCCCCGCCATCGGCACGCCGCCCGCCCACAGGAGCAGCCAGGTGCCGACACCTTCCACCGTCATGCCGATCAGCCGGCCGAACATCAGCCGGCGCAGCGTCCAGCCCATCTTGTCGGCGGTGCGATAGAAATCGTCGCGCCGGTCCATCGGCAGCATCCACGCGACGCCCCGTTCATAGAGCTTGGGTTCGACGGCGATGAAGATGGCGAGCACCAGCATCATGACCGCGCTGGTGATCGCGCCGACCGCCGTCCCCACGGCCGCTGTCACCCGGCCCATGCTGCTCATCGCCTGCTGGGCCAGCCCCTTGAGATCATTGGGCGTGGTGGTGACTCCCAGCTGCTGCATCCAGCCGCCGATACGGCCCACCTGCGCTTCCACGATGTCCCGCATCGCCTGCGCCTGCGCGGCGAGGCTAGCGCCCGTCAGATAGAAGGTATAGGCGAGGAAGGCGACGATGCCGAACAGCACGATGGCCAGCCGCCAGCCACGCCCGATCGGCAGGACGCGGCCCAGAAGGCGGGTGCCCCCGTCCAGCATCGTCGCGAATACCAGCGCGCCCATGATGAGCATGAGGGGCTGGGCCAGCAACGCGAGCAGCGCGACGGCGACGGCCAGACCGATCCACACCCCGGCACGGGCGAGTTCCCGGCGGATGATCGGGCTGCGGACTTCGCTGGGACCGGGTTGCTCGATATGGCGTTGCTGCTCGCTCAAGACCCTGATCCCCGAAGGCGCTATTTCGGGGGTGGAACGCTCGCCGGGCGCAGGCTGTTCCCCGCGCGCCCGCTGCGGAAGGCGTGGAGCCAGGTCAGCGGATTGAGGGTCGCGTCGCCGTCAAGCGAGAAGGTGATGAATTCGGCGCGGCCGCCGATCGCCTCCCACGGCACCGGGCCGCCCAGGCCGTTTTCTTCCAGCGGCGCGCGGCTGTCGGCGCTGTTGTCGCGATTGTCGCCCATCAGGAAGACGTGGTTTTCCGGCACCCGCACTGGCCCGTACCAGTCGAGCGCGCTCGGCCCCATGTCGATGATGGTGTAGGTCTTGCCGTTGGGCAGGATTTCCTGCCGCACCGGCAGGTCGCACCAGCTCTTGCCATTCTTGTCCGTCACCAGCGCACCGGGGAATTGCAGCGGCGGGCAGGGCGCGTTGCCATCGACGGCGATGCGCAGCGGCTTCAGCATCTTCTGCGGCACGGCGACGCCGTTCAGGATCACCTGGCCGCCACGCACCTCGACAATGTCGCCGGGCAGGCCGATGACGCGCTTGATATAATCCTCCCGCCGGTTCTGCGGGCTGACGATGACGATGTCGCCGCGCTCGGGCAGACGGCCAAGCAGGCGGCCCTTGAGGAAGGGGAGGGGATGGAAGCTGGGCGACACATAGGACCAGCCATAGGGGAATTTGCTCACCACCAGCCGGTCGCCGGTCAGCAGGCCGGGCATCATCGATTCGGACGGGATGTAGAAGGGCTTGGCCACGAAGCTGTGGAAGGCGAGCACCGCCAGCACCAGCAGCAGGATGCTCCGGGCCTCATGCCACCAGTTGACGGGCGCCTTGCGCTCCGGCTCCGCCGCGGGGATTGCCTGGAGCGGTTGTTCGGGAAGGTCGATGGCCGTCATGGGCTGGCTTTCGGTGGGGGGCGGCGGTTCGCTCAAAGCGGCAGCGCCTCGATAATGACGAAGGCCTGCGCCCATGGATGATCGTCGGTGAGCGTCAGGTGAACGACCGCCTTGTGGCCGGCGGGCGTGATCGCGTCCAGCCGCGCCTTCGCCCCGCCGGTGAGCGCAAGCGTGGGCGCGCCGGAGGCTGCGTTGACGACCCCGATGTCCTTCATGAACACGCCGGCCTTGAAACCGGTGCCCACTGCCTTGGAGAAGGCTTCCTTGGCGGCGAATCGCTTGGCGTAGGTGCCAGCGCGGGTGAGCGGGCGGCGGGCGGCCTTTGCCTGCTCGACATCCGTGAAGACGCGCCGTTCGAACCGTTCGCCATAGCGATCGAGCGAATTCTCGATGCGCTCGATATTGCAGAGGTCCGAACCGAGGCCGATGATCACGACGGCGTCCCCAGGCTTTCGCTGGCGTGACGGAAGACAATATTCATCGGGCCAGGTCCATCTGGCGGCGCATCTCGCGGATGCTGGCTTCAAGGCCGCCGAAGATCGCCTCGCCGATCAGGAAATGGCCGATATTGAGTTCGGCGATCTGCGGGATGGCGGCGATGGGGGCCACATTGTCGAAGGTCAGGCCGTGGCCCGCATGCGGTTCGATCCCGTTCTTCGCGGCGAGCGCGGCGGCGTCGGCGATGCGACGCAGTTCGGCGGCGCGGGCGGCGCCGTCCAGATGGGCATAGGCGCCGGTGTGGAATTCGACCACGGGCGCGCCCAGGCGGATCGCCGCCTCTATCTGCCCGGCGTCCGCTTCGATGAACAGGCTGACGCGGATGCCCGCATCGTTAAGCTTCCCGACGATCGGTTCCAGCGCCGCCATCTGCCCCGCAGCGTCCAGCCCGCCCTCCGTCGTGCGCTCCTCCCGCTTTTCGGGGACGATGCAGGCGGCGTGGGGGCGATGCCGCAGCGCGATCTCCAGCATCTCTTCCGTCGCCGCCATCTCCAGGTTCAGCGGCACGTCGAGCGAGGCCATCAGCATAGCGATATCTTCGTCGCGAATGTGGCGGCGATCCTCGCGCAGATGCGCGGTGATGCCGTCCGCACCCGCCTTCACCGCCAGCAGCGCCGCCTTGACCGGATCGGGATGTGCCCCGCCGCGCGCGTTGCGGATGGTCGCGACATGGTCGATGTTGACCCCCAGGCGCAGCGGCGTGGACATGAGGCGCTACTGCTTCCGGCTGCCGGGCTTGATCGCCGGAATCGCCGCCAGTTCGGGCGGGAGCGCATCGGCATCATAGACCGGGAAGTTGATCGACACGAGCGGGTAGAAGGGGACGCCAAGCTCCACCTCGCCCGCCGAACGGTCGACCAGGGCGGCTTCGGCGATGACGACGCCGCCGTCCTTTTCCACCGCCTCGATCGCCTGGCGGGAGGAGAGGCCGGTGGTGACGACATCCTCCACCATCAGCACCTTCTGCCCCGGCGCGATGGCAAAGCCGCGCCGCAGCTCGAACACGCCCTCGGGCCGTTCGAGGAAAACCGCATCCTTGTCCAGCGCGCGGCCAACCTCATGCCCGATGATGAGGCCGCCCATGGCGGGCGAGACGACCAGGTCGATGTCCTGCCGCAGTTCGCGCGGCAGCTTCTGCACCACGGCGCGCGCGAGGCGGCCGGCCCGTTCGGCGTTCATCAGCACGCGGGCGCATTGCAGATAATTGGCGCTCCGCCGGCCCGAAGAGAGGATGAAGTGCCCTTCGAGCAGCGCCCCTGCAGCCCGGAATTCCGCCAATACGTCCTCGTCAGTCATGCCGCCTTACGTCCATGCCCGGCGGGCCGGCGCTGTCTGGCCGATCCACCTTCTTGAATGATGCACGGCGCGCACGCGTGCACGCCATGATCGCGCCCCTGTGCGCGGACCTGCGAAATAGGCGGGGAGGGGGTGCGTTGCAACAGCGAAGAAAATCTGCTCCATCAATGCTTGAGGCGGGGGAAAAGCCTGCCTATAAGCCGCGGCAGAACCGAACGGGCGAGGGACTGTGCGCACGCATTGTGCGTCTTCGTTGCAGCGGCGCCAGGGGTTAGGGGTACGAAGACGCTATGAACAAGGTGAAATCGCTCGTTCTTGCAGGGTTGCTCGCTTTCTCGCCCAGTCTGGGGCTGAGTGGCGCGGCAATGGCGCAGGGCAATGCGGCGGCTGCGGCCGCCCCGGCGCTGGCGACGCCCGTGGACGCCGATCCCAAATCCTCCGACCCTGGCGCGCCCGCCGATTCGGCCGACGCCAATGTCGCGAACGTCAGTGCCGCCGCGCCCGCGGCCAAGGTTGCAGCGCCGCCGCGCATGAAGCCGACCGAAGGCATCGGCATGCCGCGTCCCGGCGAAATCACGCTGCAGGAACAGTTCAGCCCCACCGGCCATACTGCCCGCTGGCTGCACGATGTCATGCTGGTGCCGATCATCACGCTCATCTCGCTGCTGGTGCTGGGGCTGATGCTGTGGGTGATGTTCCGCTATCGCCGCAGCGCCAATCCGGTGCCGTCCAAGACGTCGCACAATACGGTGATCGAGGTGATCTGGACCGTCGTGCCGGTCGTCATCCTGCTCGCCATCGCGGTCCCGTCGATCAGCCTGCTGGCCGACCAGTACAAGCCCGCGCCCAAGGATGCGCTGACCGTCAAGGTGACGGGCTATCAATGGTATTGGGGCTATGAATATCCCGATAACGGCGTGCCCGAGTTCGTTTCCAACCTGCTGCCCGAAGACAAGGCGAAGGCGAATGGCGAACCCTATCTGCTGGCGCCGGACAATCGCCTGGTGCTGCCGGTCGGCCGCCCGATCAAGCTCATCATCACCGGCGCGGACGTGATCCACAGCTTCGCGGTGCCATCGCTCTGGCTGAAGATGGACGCCGTGCCGGGCCGCCTCAATGAAAAGAGCGTCTTCATCGAAAAGCCGGGCGTCTACTACGGCCAGTGTTCCGAACTGTGCGGCGCACGCCACGGCTTCATGCCGATCGCGATTGAAGCGCTGCCGCCGGCCCAGTTCGAACAGTGGCTGCTGTCGCAGGGCGGCACCGTGAAGCCGCAGCCCAAGACCGCCGACGCCGCGCCCACCGGCGCGCCGGCCAAGATTTGATCCCAGGGGTAGGAAGCCATGACGACCATCACAGCCGATCATCACGGCGATCACGCCCATGATCACCATGACGCCGATCACAAGCCGGCCTTTTTCCAGCGCTGGTTCATGTCCACCAACCACAAGGACATCGGCACACTCTACCTGATCTTCGCGATCATGGCCGGCCTGATCGGCGGCGCGATATCGGGCCTGATGCGCGCCGAGCTTGCGCATCCGGGCATCCAGTATCTCCATGGCTGGGCGCAGATGATGGACGGGCCGGACGCCACGCTGGACCAGGCCTATCACCTCTGGAACGTGCTGATCACCGCGCATGGCCTCATCATGGTCTTCTTCATGGTGATGCCCGCGATCATCGGCGGCTTTGGCAACTGGTTCGTGCCGATCATGATCGGCGCGCCGGACATGGCCTTCCCGCGGATGAACAATATCAGCTTCTGGCTGCTTATTCCCGCCTTCGCGCTGCTGCTGGGATCGACCTTCGTCCCCGGCGGCACCGGCAATGGCGCGGGCACCGGCTGGACCGTCTATGCGCCGCTGTCCACCAGCGGTTCGGCAGGGCCGGCCGTGGACATGGCGATCCTGTCGCTGCACATCGCGGGCGCTTCGTCGATCCTGGGCGCGATCAACTTCATCACCACCATCCTCAACATGCGCGCGCCGGGCATGACCCTGCATAAGATGCCGCTGTTCGTCTGGTCGGTGCTGGTCACTGCCTTCCTGCTGCTGCTGGCGCTGCCGGTGCTGGCCGCCGCGATCACCATGCTGCTGACCGACCGCAATTTCGGCACCACCTTCTACGACGCGGCAGGTGGCGGCGATCCTGAGCTGTACCAGCATCTCTTCTGGTTCTTCGGCCACCCCGAAGTTTATATCATGATCCTGCCGGGCTTCGGCATCGTCAGCCAGATCATCTCGACCTTCAGCCGCAAGCCGGTCTTCGGCTATCTCGGCATGGCCTACGCCATGGTCGCGATCGGCGTCGTCGGCTTCGTGGTATGGGCGCACCACATGTTCACGACCGGCATGTCGGTCAATGTGAAGATGTATTTCACCGCCGCCACCATGGTCATCGCGGTGCCGACCGGCATCAAGATCTTCTCGTGGATCGCCACCATCTGGGGCGGGTCGATCAGCTTCAAGACGCCGATGGTGTGGGCGCTGGGCTTCATCTTCCTGTTCACCGTGGGCGGCGTGACCGGCGTGGTGCTGGCCAATGGCGGCGTGGACGACGTGCTGCACGACACCTATTATGTCGTTGCGCACTTCCACTATGTGCTCTCGCTGGGTGCGGTCTTCTCGCTCTTCGCCGGCTTCTACTACTGGTTCCCGAAGATGTCGGGGCGCATGTACAACGAGTTCCTAGGCCAGTTGCACTTCTGGGTGTTCTTCATCGGCGTGAACCTGCTGTTCTTCCCGATGCATTTCCTGGGCCTCAGCGGCATGCCGCGCCGCTATCCCGACTATCCGGCGGCGTTCGAAAAGTGGAACAGCGTCGCCACCCATGGCTACGAGATCATGGCCGTCGGCGTGATCATCTTCCTGATCAACATCTTCTGGTCGCTCGCGGCCGGACGGAAGGCCGAGGGCAATCCGTGGGGCGAAGGGGCGACCACGCTGGAATGGACGCTGTCCAGCCCGCCGCCCTTCCACCAGTTCGAAACGCTGCCGGTGATCGACGACGCCGCGCACCATTGAGGCAGTGACCTTTGCCGGGGGACAGACGCGATCCGTTCCCCGGTCCAGCATGAAGCCCGCCTGTGCGCGGGCCGGAACGATTATGACGACCGCGACCTTTGCCTCTGTGTCCATGCCCGCCGACTGGCGGGATTTCGTGGCTTTGACCAAGCCGCGCGTGATGACTCTGGTCGTGTTCACGGGGCTGTGCGGGCTGCTGGCCGCGCCGGGGACGATCCATCCGGTTCTGGCCTTCACCGCGATCCTGTGCATTGCGCTTGGCGCAGGCGCGGCCGCCGCGCTCAACCAGTGGTGGGAAGCGGACATCGACGCCAAGATGAAGCGCACCGCGTCCCGCCCGCTGCCCGCAGGCCGCATGGACCGGCAGGCCGCGCTGCATTTCGGCGTCGGCCTCTCCTTCTTCTCGGTCATCCTGATGGGCATGGCGACCAACTGGCTCGCCGCCGCCGTGCTGGCCGTCTCGATCCTGTTCTACGTCTTTGTCTATACCATCTGGCTCAAGCCCCGGACGGCGCACCCGCCGGTCATCGGCTGGGCAGCGGTGACAGGGGATGTCAGCGCGCTTCCCGTCGCCCTCTTCATGCTGATCTTCTTCTGGACACCGCCGCATTTCTGGGCGCTCGCCCTGTTCGTGAAGACGGACTATGCCGCCGCCGGCATCCCGATGCTGCCGGTCGTGTCGGGCGAGGTGGCGACGCGGCGACAGATCTGGTTCTACACCGCGATCATGGCGGTGGCCGCGCTCGCGCCGGTGCTGCTGCGGCTGACGGGGGTGATCTATGGTACCGCCGCCCTGCTTGGCACCGGCCTGTTCGCCGTCCTCGCCTTTCAGGTCTATCGCCGCCGCGAAAGCGATCCCGCGCGCATGGCCCCGGAAAAGCGGCTGTTCAAATATTCCGTCCTCTATCTCTTCCTCCTGTTCGGGGCAGTGGTCGTCGACCGCTGGCTGCTGGCATGACGCCCGAGGAACTGGAAGCCATCCGCGCCCGGCAGAAAAGCCGTGCGGTCGTAACCGGGCTGCTGCTCGGCTTCCTCGTCATCCTCTTCTTCGCCATCACGCTGGCCAAGATCGGCGCGAGCCACACTATCTGATGGCCAGCTTGCCGCCATCTCCGTTCGATCGCGACCGGCGCAACCGGCGGACGATGCTGGCGGCCGCGGGCGTGGGGTTCGCGATGCTGGGCCTCGGCTTCGCTTCGGTCCCGCTCTACCGCATCTTTTGCGAACGGACGGGGTTTGGCGGCACCACGCAACGCGCCGAAGCGGCGACCGGCGTGCCGGTCGCGACCGGTCACAGCATGTCGATCCGTTTCGATTCGAACATCGCGCCCGGCATGCCCTGGGCCTTCCACCCCGAACGACCGACCCAGACGGTCACGGTGGGAGCCAAAAGCATGGCGATCTTCATCGCGAAGAACCTGTCCGACAAGCCCGTGACCGGCACCGCCGCCTTCAACGTCACGCCGACGCAGGCGGGAGCCTATTTCACCAAGATCCAGTGTTTCTGCTTCACCGAGCAGACGCTGCAGCCGGGGCAGGAGGTGCGGATGCCCGTCCTCTATTATGTCGATCCCAAGATACTCGACGACCCGGACAACAAGGACACGCAACAAATCACGCTCAGCTATACTTTCTATCCTGTTGAGCAGGGCAAGAAGGCAAGCTAAGGACGAGCGGTAACAGGAGCAGGGAAGACCCGATCATGGCAGGCGCAAAGACGCACGATTATCATATTCTTCCGCCGAGCATCTGGCCGCTGTTCGGCTCGATGTCGGCGCTGGTGATGGCGTTTGGCGCGATCATGTACATGCACCCCGACGCGATGGGCGCCGGCGGCGGCTGGGTGTTCCTGATCGGTTTGGCGGGCGTGCTGTTCACCATGTACAGCTGGTGGGGCAACGTCATCGCCGAAGCGCATGCGGGCGACCATACGCCGGTGGTGCAACTCCACCTGCGCTACGGCATGATCCTGTTCATCGCGTCCGAAGTCATGTTCTTCGTCGGCTGGTTCTGGGCCTTCTTCGACTTCTCGCTCTTCCCCAGCGCGCTGCCGCCGATAGACGGCGCATTCCCGTCCAAGGGCGTGGAGGTGATGAACGCGTTCGAGCTGCCGCTGCTCAACACGCTGATCCTGCTGTGCTCCGGCACCACCGTCACCTGGGCGCATCACAGCCTGATCCACGGCGACCGCGACGGCCTCATCAAGGGGCTTTGGTGCACGATCATCCTGGGCGCGATCTTCAGCTGCATCCAGGCTTATGAATATGCCCATGCGCCGTTCGGCTTCGGCGGCAACCCGTACAGCTCGTCCTTCTACATGGCGACCGGCTTCCACGGCTTCCACGTTCTGGTCGGCACCATCTTCCTGATCGTCAATCTGGTGCGCGCCTATAAGGGGCATTTCACCCCGCGCCAGCATTTCGGTTTCGAAGCCGCCGCGTGGTACTGGCACTTCGTCGACGTGGTGTGGCTGTTCCTGTTCGTCGCCGTCTATGTCTGGGGCGGCTGGGGCGCGGAGGTCCATGGCGGCTGATCCGGGCGTCGGGCGATGAGCGGGACCGTCTGGCATCTCGCGCAGATCAACATCGGTCGCCTTGTCGCGCCCAAGGGCGATCCGCAGGTGCAGCCCTTCTTCGACGCGCTGGACCGCGTCAACGCGCTGGCCGAAGCCTCGCCGGGCTTCGTCTGGCGGCTGAAGGATGAAGGCGGCAACGCCACCGACATGGCGCTGGGCGGCGATCCGCTGCTGATCCCCAACATGTCGGTGTGGACCGACGCCGACGCCTTGTTCGATTTTGTCTATCGCAGCGCGCATACCCCGGTGATGGCGCGGCGGCGCGACTATTTCGAACGGTTCGAAGGGGCCTATCAGGCGCTCTGGTGGATCGAGGCGGGCGCCATTCCAACGGTCAATGACGGGCTTTCGCGCCTCTGGCTGCTCGACCGGCTTGGGCCGACCGCGCAGGCCTTCACCTTCAAGACGCGCTTCCCCGTGCCGGGGGAGGCCGGGCCACCGGTCGATCACCGTCCCGATCCCTGGTGCATGGGTCGTGCCTGAAGCAGGCAGTGGCGCGCGGCGTATCCCGCTGATCCCGACGATCATCGTCGCGGCCGCTATCCTCGTCATGATCGGGCTTGGCATCTGGCAGTTGCAGCGGCGAGGGGAAAAGGCGCAGGCGCTTGCCCTGGCGGCCGCCAATCCGGGCAAGCCTGCGGTCGCCTTTCCCAAACTGCCTCCGGTCGATCCCGCTCTCCTGTTCCGGCCATCCTCGGTCCACTGCCTGTCCGTCGTCGGCTGGCAGGTGGAGGCAGGACGCGCCGCAGACGGCAGCAGCGGATACCGCCACATCGCCCAATGTTCGACCGGCGCGGAAGGGCCGGGCGTGCTGGTGGCCGTGGGGGTCGGACAGCGGCCGGACCAGAAGCCGGGCTGGTCGGGCGGCCAGGTGGAAGGCTGGATCGGGGAGGAGCCGGACCATCGCGCGCTGCTGACCCGGATCGGCGGCAAGGCTCCGCCGCTGCGGCCGATGCTGATCGCCAAGCACGCGCCGGACGGGCTGAAGCCGATGGCGCCTCCCAGCGCCGCCGACATCCCCAACAATCATCTCGCCTATGCCGTGCAATGGTTCTTTTTCGCCGGCGTCGCGGCCGTCATCTATGCGCTGGCGCTGCGGCGGCGGAATATCTCCTCTAAGGGCACGCAAAAGCCTTAATTGCTTGCCCACCGCGCCGCCCGGCGTTACCGCGCTTGCCCATCATGCAGTATCAGAGCACCAGGGGGAGCGCGCCGACGCTCGGTTTCGAGGATGTGACGCTGGCAGGACTCGCGTCCGACGGCGGCCTCTATATTCCCGAAAGCTGGCCCGCCTTCACGTCCGATCAGATTCTCGCCCTCGCCGGCCTTTCCTATGTGGAGACCGCGGTGCGGGTGATGGCGCCTTTCGTCGCCGGATCGCTCAGCGAAGAGGAATTGCGGGAGCTTTGCACCGCCGCCTATGGGCGGTTCAGCCACGGCGCGGTGACGCCGCTGGTGCAGCTTGACCATCAGCACTGGCTGCTGGAACTGTTCCACGGACCCACGCTGGCGTTCAAGGACGTGGCGCTTCAGTTGCTCGGCCAATTGTTCGAGCGGTTCCTGTCGCGCCGCGACGATCACCTCACCATCGTCGGCGCGACGTCGGGCGACACGGGCTCTGCGGCCATCGACGCGGTTGCGGGCCGGGCGAAGATCGACATCTTCATGCTGCACCCGGAAGGCCGCGTGTCCGACGTGCAGCGGCGGCAAATGACCACGGTCCGCGCGCCCAACGTCTATAACATCGCGATCGACGGCAGCTTCGATGATGCGCAGGCGCTGGTGAAGGCGATGTTCAACGATGCGGACTTTTCCAGCCGCTTCAACCTGTCGGCGGTGAACAGCATCAACTGGGCGCGGCTGATGGCGCAGGTGGTCTATTATTTCTACGCCGCTGTCCGCCTGGGCGCGCCGGAACGGCAGGTGGCCTTTTCGGTCCCGACCGGCAATTTCGGCGATGTGTTCGCGGGCTATGTCGCGGCCAGGATGGGCCTGCCGGTCGCGAAGCTGATCGTCGCGACCAATGTCAACGACATCCTGCATCGGGCGCTGTCGGAAGGCGACTACAGCCAGGGGCAGGTGGTGCCGACCGCGACGCCCAGCATGGACATCCAGGTCAGCTCCAATTTCGAACGGCTGCTGTTCGACGCGGGCGGTCGCAACGGGCTGGCGCTTGCGGACCAGATGCGCGGGTTCGAGACGAGCCGTGCCATGCGCCTCACCAATGCGCAGCGCGAAGGGGCGGCGCACCTGTTCGGTTCCGCCCGGATCGACGCCGACGGCATGACCATGGCGATGCGCTGGGCCTATGACGGCGCGGGGCAGATCCTCGATCCGCACAGCGCCATTGGCCTGGCGGCCGCGCGGGAGGCGGCGCTTGATCCGTCGATCCCGGTGGTGACGCTGGCGACCGCCCATCCCGCGAAGTTCAGGGATGCGGTGGAGCGCGCGACCGGCACGCGCCCGCCTCTCCCCGCACGCGTGGGCGACCTTTTCGCGCGCGAGGAAAGCTATGCGAAGCTGCCGGGCACGTTCGACGCCGTGACCGCCTATGTGGCGGAACGCGCGACGCCTCGCGGCTGACGGGGCCGATTTGGAACTCAAGACCCTCATCGGCGAACCCTGGTCCGACTACGGCCTGCTCGATTCGGGCGACGGGCGGAAGCTGGAACGCTATGGCCGCTTCCGCTTCATCCGCCCCGAGCCGCAGGCGATGTGGAAACCCGCGACCGCCGACTGGCGCGCGGACGCCGAGTTCATCCCCGGATCGGACGAGGATGGCGGCGGCCGCTGGTATTATGAGAATACGGTGCCGGCCGAAGGCTGGCCGCTGCATTGGAAGGAAGTGACCTTCCAGTCGAGCTGCACGCCCTTCCGCCATCTGGGCTTCTTCCCCGACATGGCCCCCGTTTGGGACGACCTGCGCGCGGCCATCGCCGACAAGCCCGATGCGGAGGTGATGAACCTGTTCGGCTATACCGGGGTCGGCACGCTGGCGCTGTCTGCCGGCGGCGCGCGCATGGTCCATGTCGACGCATCGAAAAAGTCGGTGGCGCAGGCGCGTGCCAACGCCGCTCTGTCGCAGATGGAGGACCGGCCGGTCCGCTGGATCGTGGAGGACGCCGCCAAGTTCGTCGCGCGGGAGGTCCGGCGCAACCGCCGCTATGACGGCATCCTGCTCGACCCGCCCAAATATGGGCGCGGGCCGGACGGCGAGGTCTGGCGGCTGGAGGAAGACCTGCCCGGCCTCATCGCCAATTGCCGCGCGCTGCTGGATGCCGACAGCCGCTTCCTGTTCCTGACCGTCTATGCCGTGCGCATGTCGGCGCTGGCCATCGGCGAACTGCTGGCCCAGGCGTTCGCCGGCCTGCCGGGGACGGTCGAGGCGGGGGAACTTGCCGTGCGGGAAGAAGCGCGGGGCATCGCGCTGCCCACCGCCATCTGGGCGCGGTGGAAGCGCTGAACGGCGCTCAGGCGAGGGTGACGTAGATTTCCGCCTCGATCACCCATCCCCCGCCCGTTTCGCGCCACTTCGCGCTATAGGTGCCGGACGCCTGCGTGACACCTCCGGCAACGCCTTGCCAGACGCCCAGCTCCATCGCGACCGGCTCGACCGGAGAGGGAATGATGGTTTCGGGCGTGCGGGTGTAGATCATCCGCTCCTTCGCGGCGAATTCCCTCTTCCAGGCCAGAAGCTGTGCCTTGCGTCCGGCGATCACCGCGCTGTCGGTGCCCGTCACCATCACTACGTCGGGGCTGAGCAGTGGACCGATGGCGACAAGATCGGCCTCCGCCAGCGCGCGGTTGAAAGCGGCGCGAGCGATACGGATGCGGATTTCGGCGGCGGCGGTCATCGCTGAATCAGTCCGCCGGCCGTTGGTTGCGAGTGAAGTCGAGAACCGAGAAGGATGCGCTGTCCGCTTCTCGCCCTTCGACGGGCTCGCGAGTTCGAGGCCTATGGAAGGGGGCGGTCAGCCGCACCGCGCGGACGTGATCGTCATCGCCGCGTCATAGCTGACGGTCAGCCGATCGGCGCGATAGTCCATGGTCATCGCCATGCCGGGACCGCCCCAGCGCAGCGTCCGCGCGCCCGACGCCTTGAGCAGCGCCGCACCCGTCTGCGCGCTCGCCTTCTGCCCGACGAAGGCATCCAGGCCGTCATTGCGGCACGGCCCATCCGCCACGGCGGGCGGGGTCGCGGGGCCTTGCCCGTCCGCGCCCGCACAGCCGCCCAGCGTTGCCAGGCACAGCAGCATCATCGTTCGCATCGCCGCTCTCCTCATTCGGTGCGCGTCATCTTGAGCCGGCCGTTCTTGACCGCGAAAGCCATCCGCCCTTCCACCAGATCGACGGCGTCGCGGCCGAATTGCTCGTAACGCCAGCCCTCCAGGATCGAGAGGCCGTCGCGCACCCCCGCCGCCAGCGCGTCGATGTCGTCGGTACGGGCGATCAGCCGTGCGGCGACGTTGATGTCGCGCGATCGGATCTTGAGCAGCAGCTTCAGGAGGTCCGCGACCAGCGCCCCATCCTTGCCCAGGCCCGGCCGTCGCGGTTCGCGGTCGGGCATCTCGTCGCGGCTGAGCGGCTGCGCGTTCCGGATCGCATTCATCAGTCGCGCGCCGATGTCGTTGCTCTTCCATGTGGCGGACAGGCCCCGGACCTTGCCCAGATCCTCCTGGCTCCGCGGCGGATGGCTGGCGATGTCGGCCAGCGTCTCGTCCTTGACGATGCGGCCGCGCGGCAGGTTCTTGTCGCGCGCTTCCATCTCGCGCCAGGCAGCGAGCGCCTTAAGGCGACCCAGCACGTCGGGCTTCTTGCTGGCGATGCGGACGCGCTGCCATGCCTCCTGCGGGTCGTTCTCATAATTGGCGGGATCGCTGATCCGCTCCATTTCCTGATCGAGCCAGTCGCCGCGCCCGGTCTTGCGCAGTTCCTCCAGCATGCGGGGGAAAATCTGGATCAGATAGGTGACGTCGCCGATCGCATAGTCGATCTGCCGCTTGTCGAGGGGACGGCGCGCCCAGTCGGTGAAGCGGGCCCCCTTGTCGAGCTGCACGCCCATCCAGGCGTCGACCAGATTGCCGTAGCCGATCTGTTCGCCCAGTCCCAACGCCATGGCCGCGATCTGCGTATCGAACATGGGGTGCGGCGTCCGCCCGGTCAGGTTGTGGACGATTTCTATGTCCTGCCCGCCGGCGTGAAAGACCTTGAGCACATCCTCATTATCGACCAGCAGGTCGAGCAGGGGCTTTAAGTCCAGGCCCGGCGCCTTGGGATCGATCGCCGCCGCTTCATTGGGGTCGGCCACCTGCACGAGGCACAGCTCCGGCCAATAGCTGTTCTCCCGCATGAACTCGGTATCGACGGCGATGTAGGGCGATTTGGCGATGCGGGCGCAGAAATCGGAAAGCGTCTTGCTGTCGGTAATCAGCGGATGGATTTGCATATGGTCTTCGATCTTATTATGGGCTGGCCCGCTCCCCGGCGGGCTCGTCGAAACGTCGACAGACGGGCCATAGCGGGACTGCAACAATTTGTCATTTCCGTAAAACGAAGCTGAAAGATCAAATCGCCATGCACGCCTATCGCACCCACACCTGCGGCGCCCTGACCACGGCGGAAGTCGGTAACGAGGTCCGCGTGTCGGGATGGGTGCATCGCAAGCGCGACCATGGCGGCGTGCTGTTCGTCGATCTGCGCGACCATTATGGCATCACCCAGATCGTGGCGAAGGCGGATAGCGACCCGCTGGCGATGCTTGAGACATTGCGCCTTGAGTCGGTGGTGACGATCGAGGGCAAGGTCGTCGCCCGCGCGGCGGAAGCGATCAACCCCAGGATGGCGACCGGCGAGATCGAGATCGTGGCCGACCACGTGACCGTGCTGTCGACGGCGGCCGAGCTTCCCCTGCCGGTGGCGGGGGAACAGGATTATCCCGAGGATATTCGCCTGCGCTACCGCTTTCTCGATCTGCGGCGCGAGACGCTGCACGCCAACATCGTCAAGCGCACGGCGATCATCCGCGACATGCGTCGCCGGATGGAGGATGCTGGCTTCACCGAATATTCGACGCCTATCCTGACCGCGTCCAGCCCGGAGGGCGCGCGCGATTTCCTGGTGCCGAGCCGCATCCATGCGGGCAAATTCTACGCCCTGCCGCAGGCGCCGCAGCAATATAAGCAGTTGCTGATGGTCGCAGGCTTCGACCGCTATTTCCAGATCGCCCCCTGCTTCCGCGATGAAGACCCGCGCGCAGACCGGCTGCCTGGCGAATTCTACCAGCTCGACCTGGAAATGAGCTTCGTCACGCAGGAAGACGTGTGGAACACGATGGAGCCGGTGATCGCGAGCGTTTTCGAAGCGTTCGCGGACGGCAAGCCCGTCACCCCGGCGGGCAGCTTTCCGCGCATCCCGCATGCCGAAGCGATGCTGAAATATGGCAGCGACAAGCCCGACCTGCGCAACCCCATCCTGATCCAGGATGTGACCGAGCATTTCCATGGGAGCGGCTTCGGCATCTTCGCTTCGCTGGTGGAGAGCGGCAGCGTGATCCGCGCCATCCCCGCGCCGGGCGCGGGCGCGGGCAGCCGCAAATTCTTCGACGACATGAACCTGTGGGCGCGGGGTGAGGGCTATTCGGGCCTTGGCTACATCAACATCAAGGATGGCGTGCCCGGCGGCCCCATCGCCAAGAACCATGGCGAGGAAGCGACGGCGAAGCTGATCGCGGCGCTGGGCCTTGGCCCCAATGACGGCGTATTCTTTGCCGCCGGCAAGGAAAGCCAGGCGGCCAAGCTCGCCGGCCTCGCCCGCATCCGCGTTGGCGAGCAGCTCGACCTCATCGACAGGGATCGGTTCGATCTGTGCTGGATCGTCGACTTCCCCTTCTACGAATATGACGAGGACGAGAAGAAGATCGATTTCGCGCACAATCCCTTCTCGATGCCGCAGGGCGGGCTGGATGCGCTGAACGGGGGCGATCCGCTGAGCCTCAAGGCCTATCAATATGACATGGTCTGCAACGGCTATGAGATCGCGTCGGGATCGATCCGCAACCAGTCGCCCGAAACCATGGTCAAGGCGTTCGAACTGACAGGCCTCAGCCAACAGGATGTGGAGGATCGCTTCGGTGGCCTCTACCGCGCGTTCCAATATGGCGCGCCGCCCCATGGCGGCATGGCGGCCGGCGTCGATCGCATCGTGATGCTGCTGTGCGGCGCGCAGAATCTGCGCGAGATCACGCTGTTCCCGATGAACCAGCGCGCCGAAGACCTTCTGATGGGCGCGCCCAGCCAGGCTGAACTCAAGCAGCTTCGCGAACTCCACATCCGCGTCGTGGAGCCGCAAGCGAAGGCGTAAGTTATTCCTTTGCGCCGCGCCGGAACTGTTCCAGCATGGCGCAAAGGAGACACGCCCATGACCATCGACCTTGCCGATTATGAAACCGGGGCGAAATACAAGGGCGACTATGATGCCGATCTCGCCGCGCTTCAGCAT
Organism: Sphingobium sp. CCH11-B1; assembly: GCF_001556865.1. Lineage (GTDB taxonomy): Bacteria > Pseudomonadota > Alphaproteobacteria > Sphingomonadales > Sphingomonadaceae > Sphingobium. Next base: position 80,429 of record NZ_LSJY01000001.1, on the reverse strand, counting down.
CGGCTGGCGAAGATACAGGTTGCGCATATCCTGCACGACCGGCGCAGCGTCGTCCTGCTGGAAGGGTGGGACGCGGCGGGGAAGGGCGGCATCATCAAGCGCATGACCGCCGACTGGGATCCGCGCTACTATCAGGTCCACCCCATTGCCGCGCCCAGCGAGATCGAACGCGACCATCATTTCCTCTGGCGCTTCTGGACGCGTCTGCCCGCCGGGCGCAACATCGCGATCTTTGACCGCAGCTGGTACGGGCGCGTGCTGGTGGAGCGGGTGGAGGGCTTCTGTTCCAGGAAGGAATGGAAGCGCGCCTATGACGAAATCAACGCGTTCGAGAAGCAGCAGATCGATGCGGGCGCCAACATGGTGAAGCTCTTCGTTCACATCACGCAGGAAACGCAGGACGAGCAACTGGCGCAGCGGCTCGACACGCCCTGGAAACGGTGGAAGACGGGTGCGGACGATTATCGCAATCGCGCCCGCCGCGCCGATTATCTCGATGCGATGCACGCCATGTTCAAGAAGACCGACAGCAAGCATGCGCCCTGGACGGTGATCGACAATAATAATCGCAAGGCGGGCCGGATCGCGGCGCTGACGCATGTCGCCGACCGGCTGGAGCGACTGGTGCCGATGGACTTTCCCGATGCCGACCCGGCGGTGGTGAAGCTGGCGCGCGACGCCTTTGGCTATCAGGCCGGCAAAAGCTGAAAAATGGCGGAAAATCGCTGTTTGTCATCAAAGTGTCACCAAATCCTAACCCTGCGTTTACCATTGGGGAGCTAGTCCCCGGACATGGTTTCCGCCGCCCGCATCGCGCCCGAAGCGTCCGCTTCCACGCCTTCTTTGCCCCTGGCGGAGGCAACGGCGGTCGTGCGGCTGGGACAACCGCTGAGCGATGCGGTGGATTTCTTCCAGCTGGATTCAGGGCTTCGGCTGCTGCCGGTACTGGACGGTTCCGGCCGGCCGGTCGGCGCGATTTACGAGCGCGACATGCGGCGCATCCTGTTCAACCCCTTCGGTCATGCGCTGCTGCGCAATCCCAGCTTCGGCGGGCGGCTGGACGATCATGTCCATCGCTGCGCGACGGTGGAGCGGACCGCGAGCGTCGAAGCGCTGGTCGACCTGTTCGCCGCGCAAGGGGCGGGCTGCGAAGGGCTGATCGTCACTGACGGTGGCTTCTATGTTGGCGTGCTTGGCGGGCCGTCGCTGTTGCGGCTGACGGCGGAGCGCGACGCCCGGGCGTCGCTGGCGCGGACGGCACAGGTCGAACATGTAACTCGCCAAAGCGCCGCCTTCCGCGATGAGGTCGCGGCGATGATCGCTGATCTGACTGCAATGGCCCATCATCTTTCCGACCTTGCCGCCGAGGCGGTGCAGCGGGCGGCCGGAGACGGAGCCGATTCGGTGGCGATGGCCGCGGCCGCGGCGCAGACCGCCGAACGGCTGACGCAGCTATCGGCGAGCGGGGCGGAGCTTGGCGCGCTGTTCCAGACGATGGAAGAAGAGGCTCGCAATGCAGGCCATGCCATCAGCGAAGCGGCGGCGCACAGCCGCGCGGGCCTTGAACGCAGCGCGGCGCTGCGGGTGGAGGCGGACGGGATCGGGGAAGTGATCGCGCTGATCGACGACATCGCCGCCGCCACTTCCATGCTGGCGCTGAATGCGGGAATAGAGGCCGCCCGCGCCGGGGAGGCGGGCCATGGCTTTGCCGTCGTGGCGCGCGAGGTCAAGCTGCTGGCCCAGCAGACGCGCGCCGCCGCGGCGGGGATTGCCGGCCGGATCGACCATATACGCGGGGCGATCGCCGAGGCGGCGGCCAGCCATGCTCATATGGATGCCACCATGTCGCGCGCCGATCGCCTCTCTGCGGCGGTGTTCGACGCGGTGACACGGCAGGGCGCCTTCAGCCGGGCGATGGCGCAAAGCGTCGCCGAAGCGGGCGCGTCGAGCGACCATATCCGCGCCGGTGCGCGCCAGATCGGCGACAATGCGCAGGCCGGGGTCGAGGCCGCTCGGGGCATGGGGCAGGTGGCGGACCGGCTGGCGGCGGAAGCCCATAGGCTGGAACGGCGCGCCGGCGGATTCATCGCCGCGATCAGTGCCGTCTGAGTCATCAAATCAACACTGGCACGCGCTCCGAAAGCCGCTAGGCTGGCTGTCCGAAGAAAAGATGGCCAAAGACAAGGAGAGGACGCCATGCTCGTGATGTTCGTCGGCACCGACCGGACCCAGACCGCGATCAATCCCGCTCAGGTAACCTTCGTCACGCAGGTCAGCGACGGCACCCGCATCCGCTTCGGCGAAGGACGCAGCGTGACCGTGACCGAACCGATCGACGCCGTGCTCGACAGCCTCAACCGCGCGCTACGCCCGCACGAATAGCGCCGCCTCGCTTATTCGGGATAGCGGATCGCCATCACCTCATATTCCTTTTCGCCCGCCGGCAGCACGACCCGGCGCAGGTCGCCCAACGCCGCGCCGCGCAGGGCGCGCGCGATGGGCGATCCCCAGCCGATGCGGCCGGCGTCCACATCGGTCTCGTCATTGCCGACGATGGTCACGGTTCGCTGGTTGTCATCCTCATCCGCGATGGTGACGGTCGCGCCGAAATAGACGCGCCCCTTGTCGGGCTGCTGGCGCGGATCGACGACCTTTGCGTCCTTCATCTTCTTCGACAGGCGCTTCAATTGCCCGTCAATCTCCCGCATCCGCTTGCGGCCATAGAGATAGTCGCCATTTTCGCTGCGGTCGCCATTGCCCGCCGCCCAGCTCACCACCTCCACGATCCTCGGCCGCTCGACGCCCAGCAAATGATCATAGTCGGCGCGCAGCTTCGCGAAGCCCTCAGGCGTGATGTAGTTGGGGTAGGGCGTGGCCATGCCGCCGTCCTAAAGGCTAATTCCCTTGTCGTCATCCCGGCCTGACACGGGATTCCGCTTTCGCGACGAAGGCCGCCCAAGGCACGAGCGGAACCCGGACCAATCAGCGTGTGGCGACCGCACAGGATAAGATCAACCCGGCGTCTGCTTGCCCAGATAGCGGCTGAGGACGGCGGTCGTGCCGCGGAATTTCGCCCGTTCCGGGTTCATCGCTTCATAGACGACGGCGTTTTCCAGCACGCGCTGCACATAGTTGCGCGTCTCGAAGATCGGGATCTGCTCGATCCAGCGCAGCATGTCCGCACCGCCGATGCGCGGATCGCCATTGGCGGCGATCCACTTGTTCACATTGCCCGGCCCGGCATTATAGGCGGCGACGGCCAGCGGATAGCTGCCGCCATAATAGTCGAGCATCCGCTGGAAATAGGCCGAACCCAGCATGATGTTATAGCTTGGCTCGTTCAGCGAGGCGGGATTGTAGCTCATGCCCAGCTTCCCGGCCTGCTCGCGTGCGGTGCCGGGCATCAACTGCATCAGGCCGCGCGCGCCGGCATGGCTGACGATCTGCCGGTCGAACTGGCTTTCCTGCCGCGCGATCGCATGGACCATGGTCCAGTTATACTGCGCCTCGCTGGGGACGGGGACGCGCGGAAAGGCGCTGGTGCCATAGCCGGTCAGGCCGCTGGAGACGGCGCGGCGGCCCACCATCACGCCCATGTCGGGCCGGCCCAGCGTCTGCGCCAGTTCGGCGGCGAGATAATGGTCGGCATCGCTGTCGGCATTGTTGGCGATGGCGCGGGCGAATTTGCTCTGGTCCTCCCAATAGCCCATCTGGCCCAGCGCCTTGACCGCGCGCACCACCGACCGATTGTCGAAGGCGGCCCGTTCGGCGGCGGAAATGGGCACCGGGCGCTCCACGATGGCCGGGGCAGGGACAGGGCGACCCAGCCGTTCCAGCGCCAGTTGGCCGTAAAATTGATCGGGATAGGCGGCGGCCTGCGTGAAATAGCCGGTGGCGGTGGCGGTGTCTCCGGACAGCAGCGCCGCGCGGCCGGCCCAGTAAAAGCCCTTGGACCGGGTCTGCGGCGACTTGGCCGCGTTGGCGTAGGCGCGGAACATCGCCATCGCGTCCGCCGGGCGGTTGAGATTGTAGAAGGCAGTGCTGCCCGCCAGCCACGCAAGGCTGGTATAATCGTCCCGCACACCGATCGGCTGGTCCGACACGTCCGTTCCCGGCGCGACCGCGTCGTCGATCTTGCTGGCGATGCCGTAGGCGAAGCTCCACTGGCTGTCGTTGGCGGCGGCGCGCGCCTGGCCCAGCAGCACCTCGTAGAATTTCTCGGGATTGCCGGGGCGGTATGTGGCGGCTGGGCGATTGGCCAGATATTGGCGCGCGCCCACCCAGTTGCCGCTGTCGCGCATCCACAGCGCCTTGTCAGCGACATAGCCTGCATCGCTTGCACCCGTCGCCTCCGCGGCCTGCATCAGCATGGCGGCGTCCGGCGACTTGCGGCGGAAGGCGATCCGTGTTTCGAAGGCCGCGCGGCGCGCCGGGCTGACATAAGCGATCATCCGCGCCGCGCCGGCAAGGTCGTTCGCCCACAAGAGCGCGTCGCCGCGCTGGTCATGATCGGCGGGGGTGAAGCCGGACCCGAACAGGGACAAAAGCCGCGCTTCGTCCGCCGGGCTCAGCGTGCCGCCGATCCAGGCGTTGCGTGCGGCGACCTTCGCCTCCGCCATGCGTCCAAGCTGCATCAGCGCGAGTGCGTTGCGGGCATGCCCGGTCGCGGTGCGCGCGGGATAGCGGGCGAAGAAGGCGGCGACCTGCGCGGGATCGAAGCTGTCGGGATTGATGCCCGTTTCCGCCAGCCGGCGCATCCGGTCCTCGCCGGGCCAGCCGGGATTGGCGATCAGGAAGCTCGCATAGGTGGAAAAGCCCAGGCCATCGCTCTGTTGCAGCGCGCGCCACTGGCTGATCGTGCCGACGATGCCGCCGTCCTGCGCCATCCCGATGCGACTTTGCGCCTGTTGCCATGGCGACGGCTGGCTGTCCTGCGCCGGCAGGGGCTGGACCATCGCGCGTCCGGCCGGGCCATATTCGGGCGGGACGGGCTGGACCGTCTCGGTCTGGGCACCAGCGCCGGCGGTCATGAGCAGCAAGGCAATAATCGGCATGCGGATAAGGTAACTTTCAACATGGGATGAGGCGCGCATGCTGGACATTATCCCCATTGCATCCTTATCAGGCCCTGAATGGCGCGCTATAGCGCCTCGCTTGACCGATCATGCCCCGGCCGCCCGGAGAAATGAAGGAGTAAATTGATGTTTTCGGGCTCGATTCCGGCTCTGGTGACCCCGTTTCGCGACGGACGGGTGGATGAGGCGGCATTTCGCGCCTTCGTCGACTGGCAGATCGCGGAAGGGTCAAGCGGGCTGGTGCCCTGCGGCACGACCGGGGAAAGCGCGACCATGACGGTGGAGGAGCATAACCGCGTCATCGCCATCTGCGTCGATCAGGCGGCCGGTCGGGTGCCGGTGATTGCCGGGTGCGGATCCAACGACACCCGCATCGCGCTGGAACATATGTTCGCGGCGCAGGCGGCGGGCGCAGACGCCGCGCTGGTGGTCGCCCCCTATTACAACAAGCCGAATCAGGACGGCGTCTATCGCCATTTCGCCTATCTGGCGGAGCGGTGCGACCTGCCGATCATCCTCTACAATGTGCCCACGCGCACCATCACCGACATCGGCGTGCCGGTGATCCACCGTCTGTCGGAGGAATATCAGAGCGTCGTCGGCATCAAGGACGCCACCGGGAATCTCGGGCGGGTCACCGCGCAGCGTCTGGCCTGCCGCGCCGACTTCTGCCAGCTTTCGGGGAATGACGAAACGGCGCTGGGCTTCAACGCGATGGGCGGCAAGGGATGCATCAGCGTCACCGCCAATGTCGCTCCCCGCCTGTGCGCGGATTTCCAGGCCGCCTGTGCCGCGAACGACTGGGATGGGGCATTGGCGCTGCAGGATCGTCTCTATCCCCTGCACGATGCCTTGTTCAGCGATTCTTCACCCGGACCTGTCAAATATGCGCTTACGCGGGTTCGTCCCGACATGCCCGGCGACGTCCGGCTGCCCATCACCTGGCCGTCGGAATCGAGCCGGGCGGCGGTGGACCGGGCGCTGGAGATTGCGGGACTGGTTTGAAGGATTTGGAAATCAGGGGCGTCGTGCCCATCTAACATCTTGTCCTGAGCAGGCATTGAGCTTTGGCAATGCCATATCGAGGGACATCATGGCATGCTGATGCTTCGATACGCCGCTTCCCCTTCGTTCGGCGGCTATTCGGCACGAGCGCATATTAGAAAGTCGGAATCGCACTAGCATCATGGCCCGCCCCCGTCCCGAAACCTTCGACAAGAAGAAGATCGTCGCCGAAAACCGGCGCGCGCGGTTCGAATATTTCCTGGAGGATGTGTTCGAGGCGGGCATCGCCCTGCAGGGGACGGAAGTGAAGTCGCTCCGTTTCGGCGAGGGCAACATCGCTGAAAGCTATGCCGAGGTGAAGGGCAGTCAGGTGTGGCTGGTCAACAGCAACATCCCCGAATTCAGCCACGGCAACCGCTTCAACCACGAATCCAAGCGGCCCCGCAAGCTGTTGCTGCACGAGCGCGAGATCGCCCGGATGCATGGCGCGGTCGAGCGCAAGGGCATGACGCTGGTGCCGCTGGCGCTTTATTTCAACAGCCGGGGCAAGGTGAAGGTGGAACTGGCGCTGGCCAAGGGCAAGAAGACCCACGACAAGCGTGAGACGATCAAGGAACGCGACTGGAAGCGCGACCAGCAGCGCATCATGAAGGCGCACGGTTGATGAGCCGGCTGACCCGCTGGTGGCACGCCAATTGCCCGACCCGCGAGTCGCTGGAGCAAAGCCGCGTCCTCGCCCCGGTCGCGCATCGCGTGCTGGAACCCTCGCTCTGGCGCTTCACCCGTCGGTCAGTGCCGCGCGGCGTTGCACTGGGCCTGTTCGTCGGCATTTTCCTGCTGATCCCGGGCGTTCAGATCGCCGGCGCGGCGCTGTTGGCGCTGCCCTTCCGCGCCAACATCCCCGTCGCCGCCGCGATGACATTCCTGTCCAATCCCGCGACCACGCCGCTGATCCTGATGGCGTCGGTATGGCTGGGCAACTGGATATTGGGCCGCAGCGCCGACGCGTCGGGTTTCATGGCGCTGGTCGACGGCCATGCCAGCCTGCGCCAATGGACCGGCTGGCTGTTGTCGGAAGCGGCACCCGCGATGCTGCTTGGCCTGTTCCTGATTTCGCTTGCCTCGGCGGTGATCGGCTATGTCGTCGCGGACTGGTTCTGGCGTCACCGGATGGGCCGCAAATGGCGGGCCCGTAAATTGAGGATTGGCAAGGTCCACCAAAGCAGCGCATTGGAGAAGGCGCGCGTCTGACATTGCGGCGCGGCCGGTTCCGGGTGATTGCAGGGGTATGGGGTTGAAAAGGGGTGAAGATGCCTGGCTGAACCAGCCGCGCTCGCGCTTGGCGATGCCGCTGCTGATCGTTGCGGCCCTGGCCTCTGCCCTGCTCGTGCTCTACGCCGCCGGCAGCCTGCCTCTGGCCGCTGGCTTCGCCGCCGCCGTCCTGACCGCGGCCGCGCTGATGGTCTGGTATCAGCGTCTCTATCCGCCCGATGTGGTCAGCCGCGACGCCACCCCCGACTGGACCGTGGCGCGGGCCGCCGCCGACGCTTCCACCATGGCGATCGCGGTCACGGACCGGGCGGGAAAGCTGGTCTGCGCCAGCGACCTGTTCGGCGAATGGTTCCCCGGCTATCCCACCCCGCCGGCCGTCACCGCCGACGAGGCGCTGTCCTCCAGTCTCGCTTCGGTCGCGCGCGCGGCATGGCGCGATGGCGAGGCGCGGCACGAGGGCCTGGTGCAGGGTGCGCTGCGGCTGGACGTTGACGTGACGCGCACCGGCCGGACGGAGGAATACCTGCTCTGGCGCTTCACGCCCGTCCGCCTGCCCAGCGCGCTGGACGACGTACACCGCTTCCTGACCGGGGAAGCTGGCCGGCAATTGGGCGAAGCAGGCATCATGGCGGTGATGATCGGCGGGGAAGGACGCATCCGCGCCGCCAACGGTGCCTTCCTGCTCCGCGCGGCGGGGCGCATCGACGCCAATATCACCGGCCGGGACTTTGCCGCCCATATGCGCGTGGACGACAAGGGCCGGCTTTTCCTGGCGCGGGAGGAGCAGGGCGGCTTGCCGCTCCACCTGCTGCAGGTGCCGCTGAAGCGCGCGGCCCAGCCGCACGGCGTCCAGGCGTCGGCGCAGGACGGACCGATGCTGCTGCTGCTGATCGACGAGCCTTCGGGCGGCGGCGGCACGTCGGCGCTGTCCTATATCGAAACCCTGTTGTCGCTGCTGCCCTTCGGCCTTGCCATGGCGGACCGCGACGGGCGTATGCTCTTTGCCAACCATGCCTTCGCCCGCGCCGCCGGCATCAAGACGGGGGACAAGCCCAGCTATCCCGGCGACCTTGTCGTGCGGGAGGATCAGGCAGCGGTGGCCGACGCCGTGCGCCGCTTTGCCGTGGGGCCGCAAATGTCGGGCGACATCGCCGTGCGCATGCGCGACAATCCCGACGATCCGGTGGCGCTCAGTCTGGCGGGCGTGCGCGGCCTGGGCGAAGCGGCGGTGCTGCTCAGCCTCAAGGACAATAGCGAGGAATCGATGCTGAAGCGCCAGGTGGCGCAGGCGACCAAGATGCAGGCGATCGGCCAGCTCGCCGGCGGCGTCGCGCATGATTTCAACAACATCCTGACCGCGATCATCGGTCATTGCGACCTGATGCTGATGCGCCATACCCCCGGCGACAGCGATTATGACGACATCCAGCAGGTGAAGTCGAACAGCAACCGCGCCGCCGCGCTCACCCGCCAGCTGCTCGCCTTTTCACGCCAGCAAACCTTGCGGCCGCAGATTTTGCAGCTGCCCGACATCGTCGCCGACGTGTCCACATTGCTGAAACGCCTGCTGGGCGAGAATGTGAAGCTGGACGTCACCCACGGCCGCAATCTGGGGGCGGTCCGGGCAGACCCCGGCCAGATGGAGCAGGTGATCGTCAACCTTGCCGTCAACGCGCGCGATGCGATGCCCGAAGGCGGCACGCTGCACATCCAGACCTATGCCGTGCCCGCCGCCAGGGTGCGGGAGATGCGGCAACAGATCCTGCCCGCCGCCGATTATAGTGCGCTGCGCGTGTCCGACACCGGCCTTGGCATTCCGCCGGACATATTGGCCAAGATTTTCGAGCCCTTCTTCACCACCAAGGAACTGGGCAAGGGCACGGGCCTTGGCCTGTCGACCGTCTATGGCATCGTCAAGCAGTCGGGCGGCTATATCTTCGCCGAATCCGAACTGGGACGGGGCGCCAGCTTCGTCATCTACCTGCCGGTGCACAGCGGGGAAGCGGAGCAGCCGGCCGCGCCGTCCGCCATCTCCGCGCGGGCGGACACATGGGGCACGGGCACCATCTTGCTGGTGGAGGACGAGGACATGGTCCGCGCGGTGGCCGAACGCGCGCTCACGCGGCAGGGCTACAAGGTGCTGACCGCCAATGACGGCGAGCAGGGCCTTGAGGTGCTTGCGGGCGGGGAGGAGATCGACCTGCTGATTTCCGACGTGGTGATGCCCAACATGGATGGCCCGGCGATGGTCGCCCGTGCCCGCCATACCCATCCCGACCTGCCGGTATTGTTCATGTCGGGCTATGCCGAGGAACAGCTGCGCAAGTCGATCGACATCGCCAATGTCGCCTTCCTGCCCAAGCCTTTCTCCGTAAGCCAGCTGGCGCAGGCCGCGCGCGAGGCGATGGCGCAGCGATCGGCGGCGGAATAGCGTTCAATCGCCCGAAACTTTTCCTTCGTCGTCCTTCAGCTTTGCCTCGACGCGCCTCGACCGCGCCGCCTGGATCAGACCCTCGATCTCGGTCGAGATGAATTGACTGGGCAAGGGACCATCTATCGGCTAGCGATTCGGGATTGGAAACGGGGACTTGCATCATGTCGGACAGCAAGAGCATTTTGGTCGTCGAGGATGAAGCGATGATCGGCATGATGCTGGAAGATTATCTCGACACGCTCGGCTATCGCCTGCACGCGGTCGCGGCCACGGTCGAGGAAGCCTGCGCCCATGCGCGGGAGGGCGGCTTCGACGCGGCGCTGGTCGATTGCAATCTGCAGGGCGAAAAGAGCTGGCCCGTCGCCGACATATTGGCGCAGGCCGACATCCCCTTCATCTTCGCGACGGGGGGCATGGCCGACGACCTGCCCGCCAGCCATGCGGACCGGCCGACCCTGCCCAAGCCCTTCACGATCGGCGCGGTCGAACGGGCGCTGGACAAGGTTCTGGGCGGCTGAGGCGGCATTTCGCCACTTTGATAGGAAATTTCCGTTCCCCTCTTGTTCTGGTGGAACAAACAGGATACATCATCGCCAGGCGCCGGAGACTCACGCGCTCCGCTTGACTGAAGGACTGGCCGATGACTGCACTGCTCTCACTCATCGATTCCAAGAAGACGGGAAACATGGACAGACAGAAAGCATTGGACGCGGCCCTGGCGCAGATCGACCGCGCCTTCGGCAAGGGCAGCGCGATGAAGCTGGGCAGCCGCGAAAAGCTGGAGATCGAGGCGATCTCCACCGGTTCGCTCGGTCTCGACATCGCGCTTGGCATCGGCGGCCTGCCCAAGGGGCGGATCATCGAAGTCTATGGCCCGGAAAGCTCGGGCAAGACGACGCTGGCGCTCCACGCCATCGCCGAAGCGCAGAAGGGCGGCGGCACGGCGGCGTTCGTGGACGCCGAACATGCGCTCGATCCCGTTTATGCCAGGAAGCTGGGCGTCGATATCGACGAACTGATCGTGTCGCAGCCCGACACCGGCGAGCAGGCGCTGGAGATCGTCGATACGCTGGTCCGCTCCAACGCCATCGACGTGCTGGTGGTGGACTCGGTCGCCGCGCTGGTGCCCCGCGCGGAGATTGAGGGCGAGATGGGCGACAGCCATGTCGGCCTGCAGGCGCGCCTCATGAGCCAGGCGCTGCGCAAGCTTACCGGATCGATATCGCGGTCCAAGTGCATGGTGATCTTCATCAACCAGGTGCGCATGAAGATCGGCGTGATGTACGGCAATCCCGAAACCACGACCGGCGGCAACGCGCTCAAATTCTATGCCTCGGTCCGGCTCGACATTCGCCGCACCGGCCAGATCAAGGATCGCGACGACATCGTCGGCAACGCGACGCGCGTGAAGGTGGTGAAGAACAAGGTCGCGCCGCCCTTCAAGCAGGTCGAATTCGACATCATGTATGGCGAAGGCATTTCCAAGATCGGCGAACTGCTCGACATCGGCGTGAAGGCCGGGCTGGTCGAAAAATCGGGCGCTTGGTTCTCCTACGACTCCGTCCGCATCGGACAGGGGCGGGAGAACGCCAAGACTTTCCTGCGCGAACATCCCGAAATGGCGGACAAGCTGGAAAAGGCGATTCGCGGCCGGACCGAAGCTGTCGCGGAAGGCATGATGACCGGACCCGATGCGGAGGATGATGGCGAGTAAGTTCAACGGCAGCGTCCGGACGGATCATCCGGTCGCGCTTCTGAACTTGAGCCCGCCTTGCGCATCACGCACCGAAAAGGCCCGCCGCGTGTCCCCGCGCAGCGGGCCTTTTACCGTTCGGGACCGGCGAGAGCCGCTTTCCGATAGGATCACCGCCGCGCAACGAAAGATCAAATTCTGCGGGACATATGCGAAGTTAAGCGCTGGAAATCCTATCTCGCGATCATGCGCACGACGATGTGCGGGCGTGAATAAGGGCGCAGGCGCCGCCGCGTTCAGGCATCCGTCCGTTCAGACGTCCAGGCAAAGGCGACAGCCCGCCGGCAAGATGCCGGCTGGATGCCTCCACCGATACCACGCCTTTATGCTCCTGGCAGGCAAACGCCGCTTGCCAACACCCAGCGACGCCCCGATGCTGCAAACGCCGCTCGAATCGGTCGTTCCTCTGACATTTGGACATCACCCCATGCGCGTCGCGATCGAAGCGATACTCGACTATGATTTCGTCGAACCCACCGACGTGCTGCTCGCGGTCGAGGCCGCGTCGCTGCCCGACCAGCAGATCGTCATCCAGTCACACATCATCGACAATGCAGGGCCGCTCACCAACAAGCGGGGCGGCAGCGGTGTCGGCCGCTGGACATGGACCCGCACCGGCACGGGCCGGATGGTCAGCACCTACCATGCCGTCGTGGACGTCGATCGGCCCGCCGTCGATCTGGCGACGCTGGCCAAGAGCCCGCTGCCCAGCCTGCCCGAAGAGGTGCTGCCCTTCATCTGGCCCAGCCGCTATTGCGAAGCCGATCGTTTCGTCAGCTTCGTCTGCGGGCATTTCCCCGATCTTGATGGCGGGCCGCTGGTCAGGGCGCTGGTCGAATGGGTCCATGCCAACCTCGTCTATGAGCCGGGCAGTTCGAACATCAGCACGACCGCGGCCGACACCTTCGTCGCGCAACAGGGCGTCTGCCGCGACTTCGCGCACCTGACCGCCGCCCTGATCCGTTCGCGCGACATCCCCGCGCGGCTCGTGTCCGTCTATGCCCTGGGCCTTGACCCGCCGGATTTCCATGCGGTGGTGGAAGTCTGGCTGGACGGAGCCTGGCACATCGTCGATGCGACGGGGCTGGCTCCCGTCGATCAAATGGTGCGCATCGCGGTGGGGCGGGACGCCACCGACATAGCCTTCATGACCATCTTCGGTGGCGCGACAATGAACGCGCAGTCGATCCGCGTGACCGCGGCCGACTGACGCTCCGCCCTAATAGTCCTTCGAATATCGCAGGTTCGCCGACGATCCGGCGTTGGTGCCGGTCCTCGACAGCAGGCTCAACGCGCGGGACAGGGCGATTTCGAGCTGGGTGGCGGTAAAGCCCTTGGAGTCGGTGATGACCTCCACATAGATATTGTTGGAGATATGCTGGCCGACCGCGAGTGAGGTGCCACGCCCGGTCCCCTCGTCGCCGCTGACGATGCCGATGCGGTCGATGCCCGATGCGCCCTGCAGCTTGCCCATCGGGTTCAGGCCGCCGCTGCCGCCGCGCAGGCTGTTGAGCGCCGCTGCCAGTTGCACCGCCTGCACCGCCGACAGGTTCGCAACATTGTCGCCGAACAGGATGCGCGCCAATATTTCGTCCTGCGGCAATGTGGGCGTGGAGATGAAGGCGATGTCGGGCTGTTGCGCGCTGCCCGATACCCGGATGCCGGCGCTGACCGTGTCGATCCGCGTGGTCGCCTGGATGTTCAGCGTCGGGTTGGTCATTGGGCCGTTGAAGCTGATGGCCCCTTCATCCAGATTGAACTGGTGGCCAGAAAAGCTGTAGCGGCCGCGCAGCACGTCCAGCCGGCCGGTGACGCGGGGCGCGGCGGTCGTGCCGGTCACGCGCATGTCCGTTTTCCATTCGGAATCCAGCCCCATGCCGGTCACGTAGATTTCATTGTCGGCGCGGACCCGGATATCGAGCTTCCAGGTGGCCGGCGCGGTCGCCTCCCGGCGTGCGGCCGTGCGCGCGGCAAGGGGATCCGCATTGTCGGCCTTGCGCCTGACGCCGGTCAGCTGGCGGATGTCGGCTCCGCCCTGCCAGGCGACGCGGTAGCGTGTTTCCGGCAGGGTCAGGTCGCCCTTTATGAGCCCGCCATCGGCCGCGCTGTTGGTAATGGCCATCGTGCCGCTGACGACGCTGGTGATCGCCTCGCTGCGCGCCAGCCTCGCACGGTCCAGCTTGACCGCGATGTTCATCGGAAATCCGCTGTCCGCCGCCAGTCCGACCGTGCCGGATGCCTGCACGGTGCCGTCGCCGGCGCGGCCGGAGAAATCACGGATGTCGAACCGGTCATTGGTGAAGCGACCGTCCAGCCGCATCTGGGTGACCCGCGTTCCGAACGTCTCATTCTCATAAGTCAGCGCGTTGGCGCGGACCACGCCATTGAGGCGAGGCGCGCCCAGCCTGCCCCCGAAATCCGCCGCCAGGGCGAGGCCGCCGGTCAACTGCTGGTCGGCAAGACCCGCGAAGGAAAAGAGCACGTCCGCCGGCCCGGCATAGCGGATGCCGCCGCTAAGCGGCGCGTTCTGCAACTGCTCGGACCAGCTTGTGCCGGCTCCGGGGGGCGCAAGGGTGGCGACGAAGCGACCCAGCGTCGCGTTGCCCCGGCGGATGAGCCCGCGCATGTCGCCGCCCGCCGCCGACAGCTTGCCCTCGACGTTCATCGACACCGGGTTCGATACAGTGGTCAGGCTGGAACGGCGGAAGTCGCTGATGGCCAGGCGCGTGGTGGCGGTCGGGAAGGCGCTGCCTGCCTGCGTGAAATCGAGCGCGCCGGTCGCCCGTCCGGTCACGCCCAGCCCCGGCGCGGCGATATTCAATATGGCAAGGTCGAAATCCTTGAACCGCGCCTGCATCGCGGTCGTGCCGCCAAAGCGCCCGGCGAGATCGACCCGGCCCTGCGGCAGGACGAGCGTGGCGGGTTCCAGCCGGTAGCCGCCCTGTTCGCTGCGGATGATGGCCGGTTGCGCCAGGCGGAAATCGATGTTCGCGGCGCGTCCCTGCAACGCCACGGCATAAAGGTCCGGCCGCAACGCCGCGTTGGCGGCGATCGAGAAGGGAACGCCGCTGGAACCGTCCGCGACCAGCTGCGCGCGTCCGCGTCCGCCGCTATAGTCCAGCCGCCCGCGCGCCTTGCGGAGGATATAGTCGCCATAGGCCGCATTGGCGATCTGCACATCGGCCCGGACCTGTGGCTGATCGGTCAGCACCATGGATGCGGTGAGGATGGCGCGGCCGATCACGACATCGGCCTCCCCCGGCAATTTGGCGTTGCTGGCCGTCGCATTGAGGTTCACCGACTGCGCCTTGCCCACAGCCCCCAGCCGCACCGCGCCGGTAATGCCCGACCCGTTCATGGCAAGCTGGCCGGTGAACGGCCCGGCCGCGCTTTGCTGGATGCGGCCGTTCATGTCGACGCCCGCGAACCGCGCCTTGGTGACATCGATGGTCAGGGGGCCTTGCGCCGTGCGGATCAGCACATTGGCGAAGAAGGGGCCATAGGGCGATCCGCCGGTCGCCTCCAGCCGGTATCCGGCCGCCTCGCCATTCAGCTTCGCCACCACATCGGTCAGTTGCACGCCAACATTGGGCCGCGCCGCGCGCAGCACGGCCTGGGGCCGCTCCATGGTGCCGCGCACCGTCAGCGCCAGCGGGCCATATTGCTTGGAAGAGGCGCGCGCGTCGAAGGCGACCCGTCCGTCCGTATCGTAACTGCCCGATCCCGAATGGATGGTGAAATTGGGTGCCGCGCCCTTGAGGCCGGCGAGGGTGAACTTGCCCTCCGGCGTCATGCCGATACGCCCGCTGGCGATCGCATTGCCGCCCAGGAAGTCGCGGACGGAGGCATTTTCCCACCGTGCCGTCCGCACGCCGAAACGGCCCGAAAGGCCAAAGCCGCCCTTGGGCCCCGGAACCAGATCGACATCGGTGGTCAAGTTGACGATGCCGACGCCGTCGATCCGATAATCGTTCACCCGGCCTTTGAGCGCGCCACGATAGATGGCGTTCGGAAGATCGGCGAGAACGATGGCGGTCGCGTCCACCCGGTCGCTGTCGATCTTCAGATTGTCGCTGATGAGCTTGCCCGCGGCATAGGCGAAATCGCCCTTCACCCGCAGGTTGTTGAGCAGGCCGCCAGCCGCCGCATTGAGGCCCGTCACCCGGCTGGCGGTGGCGTTTACGGGAATGCGGATGCGGTCGGCATCGATGACCGCCCGCCCGCTGGCCTTCAGATTTTCGATCCCCGTCGCGTCGAAGGCGACATATTTCGCGCTCAGGTCATAATCGATGAAGGGGGTCGCCATCGGCCCGTCGAGAATGACGGAGGCGCGTACGTCGCGGCCTTTTACCTTCGCCATGATCGCGCCGGGGGTCAGCAGCGCGGCGTTGATGCGCAACGCACTGAAACGGCTTTGGCCAAGGTCGATCAACCCCTGTGCGTCGGCGGCCAGGGCAGGCGAACGCAATGTGCCCTTGAGGTTCACGCGGCGCTCGTTCAGGCCGGCGAACAGGTCGACGTCCATCTGCGGGCCGGTCAGCCGGTCCACCGCCCCGGCGAAAACCAGGCCGGGGCGCACCGGACCCTTGGCCGTGAAATTGCCGTTGCGGGCCGCGAGCGCGATGTTCGCCAACTCGCCCTTGGGCGTGCGTGCGATGATCCGTCCGTCCCATGCCTGCCAGCTACCCCGGCCGTCCAGGGTCGCGGTCATGCCGTCGGTCAGGCCGGACATGGCGGCGATGATGCCATCCTTTGGCGCGGTCAGCGTGCCGCTCATGGCAAGGCGGTTCTGTGCCGGCACGGCGTCCAGCTTCGCCTGCAGCCGATCGCCGCTGTCCACGATGGCGCTGGCGGACAACTGCGCGCGGCCGTCGGCGATGTGAGTGACGCCGTCGATCGCGATCTCGCGCTTCTGCCCGATCACCGGCCGCGCCAGCACGAAGCGCGCGATCTTCATCCGGTCGACGTCGATGTCGAGATCGGGCAGGATCGGCGCGTTGGGGTCGCTCTGCGTCACGTTGAACTGAGGACTGCGCGCCAGCACGATCAGCGGGCTTTCCAGCAGGCTGACGGAGATATGGTTGTTCACGTAACGGAACGGTTTCCACACCACGTGAACGCGCGGGGATACGGCAAAGACGCCCTTGGGATCGCGCAGCACCAGATCGTGGATGACCATGTCGCTGTAGATCGACCCTTCGATCCGGCCGACCTCGATCTTCATCCCCGATTCCATCTGCAGCGCGGCGATCTGGCCGATCAGGAAACGCTTGCCCGGCTGCGTGTTGAGGCCGAGCAGCAACCCGCCGACCAGCAGCAACAGCGCGACCACAAGGCCGATGACGCCAATCGCGATCTTCTGCCAGAGCGGCCGCTTTTCGCGGACCACGACGGCGTCGGAAGGGGGGAGGGTGTCGTCCTGCGCCATCAGAAGGCCTGCCCAATGCCGATATAGATGGCGAATTTGGATTCGCCCGGTTGCCGGTCGATCGGCATGGCGATGTCGGCGCGGAAGGGGCCGAAATTGGTGTAGAAGCGGCCCCCTATGCCCACGCCATATCGCATGTCGCTGAATTTGGGGATCTGGCTTTCATACACCTGTCCGCCATCGACGAAGGCGACCACGCCATAATTGCCGAAGCGATAGCGCCCCTCCACCGCGAATTCGTTGACCGAACGGCCGCCGATCGGATCGTTGTTCACGTCCTTGGGCCCCAGTTCCTGATAGCCGTAGCCGCGCACCGATCCGCCGCCGCCGGCATAGATGCGGCGCGAAGGCGCGACATCGTCGCGTGCCACGCCGCTGATCGTGCCGACACGGGCGCGGCCGGCGATCACCAGGCTGTCCGACACGGGATAATAGCCGCTGAGGTCGAAGGTCGCGCGCAGATAGGGCGAGAAATTGCCCTGCAGCGACCCTTCCGGTTCGGCGCGCAGATTGGCGCGGAATCCCTTGGTGGGGTTCAGCAAATCGTTCGACCGGTCGTAGCCGATCTGGACCGGCAGCCCGCCGATCAGATAGGTGCGGCGCGTCTTGTCGCCTGTCGCGGGGTCGACCACCACCTGTTCGTTGGTGCCCAGGATTTCCGCGCCGTAGCTGTAGGTCCAGCGTTTCTGGAAGATCGGTGTCGACTGGCGCGACCAGCCGATGTTCACGCCGGCGGTGAAGGCTTCATAGGCATCGTAATTCTGATGATTGAGCGTGACGCCCGCCTGGAAGGTCTTGTCGCGCTTTCCCGCGTTCGACCGGCGGAAGGTGCCGGACACGCCCTGTTCCTGGGTGCCCGCGACCACGCCTGCGATCAGCGCGCCTTCGGGTGGGAAGAGGTTGCGGTGCGTCCACGTCCCTTCCGCGCGGAATCCCTGTCCGGTGCCGTAACCGGCTTCCCCCGCCAGCGTGCGCGGCGGCCCTGCCTCCTGTTCGACGGACAGGTCGACATATTCGGTGCCGTCGGGACCGGGCTCGCCGGTTCGCACCGGTTCCACCGCCACGGAGGAGAAGAGGCCGGTGGCCACCAGCGCCTTGCGCAAATCATCGACCTTGCGGCTGTCGTACAGCTCGCCCGGTTTATAGCGCTTGATGACTTCCATATGATCGGCGCCGAACGCCTGCTTGTCGCCGCTGGTTACGATCCGGCGGAAGGACCCGCGCGGCCCAACTTCGACCGGCAGGGTATAGTCGCCCGTGACGGTGGCGGCGTCGAGCAATATGTCGCGCTGCCCGACCTTGGCGAAGGGATAGCCGTTTTCAGGCAGCCGGACGCCGACATTGGCCTCCGCGCTTTCGACATTGGCGGCCACGATATAGTCGCCGGTCTTGAGCGGCAGGCTGTCGCGCACCAGATCGGGCGGGACGGTAGGATCGGCTGTGATGACGATATTGCCGATCTTGTAGCGCTTGCCCGGCGTCACGGACACGACCGCCTTCAGCGCATTGTCGCCATCCTGCTCCAGGCTGGAAAGCGCGGTGGCATCATAAAAGCCCTCTGAATAGAGCAGCCGCACCGCCAGTTTTTCGTCCTCGCGGGCGCGCTGCTGCACCATGGTGGCGGTGTCGGCGCGGCCCTTGCCATCGATCAACGCGGATTCGCCACGGAACTCATCCTCCAGCCCGGTCTTGCCGAACCCTTCTATCTGCGTGGCGTAGCGGATTTCCGGCAGCTTGGCATTGGGATCGCTGTCCGCCGCGACGGTGACCGGGACGGTGACGCTGTCGAGCGGCGGGAGCGGCTGGGCCAGTTCCTGATCCTCGGCGGGCTCGGTTGCCGGGGGCAATGCGGCCGGCGCCGTCGATTGGGACGGCATTTGCTGGTCGATCCAGCTGTCGATCGAGGGAAGCTGGGCTTTCGGATCGCTCCCTTCCACCTTGGGCATCCGCGCGTCGAATTCATCGTCGGGGACGATTGGCTCTTCCGCCTGGTTCGGGGCGGAAGGGGAAGAGGGGGTGGTCTGGGCTGCGAGCGGAAGGGGAGACGCGCCAAGCAGCAGCAGACCCAGCATTCGCCGGACATGAAGTGCCTGTCGTTCCCTGCCCACGCTGCGCTGCCCCTTTCCCGTACCGCGCACGTTGTGACAGCCCGGTAAAGGGCCAATACGCAGAACCGGTTGGCGTGGTTCCGTGTCCGACATGATTTGCCCGGCTTCCCACCGGACTCGCCGGCCGCTAAAGCAGGATCATGACATTCGCCCTCAACATATCGCGGTCGATCAGCGGCCAGCCCTGGCGCTGGCGCGGGGCGCAGGCGGATGGCCGGGTGCCGACGAGCAGGCCCGACGATCTGGTGACGCAATTGCTGCTGGCGCGGGGCTGCGCGCGCGACGCGGTGGAGGCGCACCGTAACCCTACGATCCGCCAGTTCATGCCCGATCCCAGCCTGTTCCGCGACATGGACGCCGCGGCCGAACGGCTGGCCGACGCGGTGCAGGGGCAAGAGGATGTGCGCATCTTCGGCGATTATGACGTGGACGGCGCGACCAGCGCGGCGCTGCTCATCCGCGTGCTGCGCGATCTTGGCCTGCATGCCAGACCCTATATCCCCGACCGTCTGATGGAAGGATATGGCCCGTCGGGCGAGGCGCTGGTACGGCTGGCAGGCGAAGGGGCGACGCTGATCGTCACGGTCGATTGCGGTGCGCAGGCGTTCGAAGCGCTGTCGATGGCGCGGTCGACGGGCGTGGACGTCGTGGTGGTCGATCATCACAAATGCGCGACCCAGTTGCCCGATGCCTTCGCGCTGGTGAACCCCAACCGGCTGGACGAACATCCCGATGCCGCCTGTCACGGCCATCTGGCTGCGGTGGGCGTCGCCTTCCTGCTCAGCGCCGCGCTGGTGCGCGTGCTGCGCACGCGCGGCTGGTTCGCGAACCGGTCGGAGCCCGCGCTGATGGACCTGCTCGACATCGTCGCGCTGGGCACGGTGGCGGATGTGGCGCAGTTGAAGGGCCTCAACCGCGCTTTCGTGGCGCAGGGCCTCAAGGTCATGGCCCGTCGCCGCAATGTCGGCCTTTCCGCTTTGATCGATGCCAGCCGCCTGACCCGTCCGCCGCTGTGCCACGACCTGGGCTTCGCGCTGGGCCCCCGGATCAACGCCGGCGGCCGGGTGGGGCAGGCGGATCTTGGCGTGCGGTTGCTGACGACCGACGATCCGCTGGAGGCCGCGCGCATAGCGGCGCAACTCGACCATTATAATGAGGAACGCCGCGCGATCGAGGCGACGGTCCAGGAACAGGCGGAAGAAATGCTCGCGGCGCAGGGAAACCGCGCCGTCGCGGTGATTGCGGGCCCGGGCTGGCATCCCGGCGTCATCGGCATCGTCGCGGGCCGCATCAAGGAAAAGGCGGGTCGCCCCGCCATCGTGATCGCGCTGGACGAGGCAGGCGTGGGCAAGGGTTCGGGCCGGTCGATATCGGGCGTGGATCTGGGCGCGGCGGTGCTGGCGGCGAAGGACAGCGGCCTGCTGGTCGCGGGCGGCGGTCATGCGATGGCGGCGGGACTGACGGTGGCGGCGGACCGGATCGATGCGCTGGCCGATTATCTGGACGACCGGCTTTCGGCGGCGGTGGCCAAGGCGCGGGACGACCGCGCGCTTCTGATCGATGCGGTGCTCGCGCCGGCGGGCGTGAACCCGGATTTCGTCGCCGCGATAGACGAAGGCGGCCCCTATGGCGCGGGATGGCCCGCCCCGTTGATCGCCGCCGGGCCGATGCGGGTCGTGAAGGCCGATGTCGTGGGCAATGGTCATTTGCGCGCAGTGATGGCGGGCGACGATGGCCGGTCGATCAAGACCATCGCTTTCCGCCAGGCTGAAACCCAGCTTGGGCAGGCGATCCTCGGCGCGCCGCGTGACCGGCGGCTCTGGGTCGCGGGCAAGGCGAAGATCGATGATTGGGGCAGCCGTCCCGCCGCCGAACTGCATCTGGAGGATGCGGCCTGGGCCGATTGAGCCGGCGCGCAATTTTCTTACCAGCGGGGCTTGACCCTGCTCCCGTCTACTCGTAATTGCGCCCTCGCTTCACCGCGCTGCCACCGGCGGCGCGACGAACGGCCCCTTCGTCTAGCGGTTAGGACGCGGCCCTTTCACGGCTGAAACACGGGTTCGATTCCCGTAGGGGTCACCAGTCAAGCGACTTATCGCATTGTTTTTGCACGATGAATCTCTTTTCCGACCAAATCTGGGCCACAATCGTTCCCACATTTTTCGTGGGGCCTGATGGCATCTTTCGGAACATAACGGGACGGAATCAGCCCCTCCCCCGACCAGCTTCACATAAAATAGCCGTGCAGCGCATGGGGTATGAAAATCACCTGATTGTCGGTATGGAAACGCGAACTTAAGCGAAAGTCTATATTCGAGCGCGATGAACAAGCCTATCGCCATCGGAACTTTGGAAGGTCGCCTAAGCGGCCATTTGGCTGCGGCCCTCGCTAATCATCTTGTAAAGGCCGAAGGCTCGGCAGGCCCTGCCCGTAAGGGGGATACCTTTTGGCATAGCGCAATGACTGATTTCGAGTTCGCCCACGCGGCTCTTGAAGCGATCGGCGTCTTTCCACCTGGAAAGTGCCCCGATGGCCGAACCATAAATGTTTTCATCGTTGATGCGGAACAAATGCCAGATTTCCTTGCCACGCATGACGTGAGCAATTTGGTGCCGGAGATTCTCGAAGCGTTTGTTCGTGTGGCCTGCGGATATGGCGGCCTACCTGATCGTGGCAATTGGTTCACCTGCCCTGAAAAATGGGAGGTCGCGATGAAGTACCTCGCTCTTGTCGGGTATGCGGAACAAAGCGGCTCCCGGTTCCGCTGGACTGTAATGGTCAAGCCGGTGATGGTCGCGGCGCACCTTTGGGATGAGAAGGGACAGCCGCTAGATGAGTTAGCCGAAACCGAGTTTGAAGCCGAGGTAGAACGGGCGTGGCAGACCATGCCTGACACACTTCGCGAAGCTATCCGGTCCTCAAACATAGGCTTTATTGAGCTAGTGAAGGTTTTGGCGCTCAGTTGGAAGGATGAACGCTGGCATGATTTCAATCGAGATCAGCCTGTCGCGCTGACAGGACAGATACCGCTGGCTAATGCGCTGATAGAGCGAGCGCGAGCCTCATAGCCTCACACCGAAGAGATATGGCACGCGGCGGTTATCGCCTGATTTCCGCCGCCCATATCGGGAAGCTGGTTTTTGATCCGACGCTTGATATCATTCGCCGTATTGTTTTTGTACGCCGGAGGACAAATGCTGATCCTGATAACCGCTTTGCTCGTGGCGCAACAAGCTATGGCCGAACCCGAACAAACGGAAATCGTGGTTATCGGGCAAAGGTTGTCACATTGGTCGGGCAAATACGCAATCCGAGGGAGCAAGCTACGGTGCTCTACCAAAACATCGAGTGGCGACCGGGATATCGACGATCTTGGTTGCAGAGCGTTTGATGCCTGCGCGGATCAGTTGGCACCGCAAATCGCCGCAACTGATGAAAAATCGCTTTCGAGAGAAGTGCGTTTAACGATGAAGGAAAGCGTTAAGCGCGATCTTTCAGCCTGCGTCGCCGATAAACGAGTCATTTTAATACAAGAGCTTGCAAAGCAGCGCCAAGACGTTCCGGGTGAAAAGTCTAATTAGCGTTTGGATCCAATATTATTCTGGCAAAGTGACGTAGCATCGTTATTGGATTGCGACCATTGCCATATTGCCGTGAAGCGTCGAAAAACACATCAATTCTGGCCACGAGCCACGCGCGTCTGCTCTGATCAGGCAAATTCCGGCGTTGCGCGGTCCTGCTTCCGCCTGAACTGTCCGAATATCACTGTCGGATTGATAAGGTGGCCGACAATCGCGTTTTGAGGGTTTTCCGTCAGGGGCGAAAACCCCTGTTATCCAGCCTTGCCTTGCTCGCTCTCGCGCCGTTCGACTTCCCGCTCCAGCACTTCCCGAATGAAGGCTGCGCGGCGCTGCCGTCCGACGAGCTTGTCAATCCGCTCGCCGAGACCTTCGGGCAAGCGGATGTTGGTCGATTTCACGTTGAGCGGCGGCCTTCCCATTATTGCGTCGTAGCCGTGCATGACACCTGTTCAACCGGAACCAGATTAAGCGGTGCCGGTTATTGAACATTTCCTGCTTTTCAGGTTATAAGCGGTGCCGCTTAATATTCCCTGCGCGTCGGACGACGCTGCCGGGATGGCGAACCTAGGAGGCAGGCACATGATTTCATTCGATCCTCCATCCAGTGATTCGAAAGGCGGCACCTCACGCCGGGCGCTGCTGCGGGGACTGACCGCTACGCCGATCGCAGCATCAGTCATCGCTTCGCCCTGGGCGAAGGCGCTGACATTGCTTCACCAACGCTATGAGGACGAACCGGCAACGCTCGTTCGGACCAAGGCAGGCCGATCGTTGAGCCGTGACCGCTATAAAAGCGCCGAAATTTCCTTCTGCCCGATCGAGGCCGGTTTCTTTGCCGATTCCACCCGCGTGACGCTGCACACGGCAGGGGCAGTCGCCAAGCTGGCGCTGTGCGCTCATCTTCTGGATATAGGGTTCGCCGATGACTGGAATGCAGCGCATATCCGGCAGGATATTGCGAAGGCGCTGGCTTATGCCAACGCCACCGGGTTCGGGCATGACTGTCCCGACATGGCACGGCTTGCGGTCATTCTCACGCCCTACTGGAAATGGGGCTATCCGCATCTGATCGGCGACCCGCCGATGGATGATGGCGGGTTCACCCCTGATCGGGTTCGCACGCTCATGCGCGCCTTGCTCAACCGCATCGCGGATGTGACCGGACACCAGCGCCCAAAGGGCTGCGATGGCTTCCCTCGGAATGTGCGGTCATGATGCTGCCCACCGATGCCGATCATCTGCCCGTTCCCGACGAAGGCGCTTGTCGCTTTGCGGCACAGCCTTGAGCGGGGAACGGCACAACAGGCGGGAAATGCTTCTGCCCTTGCTGATTGCAACGCTGATGCATACGGCATTGATCGTGCCGCTTTCCATTCCCGGTTGCACCAACGCGACGGCAGGTGATGACGATGCTGCCGAACAACCGCAGCAGACCGAAAAACAGCAATCGACCTTCACCGTCGATATTGCTGACGAGCTTCGCATATTGCCGCGCACGCTGGATCATTCGCCCGACGCGATATGCGACCCCGGCGCGATCCCTGAATGGTATCGGTTCGACATCAGGGCCGGACCTGTCGGCGACCGTATCCGACAGGTCACGCGCCAGTCCCTTTATGGCGTGATGCTGGCTTCGGATTTTGTGGAGGGCAAATCGTCGCGCGCGCTGCATGGATGGTTTCGGCCTTATGACGCTGTGCGGCTTCTTGCGGGAGACGCTGGCCTATGCGCCGTCGATTGGGGCGATACGATCGGAATCCACCCTTGCTATGATAGCGAAGCGCCCATGAGCAGGGCAAGCGAACCGCTGGTGCGGCAGGAATGGAAGCCTCCCGTTTGCGCTCCGTCCAAGCCTGTGCCCCCGCCAGTATTGGTGGCATAGATGTTATCGGCTTGGCGCTTCCTGTTCCGCCTCGAACGCGCGCTTGCCTTTGCGCCGCCATAGGGCGCGCACGTTATCGCCTTCCTCGCCTCGCAACCTGTCCGCGACCGTGAGGAACGCGCCGTAGATTGTGGCGCGATCATCGTCGGTCAAATCGACCAGCCCGGCCTTGACGACGAGGCCGCCAAGCTCGATCAAGGTCCGCGTTCTCTCCCGCCGTTTCATGACCCATTTCCGCGTGTCGGTTCGCGCCTTGCTTGCCTCAATGCGATGCCGCGCCGCCTTCGAGCGGTAGAGCGCCTTCCGCGTGGCGTTCAGATCGCGGCGCAGGCTTGCGTTGCTTGCTGCGAAAGAAGGCCGCGCCCGCCTTGCGCCAGCCCTCCCTTGTCGCGGCATCCTGCATGGCTACGGCATCGAGTAGCGCGCCCGCGAGCAGATCGGTGTCGAGCGCATCAGCACCCGTAGCGGCAACCAACTCGCCAAGCTGGCGCACGCGGCGTTCCTTCAGCGCCTTGGCCTTATCGGCAAGGGCTTTCAGTTCCGTATCGAAATCGCGAGGTTTACGCATCACAGTCTCCATTCTTGTCTGATGGAGTGATTCTAGAGTATTGCTTTGCGTAGTGTAGTAGAGTCGCCGGGACGGAATGACATCGCCTAGTCCCTGCTCGGATTTTATTCGAGGAGGGCGCGCTTATACGTCGTGCCGACGTGCGCTTAAGGCAGTAAATGGATGATCGCTATGGCGATCTACCATTTCTCCGTTCAGGTCATCGGCCGCGCGCAAGGGCGCAGCGCCGTCGCGGCGGCGGCCTATCGCGCGGCCGAGCGCCTGCACGACGAGCGGCTGGACCGTGAGCATGACTTCACCAACAAAGCGGGCGTCGAGCATAGCGAAATCCTCTTGCCCGAAGGTGCGCCCGAACGCTTCACGGATCGCGCCACCCTCTGGAACGAGGTCGAGGCGACCGAGAAGCGCAAAGACGCGCAGCTATCCCGCGAGGTGGAGTTTTCCATTCCGCGCGAGATGAACCAGCAGCAGGGCGTCGCGCTCGCACAGGATTTCGTGCGCGCCGAGTTTGTCGATCGCGGCATGATCGCGGACCTGAATGTGCATTGGGATATTGACGCGGACGGCCAACCTAAACCCCATGCCCATGTCATGCTCACCATGCGCGAGGTGAACGAGCAGGGTTTCGGCGCGAAAGAACGCGACTGGAACCGCACGGAGTTGGTGGAACAGTGGCGCGAGCGTTGGGCCGATCACGTCAACGCGCGCCTTGCCGAACTGGATATTGATGCCCGCATAGATCACCGATCCTTGGAGGCGCAGGGCATCGAGCTTGAGCCGCAAGACAAGATCGGTCCCGCAGCTTCGCGCATGGGCGAGCGCGGGCTTGAGTCCGAGCGCATCGAGGATCACCGCGCCATCGCGCAGCGCAACGGCGAACGCATCATTGCCAATCCATCCTTGGCGCTCGATGCGATTACCCATCAGCAAGCCACGTTCACCAAGCGCGACGTGGCGATGTTCGTGCATCGCCACACGGACGGCAAGGAGCAATATGACCGGGCGATGAGCGCCGTTCGTGCGTCTCCCGATCTTGTCGCCTTGGGCAAGGACGGACGCGGCGAAGATCGTTTCACCAGTCGCGACATGATCGAGACCGAGCAACGGTTGCAGCGCGCCAGCGAATTGATGGCCGAGCGCGAGCGGCATCGCGTGGACGAGAAGGACCGCGCTGCCGCATTGGCGCAGGCCGAGCAGCGCGGGCTTTTGTTGACGGGCGAGCAGCGCGCGGCGTTCGAGCATGTGACCGGCGAGCGCGGCTTGAGCGTCGTCGTCGGCTATGCCGGGACCGGCAAGAGCGCGATGCTTGGCGTGGCGCGGGAGGCGTGGGAGCGCAGCGGGTTCGAGGTGCGCGGCGCGGCGCTGTCCGGCATCGCGGCGGAAGGGCTTGAGAACGGTTCGGGCATCGCGTCGCGCACCATCGCCAGCATGGAACATGGTTGGGCGCAGGGCCGCGACCTTCTGACTTCGCGCGATGTGCTGGTGATCGACGAGGCGGGCATGGTCGGCACGCGCCAGATGGAGCGCGTGCTGTCCCATGCCGCCGACGCGGGCGCAAAGGTCGTGCTGGTCGGCGACCCGCAGCAGTTGCAGGCCATCGAGGCGGGCGCGGCCTTCCGGGCGGTCCACGAACGGCATGGCGGCGTCGAGATTACGGAGGTTCGCCGCCAGCATGAAGGTTGGCAGCAGGTCGCCACCCGCCATCTTGCCACAGGGCGCACAGGCGAGGCGATACGGGCCTACACCGATCATGGCATGATCCACGCGGCCGAGACGCGCGAGCAGGCGCGGAGCGAGCTTGTCGAGCGTTGGGACCGCGAGCGCATCGCCACGCCTGATCAAACCCGGATCATCCTCACCCATACCAATGACGAGGTGCGCGAGTTGAACGAGGTGGCGCGCGACCGGATGCGGGCGGCGGGCGCGCTTGGCGATGACGTGTTGGTGAAGGCCGAGCGCGGCGCGCGGGCCTTCGCATCGGGCGACCGCATCATGTTCCTTCGCAACGAGCGCGGGCTTGAGGTCAAGAACGGCACGCTAGGCACCGTCGAGCAGGTCAACCAGCAGGGCATGACCGTCCGCACCGATGACGGGCGCTCCGTCGCGTTCGACATGAAGGATTACGCTCATGTGGATCATGGCTACGCGGCCACGATCCACAAGGCGCAGGGCATGAGCGTGGATCGCTCCCACATGCTCGCCACGCCGGGAATGGACCGGCACGGCTCCTATGTCGGCATGACGCGCCACCGCGAAGGCATGGCGCTTCACTATGGCCGCGACGATTTCAAGGACGACAGCAAGCTTGTCCGCATCCTGTCGCGCGAGCGCACCAAGGACATGGCGAGCGACTATGTGCGCGTCGAGCCAGTCCGTGACCCGGCGCAGCAGTTCGCGGAGCGGCGCGGTATCAGCTTTGGCGAGCGTGTCATGGAGATTGCCCGCGTCGGGGCGGAGAAGGCGCGCGGGATCTTCGATGGCTTGCGCCTCTCGCTTCCCGGTCAGGATCGGGCGGCACCGGCAATGCCGGAACGCCCGCGCGGCATCTTCGAGGGGCTGGATTTGAGCAGCGCACTGCCCAAGGCCGAGCGCGATCCGGCCCGCCAGCACCAGCGCGACCATCACCCGCAGCCCATGCGCGCCGGGGGCGTGCGCGGGGCGGTCGAGCGTTATGCAAGGGCATTGGATGCCATCCGGCAGACCCGCGCGCACGGCATCGACGCCATGCCCCACCAGCGCGAGGCGCTGGACCGGGCAAGGGAGACGCTGGACGCCATCCGGCCCAATGCTTCCACCGACCTGAACAGCGCGTTCCGGGGCGAGCCGGAACTGATCCGCGAGGCCGCGGAGGGGCGCGGCCAGGCCGCGCTACGGGCGATGAGCCAAGAGGCGGAATTGCGGGCCGATCCCTACAGCCGCGCAGACCGCTTCGTGGAGGGCTGGCAGCAGCTCCGGCAGGCGCAGGACGAGCTACGGCGCGACGGGGATTTCCGGGGCGCGAAGCGCGTCGGTCAGGAAATGGCCGGGATGGCGAAAAGCCTCGAACGCGATGCACAGGTGGAATCGCTGCTTTCCGGGAGGCGTCAGGAATTGGGCATCGACGTGGATATGGGCCGCAGCCTTACCCGTGATTTGTCGGACTCCGTGCCGTTCGATCATGGCCGCGACCTTGGCATGAGCCGATAGGAGAACGACATGGACGAAAAACGCTGGCCCAACGCCTTGCCTTACGAGCCGCCGCCGATGGACCCGGCGACACGGGCCTTCACCGAGCTTAAGGGCGAACTGGCGCTGCTTCGCCGCGCCATCGAGCATGTGTCCGCCGAGAAAGCGGACATAGAGATACCCGACTACAGCAACACCCTTGCCAAGCTGTCGAAATCGGTGATCGCTATCGAGAGCGCGCCCGCGCTGCAAATGACGCCGGATGAGTTCCAATCGCAGATCGAGGCGGCGGCGGCGCTGGCGCGGCGTGAGGATCAGGCCGCGATTGCCGAGTTGAAGCGCGAGCTTGCCGAGACCCGCCGCGATTTGCGCGCCACCATCGGCATCGCCACCACCATCGTCCAGCAGAAGCGAGAACGCTGGCGATGGGCTGGCGGCGGCTTCGTCGCCGGGTGTCTTTTATGGGCGGCGTTTCCCGGTTTTCTCGCGCGTATCGCGCCGACAGACTGGCATTGGCCCGAACGCCTCGCCGCACGCACCGTGCGCGAGCCGACGCTATGGCAGGCGGGAACCCGGATCATGCAGGCCGACAGCCCGCAGGCGTGGCAGTCGATAGCCGACGCGGCCGAACTACGCCGCGATAACCACGAAGCCATTGACGCTTGTGAGCAACAGGCCGTCAAGGCCAAGCAGCCGGTGCGATGCACGATCAGGGTGCGATATCGCCAACCGTGACCAGAGAGAGCGGGGCAAGCCCCGCGAAGCCGACCGGCCGCTACGGCGCTATATGGGAGCGCGCGGCCGGTCGGCTTAGCTACGCGCCAAGGGGTGACGGAAACCCCTGCAACCGGGGTTGTTGTGCATCCGGTCAATCCGGCGGCGTTTTTCGTTCAATCAGAACGCGGCGACGGTGCAGTAGGACCGGGCGAGCCAGCCATGCGCGGAATCATGTGATTTTCGTTAGGTTGAACGTCAGAAAAATCGACGAGAGTGGCTTCTGCTTGATCGCAGCCATCAAGCTGACATTAAGGGAGCCAATCTCGGAATCTGAGGAAGGATCGGAATAGTGCGAATTGTAATTTCGCTGCTGATTGCCGCCAGTTTGACGGCAGCGGCCCCTTCGCCAAAAGAAAGCTTTGTCGATGTTGCCGGTCCAAATGGCCCCCTAAAAGGCACAATGCTGTCTTCCGCAGATTCTGGCGCGCCTGTTGTTCTGATGATCCCCGGTTCCGGCCCGACTGATCGGGATGGCAATAATCCCATGGGGATCAAGGCAGCCTCGCTAAAGCTTCTGGCCGATGGTCTTGCTGCACAGGGAATTTCTACTGTCCGCATCGATAAGCGGGGCATGTTCGCAAGTGCTGCCGCCATTCCGGACCCAAATTCCGTGACGATAGACGACTATGCAACCGATATTCAAACTTGGGTAAATTCGATCCGTCAAAAGACAGGCGTTAAATGTGTGTGGCTGTTAGGTCATAGTGAAGGCGGACTTGTTGCTCTTCGCGCGGGGCAATCACCAAAGGATGTTTGCGGTCTAATTCTTGTCTCCACGCCGGGCCGACCTATTGGAACGATCATGCGAGAACAATTTAAAGCTAATCCAGCGAATGCACCCATCCTGGACCAAGCTAACGCTGCCATCTCAGAACTCGAAGCGGGGAGACATGTCGATGTGACCCAATTCAATCCAGCCCTTCGAGGACTCTTTCGAACGAACGTCCAGAACTTCTTAATCAACGAGATGTCGCTAAATCCCTCAACCTTGGTTGCCTCTTATCGCGGTCCGGTCCTGATTTTGCAGGGAAGCAAAGACATTCAGGTCGGCATCCAAGATGCCGAGTTGCTCAAAAAGTCAAAACCTGACGCGCAGATGATATTGCTGCCCAACACCAATCACGTGCTTAAGCTTGTTGCATCCGACGACCGCGCAGCTAACGTTGCGACTTACGCTGATCCAAGCTTACCCCTTGCGCCGGATGTCGTGCCTGCGGTCGCAAAGTTTATAAAGTCTCATGGGTGATGAGATCAGGAGTGCGCGGCAAACAGGCGCCTCGCGGCAGGTGAATGCGCCGATCAGCAAACGCCAATGCTAGGCGTTCGGGCTTTGCCAGCACCGGATAAGATCGCTCTGGACTACAATGATCTGTCGCCCCAACGCCAGCGCCATCCGCCTTCGGTTTTCAAGGCGCAGATAGCGATGAGGGCAATAATCGCTGGGGCATCAACGATCGACTTCTTCCATCCCGGCAATTCGGCGGCAGCTACGACCACAACCAGAAAGAATGCCGCAAGGACGGCCCAGCCCTCCCATGAGATCGGCAGTCCGGAGCCGTATCCATAACGCTTTGCCGCAAACCACGCCTTCGATGATCTTGTCGCCATCTCGACAAACTCCTTCAATCCAGAAACCCGCATCCTGCGCAGAAGGTTCACGACAAACAGGCGATTACCGCCATACGCTGGCGTCACCATCCCAATTCCGCGTGTGATCCCAGCCGCACAAGCTGCAAGGTGTCCTCGTCAGGCTTGCGGTAAATCAGCACGAGGTCCGGCTTGATGTGGCAATCGCGATGGTCGCGCCAATCGCCGGTCAGCGCATGGTCGCGGTGGCGCGGTTCAAGCGGCTCGTCATTCGCCAGAGCCTCAATGACGGGGATCAACGCATCGTCCAGCGTCTTGGCGTGCTGCCCCTTCTTCTCCCGCTTGTAGTCGCGCTTGAACCGCCCGAAGCGTTCAATCGTCCGCATTTAGGTCGGCCATCAGGTCGGCCACCGTGGCAAACCGCTTGCCCTTCCCCTCACGCGCTTCCTTCATGGCCTCGATCGTCTCGGCATTGGGCACTAGCGGCTCGAACGGCAGCGCCTTATCGCGCGCAACGCGGGTGAGCAAGAGGCGCACGGCATCAGAGACGGTAAGCCCCATCGCCGCCAGCACGGTCGCGGCTTCCGCCTTCACGGCTCCGTCGATTCGGGTCTGGACAAGTGCGTTCGCTGCCATGTTGATTTCCTTTCTGCATGACGATGTAATGCAATGAGGTGCAAAATGCAATTCTGACGACTGCCGAAAACGACTGATTTTGTGCCTTTGAGACTATGTTGGCCGCGAGCGGCACTGTAGTGCCTCCCCCTCTTGCGTGGCGGGATAAAGCGATACAGCATGAGTTCGTGGCAATGGCGGGCCACCTTCAAGAAAGGCTCCGCCATGTCATGCGAATCGGAAATCCGCCAAGTTCATCGGGTCGCATGTCTTGCCAGCAAGCCGCGTGATGGCGTGGCTTATTTGTCACGGTCGCTAAAGAAACGTGCAAGTATAGGCCGCCAATTACCGCCATTAGCCGCTGTCCACCGCCATACGCCACCGTTTCCCATAGTGCGCCGCCGTTTCCCACAGCTTCCTACACTTAGACCACCGTGAGCCACATCTTCGTCATATCTCGGCCGGGGCGCTCTTGCGCTATGAATCCGGGCCGTCAATTCTGTTCGTAGGGGGATTGTGCCAACGTCAAAACCGAAAGTCACCTCAATGCCCGACCATGAAAGGATTATCCGTCTCAAGACCGTGCTGACCCGCACCGGCCTTTCCCGCTCCACCCTCTACCGCAAGATCGCGGACGGGACATTCCCCCGGCAAGTGTCGATCAGCATCCACGGCGCTGGCTGGCATGAATCTGCCGTCCAACGCTGGATCGCCAATCCCGCCGCCTATCGCGCCGATGAAGCCGGAAGGGTCGCCCATGACCGCGCCCCCTCCTCCTGATCCGATCTGCGTCCGCGTCAATGACGCGGCCCGCATGATCGGTGTCGGCCGGACCAAGCTCTATGAGTTGATCGCGGCCGGTGAAGTCGAGACGGTGAAGCTCGGCAAGTCCACCCGCATCACCACCGCCAGCCTGCATGACCTCATCAGGCGGCAGCGCGGAGCGGCATAGGCTCGGACGCCGTGGCGGCGGCGTCCCTGCTTTCCTTCGCGGGCACCCTGTCCAGATACTCGGCCCAACGCGCCATCAGGCTGCGCCGCTTCTCGAAAAAGTCGGTGCGCCGATAGGCGGCCTCGACCTTATTGGGTAGCTTGTGCGCCAACGCCTTGTCGGCAACCTCTTTGGGGAAGCGCGTCCGTTCCGATGACCAGTCGGTAAAGGCCGACCGGAAGCCGTGGACGGTCACGCCCTTAATGCCGTCATCCCGTAGCAGCTTGGTCATGGTCATGTCGCTTATGGCCTTTTCCCCGTCATTGCTGAACACAAGCCCGGTGCCGCTGCTCCGCTCCTTCCACCGTTTGCGGAGCAGCGCCACGGCGGGCGCGGACAACGGCACGACATGGGTTTCGCCCGCCTTCATGCGCTCGCCCGGAATGGTCCAGATAGCCTTGTCCAAGTCGAACTCTGTCCACACGGCAAAGCGCGTCTCGTTGGAGCGCACGGCATTGTAAATGGTGAAGCGCAGCGCGTCGCGCCCGGTCGTGGGCGAGGCCGCCGCCAGCTTCGCTATGAGCGCCGGAACATCGGCATAGGGCATCGCTTCCAGATGGCCGCCCTTGTCCACCTGACGGGGAAGCCCCTTGCGGACGGAGCGCAACGATACCTCGCCGGGAAGCCATCCCTTGATATGGGCGAAGTCCAGCACCGCGCCGATGCGTTGCAATATGCGTCGCGCCGTGTCGGGTATCTCAAGCCAGATGGGCGACAGCACCTCGACCACCGCCGCGCTGTCCACCTGATCCACCGGCCGGGTTCCGACCATCGGAAAGACATGGTTCTCAAGGCTGGAAATCCAGTTGGCATGACGCCGGTTCTTCCAGCCCTCTTTCAACGCCTCGTAGCAATCACGCGCCGCCGTCTCGAAGCTCGGCACCACCTTGCGCGCCTTGCGCCGCTCCGCGACCGGATCGGCTCCCTCGCGGACCTGACGACGCAGCGCCGCCGCCGCGTCGCGCGCTTCGGCAAGCGATACGTCCAGCGCCGATCCCAAGCCATAGTCGCGCCGCCTGCCATCCTTCTGCATCCGCAGAACCCACGTCCGCGCACCGCTCGGTTTCACCAGCAGGCAAAGCCCCCGGCCATCGACATGGCGACCGGGCTTCGCGTTCTTCACCTTCAATGCTGTCAGTGCCATCGGTTCGGTTCCCTGTTTGGGCATTGCGGGCGTTCCCACACTTTCGCGCGGCAAACGGTCCCACAATCGTTCCCACATTTTGAGCCAAATTCAGGCAAATCAGGGCGACCGACCGCGAACACATTACAACATAAATCACTGATTTTACAGTGTAGTTAGGGACACCCTGAGCTTGCTTGACACAAAAGTTCTACACTCGTAGGGGTCACCATCTGCCGATGGTCCATTGCATCGCTCCCGCCAAGCCGGTGAGCGACGCGGCAAAAGCCAGTCTTTTCAGCCCCGGATGAACAACCCGCGCAGCCATTGCGGCTTGCGGCGGCTCGCCATGCGCCAGTCCGGTGCTTCGATCGCCTCTTCGCCATCGTCGCTGCGCGGGTCGATCGACCTTACCCGCGCGCGTTTGAAGGCGGGCTTGTCGAACGTCACCAGCGTCAGTCCATGCACAAGCGCGGTTGCCGCGATCAGGGCGTCGCGCTCCCCCTCGATCATGATCTCGCCGCGCTTGCCGGCGACGGCGGCATCGATGGCCAGGACATGCCCGTCGAACACGGGCAGGACCTGCGTGTCGATCCACTGGCGCAGCGCCGTGGCCACGCCTTGGCCCTTGCGCGCGGCGCGGGCATGCATGCCTTCCAATTCCGCGATGGTCAGCGCGGAAATGAAGAGCCTGTCGCGGGACGTCCGCGCCGCCCAGGCGGCGGCGCCGGCCTCGCCCCCGCGGGACCGCGATCCATACAGGTCCAACAGGATTGACGTGTCGAGCAGGAACATTACCAGCGCCGCGCCGCGTCGGGATTGATGTCGGGCGCGCCGGCCGGAGCCGCGAGCAGATCGACGATGCTCTCCTGCTCCCCTGTCAATTGCCGGAACATCGCGACGCTCATCAACACATGGGTTGGCCGCCCACGATCAGTGACGAACAGCGGTTCGCTGCGCGCGATTCGCTTCGCAGCACTGACATCCTGATTGAATTCCCGGCTGGTCATGACCTTCATCGTGGCTGTCCATCAGGTAAAATGATTGCGCTATCTTGTGCCTACATTACTACATTGTGGGCTCGGCGCAACAGATGCGTCGCGCGGGGAGGAAATCGCGCGGGCGAGCGGATTTAAAGGTTGCGTCGCCCGCCGCTGCTGCGCTCCTCTTCCTCCCGAAAGATGCCGCAGCCGGGCACGACAAGGATAAAGACAGGGGGATGGAATGAACTTGCTGCAACAGGCATGGCTGGCGTTGACGGACGTGCTCAACCCACACGGTCCTGCGGCGAACAGCGTGAACAGCTATGCTCCGTCCGATTTCAGCATTCATTTCTTCCTGCAGCTGACGGTCATCATCCTGACCTGCCGCGCCGTCGGCTGGCTGGCCCGCCGCTATCTCAAACAGCCGCAAGTGGTGGGCGAGATGATTGCCGGCGTGCTGCTCGGCCCATCCCTGTTGGGGCTGTTTCTTCCCGGCGTTCAGGACGCGATCTTTCCCAAGGACACGCGCAACGTGCTGTATGTCGGGGCGCAACTGGGTGTGGGCCTCTACATGTTCATGGTAGGGCTCACCTTGCGGCTGGACCATTTCAAATCGAAAGCCAAAAGTGCGGCGGCGGTGTCGGCGGCGGGCATCCTTGCCCCGTTTCTGCTGGCGATTCCGCTGGCGCCGGTCCTGATGGGCGTGGCTGGCCTGTTCACCCCTGGGATCAGCCAGGCGAACGCGACCTTGTTCCTTGGCGCATGCATCGCGCTGACCGCCTTTCCCATGCTGGCGCGCATCATCAATGAAAACGGCCTGGCCAACTCGTCGCTCGGCACGCTGGCGCTGACGGCAGGCGCATTCGACGATGCGACGTCCTGGTGCGTGCTGGCGATCGTTCTGGCGACCTTCGGGGCGGGTGCGGGCGTGGCCGTGATCGCGATCGGCGGCGCTGTTCTTTACGGGGGCTTCATGCTGCTGTTCGGCCGCCGGCTGCTCGCGCCGCTGGGGGAGGCGGTCGAACGCAAGGGCGAAATGAGCATGCAGGTGCTGGCCATCACGATGATGCTGTTCTGCCTGTCGGCGTTCCTGATGGATGCGATCGGCATCCATGCCATATTCGGCGGCTTCCTGATGGGCGTGTGCATGCCGCGCGGGCGGTTCGTCGAGGAATTGAAGCAGAAGGTGGAGCCGATCGCGGTCGTCCTGTTGCTGCCGATGTTCTTTACCTATTCGGGACTCAATACGCGGATGGACATGGTCAATTCGGTCAGCCTGCTGCTGATCGCGCTGGTCGTGCTGCTCGTGTCGATCCTGGCGAAATTCGGCGCCTGCTATGCCGCGGCGCGACTGACCGGGGAAGATAACCGCACCGCGCTCGGCATCGGCGCTCTCATGAATTCGCGCGGGCTGATGGAACTCATCATCATCAACATCGGCCTGCAGAAGGGCATTATCGGCCCGACGCTCTTTTCGATGCTGGTGCTGATGGCGATCATCACGACGGTGATGGCGACCCCGCTGTTCGAGGCCGTCTATGGCCGCAAGGCGCGTCGCGATGGCGCACTGGACGCGGACGGGGGGCAGCGGCTGGCGGCCGTCTGACGCGTCAGCCGTTGATCTGACGGATCAGCGTGCGGTGGGGCGGCAGGTCCTGCATCGCCTGCTCGCCATATTGGCGGATCTGCGCAAACAACCTTTGCGCTGCGATGTCCGGCATGTCGCTTCGGCCAGGCGCGGCCTCGGTTTCGAAGCCCATGCCGTAGAGAATATATTGATAGTTGAAATAGGCGAAGCTTTCGAGATCCAGCAGAAAGTCGAAGCGGCTGGGTGGCCGGTGACGCCATTGCCGCAGCATCTCCCGCAGGCTGTCAGGGATCGACGCGGGATCGGCATTGTCGCGCCAGAAAAGCTCCTCTCGCCGGCTGAGGCAGTAATGGAGCTTCAGAAAATCCACGATGCGTTCGTAGCGGCCGGCGATCAGCCGATTGAATCGGGCCGCGGGTGCATCCACTGGCCCGGTCATGGGCAGCAGTTCCGCGATCATGGCGACGGCCGCCTCGATCATCAGGATGCCCGTGGATTCCAGCGGTTCCAGGAAGCCGCCCGAAAGCCCCACCGCCACGCAATTGCCCATCCATTGCCGCGCGCGATAGCCCGGCTCGAACGGGATGATGCGGGCGGCATAGGCATCATGGCCAATATAGAGCCTTAGCTGCCGTGCCGCCTCTTCATCGTCCATATGGGCGGACGAATAGACGCAGCCGATGCCCCGCGCGCTTTCCAGCCCGATGTCCCAGGTCCAGCCGGCGCCATGAGCGGCCGCGATGGTGACGCTTTCGATCGGCGCATCAGGATCGGCGTAGGGAATCTTGCACGCAAGCGCGCGATCGGTGAAGAGGATGTGCCGTACGGAAGTGAAGTCCGCCTTCAGCGCTTCGCCGATCAGAGCAGCGCGAAAGCCGGTGCAGTCGATATAGAGGTCGGCTTCCAACAGGCCATGCTCGCGCGTGACGACCCGCGCGATGCCGCCGGTGCCGTCCGGCTCGACGCCCGTCAGCATTCCTTCGGCATGGCGGACGCCCAGTTCCACCGCCCGGCGGCGCAGCAGGGCCGCGAATTTCCCGGCATCGAAATGATAGGCATAATCGAGCGGACCCGAATAGCCGCTTTCATTGCGCGTCTTGGGCGCGCGTCCCGCAATCGCCACGCCATGCTGGATCGTGGCCGCCTGTGCGAAGGCCGGCCGGGACCGGGCGTCCTGTTTCAGCCAGTCGGGAACGACATTGGCCTGATCGGCCTGGAAGGGGGCATCGAACGGGTGGAGATACTGGTGGCGGCTGCCGTCCGGCAGGGGTGCGTGCAGCCAGTCGTCGAACCTTATCCCCTGCTTGAAGGTGGCCGAACTGGCGCGGATGAAAGCATGTTCCTCGATGCCCAGAAAGTCGAGCGTTCCCCGGATGGTGGGGAACGTCCCTTCGCCGACGCCTATGATGCCCAGGTCCGGTGATTCGAGCAGGGTGATGTCGACTTGCCCGGTGCCATCGAAGAAGCGCGCGAGATAGGCGGCAGTCAGCCATCCGGCCGTTCCCCCTCCCACGATCAGGATCCTGCGCGCGCATTGCATGGACCTTTGCTAGCCTATCCTGACGGGCAGGTCGATCAGTCTGGCCGCGGCAAGCGGGCGGCCGCCTGCCGTCGCGCCGCTGATTTGCCTTGCGGCGAAAAAGCGTTAGGGATTTTCGCCGATGTCCCTTCCGTTTCGTCTGCTGCTCGCGCTGCTATGCCTGTTTGCGCCCTTATCTGCCGTGGCTGCCGGGCCGGCCAACCGACCCACGCCGGGGTTCGTTCGCGTCGCGATCGACACGTCAGCAGGCAGGATCATCGTAGCGGTCGACCAGAAGCGCGCGCCGCTGACCTCCGCCAACTTCCTGACCTATGTCGACGATGGCCGGTTCGACGGCGTGACCTTCTATCGCGCGGCGCGGCGGAAGAGCGATCCCCATTATGGCCTGATCCAGGGCGGGATCGATACCGATGCGCGCCGGTCCCTGCCGCCGATCCCGCACGAGCCGACCACCCGGACCGGCATCCGCCACCTGGACGCCACCCTGTCGATGGCGCGGCCCAACCGGCCGAATTCCGCCATGGGCAATTTCTTCATCACCATTGGCCCAACGCCGAACATGGACGCACGCGGAGACTATATCGGCTATGCCGCCTTCGGCCATGTGGTCGCGGGCATGGATGTCGTGAAGAAAATCCTCGCGGTGCCGACCTGTTGCGGGTCCGGGCCGATGCGCGGGCAGATGATCGTGAAGCCGATCGCGATCCTGCGCGCGCGGCGGC
Source organism: Sphingobium sp. CCH11-B1 (assembly GCF_001556865.1). Lineage (GTDB taxonomy): Bacteria > Pseudomonadota > Alphaproteobacteria > Sphingomonadales > Sphingomonadaceae > Sphingobium. Next base: position 42,231 of record NZ_LSJY01000001.1, on the reverse strand, counting down.
TGGACGGCAAGCCAAAGCCGAGCCGGGGCGTCAAGCCCTGGCTGATCGGCCTTAAAAAGAAGACAGCGAAGTAGACAGCCTTACGCGAAGGTCGCCTGCGTGCGCGCCCAGCCGCGTCCACTCCCCCGGGGCGGGCGGGCCTGAACCTTCTTCCAGGCCTGTTCGTGGAAGAAGAAGGCGACGGCGTTGATCATCGGTTCGATGAGGGCGATGCCGCCCGCAAGCGCCATCGACCCGGTCATCACATAGGCGACGGTGAACCCTACGGTCAGGTGGATGGTCAGGTAGGTTCCGGTTTTGATGAGGTCGAGCGGCATGCGGTGTCTCCTTTTCCGTCGCAGTTAATAGTCATTCGCAATAATTGCCAGCGCGTCTTTCCGCTGGCTCTGATCGACCGGGACGATCATTGTAAGGCGCAAGGAGATGGCGATGACAGGACGCATCAGGGTCGGGATCGGCGGCTGGGTCTATGAACCGTGGCGGGGGACCTTCTACCCTGAAGGATTAAGGCAGAAGGACGAGCTGGCCTATGTGGGCGAGCATCTGACGGCGACCGAGATCAATGCGACCTATTATAGCAGCCAGAAGCCCGCGACCTTTGCGGGATGGGCCAAGGCCGTGCCGGATGGATTTCAGTTCGCGGTCAAGGCATCCCGATTCTGCACCAACCGCAAGGTACTGGCGGAAGCGGGCGAGTCCGTCGCCAAATTCGTGGGGCAGGGCATTGCCGAACTGGGCGACCGGCTGGGGCCGATCCTCTGGCAGTTCATGCCGACCAAGAAATTTGACGCCGATGATTTCGGCGCGTTCCTCGCGCTGTTGCCCGACAGCGTCGATGGCCTGCCGCTGCGCCATGCGCTGGAAGTGCGGCACGAGAGTTTCGATGACCCCCGCTTCATCGATCTGGCGCGGCAGGCGGGGGCGGCGGTGGTGCTGGCCGATCATCCCGAATATCCAGCCATCAACGGGAAGGATGTCGGTTTCTCCTACCTGCGCCTGATGCGATCGCAGGCGGACGAGCCGACGGGTTATTCCCGGAAGGACATCGACAGATGGGCGGGGCAAGCCCGCGAGCAGGCTGCACGGGGCGATGTCTTCACCTTCTTCATCAGCGGGGCGAAAGAACGCAATCCCGCGGCGGCGCAGGCGATGATCGTGGCTTTGAAGTGACACCCTGTTGCATTTGATGCAATCGGAAAGTCGCGCTTTGCGATTGTTACAAGAATATGACGGGCGTAGGGGCGCTCACCGCCTGAAGACGGGCGGCCATTCTTGTAATGACGGAGCAAAATATGCGTCAGGCTTTTCAAGGTGCGGTGCTTGCCATCGCCATTGGCGTTCAGATGCTGACTTTTTATTCGGTGCTGTATGCCTGATCGCGAGCGTATCGGATCTTCATCCCGATTGAACGGGATGCAAAAAGGCCGCTCCTGGGATGACCAGGGCGGCCTTTTTACTTATCATTTATCGATGATTGTCCTTCATCAGCCTTCCGCGAGCCAGCCGGCGAGCAGATAGGCGACGACACCGATCGGGCCCAGCGCGCACAGCGTCAGGAGCACCAGGGCCACGCGAACCAGCGTGACATCCAGGCCGGTGCGGTTGGCGATGCCGGCGCACACGCCCATGATCTTGCCATTGCGACGGTCGAGGGTGAAACTGTTGTTCATGGTTCGGGCTTTCTGCTTCAGGATGGCGGAAGAGGATGGGCGATCAGGCGACGGGGATGACGGGCACGGCGGCGCCGACAAACAGGCCTGCGAAGATGACGGCGCCCAGCAGGGCGAAGGCGACGCTGTGGATCTTGACGACGGACATGACTGGATACTCCCTGATGTCTGGCCGGGTCACCCGGCCTTCATGCCGAACGATATTGCAGAGCGCGTGCCAGTTTCGATTTTTGGCGGAAATACGTCGATCAACGGCAGGATGTCGCGCCAGGGTCGGATCGTGATTCCCTCAAGTTGGGAAATTTTGCGCCCTGTTGGTGAAAGTTGCCGGGGTGAATGACGACTTGCTCTTCGTCTATGGCACCTTGCGCCCAGGCTTCCCGCATCCCATGGCGCGACGGCTGACGGCGGAGGCAACCCATGTTGGTGCCGCCAGCGCGGCAGGGCGCCTGTATCGCATAGCCGACTATCCCGGTTTCGTGCCGGGCGCCCAAGGCTGGGTGCGCGGCGACCTCTTCCGGCTCGCTCGCCCCGACGTGACGCTCGCCTGGCTCGACGATTACGAGGAATGCGCGGCGCATTTCCCCCCGCCGCACGAATATCGGCGGGAGCGGGTGAGGATCGAGGGCGCGCACGGCGCGGCCGAGGTATGGACCTATGTCTATGCCCTGCCTGTCCGAAATCTGGTGCCTATTGATGGCGGCGACTTCCTGGCTTGCGCGCGCAAGGACGGCGGCTAGTCTGCGCCCCTGCGGGAGAGGATCAGGAGGCGCGCATGACGATCGATCGTGACGGAACGGACCAGCCAACCCCCGATCGGCTGGCGGAGGACATCAACTGGGTCGGCAGCACCGGGCTGCAACGCCGCCATGTGCTTGCCGGCGGCGCCTTTGCGGCCGGCTTCGCTGCCGCCTGCCGACCGATCGCCAGCAGCGCGGTGGAGACGCCGGGCGACGGCCTGACCCAGGAAACGGTGTCGATTCGCGCCAGCGACGGCTTTGCCATGCCGGCTTTCGTCGCACGCCCCGCCAGCGGCAGACACGCGCCCGTCATCGTCGTCGTCCATGAGATTTTCGGCGTCCATGAATGGATACGCGACATATGCCGGCGCTTTGCCAGGGCCGGCTATTATGCCATCGCGCCGGACCTGTTCGCCCGTCACGGCGACGCGACGAAGGTCTCCGATTTCAAGCAGCTGGTCGGCACGATTGTGTCCAAGGCGCCCGATGCACAAGTCATGGCCGACATCGACACGACCTACGCCTGGGCCAGCAGCCATGGCGGCGACGGCAAGCGGCGCGGGATCACCGGCTTTTGCTGGGGCGGGCGCGTGGTGTGGCTCTATGCCGCGCACAGTGCCGCGCTGAAGGCTGGCGTCGCTTATTATGGGCGGCTCGTCAGCGAAAAGACGGCGCTCCAGCCGTTGAGCGTCATCGAGGAAGTCGGCAAGCTCAAGGCCCCCGTGCTGGGCCAATATGGCTCGCTGGACAAGGGCATCCCCTTGAAGGACGTGGAGGCGATGCGCGCGGCGCTCAGCCAGGCCGGCAAGTCCCCGCCCGACGCCATCACCGTGCATGAAGGGGCGGACCACGGCTTCATGGCGGATTATCGGCCAAGCTATAATGAAGCTGCTGCCAGCCAGGCCTGGTCACAGACTCTGGCCTGGTTCGGCAAATATGTGAAAGGATAGGCATTCCGGCCGCCCGGTCCGCGTGCGGCGGACCGGGCGGCGCGGCCTTATTTGTTCTTCATCGCCTCGACCGCTGCGAGGGTGCTTTTCACATGACCCGCATAGTTCATTTCGCTGTGGACAAAGGCGACGCGGCCGGAAGGCGCGATCACATAGGAGGTGCGGTCCGTCATGCCCGGCCGCATCTTGAGCGCGACGTCATAGCCCGACACGATATTGGGGCCGGCGGAGGCCACCGCGAACTTGCCCGCGCACTCCTTGGTGGAGAAGGCGACGAGATCGTCGACCGGATCGGCCGACATGCCGATGACCGTCGCACCCGCCGCCTTGAACTTGTCGATATTCTCGGCAAACTCCCGCGCTTCGGCGGAACAGCCGGGCGTGAACGCCTTGGGGAAGAAATAGAGGACGACCGGGCCGCGCTTCAATTGATGCGAGAGCGTGAGCGTGAAGGTCTTGCCCGCCTGCGCGCCACGCGTGGTGAAGTCGGGGGCCTTCGCGCCCACAGCGAGCGCGGCCATCGCACCGCTGGAACTCAGCACGGCGGCTGCGGCGGCGAGGGACAGGATCAGGCGCTTCATCGGCGGGCACTCCTTCGAACGGTTCGGTCGCAGGCGCGCGGGTGCGCGCCTTATGGCGACGATTGATGATCCCGATGGCGCGCCCACGCAAGCGGGATCAGGGGGAATCATCATGTTGAGGCGGAAAATCTTTGACCGGCGGCAATGGGAACCGGACCGGAAGATGCCGGGTTCAACCATCATGCGCGTCACGATCTGCCTTCCCCTGCTGACCCTTCTTGCCGCCTGCGGCAGCGAGGAAGGAGGCGGACGGCAACCGGACATGGTGAGCAACATAGTGGATGGCGATGTGCCAGGCAGGACGAAGGCCGGTCCGGCGTTCAACGCGGGCGAGACCGCCCAAGCCCCGTCCGTCGCTGAAACGCCGCCGCCTTCCGCCATGTCGGCCGGGTCGATCCCGGCATCGTTACAAGGGCAATGGGCGGGCATGAGCGAGCGATGCGGGGACCGCGCGGCCGATCTGGAACTCACGATACAGCCGGGCCGGCTCATCTTCCACGAAAGCGTGGGAACGGTGCAATCCGTCGCGGAGGGTGACGAAGGCGGCGTACGGGTGACGGCGGCCTTCACCGGCGAAGGGCAGAGCTGGACCCGAACGCTGGATCTGCGCCCGTCGCCGGATGGCGGCAGGCTGACGATCATCAATGACGGAAACGCCACGACCCGCAAACGGTGCTGAACGCACGGCCGGCCTTTCTTCCGCCGGCTCGCCCCGCTACAGCCGCGCGATGATCGGTCGGCTCACATTAAGCGATTTCCGCAACCATGCGGATGCGCTGATCGTGCCGGATCATGCCTTCGTCCTGCTGACCGGCGACAACGGCGCGGGCAAGACCAACATATTGGAAGCGGTGTCGATGCTTGCGCCGGGGCGGGGCCTGCGCGGGGCGGCGCTGTCCGCGATGGCGCGGCAGGACGGGCCGGGTGGATTCGGCATTGCCGCCGAAGTGGACGGCGTGGTGCTGGGCACCGGCGTCACGGCCGCCGCGCCGGAGCGGCGGCAGGTGCGGATCGGGGGCATGGCCGGGTCAGCCAACGCACTCGCCGATCATCTCTCGATCGTCTGGCTGACGCCGGCAATGGACCGGCTGTTCCTTGACAGCCCGGGCGGGCGGCGGCGTTTCCTGGATCGCCTGACACTCGCGCTGCATCCGGGACATGCGGCGCACAGCGCGCGCTATGACGCAGCGATGCGCGCGCGCAACCGGCTGTTGACGGACCTGCGCAGCGCCGATCCTGTGTGGCTTACGGCGCTCGAGGCGCAGATGGGGGAGCATGGCGCGGCGCTGGCGCAGGCGCGTGCGGACCTTGTTGCGCGCCTCGACCGGGTGCTGCTGGAGCAGCCCGACGAGCCGTTCGCGCGGCCCCATGTCGCCATTGAAGGCGATGAGGAGGGGGACGAGCCGCTTGCGACGCGGCTGGCACGCGGACGGCGGCGGGACGCGGCAGCGGGACGCACATTGTCCGGGCCGCACCGTCATGATCTGGCGGTCGTGCACGTCGCCAAGAATCAGGCAGCCGCCTTGTGTTCGACCGGGGAACAGAAGGCGCTGCTGCTGTCGATCCTGCTGGCGCACGCCGCGCTGGTCACCGCAGACCGGGGTCAGCCGCCGGTACTGTTGCTGGATGAAGTGGCCGCGCATCTCGACCCGTCACGGCGAGCCGCGCTGTTCGACCGTTTGCGCCAAAGCGCGGGACAAGTGTGGATGACGGGGACAGAACCCAGTCTTTTCAAAGACCTGACGACGGCATCCCGGTTGACTGTAACGGCCGGCCAGGTTTTTCGTTCCGCAGTATAACGCATCGATAAAACGACTCGTCGCCGCGCACTTTTCAAGTTCGCCGCGCTCTGGCCTAAGCCGGTCATCGGGGTTGAAGCCTAACATAAGTCGGGGTCGCACTTCACATGTCAGCTGATTTTCGCGCGATTTTCGCGACGCTCTTCCTTGCGCTCTCGACAATCGCGGCCGTTCCTGCTTCCGCCGGCACGCTTCAATGCGCCCCTTTCGCCCGCCAGGTTTCCGGTATCGATCTTCATGGCAACGCCAACACCTGGTGGGGCCAGGCGGAAGGCCGCTATGATCGTGGCCATGAACCGCGCGTCGGCGCCGTCCTTGCCTTTGCTTCCAGCCGTTCGATGCCGGTCGGCCATGTCGCCATGGTCAGCAAGGTCGTGAGCGGCCGTGAAGTGCTGCTGACCCACGCCAACTGGTCCTATCGTGGCGGGATCGAACGCGACGTTCGCGCCATCGACGTGTCGCCCAACAATGACTGGACCGACGTGCGCGTTTGGTATGGCCCGATTGGCGGCATGGGCCTTCGCTCCAACCCGGCGAAGGGCTTCATCTACGCCAGCGCCGCCAAGCCGGTCGACGCTGCGCCCGTGCAGGTCGCATCGGCCGACACGGCCGGCGCCGCCGCGCTTCGCGCTGCTTTCTAAGGCGTTAACCTTTCCACAACGACCCTTAGTCTAGGATCGCTCCCGGTGGGGCGATTCAGGATATTTCAGGATCGCATATGGTTCGAAAGGCGATCCGGACGGCAGTCATCCTGCTGTCCGGCGTGATGGCTGCGCCCTCGCTTGGCGCGGCGATGCTGCAATGCGTGCCCTACGCCCGCATCGTGTCGGGCGTGGAGATTCGCGGCGACGCGCTCACCTGGTGGGATCAGGCTGAGGGCCTCTACAAGCGTGGAAACAAGCCGAAGAAGGGCGCAGTGCTCGCCTTCCGCCCTTATGGACCCATGACGCTGGGCCATGTTGCGGTCGTCAGCAGGGTGCTCGATGATCGTCGCGTGCTGATCCGGCATGCCAACTGGTCGGCACCCGGCGCGATCGAGGAGGATGTTCTGGCGCTGGACGTGTCAGCGGAAGGAGACTGGAGTCAGGTCCGCGTCTGGCACAGCCCGACCGGACAGATGGGCGCGCGCACCAATCCCACATACGGCTTCATCTATCCGGCAAAGGCGAAGCTGCACGACTTCACCCCCGATCCAGCACTGGGCGAAAGCGTGCGCTTCGCGACTATGGAACGGGGCGACTGGCAGGCCGTGGCCACCGGGCCGCAACCGGCCGCGTTGCGGCAGATGGCAACGCTGACACCCACGCGTGCCGCCCCTGTCCTGAACAAGCGGCGCAGCCAGGCTCCACGACTGGAAGCCGATCTCTCGATCGCCCATTATGCCGACGCTGCGCCTGTCGAGCGGACGCTGAGCGCGATCATCGCCGACGTGAAACGGGAAGCGGTGCTGAATTGAAAAGGGGCGCTGCGCGCGCCCCTGTTTCCTCATTCGGCTTCGGTGGCCTTGCCGTCGGCGTCGGGCTGTTCGGCTCCTTCGGCCGGGCTCTCGTACCAGGCTTCGACTTCGCCCGTCAGCTTGATGGTCAGCGGATTGCCGTGGCGGTCGCGCGTCTTGCCGGCGGCGACGCGAATCCAGCCTTCGGAAATGCAATATTCCTCCACATCCTTGCGCTCGCGTCCCTTGAAGCGGATGCCGATGCCGCGCTGAAGCACATCCATGTCGAAATGGGGGCTTTTGGGATTGGTGGACAGATGGTCGGGGGGCATGTCGCTCATGGCTCGTTCCTTGGAAATATCGGCCGCGCCTAGCGGTTGCGCCCCGCCGCCGTCAACCGCCTTGGCCTTCGTCGACGTCGCAGAAAATGCGGCGGATGACGCCCCGGTCCAGCCAGCCAGCAAAGCGGCTTTCCGCGTCAGCCAGGCCCGCAAAGGGATAGGCGACGGGCCGGTCATCCACATCGCGGCTGGCCGCCGTCAATCGCGTTACCGCATCGGGCGCGGCGGTCAGGATGCGCCCGCGCCGGTCGGTAGAGGCGCTGTTGAGGCCGACGACATGCCCGTCCTCGGCAAAAACCGGGCCGCCGCTGATGCCCGACAGCGTGCCGTCGCCTTCGGGCAGGCGGCCGCGCTCCGCCCAGGCGAGCACCGGCTGCGCCACTTCGCTGCGACCGCGCCGGGCGTTCGCTTCGCCGATCAGTTCCGACACCACCAGCGTCGGCTCGCCGGCCGGAAATCCCATATGATAGCCAGGAGTGCCGGGCTGGGGCATGCGCGGCGACAGCGGCAGGGATTCGGGGCTGGACAGGGCGCCGGGCACCAGCGCCGCGTCGGCCTCCCGGCTTTCGATCACTCGCGGCACCGGACGCGCGAACCGTCCGTCCTCCAGCCCCACCCGCGTGCAGCCATGGGTCACATGCTCCGCGGTCAGCCATGCGCCGTCCCGATCGACCGCGAAGGCGGTGCCCATCGAGTCCGCCTGCCGGCCCGGTTCCTCTATGGCATATTGCTCGTCGCCCCACTGCGGCATCGGCCGGCGCGGAGATCGGGGATCATATTGCTCTATCCTCAAGGGCGGCGTTTCCACGCCTTGTCCAAACCAGGCCAGCAGCAACAGTCCGCCAAGAGCGAAGGGCAGGCAGCCGCATCCGCCGCGCGCCATGGGTCAGCCCGCGATGGCGGCGGCGGTCAGGCAGGCGATCGCCGCCTTCGTCATCGCAAGGAAGATGGCGGCCGACCGCTCATTGGCCTCGATTCGCGCCGACAGGGTGCCGAGCAGGAAATCGACAAGGCGGAAGGCGATGAGTTGCAGCACCAGCGTGACGCTGCCCCAGATGGCGATGTCCCAGACATTGACCGATCCGGCGAGGCAGAGAGCGAGCGGCAGAGCAAGGCCGATCGCCGCGCCGCCGAGCGATATGGCCGCGGCTTCGTTGCCGTTGCGGATCAGCGCGAACTCATCATGCGGCGTGATCCACAAGTAGATGGCGAGCGCTGCGATCCACACCAATGTCGCGGTGCCCAGGTGCAGGAGCAATATCGGCAAACCCGACAGCAGGCTGTGGATGACGGGCATGGGATCAGTCATGCCATCCCCAATGCAGCAACCCGCCCGAAGGTTCAATCGGGCGGGTCGTTACGGTTCGGCAAATCAGCGGCAGATGCGAACGCGGACGTTCCGGTCGCGATAGCGATCGTAGCGCCAGTCGGTCCAGCAGCGCTGGCGATAGGCGTAGCGATTGCCGCGCCAGCCATGGCGATCGCCCCGCCAGTGCCGGCGGTCGCCCCGCCAGTCGCGACGGTTGTCCCACCGGCGATCATTGTCCCAGCGCCCGTCGCGTCCATCGCGCCAGCCGCCCCCATAATATTGTGCCTGTGCCGGGACGGCCGTGGTGCCGACACCGGCAATGGCGATGCCCAGCACCGCCGCGCTTTTCCAAAACAGCTTCATGTGCGTCTCTCCTCATCCTGCCCGCCGACCCCTGGCGGGAGCATGAGGCGGAGAATGCGCGCGTCGAACTGAACCGTGCGGGAATGGTGCCGTAAGGAGCCGTTAAGGATGTTCAGCGGCCCCGCAGAGCAGTTTCGGTTTCGAGCATATAGTCGCGTGTGATCGGCAAGGCGCGCCGGTCGCGGACATATTGGACCTGGAAATTGACCATTCCGCCATGTTCGAACACCGTCGCCGCGCCAGCGAGATAGAATGTCCAGAGGCGGAAGAAGCGCTCGTCATACAGGGCGACGATCTCCGCCCGGTGGGCCATGGTGCGCTTGTACCATTCGCGGATGGTAAGGCCGTAATGCAGTCGCAGCACCTCGACATCCGTCACCATCAGCCGCGTGCCTTCGCTGCCCCGGATCATTTCCGACAAAGCGGGGATGTAGCCGCCCGGAAAGATATATTTCTGGGTGAAGGCGTCGGTGATGCCCGGCCCGTCCACCCGGCCGATCGTGTGGATCAGCATCACGCCGTCCGGCGCCAGCAGGTCGCGGCATTTATTGTAGAAGGTGCGGTAATGCGCGGTGCCGACATGTTCGAACATGCCGACTGACACGATGCGGTCGAAAGGCCCTTCGATGTCCCGATAATCGATCAGTTCGAACCGGACATGGTCGGCGACGCCGGCCTCCTCGGCCCGTTGCCGCGCGACCTTGAGCTGTTCTTCCGACAAAGTGATGCCGGTCACGTCCACGCCGCAGGTGCGGTGGAGGTAGAGCGCCATGCCGCCCCAGCCGCAGCCGATATCCAGCACCTTCATGCCCGGCTTCAGGTTGAGCTTGGCGGCGATATGCGCCTTCTTGTCCTCTTGCGCCTGGTCCAGGCTGATCCCGGTTTCATTGTCCGCGTCGGGGAAATAGGCGCAGCTATATTGCTTGTCGCGGTCGAGGAAGAGGTCGTAAAGCGCGCCCGACAGGTCGTAATGATGAGCGACATTGGCCTTGGAGCGGCTCTTGTGATTGAGGCGCCAGAATTTCTGGCGCGCCGTCTTGAAGCCGCGGCTGAGGACGCTCTTCGCATCGATCGACCGTCCCTGCTCCCATGGGTTGTTCGCCCGGATCATGGACACGAATTCCAATATGCCGCCGCCGTCGATCGTCACCCGTCCGTCGATCCATGCCTCCGCCATGCCAAGGCGCGGATCCCGCACGATGTCGAAGGGGACGCGCCCATCCTTGAAGCGGAGCGCCAGGGCGGGGAAAGCGGGATCGGGTCGTCCGACCGTGAAACTGTCGCCATTGGCATAGTGGATCGTCAATTGGCCGCGCGTGACCAGGCGCTTCAGAACCCGTTCGAAAATCTTCATGCAATTGTCCTGTCAGGTCGTTTCGCTGGCGTCAAATTCCGGCATACCAGTCGTATCCGGCATGATCTTCCCAGTAGCCGCCCTTGCCGCGGCCGATGGTGGACAGGCTTTCCACCGCTTCGATTCGTGTCAGATATTTGGCCTGCTTGTAGCCCAGGTGCCGCTCCACCCGCAGCCGCAGCGGCGCGCCGTTGGCGACCGACAAAGGCCGGTCGTTGAGCGCGAAGGCGAGGATCGTCTGCGGGTGAAAGGCATCGACCAGATCGATGCTTTCATAATAGGGCTGGCCGTTGCCCATCCTGTCGGCGCAATGCAGGACGATGTAGCGCGCGCCGGGGCGCAGGCCGGCGGCCTCCAGGACCGTCTTAAGCGGCACGCCGCGCCACTTGCCGATCGCGCTCCACCCTTCGACGCAATCATGCCGCGTGATCTGTTCGCGGTGGGGGAGCGTGCGCAACTGAGACAGCGACAGCGACAGGTTACGCGCCACATGCCCGTCGACGCGCAGCCGCCAGTCGGCAAAGCCGCCGCGCCACCACGCCTTGTAATCGGGCGTGTTGGGATTGGCGGTTCCGTTCGCGCGGAAGATGGGGGAAATTTGGTCGGGGCGATATTCGGTGGCCAGCGCGTCCCGCGCCATCAGGCTGCGCTGCGCCCATTTGTGGAAATTCTCGGCGGAAAAAAGCACGTCGCGGAACCGCGCGTTCGCCGCCAGCCGGTCGCAGCCGGCAAGCGTGGCGGTCGCGCCCAACAGCAGCGCCCGGCGAGCGATCATCATGCCCGATCCTCCGGCACCCGGTAGCGGCCGGTGACGATGCCGCGCAGCTGGTTCAACGGGCCCGACAGCAGCACCATCAGGATATGGACCAGGAAGAAGGCCAGGAGGGCGAAGGCCATGATGAAATGGATGGACCGCGCCGACTGCCGCCCGCCGAACAGGTCCAGCAGCCATGGCATGGCCGCGTTCATGCCCGGCGACATGGTGAGGCCGCTGAGGATCAGCACGGGAAGCGCAACGAAGATGATGCCGATATAGCTGGCCTTCTGCAACGTGCCGTAGCGCAGCGCGGCCTCCCCGGTCGGGAAGCGCAACCGGGCATGGTCCTTCACATCCTGCCAGACATGGCGAGGCTTCAGGTCCGGTCGGGTGAGCGCCAGATCGCGCGGCACATGGCGGTTGGCGAGGCTCCAGATCATGTAGCCGAGCAGCGCGAAGGCGAAGAGCGGCGCAGCGGCAAGATGCCAATGGCGCGACATCGCCAGGCTGTAGTGGGCGGGCAGGGTGATCCAGCCCGGAAACCGCTCCAGCACCAGCCATGCGGGATCGAAGTTCGCGCCATATTGGCCCCAATAGAGGCGCGGATGAGCATTGAAGATGCCAAGGCCGCTGGTGAAGAGGATGTAGAGAAGCAGCGCGTTGAGCCAGTGCCAGAGCCGGGTCGACAAGCGATGCCGGCGGACCGTCCTGCTGCTGTTGGAGACGCTGTCCATGGTCGTCAGCCTAGCCATTTCCGCGGCGCCATCCAACAGGAAAGCAACACCGCCTTCCCTGTCACGGATTTGCAACACAATGACCTAAATTAAAAAAATAGATTGAGTGCCCCTTTGCAACCTAAAATCCGCACCCTAGATGGCTGTCCATGATCCTGATGCAGATCATATCTGCTGAACCTAATGTAAGAGGACAGTAAGAATAAGAGGGCGTTGTATAGTCAATCTATGCATGCACTTGGCATCTAACATGAACGCCGGATGAATGTCTCAATAACGGCGACTAGATAAATATCGAGGACTTTATGAAGACTGTGATTTTCGCAGCGATTGCTGCTGCCTCCGCTCTGTCTGCTCCTGCTTTCGCTCAGGACGCCGCGCCTTTCACCGGGCCGCGCGCGGGCGTCACGATGGGTTGGGACAAGACGCAGGGTGAAGACGGTTTCGCCTATGGCGTGACCGCCGGCTATGACCTTGCGCTCACGCCGCGCGTCACCGTCGGCCCCGAAGTGTCGCTGGGCGATTCCACTATCGATGGTCAGGGCTTCCACGCCAGCCGTGAAATCGCCGCTTCGCTGCGCGCCGGCTATGTCGTGACCCCCCAGATCCTGGCGTTCGGCAAGGTCGGCTACACCAACGCCCGCATCGAAGCCGGCGCGGCCCACACCTCGCTCGAGGGCGTGCGCTATGGCGGTGGCCTGGAATATGCGGTGACGCCGCGCACCTATATCTCGGCCGAATATCAGCGCAGCGAATATGAAGACAATTTCGGCGGTCGCGACGCGGCGATCGTCGGCGTCGGCTATCGCTTCTGATTCGGTTCGATCGGAAGAACGGCCGATCGGAAGAAGGAAAGGGCGGTCCTGCGAGGGGCCGCCCTTTTCCTATGGCGTAAGCGGCCGGATATCCGGTTCCACCCAGTTCCCGCGCGCCTCAGCCGACATCAACCGCTCGCGCGTCCAATAGGTGAACAGCCAGTCCTTGTCGCCCAGCGGCGAGGCCATCAGTGCCGCGAAGGCCGCCGACGGCGCAACCTTCGCCGGCAGGCTGGCGAGCATCGTCCGCGCCATATGCAGCGAAGCCTGCGTGATCGTCTCATGATAGCCGGCCGTGGCGCTGTTCACCCCGCCCACGCTTTCATTGTAGCGACGAATGAGGCCGGGCATGTCGCGTTCCGGCACGATGTCGGCGCGACGCAGGATCAGCCATAAAGCGGTCGCGAAATGCGCGCCATGGGTCCAGCGTTCCTTGGGCAGCGTGCAGGCGCAAAAGGCGCGGGCCAGTTCCTCCATCTCTTCGTCGGTCATGCTTCGGTCCGGATCAGGGTTCGTCAGCGAAAAGCGGCAGGTAGATATAGCCGCGGGCAGGGTCGGGTAAGGCGTCGGCTCCTTGCGCCTCGGCGATCATCTGCCGTGTCGCTTCGCGCGGCGACACGATCTCGACCCGGATCGGCGGCGCGTCGGCCGGCGGCGCTTCGTCCCGTACGGCGCGCAAGGCGTCCAGCAGCCGCTCCGGCTCGGGCTGCCATACAGCATAGCCTTCGTTGCTGAGCGCGACCTGATCGATGCCCAGCCGCGCCAGCAGCCGCGCCTTGAGCGCGACGTCGCCAATGCCTGCCAACCGGGCTCGGTCGATCGCGACCTTTGTCACGGGGTCGGCAATGCCTTCCACCGGGTCGGAAAAGACGGGCTGCGCGCCGCCCCAGGCGTCGGGCGGGCATAGTTTCTGGGTGGGCACAATCTGCCGGTCGGGACGGATTTCCGCCGGATAGATGCGGCAGGCATTGGGGCGCCGGTCATAGGCGCCGCAACGCATGTCGGGCAGGAGATTGGGGCAGGGACCGTCGAACACGGCGGTCGGCAGCACGGCAACGGTCACGGGCAGCGCGCCGCTGGTCGCCGGGACGGCGCGCGCGGCGCGATAGGCCTCGCCCGACGCCTCCGGGAAGGAAAGGTCGGGTCCGGCGTCGCAGAGCAATTCCACGCGCCCGCCATGGTCCAGCCAGTCGATGGCTTCGGACAGGCTGAGCAGCAGCCGCAGACCGTGGCAGCATTTGCCGCAGGCCGTGCAGGAAAAGCGCAACGGCAAGGCCGCCTCAGCAATGGCAGGCGAAGGCATGGACATAGACGCGGGCCCGGTATGTGGAAGAGGAAGCCGCCCCGTGCGTCACCCTGTTCCGGCGTACGGGTTTCCTTCTTGAAATCCCCGCACGTCCGTTTCGCTAAGGCCGGGTTTTCCCGAGGAGGTCAAGACGCCCACGAAAGGCCGATCAGCCGAGCGCGGCCTGCTTCTCCTCGGCAAGGCGCTTCATCTCGGCCTTGCTCTTCTTCTCGCTGGCGGATTTCAGCTGTCCGCACGCAGCCATGATGTCGCGGCCGCGCGGCGTGCGGACCGGCGCGCTGATGCCGCCTTCGAACACGATGTCGGAAAAGCGCCGGATCCTCTCGGGCGTCGAACATTCATAGTCGGTGCCCGGCCAGGGATTGAAGGGGATGAGGTTGACCTTCGCCGGCAGCTTGTAGTGGCGCAGCAGGCGGACCAGCTCGCGCGCATCCTCGTCGCTGTCGTTCTTGTCCTTGATCATCACATATTCGAACGTGATGCGCCGGGCATTGTTCGCGCCCGGATAGGCGGCGCAGGCGGCGAGAAGCTCCTCGATCCCGAACTTGCGGTTCAAGGGCACAAGCTCGTCGCGCACAGCCTTGGTCACGCCATGGAGCGAGACAGCCAGGTTGACGCCGATTTCCTCACCCGCGCGCGCCATCATCGGGATGACGCCGGAGGTGGACAGGGTGATGCGCCGCTTCGACAGCGCAAGGCCGTCGCCGTCCATCACGACCTTGAGCGCATCGCGCACATGGTCGAAATTATACAGCGGCTCGCCCATGCCCATCATCACGATATTGGTCAGCATCCGCCCGTCGGAGGTATAGTGCGACGCCTCGTCGCTTTCCTCGTCATCATTGGCCGATGCCATGCTGCCCTTTGGCCATTCGCCCAGCGCGTCGCGCGCCAGCATCACCTGACCCACGATTTCGCCCGGCGTCAGGTTGCGGACGAGTCGCATGGTCCCGGTGTGGCAGAAGCTGCAGTTCAGGGTGCAGCCGACCTGGCTGGAAACGCACAGCGTCCCCCGGTCCGCGTCGGGGATGAACACCATCTCATAATCCTGCCCGTCGTCGGAGCGGAGCAGCCATTTGCGCGTGCCGTCGCTCGACACCTGCGCCTCCACCACCTCGGGCCGGCCGACGACGAACCGCTCCGCCATCCAGCCGCGCATCGGCTTGGCAAGGTCGGTCATCGACTCGAAATCGGTGACGCCGCGATGATAGAGCCAGTGGAATACCTGCTTGGAGCGCAGCTTGGCGGCTTTGGCATCCAGCCCGGCTTCCTCGAACGCCGCCTTTATCTGCGGACGCGACAGACCCATCAGGTCGGTGCGACCGTCTTCGCGCGGGGTGACGGCGCGCGGCACGGGCACAGGATCGATAGCGCCGGGAATCGGCATCAGGGGGCTGGCGGATGTCTGCATGGCCGCGCACATAGTCGATTTCGCGGCTTTTTTAAAGGCGTCTCGCGTCAGCGCAGCCGCGCGCAGCCCAGCGCCGCGGCATCGATTGCGGTGGCCGCGCCGCGCAGCGCATAATTGTCAGCAAAGCCGCGCCCGTTCGCGCCGACGCTGGCGATGCTCATGCCTGTGGCGGAGCGCATCGCCGCGATGATCTGCGCGTCCGATCGCGCGTCCGCGGCCCAGGCATCCATCTGGCCCGCCACCAGGGTGAAGCGGCGCTCGCCGACCTTCAGCAGCACGGGCGCATCGCTCCTGCGCGTCCGGCTCAGCCGGAAATGCACCTGGCCCCGCACCCGCTGGCGCGGCCAGGTTCCGACCGAGGCAAAGCCCTTGGGCGTTTGGCCGGATGGCAGGATCGGCTGTGCGATGGCATAGCAGCGCGGCTCCCGAGGGTCGCGAAAGGCCCCCCAGCTGTCGAAGATGCCCAGCGAATCGCGCGCCGCAGCCGCGCCGGCGAACGACAGGGCGCATATGGGCAGGAGGAAGATGGCGCGCATCGCACCGGCAAAGCGCAAGCCTTACCCTTTTGCAACCCTTGCCATGGCAGGGGCGACTTTCAAAAGCCGAAAGGGCCCGCTTGCAGGGGCCGCAACAGCGGTTATGAAGAAGCATCCATCATTGTCGGCGGGATTCGACCGGGTCCATAGAAGCCACTTACAACAGAACGGACAGAACAGGGACATGAAGGCCACCATCGAACGCGCAACGCTCCTCAAGAGCCTGAGCCACGTCCAATCGGTGGTAGAGCGGCGGAACACGATTCCCATCCTGTCCAACGTGCTGATCGAGGCGTCGATAGACGGCGCGATCAAGCTGATGGCGACCGACCTCGACCTGCAGGTGGTGGAAAGCGTCGCGGCGCAGGTGGAACAGGCCGGATCGACCACCATTTCGGCGCATACGCTGTTCGACATCGCCCGCAAGCTGCCCGAGGGAAGCCAGGTGTCGCTGCACGCGGCCGAGGGCAAGATGCTGATCCAGGCGGGGCGCGCGCGTTTCAACCTGTCGACCCTGCCGCGCGACGACTTCCCTGTCATCGCCGAAGGCGACCTGCCGACTCAGTTCGAGCTGCCGGCCGAGACGCTGAAGCAGATCATCGACAAGACGCGCTTCGCCATTTCGACCGAAGAAACGCGCTACTATCTGAACGGCATCTATTTCCATGTGTCCGAAGAATCGGAGCCGGTGCTCAAGGCGGCAGCCACTGACGGCCATCGCCTTGCCCGCGTCACCGTGAGCCGCCCGGACGGCGCGGAAGGCATGCCGGGCATCATCGTGCCGCGCAAATGCATCGGCGAACTGCGCAAGTTGCTGGATGAGGTCGAAGGGTCGGTCCAGATCAGCCTGTCCGCCAGCAAAATCCGCTTTGGCCTGGGCAGCGCGATCCTGACCAGCAAGCTGATCGATGGCACCTTCCCCGATTATAGCCGCGTCATCCCGACCGCCAACGACAAACTGTTGAAGATCGATCCGCGCAGTTTCGAGGATGGCGTGGATCGCGTCGCCACGATCGCGACGGAAAAGACCCGCGCGGTCAAAATGAGCCTCGACAAGGACCGCATCACCCTGTCCGTCACCAGCCCTGAAAACGGTACGGCGGCGGAAGAAGTGCCCGGCGCTTTCCAGGGCGAAGGGTTCGATATCGGCTTCAACGCGCGCTATCTGCTCGACATATTGGGGCAGATAGACAGTGATCTCGTCGAGCTGCACCTGGCCGACGCGGCCGCGCCGACGCTGATCCGCGAGAGTGACGATAGCCCCGCGCTGTACGTGCTCATGCCGATGCGCGTTTGAGCCAAACCCGTCCATCCATTTTCGCTGCTAAGTAATTCTCTGGCAAGGAGTTCTGGCTAAGGCAGGGCCATGTCCCTGCTGCGCGCCTCCGTCACTGACACGCCGACCCGTCCGATGACGCTCATGGTCGCGCTCGGTCTCGCGGAGAGTGGGACCGAAGTTTCCCCTTTCTGGATTTCCGGCGCCTTCACGTACATTGCGCGCCTGTGGTCGCTCATCCTGCTGGCGAAACTCTGCATATCGCTGCTCCTCAGCCTGTCGCCGCTGTCGGGCGGCGCGGTTTCGCTGGGCATCTTTGCCGCCATGCTGACGATCGACGTCGTCCTGATGACCGTGCCGCGGACCGGCTGGTTCCAGGGCCTGAAGCCCCATCTCCAGAACTGGACGATGTTGCCGGCCGTTTTTCTGTCGGGTCTGACCTTCAGCTTGTGGTTGTCGCAACAGCCGCCCGCGGCGACCGACGCGCTGTTCCTGGCCGCCGTGCCGGAATTTGCCGTTTCCCTGCTCGCGGCGAGTCTTTTCGGCAATCGCCGTCTACTGGGGATCAGCTATTTTGCCGGCGCGCTGATCGTTTCCGCTGTCGGAAAAGCGAACCTGGCGCAAATCGGGCTCCTCCTAAGTTGCATCATCGTCATGCTGGTCGCTACGCTGCGCCAGGCGATGCACGACCGCCAGCACGCAATAGACCGGCACCGGCGGGAACTGCGCGCGCAACGATCCGACCGGCTGCTGCAGGAACATGAGCGGAGCGGTCGAGGCTGGTTCTGGGAAACGGATCGGCAGGGGTGCCTGACCTACATCTCCGATCCGCTGGCCCGGACGTTGAAACTGTCGGCCGACGCGCTGATCGGCCGGCCCATTACGGACATCGTTCGGCCCGGCGACAAGAAGCAGGGCGATGGCGAGCGGACGCTGGGCTTCCACCTGTCGGCGCGCACCGGCTTTTCGGATATCCCCGTCTGCGCCGCCCTGGCCAAGGACGAGGAACGCTGGTGGTCCATCTCCGGCCAGCCGGTGTTCAACGAATATGGCCAGTTTCACGGCTTTCGTGGTTCCGGCACCGACCTCACCGAAATGCGCCGTAGCCAGGCGGAAGTCACCCGGCTGGCGCAGTATGACAGCCTGACGGGCCTTGCCAACCGCATCCAGATGCTGCGGTCGCTGGAACAGGCAGTCGCCAGCCGCCACGGCAAGCCCGGCGAATGCGCGCTGCTGATGCTCGATCTGGACCGGTTCAAGAGCGTCAACGACTCTTTGGGCCATCCGGCGGGCGACGCGTTGCTGCGCCAGGTGAGCCAGCGCCTGCAGGCTGTGGTGGGCGACAAGGGGCTGGTCGGTCGCCAGGGAGGGGACGAATTCAAGATCCTGCTGCCTGGAGGGCACGACGCAAAGCTGCTGTCCCACCTGGCGCAGGCGATCATCAGCGATGTGTCGCAGCCCTATATGATCGAAGGCACCGCTGTCGTGATCGGCGTGTCCATCGGTATCAGTAGCGCCCCGCAGGATGGGGTCACGGCCGACGCGCTGATCCGCAACGCTGACCTGGCCCTTTATGCCGCCAAGGGCGACGGGCGCGGCGTCCACCGCTTCTATTCGTCGGACATGCACGCCGATGCGGAGGATCGGCGGCAGCTGGAACAGGAATTGCGTCAGGCGCTCGTCACCGACGGCCTGCATCTGGTGTACCAGCCGGTCGTGTCTTCGAAGACCGAACAGGTGACCGGCTACGAGGCGTTGCTGCGCTGGACCCATCCCGTGCGCGGCGCGATCTCGCCCGCGATCTTCGTGCCGATCGCGGAGGATACCGGCCTGATCGCGCAAATCGGCGAATGGGTGATGCGCACCGCCTGCCGTGACGCCGCCCAGTGGCAGGACGGCATTCGCGTGGCGGTGAACGTGTCGCCGACCCAGTTCGCCAATCCGGGATTCCCGTCCACCGTCATGGGCGCGCTGGCCGCGTCCCAGCTAGCGCCCGAACGGCTGGAGCTGGAGATTACCGAGAGCGTCTTCCTGAACGACGACGACGGCACGGACGCCATGTTCGCCCGGTTGAAGGCCATTGGCGTGCGCCTCGCGCTCGACGATTTCGGCACCGGCTATTCCTCGCTCGGCTATCTGAAGAAAGCGCCGTTCGACAAGATCAAGATCGACCAGAGTTTCGTGCGCGGTGCCGCTGCGAAGGGCAGCCGGAACAGCGCGATCATCAAGGCGATCGTCAGCCTGGCCGAGGCGCTGGGCATGGACACGACGGCGGAAGGCGCGGAGACGCAGGACGAACTCGACCTGATCCGTCAGCTGGGTTGCAGCCATATCCAGGGCTATGTCTATGGACGGCCCATGCCGATGGCGGACGTGCTCGCGCGCCAGCAGAGCGCCGGCACGGCCGCGTCCGCGGAGGGGTTCAAATCCAGCCGGCCTGACCGCAAGAAGATGTTGCGCACCGTCGCCATCCATCATGACGGCCATGTCTATACCGGGCGCATCCGCAACATCTCCGCCACCGGCGCGCTGATCGAGGGGCTGTGGAACGTGCCTGCAGGCACGCTCTTCGCCATCGAGGTCTCGGAAAACCAGTTCGTCAACGCGACCGCGCGCTGGTCGAGGGACGACCGCACCGGCGTGGAGTTCGCAGGCGCGATCGACCTGCGCAGCCTGCGCGCCGCGCCGAGGGTCGCGGCGAGCTAGGCCCAATCGACCCCGGCACCGCTGCTTATCCCCTCAGCGTCAGGCGCCACGTCTCTCCCTGCACGGGATCGCCGAACTTGTCGTGGGTCTCGACATCGATGCATTCGAAGCCGTGCCGGGCGTAGATGCGGCGCGCGGCATCCAGCACCGTGTGGGTCCAGAGCATGATCCGGTCATAGCCGACCTCGCGCGCGAACTGGATGCAGTTGCGCACCAGCGCGTCGCCAATCCCCCGACGGCGGGCGAACGGCTCTACATGCAGCAGGCGCAGGCGCGCCGTTCCGTCGCCTTCGTCGGTCAGGAACACGGCACCCGCCATCACGCCTGCCAGATCGGCGATCCAGCATTGCTCCCGTCCCGGCTTGAAGTCGCGCAGGAATGCGGCGACGGTCTCTGCTTCCACAACTTCCAGGCCGCGGCCCCAGCCATGGCTTGCGGCATAGAGAATCGATTGCCGCGCCGCGACCTGGCTGGCCTCTCCTGTCCGCGCCGCTCGGATGACGACATCCATCGGCGCGTGCGGATCGAGGAGGAGGCGCGCCTTCGTCAGAGCCTGGACGAGTTCGTCGCGTTCAAGGTCGGCAAGCGGGGCCAGATCCTGCGCGACAGCCGCGCGCTGGCGCTTGTCGATCTGCTCGAACGCTGTGCGCCCTTCCGCCGTAAGACGGATCGAGCGGATGCGGCCATCCCCTTCGCTACGATCCCGCTTGATCCATCCCCTCTGTTCGAAGCGGGCGATCACACGGCTGAGATAGCCGCGATCAATGCCCAGTTCGGCCTGCAATATCTGCGCGGCGACCGGCTCTCGTTTCGCGATCTCGAACAACAGCCGCGCTTCGGGCAGGGTGATGTCGGTGTCGAGAAAGCGCGTGTCGATCGCGCCGACATGGCGGGTGAAGAAGCGGTTGAAGCTTCGGATCGATTCAATGGCGGTGTCCATGCCAAAGGAAAACGCCATATAGTTGACTGAGTCAACTGATTTTACATGGCAGTGCTCTTCGCATGCGGGATCGCGCGAACAATCGCCTAACCCCGCGATCCCCGCGCAGCCCCGAAGTTGGGGGAGAACAGCTTGCGGAAACTGATCGATATGCTCCGCCCAAGCGGGTCCAGATAGCCGGGCTGGTAGCGCAGCGGTGTCATGCCGGCGGCGTCCGTCACGTCCCGGCGCTGGTTGAAGAGATTGTCGACGCTGACCTGCACCCGCGCGCCGCGCAGGAAGGGCACCTGCTTCACCAGGCTTGGCATCTGGCCGAAATTGGCGAACAGTCGCAGGTCCACCGTGGCGAGGCTGCCGAATTCGAGCCGGCTGTTGCCGCCCAGCGCGCCGTCGACATGCGTGCCGCTTTCCCAGTCGACGCCCAGCCGCGCACCGATGCCATTATTGCTGTATCCCACGCGTGCCTGAAGCTCGTGCCGGGGCTGGCCGCCCGACGATCCGGTGGCGTCCCCGTTCAGCAGGTCGAGCGGGGCGATGCCGGGCGCGATCAGGATATTCTCGGTAAAGTGCCAGGTATGGTAGAGGCTGAAGCTCAGCCGCCCGCCACCGCCGCCGCCCGGCCCGCCGCCAAAGCCGCCGCCGGGAGGACCCCGAAAGCCGCCGCCTGGCCCTGCGCTCGCGCCGCGCCCGCCGCCCTGGCCCGCACCGTCGCCGGGCGGGGGTGGGGGAGGGGCGTCGCCTTCCTGCCGTTGCTGCTGCTGTCGGCCGCGCATGAAGACGGCGCGGATGTCGTCCAGTTCCTTGGGACGATCCTCCGGCTTCGACCCGGCGGCGCGCCACGCCTCGATCACTTTCTGGATGTGCGACTTGAGCGGGATCGAAAGATCGAAGCCCCAGCGCAGCTGTTCGCTCTGCGCGCGCAGGAAGTTGAGCGGGCGCGCGTCGATCTGGAGCAGATTGCCGTCCGCGTCGCGCAGGAAGCGCTGCGGGAAGGCGGCCTCCAACGCAGGCGTAGGCGTGGGGAAGGCGAAGATCGGGTTGCGGGTGCGGCTGTTGAGATAGGTGGCGGTCAGCGTCAGGTTCGGTTTTTCGAACGGCTTCACCGTTGCCGTCAGCCGGAATTGGTCGCGCACGCTTTCGCGCAGGGCCGCGTTGCCACCCGATAGCTGCGTCACGAAGACGGTCTGGCCCGTCGCATAGTCGAATACCGACAGGTTAGGCGTGGCAATCAGGGGGTCGGTGATTTGCGCGCCGGTGGGGGCGGCGCGATCCTGATTGGCCGACGCCAGTATCTGCACGGCGGCCACCGGCTTCCAGCGCAGGCCATAGCCCAGCGTGGAAAGCGTGCCGAAGTCCGAATAATGTTGTGCCGCCGCATTCACATTGACGCTGATGTCGCCGACCGCGCCAAGCACGGCGCGCGACCGGCTGGTGATCGGCAGGTCGACGCTGATCTGGCCGCTGCCGATCTCCCGGTTATAATCAGTGCTGGTGGCGATGCCTCCGCGCAGCGACCGGCTGGAAAAGCCGTTGGCCGACGCGCCGACCCGGATCGATGTCGTGACCTTGCCGGCGGGCAGGTCGAAGGGCGATCCGCTGATCAGCAGGTCGCCCTGCAACGCCTGGCTTTTCGCCCGCGCGGTATCGACGACGCGTGTGCCCAACAGCGTGTCGGCGAAGGCGCCATAGGGATTGACCGTCGGGTCGCCGGCTTCGATCGCCGACTGGATCGCGCCCGTCGCCACGCCGCGATCGGTGCGCGTGGTGGTGATCGACAGGTCGCCATTGCCGGTGAAGGACCATTGCCAGCCGCTGCCCAGCCCGCCGTTCAGCGTCAGTCCGACATGGCCGGTATTGCTGCGCACCTGCTGTTGCAGAGCGCCGGGCTGCATCAGATAGCGGTACAGCGTCACGTCGCTGGCGAAGGGGGAGAAGGGGCTGCCGCCCGGCAGGGTCAGCGCCGCCTGCGACAGGCCCTGGAGCGAATCGCTGTCGGACAGTTGCAGCCGGCCGTTCAATGTCGCTGACACGCCGCCCAGCGCGCGGGCCAGGGTGGCGTTGGCGGCAAAGCTCTCCGTGGCGGGGCTGAGCGTGCGATAGCGGGTGACGTCGCTTATCTGCGGCGCGTTCGCGCCGGCGACGAAGCTGGCGAGGGATGGTGGCGCGCCGGCCGCGCTGGCGGGAACGGCAGCCACCGTCACGGGCTGACCCGCCAGCGCGGACAGCGCTGGATCGATCTGCCCGCCCGCTATGGTCGACGTGACGTTTCCGTCGATCGCATAGGGGCGACCGGGCGCAGCCGACACGATGCCCCGTTCGTTTTCCAGCAGGTCGGCGGCGCGGTCATACTCCAGGTTCAGGCTGAAGCGGTTGTCGCCGCGAATGCGCAGCATGCCGCCTTCCGCCGTACCGCTGTCCCGCCCGCCCTGCGTCGTCGTGCCACCGCGCAGCTGCACGGTTTCCGCGCGGAATCGTTCGCGCAGCACGATGTTCACCACCTTCTGCGTCGGTGCGTAGCCATAGGACAGGGCGACCTGTTCCGGCAGGATGTCGACGCGGGCAATGGCTTCGGACGGGATGTCCTGAATTTCGGAAAAGCTCGAAATGCGCTTGCCGTTCAGCAGGATGACCGGCGTCCCGTTGGTTTGGGGCGCAAGTTCGGTGACGAGTTCGGCGATGGAGGTGACGCCCAGCGCGCGCACGTCCGCCGCCCCCAGCGACTGTTCGGGCTGGATATTGCCGATCACCGATCCGCGCAGCGGCTGGCCGGTGACGACGATCTCATCCTCATCCGGGGTCGCAGCGCCGCCCTGCGGCTGACCCTGCGGGCGTTCCTGTGCCAGCAACGCGCCGGGCGCGGCGCCAAGAAAGAAGGGAAGCAGGAAAACGGTTGCGGATCGACGCACGGAAAACCCCCCGAACAGAAACAAGATGATGGTCCCGGCCTAGCCGCCACTTGTCGCAGGATATTGGCAAAGGCCAGGCAAAACTGTCGCAAGATGTAACGGCGCAACTGAACCGTTGATGGCCGGGACGGGAAAGAGGCTGGCCGGACGCGGGCGTGCGCCATAGAAGGATGGCCATGCGTATCTTCTACCCGCCCATCGATCCCTACGCGTCCGGCCAACTGGATGTGGGGGACGGCCACGCCCTCTACTGGGAACGGGCCGGTACGCCGGGCACGAAGCCGGCCATATTCCTGCACGGCGGCCCAGGCGGCGGCATTTCGCCCGATCATCGTCGCCTATTCGATCCCGCGCGCTATGACGTGCTGCTGTTCGACCAGCGCGGCTGCGGCCGGTCCACACCCCACGCCAGCCTGGATGCCAACACGACCTGGCATCTGGTCGCCGATATCGAGCGCCTGCGAGAGATGATGGGCGTCGAACGGTGGCTGGTGTTCGGTGGCAGCTGGGGATCGACGCTCGCGCTCGCCTATGCGCAGGCGCACGTGGATCGCGTCACCGAACTGGTGCTGCGCGGCATCTTCACGGTCCGCGCGCGAGAGATCGACTGGTATTATCAGGAGGGCGCGAGCCGCATCTATCCCGATAAATGGGAGCGGTTCATAGCCCCGATCGCGCCGGACGAGCGTGGCGACCTGGTCGCCGCCTACCGACGCATCCTGACCGGCGACGACCGCGCGGCGCAACTGGCGGCGGCGCGCGCGTGGAGCGTGTGGGAAGGCGAAACGATCCGCCTGCTGCCCGATCCATCCTTGTCCGCCACGCATGACGCCGACGATTTCGCGCTCGCCTTCGCGCGGATCGAAAATCATTACTTCACCCATGGCGGCTGGCTGGAGGAGGGGCAGCTGCTGCGGGACGCCGGGCGGCTGGCGGACATTCCCGGCGTGATCGTGCAGGGCCGCTACGACATGGCCTGTCCGGCCGAAACCGCCTGGGCGTTGCACCGCGCCTGGCCGCAGGCGCGCTTCGAGATGATCGAGGGCGCGGGCCATGCCTATAATGAGCCGGGCATATTGGATGCGCTCATCCGCGCGACGGATGGGTTTGCCGCCTAGCGGCGGCGGGCATTCGGGGGGCTACTCAGGCCGAAGGCGGCCGATCGAACGGATGACGGCCTAGCGCCCGCCCGGTCCCAGCGCAGGGTCGAGATCGCGGGGGCGGGTGAAGCTCGCCAGCGTGGCGATGCTGGCGCGCGCTTCGGCCCAGCGGTCGATGGGAAGGTCGAGCACGGCAAGGCTGGCGGTCGGGAATTTGGTTTCGATATCGTCGCGCAGCGGGCTTGCGCCATCGTCCGGCACCAACTCCAGGATCAGCTCCTCGAATCCCGGATTGTGCCCCGCCATCAGCACATTGTCCGCGCTGTCGGGAAGGTCGCGCACGACATCGCACAAGGTCGGGGCGGAGGCGAGATAGATGCGCCGGTCCCAGTGCGTCTCCAGCGTCTCGCCATAGCCCGCGAAGAAGGTTTCCAGCGTCTGCACCACCCGCACCGCGGGCGACGCGACCAGCAGGTCGAACCGCATCTCCTTGCGCGCGGCATGTTCGCCCATCAGTCGCGCCGCCTTCTCCCCGCGCCGGTTGAGCGGCCGGTCGAAGTCGCGCGCGACCGGATCGTCCCAATCCGATTTGGCGTGGCGCAACAGGGTGAGGCGCTTCATTCGATCTCCTGTCGGGGCGGGCCGGATTCGAATCCCTGATGCCCCAAAGCGGCCGGTGCGCCAAGCGATTGATCGCGCGCCTGTCCGCTGACCGCGATGATGGCTTCGTCCAGCGTCACGCGGCGCACCGGCGTGCCGGGTGGAAACGCGCTGAGCAGGCGGCTGGGCATGGCGGCGGACAGGATGACGAACTGCCCCTTGTCCTCCGCGCGGCGGATGAGCCGGCCGAACGCCTGCGCGAGGCGCGCGCGGATCAGCCGGTCGTCATAGGCATTGCCGCCCCCTGCCAACCTGCGCGCGGCATGCAGCACGGTGGGCTTGGACCAGGGCACGCCCTCCATGACCACGAGGCGCAGCGAATGGCCGGGCACGTCCACGCCATCCCGCAAGGCGTCGGTGCCAAGCAGCGAAGCGCGCGGATCGTCGCGGAAGATGTCGACCAGCGTGCCGGTATCCATCGGATCGACATGCTGGGCGTAGAGTGGCAATCCGCCGCGCGCCAGCCTGTCGGCGATGCGGGCATGAACCGCGCGCAGCCGGCGGATCGCGGTGAAGAGGCCGAGCGTGCCGCCGCCCGCCGCCTCGATCAGCCGGGCATAGGCGCCCGACAGCGCGGCGATGTCGCCACGCTTGATGTCGGTGACGATCAGCACCTCGGCGCGGTCGGGGTAGTCGAATGGGCTCGCCGCCTCGAACTGCTCCGCGCCGTGGGGGAGATGGGCCGCTCCGCTGCGCGCGGCGGCATTGTCCCACTCGCCCCCGCCCTTCAGCGTCGCGGAGGTGACGATCACCCCCTGCGCGGGCTTCAGCACGGTTTCGGCGAGCGGACGCGTGGGATCGAGCCAATGCCGGTGAAGGCCGATGTCGAACTCCCGTCCCTCGATGCGGTCCACCGTCATCCAGTCGACAAAGTCAGGGTCCGCCGGCCCGCCGATCCGGGCGAGGAGCGCCAGCCAGGCCGCGATCAGGTCGCGCCGCCAGCCGAGCGACGCCACCGCGCCCTCGATCCGCGCCCGTGCCGCGCCGTCCAGCCAGTCGGGCGCGTCCTCGATCACCGCCTCCAGCCGCCGGGCGAGGCGGACGAGCGGCTTGATGAGCGCATCGAGCGCCAGTGCGGCCTCCTGCGCCGCTTCGACCAGCGTGCCGTCCGGTTCCGCCAGTTCGGTCTCCAGCCCGTAGCCGGCGTCCGCCTCGCCAGCGTCGGCGGCGCGCGCATAGACGGTGCCGCGCACGGCGGCGAACAGCGCCTCCAATGGTCCGAACGGTTCACCCGCGACCACGCGCTTCAGCCACTCGTCGGCGGGCAGCGCCTGCGCCGCGTCGATCGCCGCGCGGATCGCCTGGCCGCCTTCCTCGTCATAGCTCGCCAGGTCGGAGAGGCGGGCGGCAAGGCCACGCCGCCGCCCGCGCGATCCGTTTTCGGGTCCCATGATCCATCGGCGCAGTTCGATTGCCTCCTGCCCCGACAGCGCGACCGAAAAGGTCGAATCGGCCGCGTCGAACAGGTGGTGGCCTTCGTCGAAGATGATCCGCTGCGGTCGCTGGCCGGTTTCCCGCCCCCGCGCGGCGTTGATCATCACCAGCGCATGGTTGGCGATGACGATGTCCGCATCCGCGCTCGCCCGCGCCGAACGCTCGATGAAGCATTTGCGATAATGGGGGCAGCCGGCATAGATGCATTCGCCCCGCCGGTCGGTCAGCGCGGTCGATCCGTTGCGGCGGAAGAGGGTGGGCAGCCAGCCGGGCAGGTCCCCGCCCACCATGTCGCCATCCTTGGAAAAGGCGGCCCAGCGCGCGACCAGTTGCGCCAGGATCGCGGCGCGGCCCGAAAAACCGCCCTGCAGCGCATCCTCAAGGTTCAGCAGGCAGAGATAATTTTCCCGCCCCTTGCGCACCACCACGCGCCGCGCGGCCATTGCGGCATCGGGGAACAGGCGGAGCGATTCCCGGTCGAGTTGCCGCTGCAGCGCCTTTGTATAGGTCGACACCCACACGGTGCCCTGCGCCTCCCCGGCCCAGAGCGAGGCGGGCGCGAGATAGCCCAGCGTCTTGCCGATGCCGGTCCCCGCTTCGGCCAGCAGCATGTTGGGCTGATCGCGATGGCGGCGCGGCGTGAACGCGGCGGCGGCGGCGGCGGCATAGGCGCGCTGGCCGGGACGGGGTTCGGCGCCTGCGCCGGTCAGCCGATCCAGCCGATCCAGCACCTGATCCTCGCTCAGGCTGATCGTGCGCGGGGCCGGGCGCGGCTGGGCCTCCTCCCATTCAGGCAGTTTCGAGAAGAGCCAGCGTTCCGCCTCCCGCGGCCGGGCGATGCGCGGCGCGACGAGCGGCGACCAGGCCCAACGCAGCCGGTGGAGCGACTGGGCGGCGGTCCATGCGCCCTCCCGTTCCGTCCAGTCGGCGGCATCGATCCGTGCCAGCAGCGCGGCCGTCGCCTGTTGCAGCAGGCCGGGAATCTCGCCCTCTTCGGTGGGCGCGGCCAACCCCAGCGCCGCCGCAAGCCCCTTGGGCGTCGGTACCAGAAAGCGGGCGGGGTGGATGAAGGCCCAGAGTTCGAGCAGGTCGAGACCGTTGAGTTCGGGATAGCCGAGCCGCTGGCCGGTCAAGGGCGCGTTGAGCAGCAGCACCGGCGTTTCCGCCGCGCGGGCGATGGCCTGCCCCTTGGCGAGGCCCTGCGTGCGGCCCTCCTCTCGCAGCCAGATGCCGCCATGGCTGGCGTGAAGCGCGGGCAGGTCTGCAGGGTCGATCACGTCGCCGATCTAGGGCAGCGGGAACAAAAGGGAAACCGGAAAAAAGGGGGTCAGGCCATCCGTCGGCCAAAGCCCCCGATGACGGGCGCAGCCATCTGGGGACGGG
Organism: Sphingobium sp. CCH11-B1; assembly: GCF_001556865.1. Classification (GTDB taxonomy): domain Bacteria; phylum Pseudomonadota; class Alphaproteobacteria; order Sphingomonadales; family Sphingomonadaceae; genus Sphingobium. The sequence continues at coordinate 13,725 of NZ_LSJY01000001.1, read as the reverse complement.
GCCGCAGGGCGGGCGGGGGCGCATGCCGCCGGCCTCGCGCCATTTCCAGCCGCTCGTACAGCGGGCCGTCAGTCAGGAGATAGGGGAAGCGAATGCCCATGCGATCCTCTTCGGCCCATTGCACCGTGCCGAATACGGTATAGCCGTCCAGATCGATCTGGCATTGCGAACGCGCGGGAAGAGAGCAGCCGACGATCTGCGCGCCGCCCTCGCTGAGGTCGACGATCGTGCCTTCCAGGCTGTCGAGCACCGTCGTCACGACGATGGGGATGTCGACGATGATGCGTTCGCGACTACGCTTGATCTGCATGAGACCTCCTGTCCAAAGGAATTATCGACAAGCAGGGTAAATGATGGGTTAATTTTTGGCCCGCCTCCGAAATGATTTGGCGAATCTTGACCGTTTTCTTTCGCCGCGTCCGGGGGTAGGGGGCTGGACATGACCATGTCCGACAACATCCGCACCGCCGCGCAGGCGTCCAAGGCCTGGCCCTATGAAGAAGCCCGCAAGCTGCTGAAACGCTACGCGGCCGGCGCGCCCGACAAGGGGCATGTCCTGTTCGAAACCGGCTATGGTCCGTCGGGCCTGCCGCATATCGGCACGTTCAACGAAGTGCTGCGGACGACGATGGTGCGCAACGCCTTCCATACCTTGTCGGACCTGCCCACGCGTCTGGTGGCGTTCAGCGACGATATGGACGGCCTGCGCAAGGTGCCTGATAATGTGCCCAACCAGGCGATGCTGACCGAGCATCTGGGCAAGCCGTTGACGCAGGTGCCCGATCCCTTCGGAAGATATGAGAGCTTCGCGCATCACAACAACGCGATGCTGCGCGAATTTCTCGACCGTTTCGGATTTGATTATGAGTTCGTCTCGGCGACCGAGCAATATCGTGCCGGTGCGTTCGATGAGGCGCTCAAGCAGGTGCTGCGGCGCTATTCTGCAATCATGGACATCATGCTGCCGACGCTGCGCAAGGAACGGCAGGCGACCTACTCGCCGGTCCTGCCGATCAGCCCCAGGAGCGGCATTGTCCTTCAGGTGCCGGTCGAGGTGATCGACGCCGAAGCGGGCCTGGTCCGGTTCGAGGATGAGGGCGACATCATCGAGCAGTCGATCCTGTCGGGCGGTGCCAAGCTGCAATGGAAGGTCGACTGGGCGATGCGCTGGTATGCGCTGGGCGTCGATTATGAGATGGCGGGCAAGGATCTGATCGATTCCGTCACCCAATCGTCGAAGATCTGCCGCGCGCTCGGCGGCCGGCCGCCCGAGGGCTTCAATTATGAGATGTTCCTGGACGAAAAGGGCGAGAAAATCTCCAAGTCCAAGGGCAACGGGCTGAGCCTCGAACAATGGCTGACCTATGGCCCGCAGGAAAGCCTCGCCTTCTACGCCTATCGCGAACCCAAGAAGGCGAAGCAGCTGCACATGGGCGTCATCCCGCGGGCAGTGGACGAATATTGGCAATTCCGTGGCAATTACCCCAAGCAGGCGGTCGAGCAGCAACTGGGCAACCCGGTGCACCATATCCATGACGGGGCGCTGCCGCACGGCGAACTGCCGGTCACTTTCGGGCTGCTTTTGAACCTCGTCGGTGTGATGGGCGATGCGACCCGCGAACAGGTCTGGGGCTATCTCCAAAATTATGTACCGGGTGCGAGCGCGGAAACCTATCCAGAACTCGACGCGCTGATCGGCCATGCCCTTGCCTATCATCGCGATTTCGTCGCGCCGACGCTCAAGCGGCGGGCGCCCGAGCCAAATGAGGCCGCGGCGCTCAAGCGGCTGGACGAGGAACTGGCGGCGCTGCCCGATGGCGCGTCGGCGGAAGACATCCAGAATATCGTCTACGCCATCGGCAAGGACGAAGCCTTCGGCTTTGCGGAACTGCGCGACTGGTTCAAGGCGCTTTACCAGACGCTGCTGGGCGCCGATCAGGGGCCGCGCATGGGCAGCTTCATCGCGCTGTACGGCGTGGAAAACAGCCGCCGCCTGATCGCGGAGGCACTCGCCGCCTGAGACGCCGACTGCCGCCCGGCGGGGGAACTTTCATGATGGTCGGTCGTTACGGCGAACGGTCCACCCCCCTTTCGGACTGGTGGCGCGCCTAGCGCACGTCATCGGCCGCGTGCGCCCGGAAACGGGCGACGCGGCCAAGCGGGGAACGGCGGCCCGGAACATATCCGTTCCGGGCCGCTTCGTTTGCGGGCCTTACCAGAAGAAGCCGCGATTGACTTCCACCACCCGGCCGGTGCGGACATTCACCAGCAGCACGTCATTATAGTGGCGGACCCAGCGCAGGTCGCGGCCGGCGGGGCGCAGGCGATAGCGATAGGGGTCGCTGATATAATAGCGCGGCGCATAGTAATTGGGGCGAAGCCGGGCACCGACATTCCACTGGCTGTAGCGGAACGGCGCGTTCCAGTTGCCGCCGCGATAGACGTCGCGGTGGCTGCGGCGATAGTCGCGCCAGTCTTCCCGCACCTCGCCGCGGGCATCACGGACATCGCGCCGCGCGTCGCGCACGTCGCGGCGGTCGCCGTAGCGCTCCGCCTGGCGCAGGTCGCGCTGCTCTTCGCGCAGTCGCTGTTCGCTCCGGCGTACCTCGCCATAGGATTGGGCGGAAGCGACGCTCGGCACCACGGTCGCGGCCAGCAGGCCCAGGATGATGAACTTACGCATTGGTCTCGTCTCCCATATGTCTTGGCAAAGCTTTGGGGTTCCTTCGCCACGGGATCAGATATGCGCGTGTTCGCCTGAATGTTCCGGGAATGGCGCGGTCAGATTCCAGTCATCTATGTCGCAAAGTGTAACCGGCGCGCCGTCCGGGCCTCAGCCCCACGGCCTTTCCCTGAACCATTTGGTGACGACATATTTGACCCCGCGCTCCACCGGACGGGCGGCGTGCAGGCTGGACTGATTGGGCGCGCCGTCGCGATCCATATTGTTCCAGATCAGCACCATGCCCTCGACCGGAGGGATCATGAACTGGCACATCGGGAAATGCGTCTCGCCGCCTGCTTCCAAAGGGGAAAGATAGATCATCGCGGTCCATGTCCTCTGTCCCCCGGTTTTGCGCATCGCCTGCCAGTAATCGGCGGTCGGGGGGAAATAGTCGCAATGAACCTTATATTCCTGCCCCTGCGTGTAGCGTTGCCCCTGCAGCGTTTCGCCATGCGTCGCCGGCAGGCCGGTCAACGCGCAGATCCGCTCGGTGATGCTTTCCACCAACGGATTCCAGGGCGACAGGTTGCCGCTATGGCTGGTCCGATACTCGGCGTTGGCGCTGCCGGAAAAGAGCGTGGAGGGCTTCGCGCTGGCGTCGATCAGAGTGCGTATCTCCGCGCATTCCTCCGGGCTCAGGAAATTCTGCCGGCCGTAGATTTCAAGCTCCGGCGCATCGATGCGACTGACCATCGGATTGCGGTCCAGTCGCTTGCGCACGCTTTCGCCAAAGGCCGCGCGCGCGGCCGAAGCGATGCCGCCATCGTCGATCGTCTCGGTCATGCCGCCGTCCTGCCACAAGGGCGGCTCCCATGAAAAGACCCCGGAGCATCGCTGCTCCGGGGTCAGTGGTTCCTGAAGGCCAGTTCAGGAAGCCGCACGCTTCATGTCACCAGAAGAAATCGTGGATCACGTCGACCACATAGCCGTCGCGGATGTCGACCAGCAGCGCGTCGTCATAATAGCGGACCCAGCGCAACGTGCCGTAGGCGGGCGGCAGGCGATAGCTGTAGGGATCGTCCAGCCAGTAGCTGTTGCTGTAGAGCAGGCTGTTGAGGAATATCCCGATCGAATAGCGCTGATAGCCGTAGCTCCAGCCGCGCGGCGCATAATAGCGGCCGATGCGATAGCGGTCGCCATAACGGTTGCGGTAACTGTTCCAGACATAGCGCCGATCCTGCCGCCAGCCGCGATCGTCCCGCCGGTCGTCGCGCCAGTCCCGCCTGTCGTCGCGGCGATCCTGACGCCAGTCCTGTCGTTGGTCCTGCCGCACGTCCCGGCGATCATCGCGCCAGTCGCGGCGCTCCTGCGCCCTGTCGTTCCGCCAGTCCTCTCGCCCAAGGGTCTGTGACCGGTTGCGATCATCGCCACGCTGCCCGCCATTGTCGCGGCGCTGCTGCCAGTCCGCACCCGCACCCGGCTGGCCTGCCGGTCGACCCGGCCGATCATCGCCACGCTGCTGCCAGCGCTGCGCCTGCATGTCCGTCCTTGGCTGCGCCACGACCCCGCCGGCGCGATCAGGCCCGCGCTGCTGCCAGCGCTGCCCCATATCCGGCCTGCCGGGCTGCCCGGCAGGGCCACCCCGCCATCCGCCGCCGTCGGGACGCGCACTGCGCTCGCCGCGATCGCCACGCCCCGGACCGTCCTGCGCAAGGGCGGGCGCGATGCCGCTCATCACCGTGGCGGCCATCAGGCCCGCCACCATCATCTTCCTCAACATCGTCCTGTCTTTCCTCGATGCGGACGAAGGGGATGTCCGCCATGACAGTCCTTTTAGGATGCCCCGGATGTCGCAGGACTGAACCCGGCCGTCAGCGATCAGAAAGGAAGGCAAGTCGCCGGACCGGAGACAAAGATCGACCCACAGTGGGAAATTCGCGCCAGGATGACTGAAATAATGCCGGTTCGGGGCAGCAAGATTAATCCATATCAAGGCGCTGGCGTTGACATGGCCCTAGGACGATCCCTGTGACGACAGCCTCCACCACTGGCCATGTGCGCCAGGCCCTGCGCGACGCGACGATGGAGGATCATCGACAGGTCGATTCGGTCTTCTCGGCTTATGATCTGCATTCCCGCGCCGACTACACCGCTTTCCTGACGGCGCAGGCGCGCGCGCTCGGCGCGCTGGAAGCGGTCGCCCGGCCCGAGTCGCCTCGGCTGCCGCTGCTGGCGCAGGATCTGGCGGCACTGGGCAGCGCCTGGCCCGATCCGCTGCCGTTGACGGATGCGGGCCGGGGCGGATTCCGCTGGGGTCTGCGCTATGCGCTGGAAGGATCCCGGCTGGGCGGCGCCATGCTGGCACGTCAGGTGGGTGACGGATTGCCAAGGGCCTATCTGTCCGCCACCCATGGCAAGGGGGACTGGATCGCCTTCCAGCGCGCGCTCGATGGCGCAGCGGAGGAAGGCGGCGAAGGCTGGCTCGGTGACGCCGTGCAGGGCGCCCGGGCCGCCTTCGCCCTGTTCCTGCGGGCGGGCAGCGCCGAAATGGCGTCCGCCCATGGCTGAGTCCGATATCGGCCGGCCGGCGGCGGTGGACCTGACCAATTGCGACCGCGAGCCCATTCATGTGCTTGGGACCGTCCAGCCGTTCGGTTTCCTGATCGCGCTGACGGCGGACTGGCTGGTGTCGCGGGTTTCCGCCAACGTGGCCGACTTCATCGGCCTGTCGCCGGAGGAGGTTCTGGGCAAGCCGGTGAGCGCCGTGCTGAGCGGCGACGCCATCCACACGCTGCGCAATCGCATCACGCTCCTGCGTGGCCCCGACGCGGTCGAGCGCGTCTTTTCCCTTCCCCTCATGGATGGCGGACCCGCCTTTGACGTCGCGGTGCATTTTTCCGGCCAGCTTGTGGTGATCGAGGGCGAACCTGCCAGCCATGACGAGATGGAAGCGAGCAGCACCGTCCGTTCGATGGTGTCGCGTCTTGGCCAGGTGGAAGGGATGGCCGCATTCCTGCGGGACGGCGCGCGGCAGGTGCGGGCGCTGACCGGCTTCGACCGGGTAATGGTCTATCGCTTCTCCGGCAGCGGAGACGGCGAAGTGGTGGCAGAGGCGCTGCGGCCGGGGATCGAGAGCTTCTTTGGCCTCCATTATCCTGCTTCCGACATCCCGGCGCAGGCGCGCGCGCTCTACTTGCGCAACATCTTTCGGGTGATCGCCGATGTGAATGCGCCGCCTGTCCCGGTGATGCCGCAACTCGACCCGGCGGGCATGGCGCTCGACATGTCGCTCTGCCTCACCCGCGCGGTGTCGCCGATCCATATCGAATATCTGCGCAACATGGGCGTGGACGCGTCGCTTTCCATCTCGATCATCGTGGAGGGCAAGCTGTGGGGGCTGTTCGCCTGCCACCATTATGGCCCGCGCCTGCCCACCTTCGCGCAACGCAGCGCGGCGGAGTTGTTCGGTCAGATCTTTTCGATGATGCTCGAAAGCCGCGAGCGGGCCGAGACCGCCGATTATGAGGGCAAGTCCCGCCAGGTTGCCGACCGGCTGCTGTCCGCCGTGGCGCAGGACAATGAACTGCTGCACAACGCCGCCTGGCTCGGCGACATCATCTTCGACACGATCCCGGCCGACGGCGTCGGCGTCTATATCGACGGTCAGATGATCCTGTCGGGCCTGACCCCGGACGAGCCGGCCTTTGCCGCGATCGTCAACGGGCTCGACCTGCCGTCGCGCTTTGCCCATGTGACATTGGTGAAGAAGCCCTATTCCGGCGCGACGCTGGCGCAGGCGCTGGCGCCCGCCATGGACGCGGCGTAGGTTTCCCAACCGAAACGAACGTTTTCTCCTCCGCTCCTTGCAGCGCGTCGCGCGAATGCCGATCCTTTGTCGGCGCCTGTCCTACCGGCCCGGCCTTTGCCACCATGGCGTCGCCATGAGTGAAGGGGCCATGTCGATAGGATCAGGATGGCGCAATAAAATGTCAAAATCTGCGGGACATATGCGAAGTTAAGCCCGCGCGATCCTATGGCGGCAAAGATGATGATTCAGCCAACCCTTTTCCTGCCGCATGGCGGCGGCCCCTGCTTCTTCATGGATCCCACCGATCCCCAAAGCCCGCATAGCGACCCCATGTGGCAACCGATGCAGGACTATCTGGCCGGTATCGTCGACAGCCTGCCGGAACGGCCGCGCGCCATCCTCCTTGTGTCGGGCCATTGGGAGGAAGCGGCCTTCACCGTTCATGTGGGGGAGCGGCCGAACCTGCTCTTCGACTATTACGGCTTTCCGCCTCACACCTACGCGCTGCGCTGGGACGCGCCGGGCGCGTCCGGCCTTGCCCGACGCGCGGCGGCGCTCCTGGCGCAGGCAGGCCTTGCGACGGCGGAAGACAGCGAGCGCGGCTGGGACCATGGTGTCTTCATTCCCATGAAGGTGATGTTGCCTGACGCTGACATCCCGCTGGCGCAACTGTCGCTGCGCCACGATCTCGATCCCGCCGCCCATATCGCCGCGGGCCGCGCATTGGCCCCGCTGCGGGAAGAAGGCGTGCTGATCGTCGGATCGGGCATGAGCTTCCACAATCTGCAGGTCAGGGGAGAGCGAGCGGTGGACCCGTCGACCCAGTGGGACGAGGCGCTGACCGATGCCGTCACCGATCCCGATCCTCAGCGCCGCGCGGCCCGCGTCGCCGCCTGGGCCGATCTGCCGCACGCCCGCTTCGCCCATCCGAGCGCGGAGCATCTGCTGCCATTAATGGTGGCGTTGGGGGCGGGCGGGGACGACCCCGCTGCCCTGTCCCATCGCAGCAGCGTTCTGGGCTGGACCGTTTCCGGCTATCGTTTCGGCTGATCGGCCGGACGGCCCAGCGCCGGCACGGTGCGGGCGGCATCCTGCGGCGAAATGCCGGGCGGCGGCGCGGCGGCAACCTGCTCTTCCCCGCGCATGATCCGGCCCGCCCGCCGGATCGCGCCGCGCAGGCGGGGATAGATGCCGCACCGGCAGATGTTGGTGATCGCGGCGTCGATCTGTTCGTCGCTCGGATCGTTGGTCCGGCGCAGCAGCACGGACGCGGCCATGATCATGCCGGGAATGCAGTAGCCGCACTGCGACACATTGTCCGCCGCGAACGCCTGTTGCAGCGGATGGCCGCGATCGGGCGACAGTGCCTCGATCGTCGTCACGAACCGCCCCTCCGTCTTGCCGATCGTCACCTGGCAGGATCGTACCGCCTCGCCATCGATATCGACGGTGCAGGCGCCGCAGTCCCCGGTGCCGCAACCATATTTGGTGCCGGTGAGGTTCGACGCGTCGCGCAGCGCCCACAGCAGCGGCGTGTCCGGGTCCATCCGATACTGCACCGGCCGGTCGTTGACGGTGAACTTCGTCACGCGCCCTCTTCCTCCTCGACTTTGTGGAACAGCACTTCGTTGCGGACGTGGATGATTTTCGACCCCAGCCGGATCTCCTGGATGAAGCTCGCGAACCCGACGGCCTGCAGCAGCATCGCCAGGCTGAAAAGGACGGCGATCGGCGTGCCGAGATGCGCGCCGAACAGGTTGCCCGCGAACAGCAGGATGACGACAAGGCATACCGCGCAGGCGGACGCGACCGACAGGAAGATGGAGGCGTTGACGACGGTCATCCGCTGGTCGAGCACGCGGATTTCGCCCACCATCCGGTCATGCTCCTTCCCCCGCGACGTGAGGATCAGTTGCTCGACCGTGCGCGCCCGGTCGATGATGCGCGCCAGCCGGCCGACGCAGACATTCAGGAACGCGCCGATGCCCGTCAGCAGGAATACGGGCGCGAGCGCGAGCTGGATGGTCTGAGCGACCTGGCTTACCTGGGGCAGGGGGATCATGGTCATGACGGATGGATGCTCCGGCCGGTTCGCCGGGGAGCAAAAAGCCAGACTAATGCCAACAAATCAAGCAGCGCCCTTGTTCGACGGCGTGTTGACGCCCATGGATTTGAGATACGCCTTGATGTTGCGCGCGGCCTGCCGCAGCCGCTGCTCATTTTCAACCATCGCGATGCGGACGAACCCTTCGCCATCCTCGCCATAGCCCACGCCCGGCGCGACCGCGACCTTGGCATGGGTGAGGAGCTGTTTGGAAAATTCGAGGCTTCCCATGTCTTTCAGTGCAGGCGGCAGCGGCGCCCAGCAGAACATGGATGCACGCGCCGCCGGAATGTCCCACCCTGCGCGGCCGAAGCTTTCCACCAGCACGTCGCGGCGCTTGTGGTAGAGCTGGCGGTTCTTCTCGACGATGTCCTGCGGCCCATTGAGCGCGGCGCAGGCGGCCGCCTGGATCGGGGTGAACGCGCCATAGTCGAGATAGGACTTCACCCGCGTCATCGCCGCAATGAGCTTGCGGTTACCCACGGCAAAGCCCATGCGCCACCCCGCCATGGAATAGGTCTTGCTGAGCGACGTGAACTCGATCGCCACGTCTTTCGCGCCCGGCACCTGAAGGATGGAAGGCGTCGGGTTGCCGTCATAGTAAAGTTCGGAATAGGCAAGGTCGGACAGCACCCAGACCTTATTCTCCTTCGCCCAGGCGACCAGCCGCTCGTAGAAAGCGAGGTCCACCGTTTCGGCAGTCGGGTTGGACGGATAGTTGACCACCAGAATCGACGGGCGTGGCACGGTGAAGGCCATGGCGCGGTCCAGCGAACGGAAATAATTTTCGTCCGGCGTCGTGGGCACCGACCGGATCGTCGCCCCGGCGATGATGAAGCCGAAGGTGTGGATCGGATAGCTGGGGTTGGGAGCCAGCACCACGTCCCCCGGCTCGGTGATCGCGGTGGCAAGGCTGGCCAGCCCCTCCTTCGATCCCATGGTCACGACGACTTCGGTGTCCGGGTCGATCTCCACGCCGAAGCGGCGGCCATAATAGTTGGCCTGCGCCTTCCGCAATCCCGGTATCCCGCGCGACTGGGAATAGCCGTGCGCGCTCGGCTTTTGCGCCACCTCGATCAGCTTCTGGATGACATGGTCGGGCGGCGGCAGGTCGGGATTGCCCATGCCAAGATCGATAATGTCCTCCCCCGCTGCGCGGGCGGCGGCACGCATCGCATTGACTTCAGCGATAACGTAAGGCGGCAGGCGCTTCATGCGGTAGAATTCTTCGGACATTATAGGGGCTTTCCTGAAAGCTCTCTGTAGGGAATAATGCGTGGCCCGCCCTTGGCGCGTCACAATCTGGCTATAACTCGCCATCCGATGACGCGCCAGCGAAAGCGGCGATTGCGTGATGCCGGGAGAAGGAAGGTGGCCATGGATCAATTGCACGTCATGGAACCGCACCTCCCAACGCTCGAACAGATGCAGCAATGGACGCAGGTGATCGGCCGCGCGCAGCAGTTGATGCTGGAGCAGGCGGCGGGGATGACCGGGCAGGCACCGCCCTTCGATCCCGAAATCGTTGCCCGCATCCAGACCGGCTTTGCCGACGAAGGGCTGGCCCTGTGGCAGCGGTTCCTGGATTCCGGCGGGCTGCTGCGCGATACGCCGGAACCCGCACCGGCCGGCAGCCCTGCCGCGCGCAAGGACCGGCGCTTTTCGGACCCGGCATGGACGGAGCATCCCTTTTACGATCTCGTCCGCCAAAGCTATCTTCTGCTCTCGGATTATCTGACGAAAATGGCCGACGCGGTCGACGGCGTGGATCCCAAGGAGAAAGCCCGGCTGCGCTTCGCCACCGCGGGCCTGCTCGACGCCATGTCCCCGTCCAACTTCCCGCTCACCAATCCGCAGGTGGTGCAGAAAACGATCGAGAGCGGCGGCGAGAATCTGGTCCGCGGCCTCAAACATATGCTGGCCGACATGGAGAAGGGACAGCTTACCCATACCGACGGCACGGCCTTCGAACTCGGCCGCAACATCGCCTCGACGCCCGGCAAGGTGATCCACGAAACGCCGCTCTACCAGCTCATCCATTATGCGCCGTCGACCGACACGGTGCTGGAAACACCGCTCCTCATTTTCCCGCCCTGGATCAACCGCTTCTACATCCTCGACCTCTCGCCGGAAAAAAGCTTCGTCAAATGGGCCGTCGATCAGGGCTTGAGCGTTTTCCTCGTCTCGTGGAAATCGGCCGACGCTTCGATGAAGGACATGGTCTGGGACGATTATATCCTGAGCGGCCAGATCGACGCGATCGATACCGTGCGCGACCTGCTGGGCGTCGAAAACGTCCATGCGATCGGCTATTGCGTGGCGGGCACCACGCTTGCCGCGACGCTGGCGCTGCTGGCCGCGCGGGGCGAGGCGGACAAGGTGGCGAGCGCGACCTTCTTCACCGCGCAGGTCGATTTCAGCGAGGCGGGGGATCTTACCCTGTTCGTGGATGATGAGCAGATGAAGCTCGTCGATCAGCTTTCGTCCGGCGGCTTTCTGGACGGACGCTACATGGCCGCGACGTTCAATCTGCTGCGCGGCCGCGACCTCATCTGGAACTATGTGGTCAACAATTACCTGCTGGGGCAGGATTATCCCCCCTTCGACCTGCTGTACTGGAACGGCGATACGACCAACCTGCCGGCACGCTGGCACAAGGATTATCTGACGCAGCTCTATCGCGACAACCTGCTGGTTGTGCCCGGCGCGATCAGCGTTGCTGGCACGCCCATCGACCTCAAGAACGTGAAGACGCCCGCCTATGTCCAGGCCGGGCGGGAGGATCATATCGCCCCTCTGGAAAGCGTCTGGAAACTGACCGAGCATTTCGCCGGGCCGATCCGATTCCTGCTGGCAGGTTCGGGCCATATCGCCGGCGTGGTGAACCCGCCGTCGGCGATGAAATATCAATATTGGACCTGCGAAGAGGCGCAGGCGACGATCGATGAGTTCCTGGCCCACGCAACGGAAACGAAGGGCAGCTGGTGGCCCGATTGGCGCGCCTGGATCGGGCGGATAGACGAAAAAACAGTCGCCGTGACCGGGCCTCGCATCCCTGGCGGGGGCAAGCGGAAAGCGATCGAGGATGCGCCCGGACGCTACGTCATGCAGCGCTGACTGAGCGAATATGGCTATTTTGTTGCAGTGCACAATAGCTATTGCATTTGCCTCGATCTTTCTATATTGTGCAGTGCAGCAAACGGAGGAAGGTCATGGCCGTAACCCCGAAGACACCGCGTAAGAGCGCCCGTCCCAAGACAGGGTCGAGCACCTTATCGGCGAGCGAAGCGCTGAAGGCGGCTGAAGCCGCCATCGGCAACGCTCCCCAACCGGCAAAGCCTGCCCGCAAGCCGGCTGCGCCACGGGCCAAGCGTCCGGTGCCGGTCGCTTCGGCCACCCCCGATCCCGTTGCCGTGGTGGCCGCCACCACGGCTGTCGATGCCGCGCCGGAACCTGTTCCGGACATGGCGACGACGCCCCCGACAGAGAGCCTGCCCAAGGCCGAAGCTGAAGTGACAGCGCCGCTGCCCGCCATAGAAGGAACGACAATTATGAACGACGTTATCGAAACCGGAAAGAAGTTCGCCGAAGACGCCAAGGCGAAGATGGAAACCGCCTATGCCGACTTCAACGAGAAGACCAAGGCGCATGTCGAGAAGTCGACCAAGGCGATCGAAGAGCTGAGCGACCTTGCCAAGGGCAATGTCGAGGCGCTGGTCGAATCGGGCAAGATCGCAGCCAAGGCGATCGAGACGATGGGTCAGGAAGCCGTCGATTACAGCCGCAAGAGCTTTGAGAAGGCCACGGCCTCCTTCAAGACCTTCTCGACGGTCAAGACCCCCACCGAATTCTTCCAGCTGCAAAGCCAGCTGCTCTCGAGCAGCTTCGATGAATTCACCAAGGAAGCTGCGAAGAACAGCGAAGCGCTGATGAAGATGGCCGGCGAAGTCGCCCAGCCGATCACCGCGCGCGTGACGCTGGTCACCGACAAGGTCAAGTCGCTGGCGGCCTGAGCCTGCCGGACTTTACACTAAGCGACGGGGCGTTCCTTCTGGCGAAGGAGCGCCCCTTTGCTATGGGTCAAAGTGACGCATCGCGCGGCGAACCGGGGGACCGCCCCCTTGCCATGGCCAACCGAATCGCCATATTCTCCTTCATCATGGACAACAGCATCAGCGTATCGGCATGGTCCGTCAGCATGGCGGGCCGGGATCAGGACGATCAGGGCGAAGGCCCCGGCGGGCCCAATGTCGGCATCGCCACCCGCACGCGCACCCGTACGAAAAAGCCGTCGCTCTACAAGGTGCTGATGCTGAACGACGATTACACACCGATGGAGTTCGTCGTCCACGTCCTCCAGAGCTTCTTTCGCATGGACATGGAGGAAGCGACGCGCGTGATGCTCCACGTGCACCAGCGTGGCGTCGGCGTCTGCGGGATCTTCAGCTACGAGGTCGCGGAAACGAAGGTGAACCAGGTGATGGACTTCGCCCGCCAGAACCAGCACCCGCTGCAATGCACGCTGGAGAAGGCATAGCCCTTCGCCGCTCCGGCGGGCGGGTTAGTCGGGGATCGACACGCGTTTAATTGCCCCACATCCCGAGCCCGTTGCCGCGCCGCCATGCAGCGGCACGTGAATCGGGTGACCGTCCCCGAAGGGTCACTCCGCAGGCCATTTATCGGCTGCTATCGGCTCTTCCCGATCCTTTCCAGGTCCGACGCCCGTATCTGGATTGCGGCGAAAAGTACCGTCAGCGTTGGCGACCACGCCTGTAGGGCGAATGGTCGCTTCACCTGGGACAGCGCGACATTGGCGGCTTCGTAGAGCGCTTTACGCAACATCGGATCTCCCGCCTTGAAGATATGCCCGCTGACATCGCGTTCACCCGATTGACTGCGTCGCGGCACAAGCCCGCATAGGCGCGGACGTCGTCGCTTCTGGCAAAAATGGCGCGGATCTTCGATGGTCGAGGTGTAGGTGAGCGCGGTGATCGGTCCAACCCCAGTGTCAAACGGCGTTCAAAAGGGACCCCCGATCGGCGTCGAAGAGGGACCCCCTTTTCGGATAATATGATGCTGGTTTGTTGAAGATGGCCTTGCGCTGCGTGCGGCGGAGGGCGGGCGTAGCCCGACCGGAGGCGCGCGCAG